>NZ_JBMQSG010000012.1:0-260632 GCF_057361365.1 Lacibacter sp. | reverse complement strand
ATGCGTATGTGCTCGCCATTGAATTTTCTCCATTTCATGTGCTAAATTTTTATTTGATTTTGGCCACATGGCACCAATAGTGTGGTGTCATAAAAAAGTGGTTTCCCTAATTTACGAAACTATTTTCAGCGAAAGCAAGGCGCTGCAATTATGTGTTTGTTAACAGCTGGGGATAACGGGGATATGACGATGGATGACAGACCACAGACGATGAACATTTACAACGACGGCATACGGTTAATGCGTACTGTTAGTATTGTCCCGTGCCCAGCATCACCAAGGTACATGCTTCCATGGGCTGAATATCATTCTCAAGAGCAAGTTGCTTCAGTTCTTCATTCTCGGCACCCGGGTTGAAGATGATGCGTTTAGGTTTTAAAGAAAGGATATAATCGTAATACTGTTTTTGATGTGTTGGGTTCAGGTAAAGTGTAACAGTATCAATATTTTCAATCGCACGTTTTTCTGTTTCGATTGTTACATCACCCACCTGACCAGTATGTTTACCAATACCAACCACTTCATGGTCCTTATTACGCAAACGTTGAATCGCAAGGTAGCTGTAGCGATGCGGCTGATCAGATGCGCCGAGTACAAGTGTTTTCTTTTTCATACTCTAAAGTTAACGACAATTTTTCGGAAGGGGTTTCGGCAGTAATTAATTAAAATATTGGATAAGATTGGTTACAAACAACCAAATAAACACCACAGCAAATGTGAAGAACAATGTATTCATCAATACTTCACCAATTTTGAATATGAGTTTATTGGGAATTTCATACATGGGGTAGTATGCGAACTGAGTGATTACTTTTCCGGTCCAGTATGCTGCAATTAACCCGGTTATGGCAATTGCAAGTGGACTACCATTCTTTAATTCATCTGCCAACAAAAAAGAAATCAAACCAAAAGAAAAATTCAAACCTTGTATATAGCGTCCATAAGTTTTTGCAATTTCCTGGTTAAGTGGTTTTAGTTTTTTGATATCGTTATACCAATCAAAAACTTTATGACGAACATAAGGATAAACCAATGCTGTGAAGACTTGACCGGCAGCACCGGTGTAAATAAGCCAATTGGGGATTGTGTAGTTCATAACATTGTTTTGATGATAAATTATTTTTGTCTCATTTCAAATGCACTAACTCTTTCAATTCTAAGGCACGTAGCTCACGCCAGCAGATCCATGTATATAGCACAGCCATAAAAGGAGCAGCAAACAAAAGAATAAATAAGCCTATGCCGACAGGGATAAGCAAAAGAAGAATAACAACCAGCCAGTGATAATATAAACGAAGACTTCTGCTATTCGTAAACCAATGCATCATTGCATGAGTGATCATACCAATAACATGCAACCCGCCCACAACAAAATACCCTGTCAATATCAATTCATCGTCTCTGGTAATGAGCCAGCTTATAGCAAAGGCGGCGATTAACAATACACTACTGTAAAATTCTATTTGCTTGAACAGTTTCATGTTTTATGTATTTTAAAATTTCAGAAAAAAATGAAAGATATATGTTTTAAAAAAGCCGAACGAATCGGCTGTATTGATCAGTGATCAATTATTTAAAGAGCTTTATGGCCGTGCTGATGAACCAGTTCTCATCACTTTTCACAACAACATCAAGCATACTGTCGGCATGTGCACCAAATTTCTTAATACCACTGATGGTATCAAGAAACGTTTTTACTTCTTTATCTTTTTTATCGCCATCCACTTTACTCAACTGATCCATCAGTTTCATCATGGGGTCAAGTTCACGCTTCTTACGTTCTTTAATGATCTGGCGTGCTACTTTCCAGATATCTTTTTCGGCTGTAAAATATTCTTTACGTTCACCTTGTATCAACACACGATCAACCAAGCCCCAATCGATCAGGTCACGAATGTTCATATTCACATTACCACGGCTGATATTTAATTGAGCCATTACATCGTCCTGTGTAAGTGGGTCAGGACTGATCATCAGTAAGGCATGTACCTGGGCCATGGTGCGGTTAATACCCCAATGCGTACCCATTGCGCCCCAGGTGCTGATGAACTGTTGTTTGGCTTCCGATAATTTCATGGGCCTAAGTTAGCAAACAATTCCGAATTTTCAGTAATTACTGAAAATTAATTTTTAATAAGATTGGCCGTGGGTGACTCGTATAAGTGGTTTGGCCAGGAAGGGTAGTGCCTTGACCGAATTGATGAACATGTTTGTGACAGCAGGTTTACCGAATAAGCTTTGGATAAGCCTGCCTGTTTGCAAGCGTTTTGTAAACTGTTGTTGCCAGTTGCTGCTGTAAATTTCTTCCATCTGTTGCCTCGTTATATGTTGCTGCAAAAAAGTATGTATCTGGTTGAATGCAAGTTTGCTTCCATGTAATGCCATACTCATTCCGTTTCCACAAAGTGGTGTGATCATGCCGGAGGCATCGCCGATCATCAAAACATGATGCTCCACTTGTTTTTTTTGTTCGAAGCTAATCTGCGAAATGGTGACTGGCGTGTCGTAAAGAATTTCAGCCTCGGCAAATAGTTGTTTAAGATGAGGATTTTTGCAGAGGATGCTTTGCTCCATTTGCTGAACACTGTTGTTATTTTTTTTCAGGTTATTAGCGGTGGTTAAATAGCAGAGGCAATATTTGTCTTCTTCAATCTGTGAAATACCGCAGTACCCATTTTCGAAATTATGCAATGCAATAACATGTGCAGGTCGGTTGATGCGCACATGATATTTAACTGCAATATAGTTGTTTAGTTTGTTGGGTTTTTGTTGAACAAAAGATCTGTTCCATTTTACATCGAAATTACTTCGTTTACCAAAACAGCCGGCAGCTACTTTAGCATTAAACTCACCAGCGGTTGATTGAATACTGAATTCATCATTTGCAAAATTTATATCGTTAACCTTTGTTTCTTCAAGCAAAGTAACATTGTGTTGTCGTGCAATGTTCGCCAGCATTTCATCAAGTTTGTATCGGCTGATACCAAATCCACCAAGCGGCAGTTCATGCTTGAAGATGTTGCCGTTGGGTGAGGATACTTCGAGCTGTTTAATGATTGGCAAATTCAATTCGGATAAAGGCACACCTAATGATTCAAGAAAATTCCAGCTTTCCATGCTGATGTATTCGCCACACACTTTATGGTAGGGATACTTTTCTTTTTCAAACAGCACTACCTCATAACCTTGCTTTGCTGACTGAATAGCCAAAGCTAACCCGGCAAGACCGCCGCCGATAATTGCAATATCATAATGCTTTTCAAACATGTTTAAAAATAAGCAGCCAGCGAAATGCCCACATCCATTTCAGTTCATAGGTGCTAATAGATGATCGTTCACAGATCTGCATGATCTCTTCCCGTTTAAATCCTCTCTTTACACTCAATGGGGCATCATTTTTTACAAGATAAGATTTAGAGAAAAGACGGGTGAGCAATTTGATTGAATAATACGCCAATGTATGGCGGTGCAAATCGTTCACAAAAAAACCCAGCGTAGAATTGTTTTTCATCCAGGTAAATTGAAATCGTAATTCATCTTCTGTAAAGTGGTGACAGAACAGCGAAGAAAAGATTATGTCTGGCTTTTGAGGAAATACAGTTGATGAATAGTCGGAACAAATAAATTCGATCCCTTTATTTTCTTCTCTTGATTGAGCATAAGCAACACAATGTGGGTTGATATCAATGCCAATTAATTGAATGTTGATGCTTTTTCTTTTGCAGTGTTGTTGTACTACTCTTAGGTTGTCGCCGCCACCGCAGCCAATTTCACAAACAAGCAGTTGCGTGTGACTTACCCTATTCAATAATTGCTCAAGACCTTTGATCGTAATTTTGTGACCACCCAACCATGTATTAATAACATCAAGCTCTTTCATATTCTGCCTGATGTCTTCAAACGGACTATCATCACCGTCAAGTATTTCTTTTTGATATGATCGTTTAGAAAGATCAGGCATGTGTTGAAGCTACAAAGGTTTCCATTGTTAAACCAGGGCCAAAGGCTGCGCCAAAAATGGATTCATTATCGCTGCTGTTTTGCATCAATTCTTTCAGCACAAACAATATAGTTGGAGATGACATATTACCGTAGTTACGCAACACATCATAACAAGCTTGTAGTTTTCCTTCTTCCAATTCTAACGATTGATGAATGGTTTCCACAATACGTTTGCCACCCGGGTGAATACACCAATTGCTGATATCTTTTTGTTGCATGCCAGCGTGTTGCAGTGCACGTTCAACCAAAGGAGCAAAATCTTCTTTAATAAGATCAGGAATATATCCACTCAAGGTCATTAAAAAACCTGTTGATGAAAGTTCCCATGCCATATCCCGTTTGCCTTTTGGAACGATTTCGCTATAAAAACTTTTTAGATATAAACCGTCTGTTGTTGCATCATCATGCATTACTAATGCAGCTGCACTTCCATCACCAAACAAAAGAGTGGAAGCAATGCTGTCAGGGCTTGTTTCTTTCTGAAAGTGCAAAGTGCATAGTTCCGTACAAACAACCATTACTTTAGCGTTGCGAACTGTTTTGCAGATCATGTCTGCCATTTTTAATCCATGTATAGCTGCGTAACATCCCATGAAGTTGACAGAAGTGCGAAAAATGTTTTTTGGAAGATCCATCAACTCCATCACCATCAAATCCAGACCTGGTGCACTCATGCCGGTGCAACTCACCGTAATAAGGTGGGTAATATCCTGGCTGTTGATCTTTCCTGAAATACATTGCCGGATTGCATCAACAGATAACGGTGCCGCATAGCGATTAAACCAGCGCATGCGTTTTTCAAGATCAGGAAACGGTTCAAGATTTTCGGTATGCGGATAAAATTTCCATTCAGGTAACTGGTGGCTATAATCCGGAACAACGGAATACCGTGTTTCAATGCCACTATGATTGTAAAGAAATTTTAATTTCCTGTTTTCGGTCGAGTCCAACGCATACACTTCCTGCATGAACTGAAGGATATCTTTCTGTGCATGTTTAAATGCCGGAACGGCTGTGCCAATTGAAACAAGTTTACTCAAATTGATTCATGATTAAGATCGTAATGAATGCCGCATTGGTGCATATACTTGCCAAAACATTCATTTGCATGGTATGTTTAAAATCGGCAAAACTATCTTCTCTCCACACTTTAGCTGCCCACCATAAGAAATAAACGAGAATGGGCAGAAAAAAGATGGCCAGGATAAAAAATTCTTTGATCATTAATGACGAAAAGAATGTGTATCCAACAAATAACATTGCAACAGAGTAAACAATAGCACAGAATATGAACGTTCTACGATAGCCCAGCATGTAACTGATAGTTGTAACACCATCTTCCTTGTCCTGCTTGTGCTGATAGATTTGTGTGAGTGGATAAAACCCACCGATCAATAAGCTTGCTGCTATCATACCTGCAATCGGCATGCCTGTTTTAAGCAACATGGATGATCCATGAAACACCATCCAGAAAACCAGGCCTCCCTGGAGTGTAATGACAGTAAGGTAGCCAATGATGGGGTATTGTTTGAGCCTGATGCCACGATAGCTGTACAATCTTGAACCAATAATATAAATAAGAATACCTAGGGCAAACGGGGGGCTTATAATGAATGAAAGCGCAATTGCCAAAACATCCATGGCAACCGTTACATAAAATAATTGCTTTGTGGGTTGCAGAGGGTTGGCCAGGCCGCCAATAGGGGAGTCGTCCCTGTCCATATAACTGTTATAACCATTGCTTGATGGATATACGAGGACATGCAGAATAAAAAAGATCAGTGCAGCATTTATCCAATTGATGTTTACGAGTTGCGTTAACGCAAACCAAAACACCGGCATTAAAAAAATGGAGAAATGAAATCGCAAAAGCTGTATTGTACTTTTCCTTAACATGGTTGATAATGCTTATTGTAAATGTAAGCTTTGTTTATTTCGGCTGGCTTGCAGTTTAAGGAAGTGATGTGATCTATTAATAGAATTCCAGCTTGAGATTTTTGATGAGCAATGGTTTGCGGGCTAAATTCCACACAATCGCTTTTACCTCGTCGCCTTTTTGCAGTTTAAACGAAAGCGGTACATAGAAGTGAACCGGTTCCCATTGATCAATATCCGAATGACGAAGATCAATACGTGCATGTTTCAAGCAGGAGCTATCAGCTAGTCCGATTTTATTGTTAATCTTAATTGCTTTCCACAATAATGACTCGCCATTACGTGTAACTGTTAACACCATCAACTGGTATCGGTACCAATCATATACTTGTTCAGGTGCGTTGAACACGCCGCTTGTTTTTATGTATTTCGCAGCGATATCTTTTTCCGTAATAAAATATTGTAATGAAGCAGGAGAAAACTCTTCCTGCTCACTCATGCGGATGAAATCTTTTTGTTGCACACTGTTGTATAAGTTGAGTTCGGCATAAGCTTTAAGTAAAGGAAGCGATGATGATGAGGGTTGTTTTTCTCCACAATCCATTACCACAAGATCATTGTAGTTGAGTTTTGATTTAAAAAGTGTTTGAAGATTAAATTTTGCATTCGACTCTTCGCTCCACATTTCTCCTTTTGCCTGTTGAATGCTCTGTTTAATATTTACGAAGCAGCAAAACAATAATAGTATCCACAATGCAATCTGTATGATTCTCTTCTTTGCTGGGATGCTTATTAATGATGCCAAAGGGATTGCCAGCAAAGGGTAAAGATGGATCATTGGGCGGGAGCCAAAGCCGTTGATATAATTGTAACACCACCACGAGTAAATGACGTAAATGTATATCGGCAATAGGGTGAAGAATAATAATTGCACATTCCTGAAACGTTTGGCAAACACAAGTCCAGCCAACGCAAACAGCATGATAGGTGTATAAGCCAGCCAGCCATTCTTAAAACCAAACAGACCGTCAACGATCTTTGGATGTAAAAAATCAAAGCTTTGGTTTGCATAACTGTCGTAGAAAAATGATCCTCCAAATTTTTTCCAGTAGAGTAGTTGAGGAACTAGTGGCAACAAAAAACAAACAGCTGCAATGCCGATAAAGAGAGCATTCTTCCGGATGAATTGCTTTTTTTCAACAAACGATGACCGATTGTAAATGCCAAACAAAACAGGAATAAGCAAACATAAAATATCTGAAGGGCGAATGATGGTTATAAACCCTGTAACGAAACCGATCAGCACAAATAACAGTATCGAAGGTTTCTTATGCACTTTGATGGTAAGAAACAACAGCAAAGCATACAGGAAAAACAACGGGCTGTGTGCCATGCCAGCCTGGTAGAAAGAGAACCAGAAAAGATTGGTGCCTATCAGCATGAGACAGGTTGTTGCAATTGCCGTGTTGCGATCAACAAATTCCAATAACGATTTAAATACGAAAAACAAACCCAGCAAAAGATAAGCAATCGTTGAAATGCGAATGGCGTTTGCATAGGTGTTAGTAAAACCATCTGCTTCTTTGTTTGATATTTTTTTAATACAATGCGCCGTTGCAAAAAATGGCAATTCAAAAAATGCAGTACCATAGCTGTATTGATTAACTACATATCCTTTTTTGCTTTTGCCCAATTGAGCAGACATTGCAGCAACATAATTTGTCACAACCGGATCTATGCCTTTGTCTTTTGGTAAAGTTTCCGGGTTGCCGACATTATTGTAAATAAAAGTAGTGGGCAGGTACAAATAATAACCTAACGCATCTCCGTAAAATACAAGACTCTTTCTCCCATGCATGGAATAAAACAGGCAGGAGATAAGGAGAGTTATCGCCAATAAAATGTTTGTAAATGTTTTACCCATTCATTGCAATATATACAGACGGCACGACTTATATTATTAATCAGACGCCATTGGCTGCCGTAAGAATAACCGGCTTGCCATCAGTTACGATGATGGTATGTTCATGCTGCACAACATAACCACCTTTGTTGCCAACAAAGGTCCAGCCATCTGCAAGTTCAATAGCTTGTGTTGAATGTGTAGCAATAAATGTTTCAATGGCTACAACTGAATTTTTACGAAATCGTTTTGTATTGAAGCGATCGTAATAGTTCGGTATCTCCAGCGGATCTTCGTGCAAACTTCTGCCAACGCCATGACCCGTTAAATTTTGTATCACCTTGCAATTGGCTTTCTTTGCTTGTGTTTCAATTAGCTTTCCAATGTCTGCAATACGCACCCCGCCTTTTATACTATCAAGGGCATTATATAAAATTCGTTTCGATAGATCGACCAATGGCTGATGTTGATGCAGATCTTCACCCACAACAAAAGAACCACCATTATCCGACCAATAGCCATCTAACTCAGCCGATACATCAATGTTCACCAAATCACCTTCCTGCAGAATAATGTTTGTAGAAGGAATGCCATGAGCAAATGATTTGTTTACACTAATGCATGTGAAGCCAGGAAATTTATAAGTGAGATATGGTGCTGACTTAGCGCCCATCTCTTCCAATAATCTTCCGCCATAATCATCCAGTTCTTTTGTGCTGATGCCGGGCTTTGCATATTCACGCATGGCTTTCAGCGTAACAGCAACAGCGTTACTGATCTTTTGCATGCCTTCCAGTTCTGCATTATTGGTGATGGACATAAAGAATTTGTTTAGTTGATAAAGATAGAATCAATCAGCAATAAAAAAATCCCGTTGCAGTGTTGCAACGGGATCGTATAAAATTATCAGAGATACACTTATACCAACATGGTAACAGGATTCTCGATATACTTTTTAAGCGTTTGCAGGAACGATGAACCAACTGCACCATCCACACTGCGGTGATCGCAACTCAAGGTTACTTTCATCACATTAGTTGTACCAAAGCTGCCATCTTTTTTCTTGATCACAATTTCTTTAATGCGACCAACAGCAAGAATACAGCTATCTGGAGGATTAATGATGGCAGTGAAATCTTCAATATCCATCATACCCAGGTTAGAAATGGTAAAAGTATTACCACTAAATTCCTGCGGTTGAAGTTTACCGGTTCTTGCTTTATCGTACAATCCATTTGCTTCAGAAGCGATCTGGCTTAAACTTTTCTGATCTGCAAATTTGAATACTGGAACGATCAATCCCTGGTCAACTGCCACGGCACTACCAATATGAATATGATTGTAAGTGCGAATAAATTCACCCATCCATGAAGAGTTAACTGCAGGATGTTGACGCAATGCCATTGCACAAGCTTTGATCATCATATCCTGGAAACTGATCTTCACAGGACTAACGGCATTCATTTGTGCACGTGCTGCCATTGCATTATCCATGTTCAACTCCATCTTCAAGTAGAAGTGAGGAGCTGTGAACATGCTTTCACCCAAACGACGTGCAATGGTTTTACGCATGTTGCTGTTGGGCGTATCAACAAAACCTTCACCTGCACCCGGCGTAAAAGCAATAACCGGAGCAGAAGGGGTTGCTGATTTAGCAGCAGGAGCACCACTTGCAGCAGCTGCCGCAGGTTTGTAATTATCAATATCTGCTTTAATGATACGGCCACCATCGCCACTACCTTGTATAGCGTGGAGATCAATGCCTTTATCCGCAGCAATTTTTTTAGCTAAAGGTGAAGCTTTTACACGACCGTTTTCAGTACTTGCTGAAGAAGGTGTTGCAGCAGCAGCCGGAGCGCTTGAAGCAGCAGCTTTTGTTTCAGCAGGTGCACTTGCAGGAGCAGCGGCAGCACCCGGATTTTTTATGGTGTTTACCAAACCGGTAACATCAGTACCGGCTTTACCAATTATCGCAATTACTTCGTTTACTTTAGCGGCATTACCTGCTTCAACACCAGTATATAAAATAGTACCATCAACATAAGGCACTACTTCCATGGTTGCTTTATCAGTTTCAACATCGGCAAGACTTTCATCAGCTTTTACACTATCGCCCAGTTTTTTGTTCCAGGCAACAATTTTACCTTCAGTCATGGTATCGCTCAACAAAGGCATGCGAATAACCGTAACACCCAACTGACCTGCCAGTGCATCCGCATCAACACCTGCAGCAGCAGGAGCCGAAGGAGCGGCAGCTGGGGCAGGGGCCGCTTTTTCTTCTTTAGCAGCAGGTGCCGGAGCAGCCGAACCGCCATCTAATAGGCCTTTATAGTCTTCACCTTCTTTACCAACAATTGCAATGATTTCATTGATCTGTGCTGCTTTTCCTTCAGGAACACCAATGTAGAGTAAGGTGCCATCGGCATAACCAACTACTTCCATTGTAGCTTTATCGGTTTCAACATCTGCAAGCACATCGTCGCTTTTAACTTTATCGCCAACCTGTTTGTTCCATTTCACAATTTTTCCTTCGGTCATGGTATCACTTAACAGGGGCATACGAATCACTTCAGCCATAAGATCAGTTTTTTGTCGTAATGAGGGCGTGAAATTAAGGCAATTTGGGGAATTATCGACCTGTGCTTTCTTGTCAATAACTGTTAGTTTATTGAAGGGTATGAGCGATCGTTACCTGAATGTAGAAATACAGCCTGTTTGCAACGGAAATTGGTTTTAATTTGTCATCCAAGTAAACAACTCTTATGCGTCTTCTTTCCATTTTATTCATCGTGCTTATTTTGTCAGCATCCTGTGGTAAAGAAACAACCAGCACGGATTTAGCCGGAACATGGCAGTTGGTAGAGATAACGGATAAAAGTACTGGCAGCACCTTAACCTATCCTGCGGGCTCAATGGAGAAAATTCAGCTCTCTTTAAAAGCAGATGGCTCTTTCACAGGTAATACTTTGAAAAATATTATTGATGGAGGCACTTACACAAAGCCAGCAGCTAACCAGCTCAATTTTGGTTTCTTTAATATGACGAAAGTTGCGGAAGATAATTTAGGATCAGCATTTCTAACGGTCTTACTGTCCTGCGGCCTGCAATCTGTTCATCCCTGCAAAGCTTCTGATTATACCATCAACGGTAAAACAATGATCATAACAACAGCTTTACGTTATGATATGAAAATGGAGAAGCGGTAATTGATTTAATAATCCAACTCCAACCCGAGCCTGTCTTTCAGATCTTTCACCAATGGATATTTCTCAGTCATCCGCATAAATTGCTCTTTGGTTGAAAGTGGCTTTTCTACCGGTGTAAGATCTTCCGGTTCTTCCATCAATTGAACAACAATGTTGATGTTAGGATTTTTGAAAAACTGTTGCACATGTTGCAGCAATGCTGTTTTTTCCTGCTTCAAAAATCCAAGTTGAATATTTCCGTACACCACCACTTCAAAATCAAGTGGCGACCTCATACGGCATTCCATCATTTCAAATGTTGATACAACAGAATGTTTGGTGGCAGCTTTCAATTTCAGAATATATTCCTGCCAGGCAATCTTTAATCCTTCCTGATCAATTTCTTTTTGTTGATTGTTGGGACTGTTATTTTCGGCTGCAATTTTTTCCCGCAGTTTTGATAAACCACCTTTAATTCCTGCTGATGAAGTTTTAGAAGTAGTAGTTGCGGTTGCAGCAACCGGTATTACTGGTTTTTGTTCCTGGACTTTGTTATTAGTGGTTTGCAACTTCTGCTGAGGTTCTTCAACCATCAGTTTTGCTTCACCTATTATTTGTGGTTTACCACTAACCACTTGCTCTTTAACCTCAACTGCCTTTAATGCACGAAACTGAACAGCCTTTGCTTTATCAACTACTTTTTTTTTATCAGAAAGATCAAGTGCCTGCTGCAGATAAGTGAGTTTGATCAAAGCCAACTCAACATGCAGTCGTTTATTACGAGCCTGTTTGTAATTGATCTCCGCTTCGTTCAATACATTCAATGCGCTGATGATATATGATGCAGATGTTTTTTTAGCAGTAGATGTGTATTTGTCTTTAAAACTTTCTACCACTTCTAACAGGTTGGCAACCTTCTCATCTTTACAAACTAATAAGTTGCGGAAGAATTCAGCCATGGCGTTGAGTACCATATCACCTTCAAAGCCTTTGCGATTGATATCATCAAACAACAACATGCTTGTAGCAAGGTCCTGCTGCTGCATGGCACCAAGCAGTTTGAAGAAATAATCTGCATCCAGAATATTCAGATGCTCTAATGTATTTTGATAAGTGAGTTCGCCATTGGTAAAGCTTACGATCTTATCCATGATGCTGAGTGCATCACGCATACAACCTTCACTCTTTTGTGCGATCACTTGCAGCGCTGGTTTCTCAGCCAGTATTTCTTCCTTTTTTACAATTTCTTCGAGGTGATCAACCGTATCATTAATAGTAATACGTTTAAAATCGAATATCTGGCAACGGCTTAAGATGGTTGGTAGAATTTTATGCTTCTCGGTAGTAGCCAAAATAAAAATGGCATAGGAAGGAGGTTCTTCCAGTGTTTTCAAAAATGCATTGAAGGCGCTGGAGCTGAGCATGTGTACCTCATCTATGATGTACACTTTATATTGTCCCATCTGCGGAGCAAAACGAACCTGTTCAATAAGCGAACGGATATCGTCCACCGAGTTGTTACTGGCCGCATCGAGCTCATGAATGTTGAGCGATGTTCCTTCGTTAAATGTGCGGCAGCTTACGCATGTATCACAAGCCTCACCGTTGGGCTGAATGTTTTCGCAGTTGATAGTCTTTGCCAGGATACGGGCACATGTAGTTTTACCCACACCACGTGGACCGCAAAACAAAAATGCATGCGCCAGTTGATTATGGCTGATGGCATTCTTTAATGTAGTGGTGATATGACTTTGCCCCACAACCGTATCGAAGGTTTGTGGCCTGTACTTGCGTGCCGAAACAATGAATTTATCCATAACTGCGGGTGCAATTTAGGGAAAAAGGAGGGGATACATTTTGGATCGATGCCAGGTCTTTGGGATTGTTAAAAATTTGCATTTGCATCCTGCAAAATATTTGAAATTCAATAGTCACTTCCAGCGCCGCCTCCACCAAAGCTCCCGCCACCAAATTTAGTACTGTCGTCGGCCTTGGTTTGCTGTCCTAAAGTTTCAACAATAATTAAAGATTCGATCAGCGACTTTTCATCTTTTTCTTTCTGGGGTTGCTCAATGTAAGTAAAGCCAAATCTGGTTTGCTTCAGGTAATTGATTAAAATATATGAAAGAGTAAGCAGCACGGATCCTGCAATTGTCATCACAATTTCTATGGGAAGAATTTCATAATAATAACGGATGGTGAAGATCATCGCTGCAATAAGCAATACGCCGATCCTTAGCAGGATAACATCTTTATTTTGGATACCCCTGATAATATACACAATGGGCAGAATAACAGTTAATATCCAAAACAACCAACCGAAAGGTAAAGAACCATCACTGGTTAAATGAAACATACCATTGTTTACTTCACGAACCACGTAATAATTTCCTGCGGCATAAAAACTGAGTAGGCTGGATATGATGACTACGGTAAAACAGTGCTCATAGTTTTTTAATTCGGTTTTCTTTTGAAGCCTGCTCACTAAAAAATAAACAATGGCAGAAGCAGCCATGAGTACAAAAGGTATGATAGCTTTCGAAATGCCGAGATGGTCGGTAAACAGGAAAAAAAGAATGCCTAGAAAACTAAGAGACGCAACTACACTCATAAATCTGTCAGCAAAGCGAAGGGAACAGTAAAACGAAATGAGGAATGTAAGGATACAATTAGTTAAGGCACCTGATTCAAGGATAAGTATAAGACTACCTAACAGCATGCCTGCAGAAGCAAATAACAGTGCATCATCCACTCCCGATTTATAATGCCTGTTATTATCCACCATAAATTCCAATACCGCGTACGTAAGTAATGAAAAAAGCAACAGGAGAATTTTCATTGCACTTTCGATAGAACTCATAAAGATCACCGAAAAAAGACTGAAGGAAAACGAAACGACGAGATAGGTTAATATGAATAATCCGATGCGGATGAAAAAATTTGGTGTGTAAAAATGAACCGGGTATTTTTCTTTTACCTGTTGCAATTCGTCTGAACCAATCAGGTCGTTTTCGTACGCAGAAGTTGCTTGGTCCTGAACATCTTTATTATGCAGGTATGTTTTGTTATAGGCAATCATGCTGCTTTTATTTTTCTGTTAGAACTGATGAGGAAGAAAACGAGACCGATACCTGAAGCAATAAAGTAGATTAAACCAAGGTAGATGGAAGTAAGCCCATAACTGTCGACTGAGTCGATCAGTTGAAGAACCACATAACCCAAACCGATGTAGCTATACAAAGTCGTTACCACTAAAAAATAGAACGATTTGTTTTGCATAGACTTTGTATAGAAAAAAAAGGCGAGCACTACCAGTAGTAAGAACCAGAGCAGGTACATATAGTCGAAATGAAACATTGCTGCCAGGCACGATATAAAAAGAAGATGTGTACCAAAGTTGCTGTAAGTAAATTCAAAGTGTGGTTTGAAGACTTTCAATTTTGAAATAAAACCCACTGCCACGAGAAATGCGCCCAGCATTAAACCGGTATAGATAATGGTGCTGCTGTTAAAATCATTTGCTTTTAATAATTCGGAGGGTGTAACTGTAATGCCCAGCCATGCGGCTAAGTTGACGACAGCCAAACTGAGGATGCCGAGATGGTCATAATAGTAAGCAGAGAAGAATAGTACGAGCATCGGTAGAAAAGTGGCCAGTCCATATTTTGTTCCAAAAACGTTGTATTGAAATTGCAGGTAGGCAATAAAACTCATGAAGGTTAAGCAGGCAAGGAGGAGGACATAATCAAAGTAAACATTAGGCGATTCTACTTTAGAAAATGAAAAAGGGAGTTTTGTTTTTGTGCAATAAACAAAAGCAGACACACAAATCAACGCAATAAAAATTAAGATGGCTTGATGCCCGATGCTGTCGATATTATTGTAAATAAGGATACCAAGCCCACCACTTAAAAGTAAAACGCCGAGGTATAAAAGAGTTTTGATATCCCAGTGCAGGGAAACAGGTTTTTCCTTATAGTTTTTTATTTTTTGTAAGGAGCTGTCAGATAAAAGCCCTTCAGCGTGGAGTTGTTCGAATAGCTGGGTATTCATAACAGTAATGATAAGAATTTTTTACAACACTGGATGTCGTTGAAACTCTTTCTTCCTGTCAAATAAGAAACGATAGGTAATTAATCTTCTGCTGATATGTGTACCCAGGCTGGCGGCCACATTCATCATGCGTGGATTAAAGTCGCCGATCCATTGCATTTCATAATCATCGTATAACAGGGGTGCTTGAATCACTTTTGCAGCTTCAATGATCATAAATGCATCAACACCTTTGTGCTGATGCTCGGGAACAATGCCAAAAATAATACCGGTGAATTTTTTATTTCGCTTGGTTGCTTTCACCCAGAGAAATTTTAGTTTGCTCCAGCTATCAAAACGACCATTCAGTTCCATGAACCACTGATTTAGATCGGGAAGGTTGAGCCAGATGGCAACAGGTTCATCTTTGTAATACGTAAACCAACTGATGCGTTCATCCATTACGGGCTTCATCGCTTCGAACATGGCAATAGCTGTTTTTTCTTCCATTTGTTTTAAACCGGAATGACCAGCCCATGCTTTGTTATAAACCGTACAAAAATCTTTTGCAAACTTTTTGAGTTGACTCACTTTAATGTGAACGGCTTTGTAATTCGGATCTTTTACTAAACGATCATGACGTTCATAAAATTTATCATCCAGCTTGTCTTTAACCTTTAGTGAATAGCAATATTGGTTAAAGAACAATTCAAAGCCATAATTTTCAAACAACTGTTGATAGTAGGGGAGATTATAATTCATGCAATACAATGGTTGTTGAAAACCTTCTACCTGCAAACCCCACCAGCGATCACGCTCTCCAAAGTTGATGGGGCCGTCCATTGCTTCCATGCCTTTGTTTAGCAACCAATGCTTTGCTGTATCAAATAAATAGTTGGCTGCCGATTGATCGTTGATACATTCAAAAAAACCAACGCCACCAACCGGCACGTCATCACCTTTCGATTTGTATCGTTTGTTGACGAATGCTGCAATGCGACCAATTAATTTTCCTTCCTCATTTTTTAATATCCAACGGATCGCTTCACCATGTCGAAAAGCTTTGTTCTTCTTTTCATCAAACACCTGTTCAATATCTTTATCTAACGGACGAATCCAATTAGCATCATCTTTATATAAATCCACAGCAACCTGTAAAAATTCTTTTGCTGACTGTTTATCTTTAACTTCAACCAATTGCATTAGCCTTGCTTTAGTCTTCAAAAGTAAGGGTTCGTAAAGCAATAGATCGTTATTGTATTTTAACCGACTTGTTATATGGAAAAATATATTCTCGCTTTCGACCAAGGGACAACCAGCAGTCGTGCCATTGTGTTCGATCATGATGGAAACATTGTTTCTGTTGCACAAAAAGAATTCAAACAAATTTTTCCGCAGCCCGGTTGGGTGGAACATGATCCTGAAGAAATATGGAGTACGCAATTAGGCGTAGCTGCAGAAGCGATTACAAAAGCAGGTTTAACAACTGAAAACATACATGCTATTGGTATCACCAATCAACGGGAGACGACCGTGGTGTGGGATCGCAACACAGGTAAACCCATTTACAATGCCATTGTTTGGCAGGATAGAAGAACAGCTGATTTCTGCGATGAACTGAAACGGAAAAATCTGCACATCTTAATTCAGCAAAGAACAGGGTTGGTGGTAGATGCTTACTTCAGTGCATCAAAAATAAAATGGATACTGGATAAGGTGGAAGGTGCAAGAGCAAAAGCAGAAAAAGGGGAATTATGTTTTGGAACTGTCGATACATGGTTGTTATGGAACCTTACAAAAGGTCAGGTACATGCAACAGATGTGAGTAATGCAAGCCGAACCATGCTCATGAACCTACATACGCTGCAATGGGATGGAGAACTTGAAAAAATATTCAACATACCCGGTAACATGTTGCCGCAGATACGCAGCAGCAGCGAAGTATTTGGTGTAACGCAAAACATACTAACGGCTACTAATATCCCTATTGCGGGTATTGCAGGCGATCAACAAAGTGCATTGTTCGGTCAAATGTGTACCAAAGAAGGAATGGTAAAGAATACTTATGGTACCGGTTGTTTTATGTTGATGAATACCGGCGACAAAGCAGTGATCTCACGCAATAACCTCTTAACAACAGTTGCATGGAAGATCAATGGTAAAACGGAATATGCATTGGAAGGCAGTGTGTTTATTGCAGGTGCAGTGGTGCAATGGTTGCGTGATGGATTGGGTATCATCCGTTCATCGGGTGATGTAGAAAAACTGGCAGCAAAAGTGAATGATAGCGAGGGTGTATATGTTGTTCCGGCTTTCACAGGTTTAGGTGCGCCGTATTGGAACCAACATGCAAGAGGAACCATGGTGGGTATAACGAGAGGAACAACCGCAGCACATATTGCCAAAGCAGCACTCGACAGTATTGCATACCAAACAGCTGATGTATTGAAAGCAATGGAAGCTGATGCTGGTATTTCAATTGCCGAATTAAGAGTTGATGGTGGTGCTACCATCAACAATGGTTTGTTACAATTTCAAAGCGATATTTTGCACACGGCCGTAGTTCGTCCGAAGGTAACAGAAACAACGGCATTAGGCGCAGCTTATCTTGCCGGACTTGCAACCGGTTATTGGAGCAGCATCGATGAAATTCAGCAGCAATGGAAAGTAGATCGCCGGTTTGAACCAACACTGGACGAAGACAAACGCATTGCACTGTACGCAGGATGGTTGAAAGCAGTGAAGGCAGCGCAGAATTTTTAGTTTATAGTTCTTCAAAGGCCAACCAGGTTGAGACATGTTGTTGGTGCTGAATTAATAACTATAAACAAAAAACTAAAACCAGAAACAGCTTCTATTGTTGTTCAACCTTCAACATCATTGAGTAATATTGCAAAGTCCGAAAGGTCAACTACAAACAAAAAACGATAAACTAATTCTTGAATCGTTCGCAACAAATACAACAATTAAAGACCACCGATCTGTGGGATATCATCATTATTGGTGGTGGTGCTACCGGGCTTGGTGCCGCAGTGGATGCTGCTGCCCGTGGTTATAAAACACTTTTACTGGAGCAATACGATTTTGGAAAAGGAACTTCAAGCCGTTCAACCAAATTGATACATGGTGGTGTGCGTTACATGCAACAGGGAAATTTTCGTTTGGTGCGTGATGCTTTGCGTGAACGTGGTTTGTTGCTGAAAAATGCACCACATATTGCACATCCGCTTAAACTTGTATTACCTGCTTATCGTTGGTGGGAGAAACTGTATTACGGTTTGGGTTTGAAAGTATATAATTTTTTATCGGCTAAGTTGAGTTTAGGTCCGAGTGAAATTCTATCGATCAAAAAAACACAGACCTATATTAAAGGGCTCGATGGAAAAAAACTCAGCGGGGGCGTAGCTTATTTCGATGGCCAGTTTGATGATGCACGTTTATGTATTTCGCTTGCATTAACTGCGGCCGATGTAAGCGCAACGGTGCTCAACTATTGCAAAGTCACAGGCTTGAAACATGATCTTGGCAGAGTAAAAGGTGTGCACATCAAAGATTGTTTAACAGGTGATGAATATGAAGCAAGAGGAACGGTGGTGGTAAATGCTACCGGTGTGTTTGTAGATGATGTATTGCGGATGGATGATGATGGATTGGAAAAATCAATATCACCATCGCAGGGAATTCATATTGTTGTTGATAAAAAATTTTTTCCCGGCGACCAGGCATTGTTTATTCCACGTACCGATGATGGTCGAGTATTGTTTGCTGTTCCGTTTCACAGTAAAGTAATTATTGGCACAACCGATACAAGTGTGGAAACTGCCGAGATAGAACCAAAGGCATTGGAAGAAGAAGTGGAATTTGTTATCAACCACTTTAAACGATATGTACAAACAGGCTTGCAACGCAGCGATGTAAAAAGTGTGTTTGCAGGATTACGTCCTTTGGTGAAGATACCCGGGCAGAAAAAAACAGCTGTGCTTCCCCGTGATCATACTATATGGGTATCGAAAGGCGGCATGATCAACGTAAGCGGTGGCAAATGGACAACCTATCGCAAAATGGCGCAGGAAGTAATTTTAAAAGCGCATTACGAAGGTGGACTTGCTTATACCCGTTGCCAGACGGAAACCATGAAACTGCATGGCTGGATGAAGAAGGTTGATTTTGAAGATCCGCTGCATTATTATGGAAGTGATGCTGCGGCAATTCGTTACTTACAACACCAAGGTTATTCGCAATTGATACATCCTGATCTTCCTTATACGGTAGCAGAAGTTTTTTGGGCAGTAGGTAATGAAATGGCGATGACGGTGGAAGATGTATTGAGTAGAAGAACAAGAGCATTGATCCTTGATGCAAAAGCTGCCATCGCTGCTGCACCACTGGTTGCTGATATCATGATGAAAGAATTAAATGAAGACGAACAGTGGAAAGAACAGCAGCTGAAAGACTTTTATAAAGTGGCGGAGGGGTATGTGTTGAGATAACTGTTTCTTGTTTATGGTTTCTTGTTTGTGGTTGTGAAAGTCAAAGATAATCACATAGCAAAACCATAGTAAATAAATAAAGTTGAACGGTTGTTTTTAGCCCAAAACCATAAACCAAAAACTATAAACTGCTTTCCATATGTCTCCCTTTCTTGCAGAATACATCGGTTCCATGCTATTGTTGTTATTAGGTAACAGTGTTGTTGCAAATGTGTTGCTTAGTAAAACAAAAGGCCACAACAGTGGATTAATTGTTATTGCATTTGGTTGGGCAGTGGCGGTGTTTGTTGGTGTGTACAGCAGTGCAAACATTAGCGGAGCACATTTGAATCCGGCAATTACAATAGGTCTTGCAAGCATCGGTAAGTTTGAATGGGCAAATGTGCCTTCTTATATAGCCGCACAATTTCTTGGTGCCATGACCGGCTCTTCTTTAATGTGGCTGGCTTACAAACAACATTTCGATGCAACAGACGATGTGGAAGCAAAGCTGGCAGTGTTCTGCAATTCGCCAGCTATACCTAATGTGTTTTTCAATATGGCAACTGAAGCAATCGGCACATTTGTTTTAATGCTCGGCGTGTTGCTCATGAGTTCACCCGGAAATAGTCTAGGATCGTTAGATGCATTACCTGTTGCATTATTAGTACTTGGTATTGGTGTGAGTTTAGGCGGGCCAACCGGTTATGCCATTAATCCTGCACGTGATCTTGGTCCACGCATTATGCATTTTCTTTTGCCGTTGGGTGTAAAGCGAAACAGCAACTGGAGTTATAGCTGGATACCTGTTGCCGGTCCTATCCTCGGTGCAGTGATAGCAGCATTGTTATTTCAACTTCTGCAACGATAATTTTTTATTCAACCACTTTCGAAAACACATACAAACATTCCATCGCTATCTGGTTGCTGCGTTCGGTATATTTTTCGTTTTGAAGAATAGTATTGTCAAAAGCTTTTGGGTCGTTGTAAGTAGTGCCAATACGGAGATCACAACCAGGAATGAACGGGCAATTATCTTCAGCATCGGAGCAGGTCATGATGGCTGCAAAATTCTGCGTGGGGTTTGCTTCGTGGCTATACATTTTCGAAAAACAGGTTGTGAATTTATCGTCAGCAAAAAATACTTCATACACAGGATTATTGCTTTCATCTTTTTTATTGATGCGAAAACCTGCCGTTGTTAACGCTGCAATAGCATTTGGGTTAAACGCCGTTGCTTCAGTGCCACCTGAAAAAGTAGAAACATTATCAATACCATAATAAGCTGCTGAAACTGAAGCCCACACTTGCCCTAAATGACTACGGCGTGAGTTATGCGTACAAACATAAATGAGGTTAATGGTTTCATTGGCAGCACGTTTAGCTTTGATATAGTCTGCAACTTTCTCCAGCAGTTGTTTACGTTCTGCAGGAATCTCTTTAAAGTTTTTTACTAATGCTGCACAGCGTTCCTGTATCGGTTGAAACATGATGATGTCTTTTTGTAAGGTCCTGCAATATTACTATGGATGCGAATGCCATCAGATTATTTTTATATTAGCGTCAAACAAAAAGACCGATAGAATTCAAGCTGTACTTAAACTGACAAACATTTTTTCATCTATGACATTCAACGAAGCGTTCAATACTTTCATTCGGCATCAGAAAGTAATTGGTTGGGGATTTCAACAGCAAAAAAGAGTGCTGTTGCCCGATGGCTATTCTGCTTTTCCCTGTGGTTATTATACCGAATATGAAAATGGATATAAGCTGATTGCCAGTGGCGATCGGTTGGGCGAAACACCCATACAGGAAGCCATGATCTTAGATCCCAAAGGTGTGCCCGTAGCAAGAGATACGGAAGATTTACGAGATGTGGAGTATTGAGTACCGAAGTCAGCTTGCGGGCGCTATTTGTGATCACAAGTTTAAATTCCGACTACTCCCTTTCCAAGAAAAAAAAATTCATCTGCAACAAAAGTTGTTGGTCAGGCGACGCAAAAACGGCAGCAGTATTTCCCTGCTGGTTATATTACATTGCCCAACATAGGTATGCCATGCTTAAAAGAATACGAATTAGTTTTAGCAACCGGCACAAGTATGGCATAACTAACCGCACCGCTGCTCACAAGGCTGCCATGAAAACAGAACCACGAAGTGTGCGACGCAACAGTTGATGCCATTATATATGCAGCCCGCCACAAAAACCTGCCTTTCCTCATATCAATTAGCTTTTCGGCTGATGATGGTCATGCATAGCCGTTTTTTGGTCGGGTAATTTCGTTGCTTCAAATAGTAAATCAATGGAAGCAACAACCAACCTTGCAGTAACTGCAGACCCGTTAGAAAAAAACAAAGCTGTTTACGAAGTAATGGATGGCAACGAAGCGGCCGCTTACATTGCCTATAAGTGCAATGAAGTGTGCGCTATTTATCCTATTACTCCCTCTTCAACAATGGGCGAGTGGGCCGATGAATGGAGTGCCAAAGGCATGAAAAATATTTTCGGCACAGTGCCACGCATTATGGAAATGCAAAGTGAAGCAGGCGCTGCAGGTGCCATACATGGTGCATTGCAGGGTGGTGCATTAGCATCAACTTTTACAGCATCGCAGGGTTTGCTGCTCATGATTCCCAACATGTTTAAAATTGCCGGTGAGTTAACGCCAACGGTATTTCATATTGCTGCACGTAGTTTGGCAACACATGCGCTTTCGATCTTTGGCGATCATAGTGATGTGATGGCGGTGCGTTCAACTGGTTTTGCAATGTTGTTCGGCAACAATCCGCAGGAAGTAATGGATATGGCGTTGATTGCACAGGCATCTACCTTACGTTCAAGAGTTCCTTTCCTCAATATTTTTGATGGCTTCCGTACTTCGCATGAGTTGAATGAAGTTGAAGTGATCCCTGATGAAATTATTGAACGCATGATGGATATGGATGCCATTTATGCGCATCGCAGCCGTGCATTAAATCCTAACAATCCTTTTATACGTGGTACTGCACAAAACCCCGATGTATATTTTCAAAACAGGGAAGCTGCAAACACGTATCATGCATTGGTGCCATCTACTGTGCAAACAGTAATGGATGAATTTGCAGTACTAACCGGACGTAAATATAAATTGTATGAATACTATGGTCATGCACATCCCGATCGTGTAATTGTATTGATGGGTTCTGGTGCAGGTGCTGTAAAAGAAACCGTTGATTATTTGAATGAACATGGTTCACACGTGGGTATGATCGTTGTGCGTTTGTTCCGTCCGTTAGATGTGGAAGCATTTATGGATGCATTGCCAAAGAGTGTGGTGAGTATTGCAGTGCTCGATCGTTGTAAAGAACCAAACGGTATTGGCGAACCCTTGTACATGAATGTGGTGAATGCATTGAACGAAGCACAGGAAAATCATCATGCACATGTTATTGGCGGACGATATGGTTTATCGAGCAAAGAGTTTACTCCTGCCATGGTGAAGACTGTGTTCCGTGAGTTGAAAAAAGAACATCCGAAAAATCACTTTACGATTGGTATTGATGATGATGTTACGCATACAAGTTTAGAATACGATAAAACTTTTAACCTGGAAGAGCAACACCAGTTCCGTGGTTTGTTCTTTGGTTTAGGTGCCGATGGTACAGTGAGTGCCAACAAAAATTCCATCAAGATCATTGGCGATAAAACCAACGATCACGTGCAGGGTTACTTCGTGTATGATTCAAAAAAATCAGGATCATTAACGGTATCGCATTTACGTTTTGGTAAAAATCCAATTCAGTCAACTTACTTAGTTCAGTCTGCAAACTTTGTGGCCTGTCATCACTTCAACTATTTAACCAAGTACGATATTTTAAAAGATGCAGAACCGGGAGCAGTATTCCTGTTGAATGCACCTTACGAACAAGAAGAGTTGTGGGAGAAATTGCCGAAGAAAATCCAGGAAGAGATCGTACACAAGCAATTAAAATTCTATGCCATTAACGCTTATACGGTAGCAAAAGATGCCGGCATGGGCAACCGCATCAACACTATTCTGCAAACCTGTTTCTTCGCCATCAGCAATGTGTTACCACGTGAAGAAGCGATTGCAAAAATTAAAGAAGCGATTTACGATAGCTACTGGAAAAAAGGTGAAGCGGTTGTACAAAAGAACTACGATGCGGTTGATAAAACACTTGCTAATTTATACGAAGTAGATTATTCAAAATATGCAATTGGTAACAGACCGATTGATGCTGCAGTACCAAGTGAAGCGCCTGAATTTGTAAAAGAAGTGTTGGGTAAAATTATTGCAGGAGAAGGTGATGAGTTACCTGTGAGTGCATTTCCTGTTGATGGTACTTTCCCAAGCGGAACAACCAAGTGGGAGAAACGCAATATTGCAGATGCAGTTCCTGTGTGGGATACATCGTTGTGTACACAGTGCGGTAAATGTTTCATGATTTGTCCGCATGCAGCTATTCGTCCGAAAGTGTATGATAAAGCATTGCTTGCTGATGCACCGGGTGGATGGAAGCATGTTGATCCGATCGGTAAAGAGTGGAACAAAGAAACAGAAGCATATACTTTGCAGGTATCAACAGAAGATTGTACCGGTTGTACATTGTGTGTTGAGTTCTGCCCGATAACAAGCAAAACAGATGCTGGTCATAAAGCCATCAACATGATGGATAAAACAGATATCCAGGAACAGGAAAAAGAAAACTGGGATTATTTCTTAACGCTGCCTGAAGTAGATCGTACAAGAGTGAACAAGAATACAGTGAAAGGTTCACAATTCTTCCAGCCATTGTTTGAGTTCAGTGGTGCATGTGCCGGTTGTGGTGAAACACCTTACATTAAACTCTTAACACAATTGTTTGGTGAGCGAATGATCGTTGCCAATGCAACAGGTTGTTCATCCATCTTCGGGGGTAACTTACCAACTACACCTTGGACAAAAAATAAAGAAGGAGTTGGTCCGGCATGGGCAAACAGTTTGTTTGAAGATAATGCCGAGTTTGGCTTAGGCCTCAGCATGGCAAGCAATAAGAAGAAAGAAATGGCTTTGCAATTGCTCGATGAATTGCGTCCCATGATCGGTGAAGATTTGGTTGATAAGATCATTAACAACAACGGCACAACTGAAGCGGAACTTGCAGAGAAACATGAGCTGGTGAAAGAACTGAAACATCGTTTAGGTCATGAACGTTCCATGGCAGCATTGAATCTCTTCCACCTTGCAGATTTCTTAGAAGAAAAATCGATCTGGATCGTTGGTGGTGACGGGTGGGCTTATGATATTGGTTATGGTGGTTTAGATCATATCCTCAGCACCGGTGAAAATGTAAACATTATGGTATTGGATACCGAAGTGTACAGCAACACGGGTGGACAAAAATCAAAATCAACTCCATTAGGCTCAAGTGCGAAGTTTAGTGTGAATGGTAAAACAACTGGTAAAAAAGATCTGGCATTACAAGCCATTGCACATGGTACAGCTTATGTTGCACAAATAGCAATGGGTGGAAATGATATGCATACCATCAGAACAATACTTGAAGCAGAGGCTTATCCTGGTCCATCGTTGATCATTGCCTACAGTCATTGTATTGCACATGGTATTGATATGGCGCATGGAGCAGAAGAACAAGATTTTGCAGTGAAGAGTGGTTACTGGCCATTGTTCCACTATAATCCAATGAAGCCAAGAGGTCAGCGCTTTGTTGTTGATTCAAAAGATCCATCAATTGATTTAAGTGAGTTTATGTATCATGAAAATCGTTTTAATATCATCAAGGCAAAAGATCCTGCATTGGCTGCACGCTTTATGGAACAGGCACAAGATGCAAAAGTGAGTAGGTGGGAGCGTCTTGAAACATTAAAAGGGCTATAAGGAATTGACCCATATGAATAGAAAAAAGGGAGTTTCGAAAGAAGCTCCCTTTGTTTTTTTAATGTTTACTGATCGATTATTTCTTTCTCGAATCTAACTCAGCCCTGATCTTTTTTAAATTCATTAAGTTGATGATGGCAATAGGAAGAAACGCAAATGGTAACACCGCTGTAGCAGTAAATCCTTTTTTAGTATAAGTGTACACTGCAGAAATTAACATGATAATGATGGAAACGATGATAACGGTTACTGCAATGGTCATCATCTTTATATTTTTCTTTAATTCCTCTTCGGTCATTTCCGAAAGTTGCTTTTGCGGCATAAGTGTAGATTTGGTTGTGATGGTTGTTGTTGCAAGGTAAGTTATACCTGTTAAACACCAAATTGCCTGAGATGATGATCAAGATGTTTCCACATACTCTTGCCCCATTGCTCGGCTGTCATACGTCCAAACGTAGGATGCATTTTATCGCCAATGCCGCTGGCGCCTCTTTCATGAAATGCTTTAACGATAGAAAGCATCTCTGCTTTTTCGTTTTCAAAATTCCGATCGTCTTTTATAATGAAGTTTGGTGCAGTCGGTAAACTTCTGCGGTAAGGTCTTGAGTTATATAAAACAGGTCGGAATATCCAACCGATATAACTGATGGGTAGTCGTTTTAATGTTTTGCTTGTGAGCGGAACTTTGTATGCTTCCTTACAATGTGCCAGCATTTGTGCTGCTGTCATCTTTCCCCATTGGCGTTCACTTGCTGATGATAAGTTTTGCAGGCGCACAATGATCTCCTCATAAGCCTGCTGATCAAATAAATTCTTTACTTCCATTGATGACTGTTTTCGTCAAGCGAAAAATAAGGAATATTATCACTGCTTTTTGTTTCTTCCTGTTGCCAATACGCAAGGGTTACAACATGATTATCTTTTGTTTTCAATAAACGACCGAAGATTGCATTTGTGGGATTGAACCTGACATCCGTAACACCAACGGTAAATGTTGATGGAGGAGGGGGAACTTCAGCAGGTGCTGCCGGTGCTTCGCCCTCAACAGGTTTTGGTGCAGGCGCTGCCTTTGGCGGTGGTGAAGGAACAACAATTACTTTATAGCGATTGAATTCAAGTAGCTCTTTCAAAAATGCGACACGCTCGTTGGATGCATTCTTTTCAACAATGGCGCATTTAACACCATCTAAATCTTCGAATTCATGATTTTTATTGATAGCCATAAAATCAGTTTATAGTTTTAGGTTTCTTGTTTCTGGTTACAGGAAACCGCAACAAATTATTTCAGCAGTGAATGAATGTATTCATAAGCACCACTCATGATACCGGTAACTACAATGCCCGCAACACAAATGGCCATTGAGAGTTTTGGTGCCCAGGTCATCTCCACTTTTTCAATCGGCGTTTCATTTGCGTCCATGAACATTGCCTTGATGATGCGTAAATAATAATACAACGATACCACCATGTTCAACGCTGCGATTGTGATCAAAGGATAATTATTTTTACCCGCACCTGCCAGTATCAAAAAGAATTTACCAAAGAAGCCGGCAGTGGGTGGAATACCCGCCAATGAAAACAAAGCAATGGCCAATATCCATGTGAGCAATGGATTAGTCTTGTAAAAACCTTTGAAATCATCAATGGTTTCTTTTCCTTTTTCTGAACTCACTAAACTCAACACGCCAAACGCTGCAAGATTGGAGAAGATGTACACAAGGACAAAATAAATTACGGAACTCTGTCCGATAGCACTTGCACCTGTAACACCAATCAGGATAAAACCTACCTGCGAAATGGATGAGAAAGCAAGGAATCGTTTTACATTTTGCTGACGAATGGCGAAGAGATTACCAACGATCATGGATAAAACTGCTAACACGGCAATAATATTATACCAATGGAATATCAGTTGATCAAAGACGTTGAACAGAACGGTAGTCATTGCAAAGATCATACTGCCTTTAGAGATCACTGATAAATACGATGTAACTGCAATGGGAGATCCTTCATAGACATCGGCCGTCCATAAGTGAAAAGGCACGGCTGATATTTTAAAACCAAAGCCTGCGAGAATGAGTATGAATGAAAATAAGAATAATGGTTGATCAGATGTGGCTGCTTGTAACTCCGCAAAGTTAACTGTGCCGGTAACGCCATACATCGTCGATATGCCAAACAATAATAAACCCGATGCAAATGCTGATGACATGATATACTTCATCGCTGCTTCCGATGAACGGCGTTTTTCCAAATCAAAATTGGCTAATGCTGCCAAGGGAATACTTGCAAGTTCTAATCCCACATAAAACATTAAGAGGTTATTGCTGCTCAGCATAAAGAACATACCCAATAAGGTGGATAGCATCAGCAAATAAAATTCTGTTGCATGATTGTGTTTCAATAACCAATTATACGCTTGCAGAGAGATTAGAAGTGTGCCGAGGTTGAGAATATTCTTTTCGAGCCGCAACAGTTCTGTTTGCTGAAACATATCACCAAATAAGCTTCCATCACCTTTGATAAAAATTCCCGCCAGAAGGTTGATAGTCAGTAAAACATTTATAACCGGCAAAACGCTTTTGGTCTTCCATTCAACTGTACTCAGCTTCATGAATAGAAGAATAAAGATGATTGCTGTTAACAGCAATTCCTGTTGCATCAAAATAAAAAAATTACTCATTGCTTCGTTTTACTTTATCGATCCTAGCTTTTGTATAATTACTTCTGTACCGGGGTTAATAAGATCAGTTAACCAAAATGGTACGATCCCCATCATTAATATTCCAACTAATAAAACAATGGCTGCTGTTTTTTCATTCCAGCCTGCATCACTTAATTGTAAGTGTTCATTGTTTTTCATTGGTCCCATAATCGATGAACCAACAGCTCTCAAAATATAAACTGCCGTTACTACAATTGAAGCGCAGGCAATAATTGTGGCTATGTGGTAGAATGCACCGGCACGTTGCCAGCTTCCCATGAACACTGTCATCTCTGCAACAAAACCACTTAATCCTGGCAATCCAAGTGAACATAAACCAGCTATTACAAACACAGAAGAAATGAATGGCATTACTTTTAAAAGTCCGCCAAGTTGTGCAACCTGTCTTGTATGTGTGCGTTCGTAAATCATGCCGATTACAGCGAAGAAAAGCGCTGTCATTAAACCATGACTCACCATTTGCAATACTGCACCATTGATGGAAGTTTTGGTTAACATACCAATACCCAGCAACACAAAACCACAATGACTCACGGATGAATAGGCGTTGATGTATTTCAGATCGGTCTGCATCATAGTAGCGAATGCGCCATATAAAATGGCAATACATGCCAGAATAATAATGATCGTTGAATAATGTTCAGCAGCGTCAGGCATTAACCAGGTGGCAACACGTAAGCAACCATAACCGCCAAGCTTCATCGAAATACCTGCGAGAAACATGGATGCAGCTGTTGGTGCACTTGAGTGACCATCGGGTACCCATGTATGAAAAGGGAATAACGCAGTAAAGATTCCAAAGCCAATAAATGCAAATGGGAAGAATAAGTTTTGTAGTGCAGGTGAAATATTCTGTTTGGAAATTTCTAACACATCAAATGAATGAACGCCATTGATGCTTGTATTAAAATACAAACCCGATAATCCTACAAATACCAAAGCAGAGCCGGCCATCAGCATCAATGCCAGTTTTAATGCGCTGTATTCTTTTTTGCCACTTCCCCATATACCTATCAATAAAAATTTCGGGATCACAGCAACTTCCAGGAAGAAGAACATCGTAAAAAGATCGAGTGAAATAAAGAAACCGTATGCGCCTAAGCTTAAAAAGAGCAGGAGGAAGAAAAATTCTTTGTACATCGTCTGCTGTTTCCATGAAACCAACACGCCTGCAACTACTACAAAGGCAGTTAATAAAATCATCGCAACTGAAATACCATCAACCCCAACATGGTAACCAATGTTAAGTGCTTTGTACCAGGTATGATTCTGTTCAAACAAAAAAGCCGCATCGTTGGTTGCACGCTCTGCAAGGAACTGCATCAACAGAAACAAACCGGCACCTAATTGTACAACAGCAGCAACGAGAGCAACAAGACGTACCTGTTTCTGTCCTTTCACTACTAACAGGAGCAATGAAAATACAAGTGGCAATACGAGTAGTAACGTGAGGTTCATATTATGGTTTCCAGAAGTAAATAAATATGATTAAGAATGCAGCCAGTCCGCCAAAGAAATACAAGATGTAGTTCTGTATTTTACCTGATTGCAGATTTTTAATAAGTGCCGAAATTTTTCCTGTGCCGATTGCAATACCATTCATCAAGCCATCAACAATGTTGCGATCGATCCAGGCTGCTGGCCGGCCAATAAAATTGAAGACGATCTTCTTGGTGATGAAGAGGTATAATTCATCAATATAAAATTTCTTGTAGGCCGCTTTATACAAACCGCCCAATGCAGTTGCCACCTGTTGTGGTTTGTTGTTTTCTTTTTTATACATCAGCATGGCTAATAAAATACCTGCAAAACCAAGCGCCACAGGTGCAATAGAAAAACTTAAATGAAAATGCGATTCCAGTGCTTTACCATCGGCAGAAACAAATTCACCAAACGGAAGGAAGCCTGCCGCAAGTGTGCAAACAGCTAGAATCATCAGTGGAAGTTTCATCGAAAAAGTTCCTTCCCCGTGATGGTTGTGCACTTCAGTTTCTTTGTTCCAGAAAATTGAGAAATACAAACGGAACATATAAAATGCAGTTAAGCCCGATGTAAGCAAAGCAATGATATAAACAGGCATGCTTGCATTATAAGCGGCCAACAGAATTTCTTCTTTACTGAAGAATCCTGCAAATGGAGGCACACCTGCAATAGCCAAACAGGCAATTAAGAAACTGATATGTGTAATGGGCATGTATTTGCGCAAACCGCCCATGTCTTTCATATCGTTGCTGTGCACTAAATGAATCACAGCACCTGCACCAAGGAACAATAATGATTTGAAGAACGCATGAGTAAACAAATGGAACATAGACGCTGTATAACCTAACCCATTTTCGCCACCTGTGCCACTTACACCTAATGCAAACATCATATAACCGATCTGGCTCATGGTGGAGTAGGCAAGTACACGTTTGATATCTGTTTGTGTACAAGCGATCACTGCTGCAAATAATGCAGAGATCAAACCGACAATTGTAACAATAGATAATGCTTCTTCATTAATGGCGAACAGCGGAAATAATCTTGCAACTAAATAAACACCTGCCACCACCATTGTGGCCGCATGGATCAAAGCCGACACAGGTGTTGGACCTTCCATCGCATCAGGCAACCAGATATGCAAAGGAAACATTGCACTCTTGCCTGCACCGCCCATAAACACCATTACCAATCCCCATGTTAATGCAGAGATACCAATGAATGATGCAGAAGTGATCGCAACAAATTGTGAAGATTGCTGGGCCGTTAAATTTTGTATGATAGTATTGAAGTCTAAACTTTCACCATAAAATGCCAGTACTAAAATGCCGATGAGAAAACCAAGATCAGCAAAACGTGTTACAATGAATGCTTTTTTGGATGCAGCTACTGCAGATGGTTTCTGGAAATAATAACCGATGAGTAAATAAGAAGATGCACCTACCAATTCCCAGAACATATATATCTGGAATAAGTTGGATGATACTACCAGTCCCAACATCGAAAATGTAAACAAGCCAAGGAATGCATAGTAAGTGGCAAAACGTTCTTCTCCTTTCATATAACCCAGGCTGAAGATGTGAACCATCAGTGAAACAAATGTTACCACTACCAGCATCATTACCGAAATAGGATCAAGGATGATACCCATATCGATCGACACATTTTCAGAGAATGTAAGCCATGTGAATTTAAAAGCAGTGATGGTTTGATAGGCATCACCCACTTTTCCGTCAACAAAAAAATACTGGTAAGCAGTGTAAATGGAAAGTACAGTTGAGATCAACAGCAATCCCGTGCCAATAATACCTGCTGATTGGTTCATATATTTCCTGCCAAACATACCCAGCAGTACAAAAGCCACCAGCGGCAGGAGAGGAATTAATGGGATGTATGATGAGTAGTTCATGGCTTAGTATTTCAGTTCAGTTGCATCTTCCACATCAATTGATTTATGACTGCGGTAGAGATTGATGATGATGGCAATTGCTACAGCTGCTTCGGCAGCAGCAATCGTAATAATAAAAATGGTAAAGAAGATGCCGTCTAATTTTTCGGGATACAAATATTTATTGAAGGCGACAAAATTGATATTAATACTATTGAGCATTAATTCAATGGACATGAGCATAGTGATCATGTTTCGCCTGGTAAACAAACCATACATACCAATAAAGAACAGCGCTGTGCTCACGAATAAAATATGTGTTAACGGAACGTCGTTCATTTTTCTTCAGGTTTTGTTTTTAATGCAATAACAATGCAACCAACCATGGCGGCCAATAACAACATACTCACTACTTCAAACGGTAAAGCATAACCACTTTGGCGGGTATTGAGCATTGCATTACCAATGCGTGCAACATCATTGTTAAAAGGCTGGTCGATGCCGATAAATCCATATTGGTCGATAAGTAAATAAGTAAAGGCAAAACCAAACAATACCGCCACAACACTTGCAATAGTTCTTGCCAATGGTGCCTTCGGCATTTCTTTACCTGATTGTTGAGTCAGAAAAATGGAAAAGATAATAAGGACAACAATACCGCCTACGTACACTACAATTTGTACTGCTGCAATAAACTGTACATCCATCCAGAAATAAAGACCGGCGATGCCCACCAAAGAAAATAAGAGCCATATAGCCGATCGGAAGATCTTCTTAGTGGTAACGGATAAAATACCCATGCTCAGTATAAAAGCAGAGATGAGATAAAAAAGTATTTGTGATGCAGTCATTTCAGTTTGTTATAAAACATATTGAATTATTCCACGCCTTCCCTGATCTTGGATCCGGGTTTATTTAGTGTTTTGGTCAGCTGACTTCTGTCGAACACACTATGCTCAAATGTTTGCGCCATTTTAATTGCACCAGTTGGACAAGCTTCTACGCATAAATTACACATGGTGCATAATTCAAGATGATACACAAATGTGTCGATTGCTTTTTTCTTCTTACCCGTTTCAGCATCCACATCAAACTTGGTTATGATCTTGATAGTTGCATTCGGACAAGCCAATTCACAAGCGGTACAACCGGTACATGCATGCTCATTGTTTTCATCATGAATCATCACCACTTCGCCTTTAAAGCGTTCGGGCAATACCAGTGTGTCCCGGTTATCGGGATATTGCTCTGTAATAATTTCTTTGTGATGTGTGAAATAATAGCCGGTACGCTTCATACCTGTTGCCAGTGATTTCACTGCACCCCAGATGTCTTTTATGTATTGTTTTAAAAACATAATACTACTTTAAAAATGCCAACCCATAATAGCGATCAGTGTTACCAGCAGCAGGTTGAACATGCTGATGGGTAATAAATATTTCCACTCCAGGTTCAATAACTGATCAATACGCAAGCGTGGAAATGTCCAGCGGAACCACATGATCACAAATATTAAAAAGAACGTTTTGCCAAAAAACCAGATACTTGATGGAATAAAATCCATCACACGATTAAAGGCTTCCCAGTTGCCGATGTGAAAAGGCATCCATCCTCCAAAGAAAAGTGTTGCACCAAGAGCGCAAACAATAAAAACGTTCACATATTCTGCAAGAAAGAACAAGGCGAATTTCATTCCTGAATATTCTGTATGAAAGCCCGCAGTCAATTCACTTTCTGCTTCGGCCATATCAAAAGGAGCACGGTTTGTTTCTGCCGTAACTGCAATAATGAAAATGATGAAGGAAATAATAGCAGGAATATGTCCTTTAAAGATCCACCAACCATCAGCTTGTGCATTGATGATATCACTCACACGCAAACTTCCAGTTAACACAATGATGGCAAGTACTGCAAGCCCGGCCGATAATTCGTAACTTACGATTTGTGCGCCACTACGCATGGCACCAAGCAAGGAATATTTGTTGTTGCTTGCCCAACCTGCCATTAATATACTAATAACAGAAATGGATGATACCGCCGAAATATATAAGATGCCGATATTTAAATCCCACAGTTGAAAATCTTTTGCAAATGCAATAGGAGCAAGTAAAAGCATTGCAACAATCATGGCGACGAACGGTGCAACGTTAAAGAGTAGTTTATCAGCACCACCCGGGGTCATTCCTTCTTTCACTAATAATTTCAACGTGTCTGCTAATGATTGAAACACGCCTTTAGGTCCCACACGGTTTGGTCCAAGTCGTATCTGCATCCATGCCGATACTTTTCGTTCCATAATAACTAGTACCAATCCAAGTACAGCAAACAAACCTATTGCTGCCACTCCTGCAATCACCATCTCAATTACCAATGCCCATGTTGCACCCAACTCTGCGTTGAGCCATTGATCAATGTTTGCTGCTATGTTACTTAAGCTCCACATTTATTTTTATTTAGTCATCTGTATTAGTTCTAATCGTCTTCCCTTGCGTCGCACTCTTGTACAGTTGGTTATTTATTCATCCAACTATTTGACAACTTAGCCCGTGCGTTGCTGGCCTCCCTTTCAGGAAAGGTCGGGAAGGTTTTACCTGTCAATATCGGGTATCACCAAATCCAACGTTCCCATTGCGGCAATAAGGTCACCAATTTTTCCACCCTTCACCATTCTGTTTAATACAGACAGGTTAGAGAAACCCGGTGAACGAAACTTAATGCGATAAGGTGTAGTGCCACCTTCACTTACAATATAAACACCTAACTCGCCACGTGCTGTTTCTGCTTTACTATAAAATTCGCCCTTAGGTAATTTTAGTACGGCTTTTGTTTTTGCCTGGAAATCACCTTCAGGAATATTATCGATCAATTGTTCAACAATGTGTACTGATTGTTGCATTTCACGAACTCTTACCATGTAACGTGCAAATGAATCGCAACCGGTTTCTAATACTTCATCAAATTCCAGCTTATCGTAAATTTCATAAGGATAAAGTTTACGTACATCGCTGCTTACGCCACTTCCTCTTGCTACCGGTCCCGTGCAGCCGTAAGAGATCACATCTTCAGGCGAAATGATGCCCACGCCTTTCATACGATTCTGGAAAATAACATTACCTGTTACCAGCTCATCGTACTCGTGAATTTTACTTTTATATAGTTGAAGAAAATCTTTTACTCTTTTTTGAAAGTTGGGATGAAGATCATGCATTACACCACCGGGCACCATATAGTTCATGGTGAGTCGTGCGCCGCATGTTTCTTCCATAATATCGTTAATACTTTCCCGTTCACGAAACGCATGAAAGAAAGGAGTGAAGGCCCCGAGATCCATTGCCATTGCTCCCCACCATAATTCATGTGAAGCAATGCGTGTTAATTCATCCATCAACACACGAATCACTTGTGCACGTGGAGGAATTTCTAATTGCAAACCTTTCTCCACACACATGGCACATGCATGATTGTTGATGTGGGCAGAGAGATAATCCATGCGGCTTGTTACATAAATGAACTGGCGGTATGTAAGGCTTTCGCACATCTTCTCAATGGAACGATGAATATAACCGAGATGTGGTTCAATGTTCTTTATGGTTTCCCCATTTAACGTAATCACCAAATGCAATACGCCATGTGTGGCAGGGTGCTGTGGGCCTACGTTGATAATTAAATCGCCTTCCGTTGTTGTGCCTACTTCTTCAAACATAAATTATAGTCTGATCATGTTAATCGGATCTTCAAAATCTTTCAGCAAGGGCCGTTTGCCTTCCCATCCATCGGGTAATATCAATAAACGCAGATCGGGATGGTTCAGGAATTTCACACCAAACAATTCATATACTTCACGTTCGTGAAACTCTGCCGTGCGCCAAATATGACTTACTGTTTCTATCTCAGGATTTGCTCTGTCGAGTTTTGATTTTACAACTATCTCATGACGATGAATGGTTGAACGCAAATGGTAAACCATTGTGAGGTGTGTTTTCCAATCAACACATGTTAAACAGAAAAGAAAATTAAACTGTAATGTATCGTTGTTTCGCAGTTGTTGAGCAACTGATGCCCAATCGGCCAATTCAATATTAATGGTAAGAAATTCGCCAGCTTCTTCTATCGTTGCGGAAGGAAGAAGTGCTGTGATACTGGTCTTTAATTCTTCGTTCGTCATATATTTTCTTTTCCTTCCTTTATTTGTTCTCTTGTTAAACCACTCTTGATCTTTTCCTGCAACGATATCAATGCATGTAACAATGCTTCAGGGCGGGGGGGGCAACCTGCCACATACACATCAACAGGTATCACATGATCCGCACCTTTTACAACTGAGTACGTGTTATAAAAGAAAGGTCCTCCGCTAATAGCGCAGGCACCCATTGCAATTACATATTTTGGTTCGGCCATTTGATCGTACAAACGTTTTAAAACGGGTGCCATTTTATTTACAATGGTTCCTGCTATGATAATCACATCGGCCTGGCGTGGTGTGGCACGTGCTACTTCAAAACCAAAACGGGAAAAATCGTATTTAGCACCAGCGGTACTCATCATTTCAATACCGCAACAACTGGTGGCAAACGTAAGTGGCCATAAAGAATTGGAACGTGCCCAATTGATGACATCATCCAGTTTACTGAGAACAATACCACCGCCGGGTATTTCATGTATCTCTCCGGGAAAATCACTCTTTGTATGTTCTTGTGTTGTCATCCGGTACTGTTTGCTGTTTTGTTTTTATTTCCATTTTAACGCACCTTTTTTATGTGCGTATAAAAAGCCCATGAATAAAATGAAAAAGAAAATAATGATTTCAACCAAAGCTAATAAGCCTACCTGCTTTGCAGCAACGGCCCATGGATATAAAAAGATTAGCTCCACATCAAAAATTAAAAAGATAAGAGCGAATAAATAGTAACCTACATTAAACTGGATCCAGCTTGGCCCCACGGTTGGGATGCCACATTCATAAGGTTCGGCTTTTTGTTTATTTTTTGTGGTTTTGGTCACCACTTTTGCTATAAGGATAGCACCAGCCGAAAAGGCAATGGCAGCAAGGATTAATATAATGAGTGAGGCAGCACCCATAATTGAAATGGTTTGATTGCGGTTTTAAATTACGTCATTTCTTCTTTCGCCTGTTGTTAATATGCAAAAACTTATTCAGAAATGTTAGTATGAATATGTTTGCAACAGGAATTATGATTTGAAAGGCGAAAGGTCGCAGTTGAATGACTTACAGAAATTGATGAAAGTCATCAGAAAAACTGTTTCAACTCATCTGATACAATGATGAAGATTAGCCATATAATTCCTGGTGAATGGCTTTTTTATCGTAGCCCATATCCATGATGCGTTTTTTTGTTTCATCGATCATGGCCTTCCATCCGCAAAGGAAAAAATTGGCTTCTTGTTTACCTGCGCATAATTCTTCGTAAATAGGATGCACATAACCTTTACGCCCTTCCCATTCTTCTCTCGACAATGTAGGTATATAATGAAAGCCCGGAAGTTCTTCCTGCAATTTGCTCAACTCTTCGTAATAAAGCAGATCAGTTTTCTTACGTGTACCGAAGAGCAGGTAAATATTTTTATGCGGCACGTTGTGAAGTTTTATGTAGTGCGACATGCTGCGGAAAGGTGCAATGCCTGTTCCTGTGCAAATAAAGAAGATATCTTTTTCAATAGGATCAGGTAATGTAAACACACCCATTGCACCACGCACAGGTATTTCAGTTCCCACTACTGCATTGGCAAATAACCAGGTGGTGCCTGCGCCTTGTTCGTTTAATACGATCAGCAGTTCAAATACATTTGTGCCATCGGGCCATGAAGCAATACTATAGCTTCGGAGTCGTTTGCTTTGTTGTTCGTGAATAGGAAATTCAAGCTGTACAAATTGCCCCGGTTTAAAATCAAAAACATCAATTTCAGAAAGTTGTATCCAGTAACGTTTTGTGTTGGGAGTTTCATCTACAATACGGATGATTGTGCCGGTTCGCCAGGGTTGTAGCGCCATGAGTTTCAGTTTTGATTGGTCGAATGTATTTTATCTACGTCAATTATTCATCATTTTTTTTATTGAAGATGATTTGTATTTTGTTTATTCAACCTTTCAACAATGCCTGTTACTACACATTTAAGCAGGAAAATGATCTTTACGTTCATAACTGCTTTTCTAGTTTTTACTTCCTGTAAAGTAACCTTGCTTGCTCCGTATGATGAGATTACTGATAAGATTGTTACAGAGATGCAGGAAGCAACTTCAGCTTTTTTTGTAAAGCTCGAAAGCGAACCAACATCAGCTGCAATGAAGTATGAGCAACAGAAAGAATTTTATCAGAAGTTGAAAGTAAAAGCAGCAACAGTACGCATCAGAAATAAAGCCATCGATAAAAATAAAACAGTGGTGAGTATGATCAATGAGCTTGAAGCAAATGTCAACAGGCTTGAAACATTACATAAAGGCAAAGCAAATGGTTTGCTTCTACCAGAGGAAGTAATGTTGTTGAAAGATGCATTTGAAACACAGTATAGCGCCATCATTCGTTTTATGATGGCGTTGAAACAAAGAGCTAAAGCTGATTAATTATAAACTCCCTTCCTTCAACCAATCATCTTAAATCTTTCTTATGGCACTTGATACCACTGCACTTATTAATGATATGCTCGGCGCAGCAAAAAATAATCTTGGAAAATTCTGGAAAGATGCCAAACCATTTGCAGAAGGTGAGACCTTAAACATGGCCAACAAACTGTTGCTGATAGAAAAACTAAAACTGGAAGGAAAGATCACAAAAGAAGAAGCACAACTTCATATTGAAATTCAGAAAGGTGCTTTTCGTACTGTACTGATGAGTATAAAAGGATTGGGTTTAATTGCAGTAGAAAGTACGATCAATGCGGCGTTAGGTGCTGTTGCAAAAACGGTGAATAAGGCAATAGGGTGGGGATTGCTATAAAAAATTTGTAATCAAATAATATAAGTAAACAAAAAGGAGGCTCGTCGGCCTCCTTTTTATACTAAAGTTTTGAAATTACTGTTTGGTTAATGTAAAAACCAATGACTGGCCGCCAAAACTTTCAGAGATTTCTAAGCCATTACATTTGTTAGTTACATTACCATCAAAATCGTCTCCATCGCCTGAATGAGTGACTGTAAGACGTCCACTTACAACATCCCAAGTTCCTGTTCCACTAGAAGATGAAGCACAAGCAGTACCTGCATCGGTATAAACCACCGATTTGTCAGCCTTTAATTCATAAACATCATCTCTTAAACAAGCTTCAGAGAAGTACTGATTTGTAATATCCTGACCAGCCAAAGTTATTTTTGTGACTTTGTAATTTCCTGCAATTGCAGCTACAGTTTTTTCACAAGTAGTTTCTTTGTCGTTTTTCTTACAAGCGAAGAGGAGAGCAGAGGCAGCGATAGCTGCGAAGAAATAATTTTTCATGAGATACAATTGATTTTGTTTCGGCGAAACTAGTTGCAGCAGTTCATTAAACCTACTATTGCTGATTGCAAATTGATAACTGTGTAGAAACACAGATAATTGTGCAGCTTACATTTTTATTCTTCGGAATTTACGGTCATAAATAAAAAAAGGACTTTCAAAAAAGTCCTTTTTTTATTTTGGCGATTAGTGTTGTTATTGAAACAGCGATGTAAAAAAATCTTTCATATCCTTCCAGCTGGCACTATCTGCAGCTGCATTATATTTAATGGGAATCTTAAATTTCTCACCCATTGCGGTTGCATTAGGATTAGTGAATGCATGTGTAGCATTTGCATATTCTTTAAATGTATAAGGAATGCCAACAGAATCCATTTGCTTTTTAAATGTAGCCACTTCAGCAGCGGGTACAAAAGGATCGGCAGCTCCATGGCAGACAAGAATCTTTGCTTTCAACAAATCTTTATTTAAGGGCGTGCCGACAAGGTTGCCGTGAAAACTTACAACCCCTTTCACATTTAATCCCATGCGGGCACTATTCAATACCATAGCACCACCGAAGCAATAGCCGATGGCTGCAATATTCGCCGTATCAGTTTGTGCATAGCTTTTCAAATTTGCCAAAGCAGCGTCAATACGGGTCTTCGCCATTTGCGGATTTTGATAAAAAGGCCCGGCAAATGCCCCGGCACTATCCGGATTATCGGCCGTTTTACCATTGCCATACATATCCACAGCCATGGCGATATAGCCGAGTTTTGCCAGTTCCCGTGCCCGCATCATGCCGTAATCGTTCAAACCCCACCATTCGGGCAGCACTAAAATAGCCGGGCGGGTACCTTGTTTATTCTCATCATACACCACAAACCCATTCATTATAATATTGTCGCCGTTGTAAGTAACCCTTTCTTCTTTCAGCATTGGTTCTTTTACTTCTGTTTCTGTTTTCTTTTCTGTTGGATTATTGCAGGCGGCAGCGGTAGAAAAAAGGGCCGTCATAATAATTAACCTGGTTGCTATTTTTCTCATAATGGAACATTTAAAAATGAAAACTGAGCTAATAACCACAAAGGGAATAAAAAGTTTTGGGAAAGTGATATTATATAACTTCATTTAGCGACAGAATAAGGGGCAAAAACCATGTCAAATCCTTTAAAACCAGCTTTCCTCAACATTTTTTCCTCATTTCTAAATTATCCCGTTTTCAATTTTACATTTCACCCCTGCACCCTTACCTTTGCGGCCAGTTTTCAAAACCATTCTTTTAAATAACATTTAATATGGCCAATACTGGTAAGGTAAAACAGGTTATCGGTGCCGTTGTAGACGTTCAGTTCGACGGTACACTCCCCGAAATTTACAGTGCTCTTGAATTAAAACGCCCAAACGGTGAAGTGCTTGTTATGGAAGTTCAGCAGCACCTTGGTGAAGATAGCGTTCGTACCATTGCAATGGATGGTACTGAAGGTCTCGTTCGTGGTATGGAAGTAACAGATACCGGTAAAAACATCCTGATGCCAACCGGTGAACTCATTAATGGCCGTTTATTTAACGTAACTGGAGATGCAATTGATGGTTTGCCCCAGGTGAGCAAAGCCACAGGCCGCCCGATTCATGCTAAGCCACCCGCTTTCGAAAACCTCAGTACTTCAAACGAAATCCTGTTTACAGGTATCAAAGTAATCGATTTGATCGAGCCATATGCAAAGGGTGGTAAAATTGGTTTGTTTGGTGGTGCGGGTGTGGGTAAAACCGTATTGATCCAGGAATTGATCAACAATATCGCAAAAGGTTATGGTGGTCTTTCTGTATTTGCCGGTGTAGGAGAGCGTACCCGTGAAGGAAACGATCTGTTGCGTGAAATGATTGAAGCAGGTATCATGAAATATGGTGATGCTTTCAAACATAGTATGGAAGAAGGTGGATGGGATCTTTCTAAAGTGGATATGGAAGGTTTGAAAGAATCAAAAGCAACCTTCGTGTTTGGCCAGATGAACGAACCTCCAGGTGCACGTGCTCGTGTGGCATTGAGTGGTTTGACAATTGCCGAGTATTTCCGTGATGGAGATGGTACAGGTAAAGGAAAAGATATCTTGTTCTTCGTTGATAATATCTTCCGTTTCACGCAAGCTGGTTCTGAAGTATCTGCGTTGTTAGGCCGTATGCCTTCAGCGGTAGGTTACCAACCAACACTTGCAACTGAGATGGGATTGATGCAGGAGCGTATCACTTCAACACGTAACGGTTCAATTACCTCCGTACAGGCGGTATATGTACCTGCGGATGATTTGACCGATCCGGCACCTGCAACAACATTTGCTCACCTTGATGCAACAACGGTATTGGATCGTAAGATTGCCGATCTTGGTATCTATCCTGCGGTAAGTCCGTTGGAATCTACTTCACGTATCCTTACTCCTGCAATTGTGGGTGAATCACATTACAATACTGCAAACCGTGTGAAGTTGATCCTTCAGCGTTACAAGGAACTGCAGGATATCATTGCTATCCTTGGTATGGATGAATTGAGTGAAGAAGATAAAATGACTGTATTCCGTGCACGTAAAGTGCAGCGTTTCCTTTCTCAGCCATTCCACGTTGCGGAGGCGTTCACCGGTCTGAAAGGTGTATTCGTAAGCATCGAAGACACGATCCGTGGCTTTAACATGATCATGGATGGTGAAGTGGATGAATATCCTGAAGCATCATTCAACCTTGTTGGTACAATTGAAGATGCCATCGAAAAAGGTAAGAAGTTAATGGCAGCAGCGAAAGGGTAAAATCAATTTGAAAATTTGAAGATGGGTTAATTTGAAAATAACGCCCGTCAATTTTCAAATTTTCAAATTCACAAATTTTCAAATTGTATGAATTTAGAAATATTAACTCCACTCGGAAAAACATACAGCGGCGAGGTAATTGGCGTACAGTTGCCTGGTATTGCCGGTAGCTTTGAAGTGTTGGATAATCACGCTCCGTTAGTAAGTGCTTTGAAAGCAGGTCAATTAAAGATCCTGGTTGAAAAGAACCGTAACGAACTGTATAAGATCCAGGGTGGTTTTGTAGAAGTGCTGAACAATAAAGTAACAGTACTGGTAGAAGGAAGTGAAGCTGTATAATTTTACAGTTAAGAATTTAAAAATCCCCCGCTTTAAGCGGGGATTTTTGTTTTATGTAATCTTTAGATCATCTGCATCAAGCCTTCATAAAACAATTGTTTATGAAAGCAGCGATCTATTTTCTCGCCCTTCTTTTCTCTCCTTTTTTAGTAACAGCACAGCAGGTAAAACGTACAACCATTGAAACAAAAATGGAACAGGTGACTGTGTTCACAAAAGGGGCACAGGTAAAACGCACAGGCAGGCAATCCATACAAACAGGGAAACAGGAGATCGTTTTCACCGGCATTTCTACCGATATTGAAAAGCAAAGTGTACAGGTGAAAGCCGATGGCAAACTCACAATTCTATCTGTACGTGTTCAACGTGATTATTTGAAAGAACAGGAAGTAAGAGAAGAGATTAAAACTACGCAGGAGAAATTTTTTCAGCTCAATGATAAGATCGGTCTTACGTCAAAAGTGCTGGAAGTATTTAAGCAGGAGGAGACCATGCTCATCAAAAACCAGCAGATTGCAGGTTCAACCGTTACATTAAAACCAGAAGAGTTACGGCAAGCTCTCGATTTTCAACGGCAACGTTTAACCGAAGTGTTGAAGCAACAACTATCGTTGCAAAAAGAGATCGAAGAGATGAATAAGGAACGCAGCAAACTCGCAAATCAACTAACTGAAATGAGTCGTAAAATTGATCTTTCTACCAATGAAATTGTGGTATTGGCGGATGTAAAAGAAACCGCAACTGTTCCCTTTGAAATAACTTATCTCGTGCAAAAAGCCGGCTGGTATCCTACTTATAATATTCGTGTAAAAGATGTGGTGAGCAAACTACAACTTGAAATGAATGCCAATGTTTATCAAACAAGTGGTGAGAATTGGAACAATATTAAACTTGTTTTATCAACGGGAAATCCCAGCGATAATAATTCAAAACCCCTGATCAATCCCTGGTTTATTTCTTATGTAGATGCGCAGATGAGCAATTACATGAAGCAATGGACTATTGGAGGAAGTGATCAAATGTTGATGGGAAGAATTACTGATGATAAAGGTGTGCCACTACCCGGTGCAAGTATAATGTTGAAGGGAACAACGCAATCAGTTGTTACCGATGCAAATGGTTTTTATCGTTTAAAAGCAAGTGGAATAAATCAAGGCTTACTGGTTTCTTATGTTGGGTATGAGCCGTATGAATTTGCTGCGGGAAGAAGTTTTGTTAACGTGGCATTGAAACCGGCGGCTAATAATTTACAGGAAGTTGTTGTAACAGGTTATGGAGTAGAGGATGGATTGCAGGGTAAAGTTGCCGGTGTACAAATAAGAGGAATGTCCAGTATGAAGAAGGAAGCCAAATCTATTCCATTACAAGTGATCAATACTTTCCAGCCCATTACAACGCAATACGAAATACAGGAAATTGCCACAGTGAACAACGATGGCAAAATAAACACGATGAGCATCAACGAAAAAAGTATTGATTCCTATTATGAATATTACACCGCACCGAAATTGGATGAAGCTGCTTACCTCACTGCCAAACTAATTAACTGGCAGGATCTGAACTTAATTCCCGGGGAAACCAATTTATTTTTTGAAGGAACATTTCTCGGCAAATCTTATCTCGATCTTTCAAACGATTCGGATACACTGTCGCTATCATTGGGCGTGGATAAAGGCATTACAGTTAAACGAACATTATTGAAAGAGTTCAGCAATAAGAAATTCCTGGGCGGTAACCGTACAGATACAAAGCAATACGAGATCGTTGTTCGCAATAACAAAAACGTGCCGGTGAATATCATCCTCGAAGATCAGTTTCCCATCTCTACGTTAAAAGAAATTGAAGTAGACGATTTGAAACATGAGGGAGGAAAATTGAATGATGAAACAAAGATCGTCACCTGGACATACATCATTGAGCCGAAACAAGTGAAGAAAATGGAATTGAAGTACAGCGTAAAATATCCGAAGGAAAAGAAATTGCAGCTTGATTAATTGTGAAAGAACCGCAGCCTGACGCTGCGGTTTTTTTCTGCATCTTTCCTATCTTCACGCACTTCAAAAATTTTGATATGCGCAGGATCATCAGTGGTATTCAGCAGGTTGGTATCGGTGTTACAAATGCCGACGAAGCTTTTGTATGGTATAACAAACATTTCGGTACCGATGTGGTGGTGTTTAAAGATGCAGCCCGTGCGGAGCTGATGAAACGTTATACAGGTGGTGAAGGTCACGAACGTTATGCCATTCTAGCGTTGAATATGCAGGGTGGCGGTGGCTTTGAAATTTGGGAATACCGCAGTCGTAAATCGCAACCTGCAGCCTTTGAAGTGCAGTTGGGCGATACAGGCATCTTCGTTATCAAAATAAAATGTAAAAATGTAAAAGCAGCTTATGCTGAGTACCAGAAAGCAGGCTTGAATTTATTAAGTGCGCCGAAAGAAAATCCCGGTGGTATTGAATCGTTCTTTTTGAAAGATCCTTACGGAAATATTTTTGAAGTTATGGCCGATGATAATTGGTTTGGTGATACCGGAAGACACACGGGTGGTGTTTGTGGCGTAACCATCGGCGTTAGTTCCATAGCTAAAGCAATTCCTTTTTATGAAAAGATATTGGGCTACGATAAGCAATTGTTTCTAGATGAAGGTCATTACGAAGAGTTTAGCAAAATGCCCGGTGGTCAACATCATTTTAAACGTGTGATGCTTGGTCATACACGTAAACAGGAAGGTGCATTTTCAAAACTTCTTGGGCCGACTTATATTGAATTGATTGAAGTAACAGATCGTACACCAAAGAAAATATTTGAGAACCGTTTTTGGGGTGATCAAGGGTATATTCACCTCTGCTTTGATATCAATGGTTACGAAGAGCATGAGCGCATTTGCAATGAAAATGGTTTTCCATTTACAGTTGACAGTGCCAACAGTTTTGATATGGGTGAAGCAGCAGGCCACTTTTCTTACAACGAAGATCCCGATGGCACATGGATCGAGTATGTAGAAACACATCGTGTGCCTATCCTCAAAAAAATTGGTTGGTATCTAAATCTTAAAAACAGGAAGCCGGAAAAGCCTTTGCCCAACTGGATGGTAAAGAGTTTAAGTTTTTCGAGAGTGAAGGTGTAGTAGCCCTGAGCGGAGTCGAAGGGCGGTTTACTCAATCGAGCGTAGTCGAGATTGAGGGAAATTGAAACAAATGTCATAACCTAATTCAACTGTGGATCAATCGGGTAGTTAATGATCTGGCTATACTGCCCACCCATTGATTTTACTGCTTCTTTCCAGATATTATCTGTTTCATTGTGAAAAACAATATTGCGGCTGGCGTTCACCGTTAGCCAGCTTTTTTCTTTCATCTCATCCTTCAGTTGCCCATTGCTCCAACCACTATAGCCGAGATAAAAACGTATTTTATCCAGCTCTAGTGTTTCATTTTTGAGCATGCTTAATACAATATCAAAATCGCCGCCCCAGAAAATGCCTTTTGTTATTTCCTGTCCGCCTGGTATTTCGTTGGGAAGCTGATGTAAAAAATGAAGTGTGTCCATTTGAACAGGGCCGCCATAGAAAACGGGAACTGTATGTCCTTCAAGATCGCTGATCAGCTCATTGAGTGTTTGCTCAAATGTTCTGTTGATCACTAACCCAAAACTTCCCGCTTCATCATGCTCACAAAGCAACACTACGGTACGCATAAAATTGGGATCCTTTAAAAAAGGATCAGATATCAGTAATATGCCACTAGCCGGTTCAATCATATCATTAATTTACATCGGAATTTTCAAATTTCCATTTTTTTGCATTGGGTTCTGTCAAAGCCACGTTAAAACAAATTGCTTCTGCGAAATAGACGATTTCCTGTTATTTTCACAGGTATTTTTGCAGGTAGCCCCAAAAAGGTAAATGACAATAGTAAAATTTCTACATGAAGAAAACGTTTCCCATCATTATTGGCTTGATCACACTTTCATTAATGGGGATCATTTATATACAGGTATCCTGGTTAAGAAATCTTGCGTTTTTAAGGGAAGAACAATTGAAAGAAAAATTAGCGGCTGTTATACAACAGGTGGGCGAAGAATTGGTGGTGCAGCGTAGTGATGCGTTTAATAACCTTGGCCGCATGCCGGGTATGAAGTTTCCAGGCGATGGGTATGATGTTTACAAACAGTTTTCCGTTACCAACAGGTTTACTATTTACGAGATCAGGGAAAAGTTGCAGAAAGCATTTGTCAGAAATAATTTAAAAGATACAGAGTTTGAATTTGCGGTGGCGAGTGATAATGTATTTGGGCACTATGAATTAAAGTCGCCACGATTTATGGATATGGCTTCTGATACGGTGCATAATTTAAAAGCATGGTATCCCTTGGTGGCGAGCAGTGGAAGTATACTTGAAAGCCTGGCACCTGATGAAGTATTTGTAATTGTAGTACCCGATGTAAAAAGTTATGTATTACAATCGCTGGGTTGGATGATCACCGGTTCAATACTATTTACACTCATCATCATTACTGCCTTTTTCTTGACGATAAGAACATTGTTGCGTCAAAAGAAACTCGGCGATATGAAGAATGATTTCATCAATAATATGACGCATGAGTTAAAGACACCACTTGCAACAATTTCATTGGCAGTTGATGCATTAAAAAGTGAAAAGGTGCTCAGCAACCCTGAGAAGCTTGGTTATTTCACAGGCATGATCAAGGATGAAAACAAACGCATGAACAAACATGTGGAGTCAATTCTGCAGGCGGCACAAATGGAGCGGCAGGAAGTGCAATTGAATTTACGGGAGTTGCATGTGCATGCGATCATCCGCAATGTGTTAAGCAATCTCCAGTTACAAATTGAAGAGAAGCAAGGGAAAGTGGATGTGCAATTAAATGCAACAAACGATTTAATGGATGCAGATGAAGTGCATTTAACCAACCTCATTAACAATCTTGTTGATAATGCCTTGAAGTATTCAAAAGATGATTCGTTTCAACTACACATCAATACAAAAAACTTAGGTAAGTTTATTCGTATCACGGTAGAAGACCATGGTATTGGTATGAATAAAGAAACCTTATCAAGAGTGTTTGAAAAATTCTATCGTGCACACACGGGCAACGTGCATAATGTAAAAGGTTTTGGTCTTGGCCTCAGCTATGTAAAAACAATGGTGGAAGCCCATGGTGGTAAGGTAAAAGCCGATAGTGTAGTTGGAAAGGGTAGTACGTTTACAGTTGATCTGCCGTTGAAGAAATGATCATCTTTTCGCAACCGGTATCATCAACTTCAACCCACTCCATTGATCAGTAACAGCACACACTTTAACATCTACCAAATTGTTCGATAAAGCAAACTGTCGTATCCAGTCTTCAGTAACATCAGTAGCAATGCCTGAACTCTTTTTATACCAGCTCACCCACAGGCTAACGTTGCCGCTCAGCCGCTTTTCAATTTTATTGAATTGTTGAAGAAATTCTTTTTGTGAGGTAACGAAAAGATGAACAAAGCCGGGCCGCTCTTTTGGCTTGCAGATCTGCGATGAACAATTGGCCGCAATCAACTGCCAATAAACATCTATTCCACCGGGCGGGTTAATGATCAGCAACTTGAGCTGATCTGTGATCCCCAGTTTTTTAATAAGCGGTGTTCCTGAATAAGCAATCATCGCAAAAAAGTTTAATTCACATTGAAAAATGGCTTTTCCACAGGCTATTCACCGTAATCCACAGGCCTATCCACAAAAAGGGGCCATTATTCATCTCTAATCCTTTGCCAGTAAGACTCAGCGAGTTGTGGAAAAAATAAAACTTGACACTTTTGGTTCGAAAGTGGGAAAAAGTGTTATTTTGTGTGTAAATGTGTAATTTTTCGTTCAAAATCGCTTAAATGATTGGTTTTCTGGGAGAATATGAGGTTACGCTCGACGCAAAAGGTCGATTCCTGCTCCCGGCTGGCTTTAAAAAGCAAATGCCGGAAGAGTGGAACAGCCAATTTGTGATCAGCCGTGGCTTAGACTCATGTCTCTCTTTATACCATTCTAAACATTGGGAACCCATTTTCACCCACATCAGTTCTTTAAACGATTTTGATCCGAAGGTAAGGCAATTTCAACGCTACTTTTTGAACGGAGCAACCACCATCGAGCTTGATTCTGCAGGTCGTTTACTGGTGCCTGCTCAACTGAAAGAATTTGCAGGGCTTGATAAAGATGTAGTGTTGTTTGCCAAGGGAAATAAGATAGAAATATGGGATAGTAATAAGTACAAACAGTTCTTTGAAGCCCTTTCAGCCAACGATTTCAGCAACCTGGCGAATGAGGTGATGGTGAAACCTCCGGTGTTGTAAGAAAGATGGCGAAACAAAAAAAAATACAAGCTGCAGACCCGCAAAAGGTCGATCAGCAACAGGATGTTTATCACATTCCTGTAATGCTGATGGAAGCCGTTGATGCGTTAAACATAGATCCTGATGGCGTTTATGTTGATTGCACTTTCGGCGGCGGTGGTCACAGCAGGGAGATTTTGAAACGCTTGGGAAAAGACGGGAAGTTGATCGCTTTTGATCAAGACCCTGATGCTAAACGCAACCTTCCTGATGATGAACGTATCGTTTTTGTTCCGCACAACTTTAAACATCTTAACCGCTTTTTAAAACTGAACGGTTTTGCAAAAGTGGACGGCATCTTAGCCGACCTAGGAGTTTCGAGTCACCAGTTTGATGAAGGTAAAAGAGGTTTTTCTACAAGGTTCGATGGTCCGCTCGATATGCGTATGGATCCGTCGCAACCAGTAACAGCTTCTTCTATTCTTCTCACTTATTCGCAACAGCAATTGCACAAATTGTTTGAACAGTATGGAGAAGTAACCAATGCAAAAACACTCGCTGCAACAATCGTTCAGCAACGTAACAGTAATCCATTTCAAACAATTGAGCAGTTGAAGCAGGCGTTGCAACCGGTGGTAAAGGGTAATCCCAATAAATATTTCGCCCAGGTATTCCAGGCATTGCGTATTGAAGTGAATGATGAATTAGGTGTGTTGAAAGAATTGTTAGAGCAATTGCCCGGCGTACTTAAACCCAAAGCCCGGGTGGCTATCATTTCCTTTCATTCGTTGGAAGACAGACTGGTGAAAAACTTTTTCAAAAAAGGAAGTTTTGAACAGGAAACCTATAACCCGTTTGAAAGGGAAACAAAAGAACAGGTATTTAAGATCATATCGAAGAAACCAATAGAACCAACGGCTGAAGAGCAGAAACTGAATTCAAGATCCAGAAGTGCACGGTTACGTATAGCCGAAAAACTTTAACCCTTGTAAAAACTAAGCAACAAACAAACTGAACACAGGAAACTACAAACAAACCAATGGCAGTAAAAGAGCCAAAGATCGATTTTAAGAAGTGGTTGAATTACCAGTGGATCGTTAAGAACGTTCCATACTTCCTCTTTCTCTCCCTGCTGGCGATCATATACATCGCCAATGGCCATTACGCCGATAACACCATCCGCAATATCAACAAAACCACAAGACAGTTAAAAGAACAAGAGTATGAGTACAAAACACTCAATGGTAAACTCATGTTCCAAAACCGTTTAAGCGAAGTATCAAAAGCAGTTGAACCAATAGGTTTAAAAGAAAATATTCAGCAACCCATCAAATTAACCGACAGTACAAAACTGAAAGACAATTAATGGAAGTTAAAAAAGACATATTGTGGCGTGTGTACCTGGGATTTCTCGGGTTGAGTCTTTTTGGCTTGCTCATTCTTGGCAAAGCTTTCTATACGCAACGTATTGAAGGCAGCTACTGGAAGAGTATGGGAGATAGTTTGCATACGAAGATACTTGATCTTGATGCAGAGCGTGGCACTATTTATAGCGAAGATGGAAGCATGTTAAGTACATCGTTACCACAGTTTGATATCTATATTGATTTTGGTGCCGATGGTTTGCGTGCAAAGAGTGGTAAGAATTTTAAAGAGAATATTGATTCACTAAGCATTGCTTTGGCAGGTTTATTCAACGATAAGAATGCAGCTACATACGAAAAGGAATTAAAGCAGGCATATAAAGATAAAGAGCGTTACTACCTGCTTCATAAAAAAGTTTCGTTTGAAGATTACAAACAGCTGCGTGAGTTTCCGCTGGTGCGTTTAGGTCGCAACAAGAGTGGTTTTATCGCTGAAGTAAAAACAAAAAGACTTAACCCATTTGGTGAACTTGGTTTCCGTACCATTGGTTTGTATCGGGAAAATTCAAAGCTTGTTGGACTTGAACGATCATTTGATAGTGTATTGCGTGGTACAACCGGTAAGCGCCTGGTTCGATACGTTGCTGGAGGTGTAATGATGCCGGTGGAAGGTTTTGAAGTGGAACCGGAAAACGGTGATGATGTGTATACAACTATTGATGTAAACATCCAGGATATTACTGAACGTGCATTGATGCGTACCATGACAACCAATGAAGCATTGGAAGGTACATGCATTGTAATGGAAGTAGCTACTGGAAAAATAAAAGCCATTGCAAATCTTGGTCGCACAAAAGACGGTACCTATTTCGAAACAGATAATTATGCTTTACGCACTTCAGAGCCAGGTTCAACTGTAAAGCTTGTAACACTGCTTGCTGCGTTGGAAGATAAGCACGTAACAATCAATGATAACATCGCAATACATGGTGGTCGTTGGAATCTGAATGGAAGAACAATTGTTGATGATCATCATGGACCTGAAGTAACAAGTATTAAAACAGCTTTTACACAAAGTTCGAATGTGGCAATGAGTAAACTGGCTTACCAATATTATACAGGTAAACCTAAAGAGTATTACAAGCACTTCAGCGCACTTCATCTTACTTCAAAAACAGGTATAGAGCTGAACGAAGAATTTAGTCCGCTCATTCGTAACCCTAATAAAGTAAAACCAAAGAACTGGCATCCGCAAACATTGGCGTCGTGGGGATTTGGATATGAATTGATGGTATCGCCGTTGCAAATGCTGATGGTGTACAACGCCGTTGGAAACAATGGAAAAATGATGAAGCCTTATCTCTTGAACGAGATCAGGAGTTACGGAACAGTGATCAGGAAAAATGAACCTGTTGTATTAAATGATGCAATTGCAAGTGAAGCTACCATCAAACAACTGCAGGAATGTTTAGCAGCAGTTTGCACAGAAGGCACTGCCAGGAAACAATTTGAAACGGCTCCTTACAAAGCAGCAGGCAAAACAGGCACAGCTAAAGTGAATGATGGAAAATATAAATATCGTGATGGCGTGTATCAGTCAGCATTTGCAGGTTATTTCCCTGCAGAAGCGCCGAAGTATTCCATCATTGTGGTGGTGAAGAACAAACCACATGCGGCTAACTACTATGGAGGATCTGTGGCAGCTCCCGTATTCAGAGAAATTGCTGACCATCTTTATAAATACAGCCAGGAACAGCAGCAACCTTATCAATTGTCTGCCATTGCTGATTCTATGCTGTACACATTCAATGGAATGAAGAGTGAGTTGCAGGTAATCTCAACTCAATTTGGATTTAGTTATACCGATCAGCTGGCCGGTAACTGGCGCCGTTCATTCGTGAAAAATAATAATGTTCAACCGCTACCAGTGGACACGAAAGGGAAATTAATGCCTGATGTAAAAGGAATGGGATTGAAAGATGCATTGTATGTATTGGAAACAGCAGGTGTGAAAGTAAAAGTGAACGGTAAAGGACGAATCAATAATCAATCTATTGCAGCAGGTACACCTGTTGCGAAAGGACAAGAAATAACGTTGTCTCTCAACTGATGGCAGTATTAAAAGACATATTGTACAAAGTGCATTTGCGTAGCGTTCACGGTGCAACGAATGTTGATGTGAATGATTTGCAGATCGATTCACGCATGGTGAAGCCAGGTACTTGCTTTATTGCAATGAAAGGAGTGTCAGTTGATGGGCATGAGTTTATTAATAAAGCAATTGAGTTGGGAGCAACTGCAGTGATATGCGAGGTATTACCGGAGCAATTGAACGATGATGTAAACTACATACAAGTTGCAAACAGTGCAGAAGCTGCGGGCTTAATGGCCAACCAGTTCTTTGGAAATGTGAGTGAGCAAATGAAAGTGGTTGGTGTTACGGGCACTAACGGTAAAACAACCATTGCAACATTATTATTTAAACTGTTTAGTGGTTTAGGTTATCGCTGTGGTTTGATCTCAACAGTTGAGTACCATGTGGGTGATAAGGTTTATCCTTCAACACACACAACTCCCGATGTCATCAACCTGAACAGTTTATTAAAACAGATGTACGATGCGGGTTGCACTTATGTATTTATGGAGTGCAGCAGTCATGCAATTCACCAACATCGTATAACAGGCATTCAATTCAAAGGCGCATTGTTTAGCAATATTACTCATGATCACCTCGATTATCACAAAACCTTTGATGAATACATCAAAGTAAAAAAGAGCTTTTTTGATGGACTAGGGGCTGATGCGTTTGCCATTAGTAATAAGGATGATAAGAGAGGTGAGGTGATGTTGCAGAATACAAAAGCAAAGAGGTTGTATTACGGTCTCAAGAGTATTTCCGATTTCAAAGGAAAGATATTGGAGAACAGCCTGACGGGTTTGCAGATGATGGTGAATAATGAGGAAGTGCATTTTCGTTTGATCGGGGAATTCAATGCATACAACCTGTTGGCAGTTTACGGTGCAGCTGTTTCGTTAAATGAGGACAAGAATAAAGTGTTGCAGGTGTTAAGTGGTATAACCGGTGCTGAAGGAAGATTCGATTACATCATTTCACCAAAGGATCTCATTCTCGGTATTGTTGATTATGCACACACACCCGATGCATTGGAAAATGTATTGAGCACCATTAAAAAGTTGAGAAGGGGGCATGAGCAGATCATCACTGTGATTGGTTGCGGTGGAGATAGAGATAAAACAAAACGTCCGGTAATGGGTGAAGTGGCTTGTGAACTTAGCGACAGGGTGATCTTCACAAGTGATAATCCACGTAGTGAAGATCCATTGGAGATATTGGCTGATATGGAATTTGGTTTGAGCAGTGCAGCAAGAAGAAAATTTATTTCAATCGCTGATCGAAAAGAAGCGATCAAAACAGCCGTGAGTCTTGCAAAACACGAAGACATCATTCTTGTTGCAGGCAAGGGTCACGAAAAGTACCAGGACATTAAAGGCATTAAATACTCTTTTGATGATAAGAAGGTACTGGAAGAAATGTTTGAATTATTAGAAAGATGAGTGATGAGTGATGAGTAATCAATGATGAGTAGCTATTCACGATTCACCATTGACGATTCACGATAAAACAGAACACATGTTAAAAAACTTATTTGATTGGTTGAACAGTATCGGGATCAAATTCCCGGGCGACAATCTGTTCCAGTTTATCACCAGCAGGGTGATGCTGGCTGTATTGTTATCACTGATCATTTCAACTGTGTTCGGAAAAAAACTTATCAACTATCTGCGTAGGCGCCAGGTTGGTGAAACGGTTCGTGATCTTGGTTTGGCGGGTGAGCAACAAAAGAAAGGAACACCAACAATGGGTGGCCTCATCATCATCCTTGCAATTGTAGTTCCTACGCTGTTATTAGCTGATGTAAGCAAAGTATATATCCTGCTCATGTTGTTTGCAACAATTTGGATGGGCATGATCGGTTTTATTGATGATTACTTAAAACTTCGTGCAAAACGTTTGGCGCAGGAGCAAGGAATAGCTTATAAGAAAGGTGATAAGGATGGTTTAGCAGGATGGTTTAAGATTTTAGGACAGGTTGTATTGGGTGTTGCGGTAGCAACAACGTTAATGTTCAACGATTCTGTAAGTGCATACCGTGAGTTTACCGGAACAGAACTTCCTGCAAATGCCGATGTAAGAGTGGTAAAGCTTGATGGAAAAGAAAGAACAATGATCAAAGCAAACGAACCGGTAACAACCATTCCGTTTGTAAAAAATCATGAATTCAATTATTCAAAACTATTACCTGAAGCTATACGTGGTGTAACATGGTTGTTGTATGTGTTGATCGTCATCTTCATTGTTACTGCCGTATCTAACGGTGCAAATATCACCGATGGTATTGATGGATTAGCAACTGGTGTTTCGGCAGTCATTGGAATTTGTTTAGGGATTTTCGCTTATGCAAGTGGTAATATTCGCTTAGCTGATTATCTCAACATTTTATATATACCCGGCATTGGCGAGTTATCCATTTTCATCGCTGCAATGGTAGGTGCTTGTATCGGTTTCTTATGGTACAACTCATATCCTGCGCAGGTGTTCATGGGCGATACCGGTAGTTTAATGTTAGGTGGTGTTATTGCATCACTGGCATTCTTAGTAAGAAAGGAATTATTGATACCCATTTTCTGCGGAGTGTTTTTAGTAGAGAACCTGAGTGTGGTGCTGCAGGTTGCTTACTTCAAATACACGAAAAGAAAATATGGTGAAGGCAGAAGAATCTTCTTAATGAGTCCGCTGCATCATCATTATCAAAAGAAAGGATTTCATGAGAGTAAAATTGTTACCCGCTTCTGGATCGTAACGATCCTTTGCGTAGTGCTTGCAATTGTTACGCTCAAAATTCGCTAAAGAGGTTATTGAAAAACCACCCCTGGTTTTCAATCCTTACCCAACCAATCCTATGTAAGACTTAAAAGAGAACCATCTATGTAGCACCTCTGAGGTCCTGTACTAACCCATACTTGTGAAGAGCCTTTTTTATTTCTCTGTTGGAAATAAAAAAAGCAGAAAAACCAAAATCCAGAAGATCAGTTACCGGTTTCCAGTTACCGGTAACAAGTGACAGGTAACTGGAAACTTGAATGAACATGGCGCATAAATGTTACATACTAGGTGGCGGCGAAAGTGGAGCAGGCGCTGCTATTCTTGCAAAGAAGCAAGGGTATGATGTATTTGTGAGCGATGCAGGACCTATCAAAAACATTTACAAAGAAGAGTTGAAGGAGTACGGTATTGAGTTTGAAGAGAGCATGCACAGCGAAGAAAAAATTTTAAGTGCAGATGAAATTGTAAAGAGCCCTGGTATTCCGGAGAAGAGTGAAATGATGAAGAAGATACGCAAACAAGGTATTACAGTCATCAGTGAAGTGGAGTTGGCGTATCGCTTTAAGGGCGACAGCAAGATCGTTGCTATTACCGGAAGTAATGGTAAAACAACCACCACTTCATTAACCTACCACATTTGTAAACATGCAGGGTTGGATTGTGCATTGGTGGGTAATATCGGAATCAGCATTGCAAAACAAGTGGCGCTCGATCCAAAAGAAGTTTACATCGCAGAGCTCAGCAGTTTTCAGCTCGATGATATAAAAGAGTTCAGGGCCGATATTGCTGTACTCATCAATATCACCGAAGATCATTTAGACAGGTATGATTACAAGTTTGAAAATTATATCAACGCAAAATTTAAGATCACCAATAACCAAACGAAGAACGATTTTTTTATTTACTGTCCCGATGACCCGGTAACAGAAAAGTATTTTAGAAAACTTACTATCCATTCAACCCCACTACCATTCACCATGAAACAGGAACCACAAAAAGGTGCATTTATTAAAGACGGCACAATGACGATTGCAGTGAACGACGACAAAGTAACAATGAGCGTAGATGATTTTAAGATCAAGGGTAAACACAACCAGTACAACAGCATGGCAGCAGGTATTGCAGCGGCTACTTTAGGTATCCGCAAAGAAAAGATCAGGGAAGCAGTCACCACATTCGAAAGCCTTGAACATCGTATGGAAATGGTGGCAATGGTAAAAGGAGTGGAATACATCAATGACAGTAAAGCAACCAACATTAATTCTACATGGTATGCACTGGAGAGTATGTCGCATCCAACCATTTTAATTCTTGGTGGTGTTGATAAAGGAAATGATTACGAAGTGTTGAAAGAATTGGTGAAAGAAAAAGTAAAGGCAATTGTTTGCCTGGGGTTGGACAACAGAAAAATTCATGAAGCATTTGGTGATACGGTTGCATTAATGGTGAACACAACAAGTGCAGAAGATGCAGTAAAAGCAGCTTATCATTTTGCAGAAAAAGGCGATGCAGTATTGCTGAGCCCTGCATGTGCAAGTTTCGATCTGTTTAAAAATTATGAAGACAGGGGAAACCAATTCAAACAAGCAGTAAGGGATCTGTAACGCTGGTCAGTACGGCCCTTAGGCCGTCAGACAAATAGAAGCATAAAAAAAGCAAATGAATCAAATCGCAAACATATCATCTAAATTTTCACCGGCAGGGCTGCGGGATAAAACCCGTGGCGATAAAGTAATCTGGGCAATCGTGGTTGTATTGTCGTTGGTGAGTTTATTGGTTGTGTACAGTGCTACCAATTCATTAGCTTATAAATTGTATAAAGGCAACACGTATGTCTATCTCTTCAAGCAGATTGCATTCATTAGCCTGGGTATAATCATCGTTTACTTTGCACACAGGGTAAATTATACTATTTATTCAAGGGTAGCCAAGATGTTGTTTTACATTTCTATTCTATTACTCATCTACACGTTATTCTTTGGTGCAAAGATCAATGATGGTAGTCGTTGGATCAAGTTGCCCATCATCAATCTCACAGTACAAACATCCGACATTGCTAAGCTTGCTTTGTTTATGTACCTGTCGAGATTATTATCGAAGAAGCAGCATATCATCAAAGATTTCCGTAAAGGATTTATTCCGATGATGGTGCCAATTGTAATCATCTGCGGATTAATTGCACCGGCAAATCTTTCAACCGCATTACTCACCGGTGCAACAAGCATGTTGTTGTTGTTTATTGGTCGTGTAAGTTTTAAACACATTGCAATAGTCGCTGCAACAGTTGCAGTTCCCGTAATCATTCTCATCACAATTGCAGGAGCATATTATGATAAGGAAGAAGGAAAGATGAAAGAATTGCCTGCAGTATTATCGGCAGGTCGAGTACCAACATGGATCAAACGTGTGCAGGATTTTATGTATGCCGAGAAGAGTGAAGCACCTTACCAGGTGTTGCAGGCTAAGATCGCCGTTGCCAAGGGTGGCATGTTAGGTCTTGGTCCGGGTAATAGCGAACAACGAAATTTTTTACCGCACCCTTATTCCGATTATATCTATGCTATCATTATTGAAGAGTATGGATTGGTTGGGGCATCATTCATTGTATTCATCTACATGGTTTTTTTATTCAGAAGTATCAGGTTATTCAGGAAATGTCCCTATGCGTTCGGTGCATTCCTTGCGTTGGCGTTGAGTTTTACATTGGTGATACAGGCAATGACGAATATGGCAGTGAATGTTGGGTTGTTCCCGGTAACAGGGGTAACTCTTCCGTTGGTGAGTATGGGTGGAAGTAGTTTCCTGTTTACCTGTTTGTCCATCGGCATCATTCTAAGTGTGGCGAGAAACGTGGAAGATGCAGAAGGAAAAGTTGAGACCGTTAAAGAAGAACTGGCATGAGCGTAAAGATCATACTTGCAGGTGGTGGAACAGGTGGCCATATTTTTCCGGCAATCGCCATAGCCAATGCGATTAAAAAATTAAGACCCCATGCGCAGATATTGTTTGTGGGCGCAAAGGGTAAAATGGAGATGGAAAAAGTGCCGCAGGCAGGTTATAAAATAGAAGGGTTGGATATAGCAGGTTTTAACAGAAGTTCTTTGATAAAAAACATGGGTTTGCCGTTTAAGCTGGTAAAGAGTTTTTTCCAGGTGCGGTCGATCATAAACAAGTTTCAGCCGGATGCAGTAATAGGTGTTGGCGGTTATTCCAGCTTTCCGGTGCTGCGTTATGCACAGAGTAGAGGCATAGCAACTTTTATTCATGAAAGCAATTCATTTGCAGGCAAGAGTAATATACTGCTTGGAAAAAATGCAACGAAAGTGTTTGTGGCGAGTGATAAGATGGAAAAGTTTTTTCCTGCAGATAAATTGATGATCACCGGCAATCCTGTTCGTGCAGCTATTGCACATGCAGAAGTCAGCAGGGAAGAAGGACTGAAATTTTTTGGCTTGAACCCCGGCAAGAAAACAGTGCTGGTAGTTGGTGGCAGCCTTGGCGCAAAAAGTATTAACGAAGCCATTGATGCAGGTATCGATCAGTTTGAAGAAAACGATCTGCAACTGATCTGGCAAACAGGTAAACCTTATGCAACACATGGCAAGATAAAAGCAAACGGTAAGGCAAACGTGTGGGTGAGTGATTTTATTAAAGAGATGGAAAATGCTTACGCTGCGACTGATGTAGTGATATCAAGAGCAGGTGCCATGGCCATTGCGGAGATATGTTTGGTAGCAAAACCTGCTGTGTTTGTTCCTTATCCACATGCTGCAGAAGATCATCAAACAGTGAACGCACAACACCTGGTTGAGAAGCATGCAGGTCTAATGGTGAAGGATAGTGAGGCGAAAGAAAAATTAGTAAGCAGCATCATTGCATTAGCGAAGGATGAAGCAAAACAAACCGAATTGAAACAAAACATTGCAAAGCTGGGTGTAGATAATGCAGATACAGTAATTGCAACAGAAGTATTGAAGTTGATAAAGAAATGATTCAGTTGAACGATATAAAAGAAGTGTACTTCGTAGGAATTGGTGGCATTGGAATGAGTGCACTCGCAAGGTTCTTTAATGAGAAGGGAGTGAAGGTGAGTGGTTACGATAAAACAGTTACGCATCTCACATCACAATTGGAAACGGAAGGAATTAACATCCATTACAACGAAGATGTTGAAGTGATTCCAAAGGATGTGCAACTGGTGGTTTATACACCGGCTATTCCGAAGGAGCATAAAGAGTACCAGTATTATTTGCAGAATGGTTACAGTGTGGTAAAGCGGAGTGATGTATTGCAGATCATAACACAAAGTTCTTTGAATATCTGTATAGCAGGTACACATGGTAAAACAACCATCAGTACTATGACGGGACATTTGCTTCGTCACAGTGGTTTTGGTTGCAATGCATTTCTTGGTGGTATTTCGGTGAACTATGACCGCAACTTCTGGGCAAGTGATAATAATGTGTGTGTGGTGGAAGCAGATGAGTATGATCGTTCTTTTCACAAACTCAGTCCCGATGTGGCAGTGATCACTGCAATGGATCCTGATCACCTGGATATCTACGGAACTGCTGAAGCAATGGAAGAAGCGTTCATCGAGTTTACAAGAAAAATTAAACCCGGTGGATGGCTCATCAGCAAACATGGATTGAAACGATACAGTGATTTGGTTGCCGACAATCACATCACGTATCATCTCAATGATAAAAATGCAACTGTACATGCAACAAATTTAAAAGTGCAAAACGGCAGTTATGTGTTTGATGTAGTGTTTGGCGATTGGTTGTTGAAAGATGTGTTGCTGAATGTGGGTGGATTGCATAATGTAGAAAATGCATTGGCTGCTATTGCAGTTGCTCATGTGCTGCACATCGATGATGAAAAGATAAAAGCGGCTGTTGCAGCATTCAAAGGAGTGAAGAGAAGATTTGAATATGTGATTGCTCCGGGTGAAGGCGATGTGGTTTTTGTTGATGATTACGCACATCATCCCGAAGAACTAAAGGCATTGATCACCGGTGCAAGAAGCCTCTTTGCAGATAAAAAACTGGTGTTGGCATTTCAGCCACACTTGTTTACAAGGACAAGAGACCTTGCTGATGGGTTTGCAGCAAGTCTTGATATGGCTGATGAAGTGATGTTGTTGCCGATTTACCCGGCACGGGAATTACCGATAGAGGGCGTAACAAGTGAACTCATCTTAAACAAAATGAAACTTTCGAAGAAACAGGTGATGACAAAAGAAGAGTTGTTGAATACATTAAAAGATGTCGTTGGTCAGGCGACCAACAACGGAGTAGTATTTGTAACAGCAGGCGCAGGAGATATAGATGCCATGCTGCAGGATTTAAAAAAGAACATCGAATCATAATATAAATGAGCAGTAAAAAATTTTCAGTAAAAAAATTCTTACTCACTGTCATGTGGACGGTGGTATGTGCAGCTACAATAGTACTGCTGGTTGCTGCTGCCCGTAACAAAAACGGGAAACGTTGTAAGGATGTTATTGTTACTATTAAAGGTGTTGATGGAACGGAATATGTAAGTAAAAAACAAATTCTTAATACTATTTCAGGTGGTCGACCTGAATTAATGAAAGGCGCACCAATTAAAACATTTGATCTGCAGCAGCTCGAAGATAGACTGGAACGTAATCTCTGGATACGTAATGCAGAATTGTTCTTTGATAATAATGATGTGCTGCATGCTGATATTACCGAGCGTGAACCAGTAGCAAGAGTATTTATGGTAAATGGCCAGTCGTTTTATATTGATGATATGGGTGAGCAGTTACCGATCACTAACGACCAGGTGGCACGTGTGCCTGTGTTTACTTCTTTCCCCAATGAAACTACTGCCGGGAGAAAAAAAGATAGTGTGTTGCAGGAGCAGGTGAAACAAATGGGTCATTTCTTATTGAAGAGTGATTTCTGGATGGCGCAGGTCGACCAGGTGAACATTAATAATTATGAATTTGAGTTGGTGCCAAAACTTGGCAATCATTTGATCCAGTTTGGTGATACCGAGAAGATGGAACAAAAGTTCAATCGCTTACTGTTGTTTTACAAAAACATCATGAACAAAACCGGTTGGAATTATTATAACGTATTGGATGTACGTTTTAATAAGCAACTCGTGGCGGTAAGAAGAGATAGTGTGAGCTTGTTTAAAAGTTTTGTGGTGGAGCAAAATAACTATGAAGTAAGCCGGGCTATTGATACAAGTTATATTAATAGCGATTCAACATTGTCAACTGAAAAACCAGTTATAAACCAGGAGCCAAACAGTTTGCTTACCTCCGGAACCTATAAGAGAGAACCAACATCCGCAGAGCCCGTTTTAAATTCCGCTACTGTGAAACCAGAGAACAAGGAAAATCGCAATGCGATGAAAAACCAACTCCCTACCCCTGAGAAAAACACCAATGTGCAAATTCCAAAACCAAATGAGCAAAAACCAAAGCCAAAGTCGGAAGAAGAAAATGTGTTAAATGAGGCTAAGAGCCAACCTGTGAAAAAACAACCTAAAGCAGTGATGGCGAAGAAAAATTAAAATATGAAAAACACCTTTTAAGTTGATAACCAAAAAAAACGTTCACACAACTAAAAACAACATACAACTATGACAACGGAATCACCCACAAACGGAACAGCAATGAACGGTCAGGCTGTCAATAACAATCCCATCATCGTGGGTTTGGATATTGGTACAACCAAGATCGCTGCTATTGCCGGACGTAAGAATGAATTCGGCAAATTAGAAATTCTCGGCTTTGGTCGTGCAAACTCCAGCGGTGTACAACACGGCATGGTGTTAAACATCGATCAAACGATTAAAGCCATTGAACAGGCTTTACAAAATTGCTATGCAAGCAACCCAAATCTCGAGATCAACGAAGTTTACGTTGGTATTGCGGGCCATCACATTAAATCATTGCAAACACGTGGCGATATTGTTCGTCAGCAAAACGAAGAAGAAATTTCGCAACGTGAAATTGATCAGCTTATCGGCGATCAATACAAAACATACATTCCTGCAGGCGATCAGATCATTGATGTGATACCACAGGAGTTTACCGTGGATAACTTTCAGAATATTCCTAACCCAATTGGATATAGTGGCGTGAAAGTTGGTGCAAACTTCCACATCATCACCGGCGATAAAAATGCGATCCGCAATATTAATCGCAGTGTAGAGAAGAGCAATTTGAAAGTGAGAGATCTTGTTTTACAACCATTGGCATCAGCAGCTGCAGTAATGTGTGAGCATGATCTTGAAGCAGGCGTTGCTATTGTAGATATTGGTGGTGGCACCACTGATCTTGCCGTTTTTTATGAAGGAATTTTAAAACATACAGCGGTAATTCCATTTGGTGGTGAAAACATCACGAATGATATTAAAATGGGATTGGGTGTGTTACGTACACAAGCTGAACAAATGAAAGTGCAGTTTGGTAGTGCGTTGGCCGATGAAGCGAAATCAAATGCATTCATCACCATTCCCGGTATTCGTGGAATGGCGCCGAAGGAGATTAGTGTAAAAAATCTTGCACACATCATCCAGGCACGCATGAGCGAGATCATGGATTTTGTTACTTATCATTTAAAGCAGGTAGGTTTAGATAACCGCATGCTCAATGGTGGTATTGTGTTAACAGGTGGTGGTTCACAATTGAAACATCTTATCCAGTTAACAGAATACGTTACAGGATTAAATGCACGTATTGGTTTCCCCAACGAACATTTGGCTCCGGGTCATATTGATGAATTGGCAAAGCCAATGTACTCAACATGTATCGGGCTGATCATGAAAGGGTACAACGTGTTTGAGAATACGCAGAACAAACTGAAAGGAATAGAAATAAAAGAAGAGCCTGTTGCCGAAGTGGTGCAGGTGTACGATGAACAATCGGAAACACATGTTGTGCGTGTAAAAAAACGCAAGAACCTGAAAGGATTTATGGACAGTATAAAAGACGGATTGATTGATTTGTTTAACGAAGAAGAAGATAGAAAACTTTAAAAGAAAGTCTGTGGCCGATAGTTTTTAGTAGATAGTATAGGGACTACTAATGACTCAGGACTACAGGCTAACGGCTAATAAAAAACTTACTAACCCAGCAAACCCGGAAAGTTATGATACATTTTGATCTGCCAAAGGAAAAGTCATCCATCATCAAGGTAATTGGTGTAGGTGGCGGTGGTAGCAATGCAGTAAATCACATGCATGCTCAAATTATTGAAGGTGTAAATTTTATTATTTGTAATACAGATGCCCAGGCTATTGCAACCAGCAATGTGCCAAATAAAGTGCAGTTAGGGCCGCATTTAACACAAGGACTTGGTGCAGGTGCCAATCCTGAAATTGGACGCCAGGCAACTGAAGAAAGTTTAGAAGAATTAAAAACCATGTTGGAAGTGAATACCAAGATGGCATTCATTACTGCAGGTATGGGTGGTGGCACTGGTACTGGTGGTGCGCCTATCATTGCAAAAATTTGTAAGGATCTCGGTATTCTTACTGTTGGTATTGTTACAACTCCATTTGGATACGAAGGAAAAAAACGTATTCAACAAGCGGAAGATGGTATTGGCCGTTTGAAAGAATATGTTGACACCTTGCTTGTGATCAGCAACGATAAACTACGCCACCAGTTTGGTAATTTGAAAATGAAAGAAGCATTTTCAAAAGCCGATAATGTATTAGCGACTGCAGCTAAATGTATCACCGATGTAATTAATAGCACTGGCCAGATCAATGTCGATTTTGCCGATGTATGCACCGTAATGAAAAATGGTGGTGTAGCTATTCTTGGTAATGCCAGTGCAAATGGTGATAACCGTGCACAGCGTGCAATTGAAGAAGCCTTGAATTCTCCACTATTGAATGATAATGATATTCGTGGTGCAAAATGGATACTCATCAACATCAACAGTGCAGAAGGTGAACATGAATTCACCATGGATGAAGTGGAGATCATTCAAAACCATTTGTTATCACAAGCTGGAGAAAACACCGATGTGATCCTTGGTTTAGGTTATGATAGTACATTAGGCGATAAAATTGGTATTACATTAATTGCAACAGGTTTTGAAGCAAAGAATCCGTTTGATAAAAAGCCGGCAGTAGTTGAAGAAGTAAAACCGAAATCAGAAAAGATCGTAATGACGTTGGCTGAGCCAGAGAAAAAAGCATATAGTCAGCCGGCTCTTTTTGCGGAGGAGCCGAAGCCAACTCCGGCACCTGCTCCGGCTCCTGTTGAAAATGTTGCGCCTGCCGTTGCTGAAGCAGTAAATATGCAACCGGTTTTATCAACAGAACTACCTGTTGCAAAGGTGGAAGAGAAACCATTGCCTGTTGTTGAAACAGAAAAGATCGAGTTTGTATTAGAGCCAGTTGCTCCTGTATTTGAAATAAAGAAAGAACTGTCAGCTCCGATTGAAGAAGTGAAGCAGGAAGTAGTGATGCAACAGCCGGCGCAGGAAGTGAAACCAACAAGTGGTTTCCTGAAAAAGCCAACGATGATTTATGTTGAAACAGAAGAAGAATCCATTCCGGAAATAAAGGCCGAAGAAAAACCGGTTGAAACTCCAGTACAACAATTGCACATTGTTAAGGACGAGGAAGAATCGTTCGACATGCAATTGGTGGAGAAAAAAGAACAACCAACGGCGGAGAAAGAGCTTAGGGCCGATCAAAATGTTCATCTTGCTTCTTCGGAAGAGCCTCCGGTAACGGATGAGGCAGAAGAGCAACGGAAAAAAGCAGCCGATCGTTTACAGAAGTTGAGAAACCTCTCGTTTAACATCCATGGCAGCGATCCGAATAATGAGTTTGACACTGTGCCGGCATATCTCCGCCGTAATTTAGAATTGTACAACACTATTTCGCCTGCAGAAAATTTCTACAGCAATTACACTGTACAAAGCGATGAAAATAACCAGGCACAGATCAATACCATCAATACATTTTTAGATGGCAAAAAACCAGATTAATGAATAGCCCCACGCTTCGGCGTGAGGATTAAAGTTTGTTTTATAGTTGTAAGGTGAATTTTTAGAATCGTTGATTTTTATTAGTTGTGTAAAACCCCTCCGAAAAATCAGAGGGGTTTCTTTTTTTGTCAAACCTTAAACATGAGAAAACGAAAGTCAATAATTATTTAAACGATCTAAACATGCATTCTTGAAAAAATAATACCGGCAATCAATGCCTGGAAGAACCCATACAATAACCAGGTGCCGATAGTTAATAAAGAAACATTTATCGCACTATAGGTTATTAGTAATGATGGAATAGTTGCAATAACCACATAGATCAATGCCATTTCAATTCCCTGCATCAAAGCGTTTCCTTTCAGCAATGTTTTAAACCTGTTCCAGAACCAGGCAAGACCAAAGGCCAGCAAAACAGGGTGAACATAATACAGCAGGTTCCTTGATTCATCACTTACAAATGAAGGGCTGTAATACTCTTGTGCCACTTTAGGCAAAAGAATGGGCATCACCAAAAGACAGAGGTAAGCAAACACAAGCAATACAATGCTTGCTACAAAACCTGAGCTGATGATTTTTTTCATGTGATAATTTATTATTGTGTTTGTCACATACTAGGCGCCTAAAAATTATCACTGCGGTCGTTTTCGCACCAATAATCTTTATTCCTCATTTCATTTGAAATAATCTGTATACGAAAATAAATGGCGTTCACTTTTCCATAACTGACACGGATAGGGGAAAAAGATGATCTTCGTCATAGCCTGGTTTATGATGCCATTTTAGAACTTCTACAAAATGTCCATAAAAGTAAATGTTGATCCGTATAAACCAAACCTCACAATTACGAAACGAGGAGATTAATGGATTTGGTTTTAAGAAATAATTTTTTACTGCCCGTTAAACTATTTGTTAGGTACTGATTTTGAATTGTTATGAGCTGTTATTGTTAGCATTCACATAGCTGCTTTTCTCTTGGCATAGTTTATGTTTTCTACTCATGGTTGATGATAAAAAAATGTTATCAACAGTTTTAAACCTAAGAAAACATACTTCGTCTGTATATCCGTTGAAGAGCAATAAATGCTTTTTTACTCATTCAATCATCAAATCAAACAGTATGAAGAACAAAATGAAACAAGTATCAGCAGCAGCAGTAGTAATGCTTTTTGCAAACGCAGCGTTAGCGCAGGTGAATCTTAATTTAAACAGCACAACAAGCGCTGTTACAAAAGCAACAGTAAGCACAAGTAAAGTAGCAGATGTAGTAAGTAAAACAACACAAGCTACAACAAGAGTGGTAAATGCTACTGGAAAAGTGGTGCAAACAACAGCAAATGTTGCTACTCGTACAACAGCGAATGTTACTGCAAAGACAAATGCTGCAACAAATGCTACGTTGAAAAGCAGCAATGGTAAAGTAACAAATGAAACAGCAATTGATGCACGTTTGAAAACAGAAACAAATGCCACTGAACAAGGTAAAGGCATTGCAACAGAAGTAAAAGAAACCGTTGTTACTGAAGCGCATGGTATCCGTACAACAGAAAAGGAATTACGGAATGAAGTAAAACCTGGTCTGTTGATCAGCGGTAATAGCAATGCAAATGCAAACGGTGAAGTAAATTCAAACAATGCATCGGCTAATGGAGAAATTAATGGTAATGCAGAAGTAAAAACTGATGCTAAAGCAAAGGCGGAAGCTATGAAAGAAAAAGTTGAAGCAAAAGCTGCTGATGCAAAAGACAAAACAAAAGCAACAGTAAAGAAAGTTAAGCAAACAAAAGTGAATGCAAATGCTGAAGCAAACGCAAGTAGTAACTCAGCAGTTTCAACAAGTCATCAATAAGAATAACATTTCCTGATGATTTGGGAAAGGAAAGTCCCGCAATGGCGGGACTTTCTTCTTCAAAACTTTATCAACCTGTAGCCATGAAAAAAATTAATGAATTGCTTTTTATTCTTGTGCTTAGTAATCCTTTTGTTCTGTTTGCACAGAACGATAGTACAAAAGCCGAAAGAAAGCCAGTGTTTACAGCTAACATCGCACATCAGAGTTTAGTTCATTTCCTGGGTCGTACTGATAGTTTAAGCAGCAGCGCTACGCTGCCGATTATCAGCTATCAATTAAAAAATGGATTGTACGCACAGGGAGCTGCTATATTTATTGCCAACAGTGCGTTGCCTTTTCAATATACCGGTGGTAGTGTAGAGCTTGGTTATCGTTTTCCTGAAAGCGAAAAGTTTTCCGGCAATGTGTTCGTGTCACGCTTTCTTTATAAAGAACAATCGGTGTTGGTACAATCAGCATTAAAATATCAAACAGGAATTAATACGTCCCTTCAAAATAAAGTTGTCAATATAAATCTTGGTGCCGATCTGAAGTTTAGCAACAACACAGATATCGGTGCAACTGCCGGGCTCGATCATTTATTCATCATTCCGTTGAAAGAAGGTGAACCAAAAGCATTTGCGATTAATCCAACCATAACAGCATATGGCGGTACGCAACGCTTCAGTGAAACCTACCAGAAGAAACAGAACAGTACTATTGGTGGCTTGCCTGTTGGTCCGCCTCAAACGGTAACAGGAACGAGGAATGTAAATACATTTTCTCTTCTTGCTTACGAATACACAATGCCATTGGTGTTGGTGTGGGGTAAATTCAATGCAGTGTTGAGCCCATCGTATGTGATGCCGCAAAATCTTATACCATCAAATGGGGAATACGGACGCAACCGTTTTTATGTAACAGCGAGTGTTGGTGTGCGGTTGTAAAAACAAACCAGCAATTTTATTACAAAAGCAAAATCCCCGATCAATTTGATCGGGGATTTTTGTGCCCGGGACTGGATTCGAACCAGCACGTCCTTTCGAACACCACCACCTCAAAGTGGCTTGTCTACCAATTTCAACACCCGGGCTTGAGGGCGGCAAATGTAAAATGAAAAAGGCGAAATGAAAAATAAAAAACAACTACTTGCGACTAACGATTACGGGCTACCGGCTTTCTCCTACTTCTTCAATACAATCCTGAACGTAGTACCTTTTCCCGGCTCGGAATGTTTTACATACAGTTGTCCTTTATGATATTGCTCAATAATACGTTTGCTGAGCGATAAGCCTAAACCCCAGCCACGTTTCTTTGTAGTAAAGCCCGGTTTAAACACACGGTTGATGTTTTGCGAAGCAATGCCTTTGCCTGTATCCGTCACATCAATGATGATTGTTCGTTCTTCTTCGTGCATATCAACGGTGATATTGCCTTTGCCGTCCATCGCATCCAAAGCATTCTTCAGGAGGTTTTCAATCACCCAATCAAAGAGCGGGGGAGAAATAGCCGCAATCATATCGGCTTTATTTTTCTTCACTTCCAAATGCACTTTACCTGTTGCACGTTTACGGATGTATTCCACCATTTCTTCTACTTGCCTAACCACGTTATTCGGTTCCAGTTGTGGGGTGCTTCCGATTTTTCCAAAACGATCGCTTACTAAACGCAAACGTTGTACATCTTTTTCAATTTCGGTTGCAATTTGCGGATTTGCCTGCTGTTCTTTCAACATCTCCACCCAGCCCTGCAACGACGATACCGGTGTGCCCAGTTGATGAGCAGTTTCTTTAGCCATACCTGCCCACACCTGGTTTTGGGTTGATTTATTCCTGATCTGTAAAGAGAAAATGGTTATAATAATGAATAAGGCAACAATAAAAAGTTGCACCATGGGATAGTAACGCACCTGCTGCAGCAATGCAGAGTGACCAAAATAATATTTATTGATGAGTAGCGGATCTTTGCTTATTTCAAGAATGATGGGTTGATTCTGACCTTTAAATTCTTTTAGTTTAGAAGCGAGATAACCCGGATTGTCTGCAATTTTTGTACTGTCGATATTGATATAGCTTACAATGCTGTCCTTCTCATCGGTTTCAATAATAGGAATCGATTTCTGCTCGTTACGGATGAGTGAGGGTAATTTTGTATCCGCATCAACAGGCGCCATTATCAGGAACCTGCCAGCTTCCACCCATTGCTCCACTTTCAGACGTTCATCAACTGCGATTTGGTTGGCAAGATAATTTGAATAAAAAATGGTACCGGTTACAATAGCAATGGCAATAATTGCCAGTAATGTGCGCCAGTTAAAATATTGACGAAGCATGCCCTAATTTAGACAAGGTTTCACTCTCATCCGCTATTTTTGAAAAAATATTTACCACTCTTGCAAACCCTCCCGTCTGTTGCTGTTATTATTCTTAATTGGAATGGAAGAAATTTCCTGCAACAGTTTTTGCCTTCGGTATTGGCATCAACCTACGGTAACATGCGTGTGATTGTTGCCGATAATGCATCAACAGATGATTCGGTGCAGCTTGTGCAACAAACTTTTTCTCCTGTTGAAATTCTTACAAGTAAAGAGAATTACGGATTTGCAAAAGGCTATAACTTTTTTCTGCAACAGGTAAAGGCCGATTATTATGTGTTGCTCAACAGTGATGTTGAAGTGACAACGAATTGGATCGAACCAATCATTGAGCTGATGGAAGCAGATAAAACTATTGCTGCTAGTCAGCCAAAACTACTTACCTACCATCAGAAAGATACATTTGAATACGCAGGCGCAAGTGGCGGATGGATGGATGCATTAGGTTACCCGTTTTCACGTGGACGTGTATTTGATGTTTTGGAAAAAGACAACGGACAATACAACGATGCAGTGCAAATTTTCTGGGCAAGCGGTGCATCGTTATTCATCAGGGCTGAATTGTTTCATGCAATGCATGGGTTTGATGAATTCTTTTTTGCCCACCAGGAAGAGATTGATCTTTGTTGGCGATTGCAGCGAAGCGGTTATAAAATAATGGTGTGTCCGCAATCGGTAGTGTATCATGTGGGCGGCGGTACATTGCCAACGGGCAGTACACAAAAAATATTTCTCAACTTCCGCAACAATTTAGTGATGATCACGAAAAATATGTCGAGGCCGGAATTGTTATGGAAGCTTCCGGTCAGGATAGGGCTGGACATTGTTTCTGCATATAAAGAGTTGCTGGCAGGCAAAGCTGGCTACTGGCTGGCGGTACTGAAAGCCCATTTTGCCTTTATGCGATGGATTTTCCGGCCAAAACAAACCAATGTAAGCACTTATCCACGGTTAAAAACTATTTATGTTGGTTCGGTGGTATGGCAATATTTCATCCGTAAGAAGAAGTTTTTTTCAGAAATTGTAAAGCCTGTCTGAACGCTGTAACGCATCATCCCTTACATTTGCAACTGTAAAAACCGACTAATATGGCTCAAGAGATTATCGACGAAAAGCAAAAAGATATCACCGGCAACTGGGTAACTTCATCTCGTTTCCTTTTTTATGTGCAGGTGTTTTGTATTGCTGCATTTTTACTGGGCGGATGTTATAAATTATATACCTCCCGCTATAAAGGAAAACCTGAAGTGCAGGTTCCGGAAAGCACGCTTTACAATCCGAAGTATAAATAAGAATCAAAGTATTATAAATGATCCCTTCACATGTTGAAGGGATTTTTTTTTAAAGAATTTTTGCTCAGTTTTTTGTCAATTAATTCAACGTCCCTTACATTTGCACCCCAATCGTTCTTTTACAAGCGGAAGTAGCTCATTTGGTAGAGCACGACCTTGCCAAGGTCGGGGTGGCCAGTTCGAGCCTGGTCTTCCGCTCACAATCCCGCTCTCATGCGGGATTTTTTTTCATCTTACCGGAGCCCCGGTGGTGGAATTGGTAGACACGCAGGACTTAAAATCCTGTTCGCAGCAATGCGAGTAACGGTTCAACTCCGTTCCGGGGCACATTTAAAGCAACGCAAGTTGCTTTTTTTGTTTGCAGTATGTCGTATCGGGTTTACATACTTTATTCAACAAAATGTAATCGTTATTATATCGGTTATTCATCTGATGTGCAAGAAAGATTGTTGCGGCATAACGGTGGCTATGTAACGGCTACCCGAAATTGCAGGCCATATGAACTAAAAGCCATGAAAGCATTTGCAACAGAAATAGAAGCCCGAAGAGAAGAAATACGTTTAAAGAAAATGAAAAGTCGTGTTTATCTGGAACGATTAGTCGCTGGGAATTGGTAGACACGCCCCGATCTTAAATCGGGGTTCGCAGCAATGCGAGTAACGGTTCAACTCCGTTCCGGGGCACAAAAAAAGCAACCTTTATCGTCGCTTTTTTTATTTACATCAATTTCATTCCGGCATTTCAAAAATGGTAGTGTTGTTAATGATTCGCAATATTTACTACTCACCATTGATCATTCACAATTCATCACTCATACCTATATGTCACATATCCCATTAACTGCTTCTGCTTACTGAAGCAACTTTCTTTTGTTTTTAATCCCTGCGGATTGTACTGGTAGCGCCAGGTAACATAATCGCTGCCGCCGCTTTGCACGGAGATCATTTGCGTAAGTAAAGACTGTTCATTGTATTCATACACATAATCGGGTAATAAACGTCGTGCACGATCATTATAACGAACAATGTCTGTTAACCTGTTTTGTGCATCGTAATAATAAAACCATGTTTGAGTTGCTTTTCCTTTTGCCGTAATAATTTCTTCACCCACATTTCCTTTTTCATCTGCTTTAAATTGTACAAAAGCAGTATCAATTCGGTTTTTAATACGCAACATTGAAACAGGAAGACCTGCTGAATCATAAGTATATTGATGACGCACTGTTTCTTTTGTTTTGTAAGCATACGCCTGCGATACATTTTCAACCACAGCTAATCTGCCAGCAGCATCATACACATAACTCGACACATTTAATGTGGTGTTGCTACTATCGGCACTACGTATCAATTGTCCTTTTGAATTAAACTGTGTTACCAATACTGATTGCATGGTACCCATTGTTTGGCTAAATGTTTTCATGATATTATACGATGGACTTATTTCCTGGAAACAAATGAACTGTTCAACAGGCTCGCCGGTTGCTTCAAACGACTGCAACACAACTTTACGCACTTTGTTGGCTTTGTACAGTTTAATCTGTTCGGTAGTTTGTTTTGTACTGAGGATGTCTTTCTGGAAATACTGGCTACGGCCTGCAAAGGGTACTAACGCAAGTAAAACGAAGGCGGATATTAGTTTATACATCATGTGTGGCAAAGATATTCCTGAAATAAGAAACGTATGGGTGAATCTTTTTATTTTAGCCGAAACTAACGGCTATGTCGCACGGCGAGGAACGCAAAGAAAAAAACTGTTTAAACTGCAATGCAAGGGTGTTTGGCCGTTATTGCCATGTGTGCGGGCAGGAAAATATTGAACCCCGGGAAACGGCCTGGCACCTGGTTGTGCATTTTTTTAATGATATCACCCATTTTGAAGGCAAATTCAGTAAAGCCATCCGTTATCTGTTGTTCCGTCCTGGTTTTTTACCAGCTGAGTATGCCCGTGGCCGCCGCATGAGCTATATGAATCCTGTGCGGATGTATGTGTTTACATCGGCGTTCTTTTTTATCATTTTCTTTTCGCTGTTTAAAATTGACGACAGTGCCGTTGCAATGAGTTATGCACGGCTGGAAGAACGTTTCCGTGGCAGCGATGTAAATTTTGATGTTGATTTTGTGTCAGGCAATATCAAGGTTGGAAAAAAGGTTGTGGGAAATCTAAACAGGATGGATCAGTTAAATGAACCATTGATTGATTCCATTATAAGAGCTGATGCAGTAAAAAGAGATTCACTACCGGTAAAGGACTCTACCATAAAAAAGAAGTCGCCCAATTTATTTGGCTTTACCGATAAACTGGCCTCACCTGAAAAGTATGATTCCATACAAAAGACCTTGCCCGAAGATAAAAAGGATGGTTGGTTTGCATCTATGTTTAACCGCAAGGTGGCGTACATCAATCAGAAATATGGAAAAACACCCGGCCTTGCAATGGCCCGTGTAAGCGATGTTTTCCTGCATAAGTTACCCACCATCTTCTTTGTGTCGTTACCTATGTTTGCGCTTATTCTTTCTTTGCTTTATATACGCAGGCGCAGGCAATTTAATTTTGTTGATCATGCTATCTTCAGCATTTACTATTATATTTTCTGTTTCCTGATCATGCTCCTTTATTTTGCCATGAATAAACTTGGTGGAATAACGGGGTGGAGCATTTTTATATGGATACAAATAGCATTATTTGTCTGGTTGTTTATTTACCTGTACAAAGCCATGCGTAATTACTATATGCAACGGAGAGCTAAAACCATCATCAAATACTTTCTTCTTAACTTCATTTTTTTCATTGTAGTAACGTTTCTTTTTACATTCTTTTTAATTTTCTCAGCATTTAATATTTAGGATATGCAAATAGCAACTGCCGATAGTTTCCTGCGTTTGGTAAAAATCATGGATGAATTGCGTGAACAATGTCCGTGGGATAGAAAACAAACCATTCATACATTACGGCAACTCACTATTGAAGAAACCTATGAACTCACGGATGCTATTTCAGAGGAGAACTGGAAACATATTAAAGAGGAACTGGGTGATCTGATGTTGCATATTGTTTTCTATTCAAAGATCGGGGCAGAGCAGGGGCAGTTTACGATACCGGATATGATTAATGGCGTTTGCGATAAATTGATTGCACGACATCCACATATTTATGGCGATGTAAAAGTTGAAGATGAAGAAGATGTAAAACGTAATTGGGAAAAACTAAAAATGAAAGAAGGGAAAACTTCTGTTTTAAGTGGTGTTCCCAAAGGTTTGCCCTCAATGGTTAAAGCCATACGCATCCAGGAAAAAGCAAAACAGGTTGGCTTTGAATGGGAGAATAAAGAACAGGTGTTTGAAAAAATTGAAGAAGAAATAAGTGAACTGAAGGAAGTGGTGCTAACTGCAGAGCAGGAGAAAATAGAAGAGGAGCTGGGCGATGTATTTTTTTCATTGGTGAATTATGCACGGTTTTTGCAGATTGATGCTGACCATGCGCTGGAACGGACAAATCAAAAGTTTATACGGCGTTTTACCCAGATGGAGCAGGAAGCAATCAGTGAAGGAAAGCAGCTCACACAAATGAGTTTAGAAGAGATGGACGGTATCTGGAACCGCATCAAACAAAAAAACAGGGAAGCAGAATAATATCTTGAACCACATTACAACCATCCGCAACTTCATTTTTAAAAATGGCTATCTGCTCATTTTAGGAGGGTGGCTGCTCACATTCTCTTATCTCTTTCAATATTACTGGTCGTATACTTCAGCACCTGTGCAAGTGAAAAAAACACTGCAGCGGGCTATTAATAAAAGAGAAGATGACTTTACAAAAATTCTGAAAGACACGGCTTTATTGCTCGATCTGAAAAAGGGCCGGGCAGAAAAAGATGATGTACTTAAATTGTTGGGTAAAGATTATTTCATCTTTGTTGCTTCCGATGGCGCCGATGGTTTTCAAACACGTTTTTGGAGTACACAAACCATTTTGCCGAGCATTCAGTTATGGCAAAGGGCAAACGGTATCTGGTTTGAGCAACTCATTAATGGATACTATACCGTTTACAAAAAAACGGTGCGCCTGGGCGATGGTTCCGTATGTTATGCCATGGCGCTTATTCCTGTAAAGTGGAATTATTTTCTTCCTGCAAGTTATCTCAGTAACAATTTTACTTATTTAAAAGGAATTGAAAAATATTATACGCTTAGTGATGTGCAGCAAACAGAGTTGCAGGTAAAAAGTACGGACGGTACTGGTTTGTTTTGGTTAAAGGAGCAAAGCAATTATCCGCAACCACTCAATAGTGTCACCGTTATTTTAAGATTGCTGGCTGTTTTTTGTTTGCTGATGTTTATTCAAAAAACGGCAGCAGCACTTACAAGCAGGTATAATTTTTTTATTGGTCTTTTATTTTTGGTGGGCGTTATTATTATTATTCGCACGCTGAGTTATTATTTTCCAATTCCATTAAATCTGCGGCAATTTGAGTTGTTCGATCCCGCAGTGTATGGTTCAAACAGGATATTACGTTCGCTTGGCGATCTTTTTCTCAATTCATTTTTATTGCTCTGGATATTATTGTTTATACGCAGGTATGGAAAAACTGCAAGATGGTTTCCTGTAAAAATTAATGATAAAGCCGGGCTTATTATTTCTGCTGTGTTATTGGTTGCCATCACCATCATGTTTGGAAATATCATTCGCAGCATGGTGTCCGACTCGCAGATATCATTTAACGTTACCGATTTTTTTGATCTTTCTACTTTCAGCTTTGTTGGCTTTTGTATTCTTGGCTCTTTGGCGCTCAACTATTTTTTATTGGCTGATTGGCTGTCAGGTTTTCTGAAACGATATAGCAATGGTAAGTTAACTATACAGGCTTTAGCTTTAACTATTACAGGGCTGGTTTATTTGTCTTTCACTGTTAACTCCACAGCCGCTGTATATCATTTGATCTTGCTGGGGTGGTTATTATTGTTGTTGGTATTACTCAACAAGGAGTATTTGCAGTTGAATTTTTTACCGTCAAACGGTCGTGTGATCTTTTGGCTGTTTTTCTTTTCCGTTTCATTGACACTCTTGCTTATTAATGAAAACAGCCGTAAAGAGTGGCAGGAGAGAATAGGGCTTGCGGAGAAATTAAATTTGCAAACCGATCCATCTGCAGAAAACCTCTTAAATCTGGCACTGCGAAATTTCAGACCTGAGTTCCTGGAAAATGAATTCTATCGTTTTACTTTTTCCAGTGGTAACCAGTTTTTAAAAGATAGTTTGATCAGCGAAAACTTCACCGGCTATTTAAATAAGTTTGATACGGAGATATACACGTTTACGGCAGGTGAAAACCCTGAGTCGTTATTTAATATTGATTCTATTTCGTTCAATACACTTAACACGGTTTATACACTGCAAAGCAAACCAACCAGTGGAGGTGACTGGCAGTACTACGAAGAATCATTTGACAAGTTCTATTACATTGCAAGAAGAGCGGTACACGATAAGGAAACAAATCAACTTATCGGTTATGTTTTCATTATTTCCCGACCCAAGCGTTATGCCGATGAAAAATTCAATCCTGAATTATTTTCCCGTACGTTTAGCCTTTTGCCCGATAATATGGCTTCGTATGCATATGCTATCTATAAAAATAAAGAGCTCATTAGTGCTGTAAACGATTATGCGTTTCCCATACATCTTAGTAGTACAAAAAATGCCAGGCCCGCTATTGAGCAGAAAAGAAGAAACGGATATTCAGAATTATGGTACACCGTTTCAAAAGACCTTACAGTTGTAGTAGTTAAACCCCAGAATCAACTACTGGAAGGCATAACATTATTCGCCTACTTGTTTTGTGTATTTCTTATCATGCTTGCTCTTTTCAGGTTTGTGCAATATGTTTTGCAGTTAGGTATTAAGGCTGATCAATGGAAAGAACATCTGCAACTCACTTTCCGAACACAAGTACACACAACCATTATTGGTATCAGTATATTTTCATTCCTGATCATTGGTGCATCTACGATCTTCTTTTTTATTAACAGGCACAGCCGTATAAATAAAGAAAGATTATCACGAACTATCAGCATCATGCGTTCGGAAGTGGAAGTTGCCTTAAACAATCATGCTGTTTTTGATGATGTGTTAAAAGCGTACGATAGTCCTGCTTCAGCTGAATTAAGAGGGAAAATTAATCGCATATCGGAAATACATGGAGTAGATGTGAATATTTATGATCCTGCAGGAAATCTGCAAATATCATCACAACCGTATTATTATAACAAAGGATTGCTCAGCAGTAAAACAGATCCACTCGCATATTATAAATTATCGCAGGAATTTCTTGTGCAGACAATTGAAGACGAAAAAGTAGGTAGTCGTTCTTATATGAGTATTTATGTGCCGGTTCGTGATGCAAGCGGTCAAACCTATGCGTACCTGAATATTCCTTACTTCACATCGCAGAATGAATTGAAGCAGGAGATATCAAACTTTCTTGTTACACTTATCAACCTTAATGCATTTATCTTTCTTATTGCAGGGTTGGTTGCATTTTTTGTAACGAGCCGTATCACTAATTCTTTTTCTATCATCAGCGAAAAGATGAAGGAGATCAAGCTCGGCAAAACAAACGAAGCAATAGTTTGGAATCGTAACGATGAAATTGGTGAACTGGTAGGAGAGTATAACCGAATGGTGAAACAACTTGAAGAGAGTGCTAATTTGCTTGCCCGGAGTGAACGTGAAGGTGCATGGCGTGAAATGGCCAGGCAGGTAGCACATGAGATCAAGAACCCGCTTACGCCAATGAAACTAAGTATCCAGTATCTGCAAAAAGCGGTTGATTCAAATTCAGCTGATGCAAAAAGTATTTCACAAAGTGTGGCGAAAACATTGGTGGAGCAAATTGATTATTTATCCAACATTGCATCTGATTTCTCCAACTTTGCAAACATTGGCAACCCACGTTTGGAAAAAGTAAATCTCGTTGAATCGGTTCGATCTGTTGTTGATCTTTTCAATATGCATGAAGATGCGCATATTGCTTTTGCCACAACTGCAGAAACAGCTTTGGTTATGGCCGATAAAACACAACTCAACCGTTTATTTACAAACCTTATTCGTAACGCCATTGAAGCAGCTCCTGCCGATGAAACGGCTGTAATAAAGTTGCAGGTAAATGTGAACGATGAAAAAGTATTGGTTGCTGTAACAGACAATGGCCGTGGAATACATCCTGATCTGCAGGAAAAGATTTTCTATCCCAACTTCACCACGAAAACATCTGGTACGGGTTTAGGTCTTGCTATGTGCAAGAGTATCGTGGAGCAGGTGAAAGGCGATATATGGTTTGTTACTGAACAAGAAAAAGGCAGCACTTTTTTCGTTGAGCTGCCACTTATTTACTGATGAATTATCATTCAGTTATGCCTCTTTGGCTTTCAGTAAATGCTCTTCAATCACTTCTTTAAATACTTTTTTGGGGAAAGCTCCCGGTTGCATCATGGGTTGTGCATCAACAGGTATAAACAAAAATGTAGGAATACTTTGTATGCCAAACATAGACGAAAGTTCTATCTCCGTTTCTGTATCTACTTTGTAAATAAGAATCTTTCCTTCATATTCTTCTGACAACTCTTCCAGCACCGGAGCCACCATTTTGCAAGGTCCGCACCAATCAGCATAAAAATCGATGATGGCGGGAAGGGAGCCGCTATATTTCCATTCTTTTTCTGTTTCGTAGTTAAAGACGTTGTCTTTAAAATCCTGCGTGGTGAGTTTGATAGTAGCCATATGAATGTTTATTAATAAACGTACCAAGAAGCAAGCCATTTTTATGGCATGGTAGACCAACAGGAATCTATACAATGCTGTGCCAATCCCAAACAACTACGATCCATTCTGTGTTTTCAGGATCTTTATACGAACTGATTTCACTGAAACCAATTCTTTTGTGTGCATTTAAGGAACGTGTATTCGTGCTTGCTATTTCTGTGATGGCAAGATTATATTTACTGCTGTATAATTTTTTATAAGCAGCATAGCAATCATCAAAAATGCCTTGTCCTCGATATGCTTTACCAACACAAACCTGCCCAACAACAATATAATTTACATCTGAAATGATCTTGCCATTATAGGCAATTTTATCAAATGCATCGAACATGGGAATCAGCACCGGTATGTCAAATCTTGATTTTTTTGTCATAGCTAAGGCATAACCAACCACAGCATCATTGTCTTTTGCAATAACATGTTTTTCGATGTCATTCATTCTTTTCAACACATCGTAGCTATGCTGAACTGTTACAAAACCCTGACTTTCTACTTCTTCAGCTGAAAGGCCTTGTGCTAAATTCGATCGCTGAAGCTTTAATATTCCTTCCAGTTCTTCTTTTGTATTTGAAGTGGAGTAATTGATCATGAAACGCTTTTGTACTAACAAATCTAACAGGTATGCAGCTCTTTGCTCATGTTATCAACAGATTATTTATCTTGACCACGTGAAAACAAAGAATTGGGTACAACCGATATTGCTGCTTCTACTGTGTTTAACAACCGGCTTGTTGTATGCGCAGAATACGATCGGTATTCCCAATATTGTGAATTACAGTAAGCAACAATATAATGCGGGCAGCCAGAATTGGGGTGTGGTGCAGGACAAAAACGGCATTATGTATTGGGCCAACAACGATGGGCTGTTGAGTTTTGATGGTGTGTTCTGGCGGATGTATAAATTGCCCAACAAAACAATTGCACGGTCAGTTGCCGTAAGTGACGATAACAAAATATATATCGGTGGACAAGGTGAGATAGGTTATTTTTCACCAGTAGGTAATGGTGAATTAGTTTATACTTCCCTCAACAAGTTTATACCAACCAAAGACAATGATTTTGCCGATGTATGGAACATCTGCTTTTTCCAGGAGCGTGTATTCTTCAGAGCCAATAAAAAAATACTGGAATATGATGGAAAGAAAGTTGCAGTTTATAATAGTGTCAACTGGGGGTTTTTAAGTTCAGTAAATGGCCAATTACTGGCCAATGAAATTGATAAGGGCTTAGTTTATTATTCCCACGGGCAATGGCTTCCTAAAATTAAAGCAGGGAAGTTGCCAACAGATAATTTATTGCTGCGCTCGGCACTTCCGTTAACGAAAGACAGTACGTTGCTTGTGTCGCTCATGCATGGTTTGTTTATTTTGCACGGCGATACAATTTCTGCTTTTACTTCTCCCCATCTTAAAGAAATTGCTTCGAAAAATATTTCATCTGCCTGTATCATTTCACCCGATAGAATTGCATTAGCTACCAATCTCGGCGGTTGCATCATTATAAACAAGCAGGGAAAGTTCATCCAGCGTTTTACAAAAAATGAAGGCATACAAAATAACAATGTGCTTTCGATCATGGCCGATAAGGATAAGAATCTTTGGCTGGGATTAGATAATGGAATTGATCTGGTTACTTACAGCAACGCCATCCGTAATATTTTTCCTGATCAGCAAAACCGGAATGCGGGTTACACCTCCACTATTTTCCGGAATGAATTATATCTCGGTGTTTCTACCGGTGTTTATCGTATTAAACTCGATGAGTTATTCAAAGACATAAGTTATACGATCGGCACATTTGATTTTGTTGAAAATTCGCAAGGCCAGGTTTGGAATTTATCGGCAGTAAATGATAAGCTGCTGATGGGTCATAACAAAGGAGCTTACATTATTGAGGGCAATAAAGCAATTCCGCTTGATGTAAGAACAGGTTTCTGGGGTTTTCAACCTTTGTACAAAGCGCAACCATCACCGGTTATTGTTGGCGGAACTTATAATGGGCTAAGTTTTGCAAACTACAGCAACGGCAACATCTCAATGCCGGTTGTTAATTCACAAGTTGAATCAGCTCGTTTCGTTGTCATTGGGAAAAATATTATTTGGATAGCACATCCTTACAAAGGACTTTATAAAATCAATTATGGCGAGAACGGTATTGGTCAATCAGAACGATATCAAGACCGGAGTAAAATTCTTTCAAGCAATCATAACAAAATATTCAAATTAAAAGACAAGATCGTTCTCACTACCGATAATGGCATTTTTGAATACGATGAACAACAAAAAGATTTTGTCCGTTCCTCATCGCTGGAAAAATTGCTGGGCAATGCACCGGTGAGTTATTTGAAAGAAGATGCAAGCGGAAATATCTGGTTCAGTCGTGACCGAAAGGTGTCGGTTGTTGATCGCTCGTTTAAAGAATCACGAATTGTATTGATACCCGAGATTGATGGGCGTATTATGGCGAATGGATTTGAAAATATTTTAGTGATCGATAGTAACAATGTATTGATAGCAGCGGAGAAAGGTTTCTTTCACATCAACTACGCCCTGTATAAAAAAAATCGGTTGCCTTTGCAGGCACTGATCCGCAAAGTGCAGCTGAGTAATGTGCAGGATAGCGGATTGATCTATGGGGGTTATAATGTGTTGACTTCTGTTCCCTCCATAAAATACAAGTACAACTCCTTACATTTTGAATGTTCATCAACCTTGTTCGGTCAGGAATTAAATACGGAGTATAGTTATTACCTCGAAGGCTTTGATAAAAATTGGTCGGTATGGACGAAGAAGACTGAGAGAGATTACACCAACATCCCGGCTGGTAATTACGTGTTTAAAGTAAAGTGCCGCAACAATCCCGATAACGAGTCGAAGGTTTCTGCTTTCACGTTTAAAGTCTTACCGCCGTGGTATCAAACATGGTGGGCATATACCTTATATATACTCCTTTTTTTCAGCCTCCTTTACTATTTCTACAAACGGCAGCAGAGCAAGTACAAAAGATTGCAGCAACTAAAACTGCAGGAACAGCGGCGCAAGTATGATGAAGAACAAAAACAGTTACAACTGCAGCACCAGCTTGCCATTCAGCAAACCCAAAAACAAATCGTTGAATTGCGGAACGAAAAGCTGCAGTCCGAAGTGGAGCATAAAAATTCGGAGTTGGCTTCATCGGCCATGAACCTTGTGCAGAAAAAAGAAATGCTCAGCAAGTTGAAGGAAGATCTTGTACAATATAAAGGAGCGCCTGATGCTACCAAAGCCAACAAGGAATTTCAAAAGATCCTGAAGCTGATCGATAAAGAACTCGACCATAACGAGGAATGGGAGCAGTTTGCTGTTCACTTCGACAGCGTTCATACCAACTATCTCAAAAAACTAAAGGAGCAATATCCGTCGCTCACAACCTCAGATTTGAAACTGGCAGCTTATCTGCGGCTCAACCTCAGTTCAAAAGAGATCGCCCAGCTCATGAATATTTCCATCCGTGGCGTTGAAACCAGTCGTTACCGGCTCCGGAAAAAGCTCGACCTGGCAAACGACATGAGTTTGTTTGATCATCTTATTAAAATCACCAGCTAGGCCGTAATTTCTTTCAAAGCATTTCCGGAAATGTTGAAGGCGTAGCGATATTTTTTACAACTACTTAAAAATCAATAATTATTATTTCATTTGTAGAGGTTTTGGCGTAGTGTATTTTTTGGAGAAGGGGCCTATAAATGAGCAATTTTGAGTTACAAAACAAAATTGCTGCACATATGAGAGTTCAAAAAACTTTTCATGCCCAAAAGTCCCCACTTTGGACATGGACCTCGGTCCTTTCTCTTTTCATCTTTTTTCTTTTCTCCGTTTCTTCACTTAATGCCCAATCGAAATTGCTGGCTGGTACCGTTACAGATGCAACCGGCTCGGCGGTTGAAGGTGTAAGTGTGGTTATTAAAAACTCAAGCACCGGCGTTACTACCGATAAAAACGGGAAGTTTTCTATTAATGTAAGTACAGGAAACGTGTTGGTTTTTTCCAGCACCGGTTTTATTACGCAGGAAGTTGCGGTCGACGAACGGTCAACCATCAACGTGATTTTGGCAAACAATGCCACCTCGCTTGAAAATGTCGTGGTGATCGGTTATGGTAGCCAGAAAAAAGTAAACCTCAGTGGTGCTGTTGCAGTGGTGAATGGGAAGGATATTGTGAACCGCCCAGTGCCAAATGTAACTGGTGCGTTACAGGGAGTGTTGCCGGGTGTTACGGTTATCAGGAGCAGTGGTAAACCCGGTGCCGAAGGATACGGTATTCGGGTGAGGGGATTTACATCAGCCAACAATGCCTCCGCTCTGGTTTTAGTTGATGGTATAGAACAGGATATCAACCTACTCGATCCAAATGATATTGAATCGATCTCGGTGTTGAAAGATGCATCGGCTTCTGCTATTTATGGAGCAAGAGCCGCAGCCGGTGTTATATTGGTTACCACCAAGCAAGGCGCTGCCGGTAAAACAAGAATTAATTTCAACAGTTACTATGGTATTAATATTACTGCACGTCAACCGGAACGTTTGAATTCATGGGATGAACAAACGTTGATCGATGAAGCACGTTTTAATGCAACAGGTGCAAGAGAATTTAATGCAGAGCAATTAGAGTGGTTGAAGAATCCTAACTTTTCTTCACGTCCAAATCCAACAGCAGATCGTTGGGAATATTTCGGCAATAACAATTGGTTGAAAGAAGGGATGGATAGGATCAACCATCAGCAAAATCATTCCTTATCAATTGGTGGCGGCGAACAAAAATTAAATTACCTGCTTTCAGGAAGTTATTATAAGCGTGATGGTGTTTTACGTTTTGGTCCCGATGATAACAAACGATACAACATCAAACTGAATGTAAACACAGAGTTGAACAGGTACATGAGTTTGAAAGTTACAACGGGATATATTGGTTCTTTCACAAGAGAAAATTCATATGGTACGGAACAGATCATTAACAGGCTGTATCGTAGTCGTGCACGTCAATCGTTGTATGTTCCAAAAGATGATGTAACAGGAAATATTTATAATGGAGATCTCCAGGTGAATGCTGTTGACATTGAAAAGAATGCGGGCATGGAAACAAGAGATTACGAAACCTTTACCGGCAAGATCAATTTCCAGGTGAAGAATGTTATTAAAGGATTAACTCTTGATGTAATTGCCTGGCGCAATCAAAGTTCTTACAACATGGAGAACCAGGCAAAGACACTTTACTGGTATGGCCGCAGCACCAACACGGTTCGCTTTAGCATCAATACACCGAACATGCTTACGCTGGTGAAGAACAAAGCTTACCAGAATAATATGCAAAGTTATCTCACCTACAATTTCAAATGGAAAGATCATGCATTCACATTATTGCAGGGTGGTTCATTTGAAGAGTACCGTAAAGATGAAGCACAGGCAACCGGTCAGAGTATGCCAAGCAATGAATTTTTCAGTTTAAACTTTGCCGACCCGTTAACCAAAACAAGCAGAGATGTTGTGCAAACATGGGCGCTTGGTTCTGCATTTGGTCGCTTCAATTATAATTACAAAGGGCGTTACTTACTTGAAGCATCTTATCGTTACGATGGTAGCTCACGTCTTGTTCCAACCAACCGCTGGCGTTTCTATCCTTCATTTTCCGGTGGCTGGAGAGTTGACCAGGAAAATTTTATGAAGAATGTTTACTTCATCAATAATTTAAAACTGCGTGGTTCATGGGGTAAGTTGGGTAACAGTGACGCATTAGGTTATTACGATTATTTAGCATTGCTAACAAGCGGATTAAGTACTTCAAACAATTTAGTGTTCAACAACACCCGTGCCCAATATGTTTATCAATCAATACAATCATCACCTGATCTTACATGGGAAACAGTAGCACAATCAAATATTGGTGTTGATGTTGGTATATTAAGCAACAGGTTAACTATTACGGCCGATTACTATGAAAAAATGGTAACTGATCTGTTGGCACAACCTAATCTTCCAAATATTGTTGGAGTGGCACCCGGGTTTATCAATTTAGGTAAACTCAAAAGTTGGGGAACAGAACTGGATGTGAAATGGAGAGATATGATCGGCAAGTTTGAGTATCGTATTGGCTTCAACATTTCTGATAATCAAAATAAACTTTTAGAATACGATAATAGAAATTCAATTGGCACCGGTGGTGTTGTTCAATACCTCGAAGGATTTCCAATGAATTCTGTTTGGGGTTTTAAAACGGATGGTTTTTTTCAAACACAGGCAGAAGCTGATGCCTACAAAGCAAAAGTGGTGTATCCATTCTTTGCAAATCCAAAACCAGGTGATGTAAAATATCTTGATCTGAATGCTGACGGAAAAATTGATGCTGGTGGTGGTACGCCTGATAACCCTGGTGATCTTGTTTTTCTTGGAACAACAAACTCACGTTATACTTATGGATTTGATCTTGGTGCAACATGGAAAGGTATTGACTTCTTTATCTTTTTCCAGGGAGCCGCACAACGTAAATTCCTGATCGATGAAGGAACACTTTCACCTCTTCTCGGTACAGCTGATGTACCATGGACCATTCATATGGACAGATGGACACCTGAAAACCCCAATGCATTTTTTCCACGCATGTATCAAACAAGTGCACACAATTACAGACCCTCTGATCGTTGGGCACAAAACGGTAGTTATATACGTTTGAAAAATGTACAGATCGGTTACACACTTCCAATAAAGAATAAACATATCAGGGAAATTAAAGTGTATGTATCCGGACAGGATCTGTGGGAAAGCACAAAAGTGCTGAAGGTGTTTGATCCTGAAGTAGGTAATAATGTTGGTGCAACCACTTATCCGTTCTATCGCACAGTGGCATTTGGTTTAAACATTTCACTTTAATCAATGAAATCATGAAAAAAATGAAACAACTATCAATATATATCATCACTGCAACTTTATTGTTGAGTGCATGTATGAAAATAGATCGCTTGCCGGAAACGCAAATGCCTGATGAAACTTTCTGGAATACAGAGAATGATCTTATCAGTGCAACAAACCGGCTTTACCAGGAACTCGATGGAGATTGGGTTGATAACAGGGCTGATGATGCTTTAAATACTAGTCCGAATACGGTTAGCACAGGTGCAAGATCGGTACCTAATACGAGTGGAGATTGGAATGAACGTTATGACGAAATTTTTACAGCCAATAACATTTTAGAAAAAGGAATGAAAGCAAATGTTTCGGATGCAATACGCAACCGGTATTTTGCTGAGGCACGTTTTTTCAGAGCTTATGCTTATTTCAAATTGCTGAAACTCTATGGCGATGTGCCGTTACTGTTAAAAACATTATTGGTTAATTCGCCGGAACTGTATATGGCTCGTACGCCACGTGCACAGGTGATACAACAGATCTATGATGATCTTGATTTTGCTGCATTATGGTTGCCAACAAGAGCAAATCTGCAAGCTGCACAATGGGGACGTGTTACTAAAAGTTCAGCATTGGCGTTGAAAGCAAGAGCAGCATTGTATGAAGGCACAAGAGGAAAGTTTCATGGCAACATTACAGATTGGCAAAGCCATTTAACTATTGCAGTGAATGCTGCAACAGCAGTAATGGGTGAAGGGCATACATTGTTCTCCAACTATGGTAATTTATTTATTCAAGCTGGTGAAGGACAAGCAAACAATGAAAATATTTTTGTAAAGATTTACGGCGTAAGCAATGCAAACCTGTTGCTTGGTCATAATCATTCAAGAGGTTTAGAGAATGGACAGTTGGCACCTACCCGTAATTTATTACGCCAGTATTTGTACAGCGATGGTTTACCTGCATTTAATGTGGATGGAACAACGCCATCAGCAACTCGTTCTGCTTCTTTTGTTGCAGAAGGAAGTGAAACAAGTTACAATACCATTCTTGACAACCGTGATCCCCGCATGGCCTTCTCTTATTTCAGAGCTGGCGATGAAGCTTACCAGGGCCCTTGGATTCCTAAAACTTCATTAGGCATCAGAACAGCCATTGCACCAAAGAAAGCATTTAATAAAATTGATCAGAACATCGTAAATGCAGCAACGGTTGATCGCATCCTTATTCGCTATGCGGAAGTATTGCTCACTTATGCAGAAGCAAAATTTGAATTGAACGGGAGCATTAGTGATGCTGATCTTAATTTGACCGTTAATGCTTTGCGTACAAGAGTTGGTTTTGCACCAAAACTTACTAATGCATTTGTAACAACAAATAACCTAAGCATGCGTGAAGAAATTCGCAGGGAACGCACCGTTGAATTAGCATTGGAAGGGTTCCGGTATGATGATCTTATTCGTTGGAAAACTGCTGAAACAGTTTTGCCAAAAGATTTGCTGGGTGCAAAATTCATAGCAGCAGAATGGGTGGGTACAAATCAAAATAGTCTTACACTTAATTCAGATAATGTGTTGCGGGTTGAAGCTGCAAGCACAAGAACATTCAGAGCCGATCGTGATTATCTCTACCCGGTTCCGCTGAATGAAATAAGTCTCAGTAAGGGAAATGTAACTCAGAACCTTAATTGGTAATAACAAAAACGAATTACAATGAAACAAGTTATTTATATACTTATTGCAGTTACCGGAATGGTTGCCATTACTTCCTGCGAAAAGAGAGATTACCCAATGGGATTATCGGAATATGAACATCACTACTATGCCATTTTTGTTCCTAACAATAATACAGCTGTAACCGTGGCAAGATCTCAAACTGCTTTGTTGAAATTTCCTGTGCAGTTTTATTCAAGCTTTACCAGGAATTATGATGCTGTGGCGAAGTATGCAGTGGTGACAGGAGGTATTTCAACACCTGCAGTTCGTGGACAGGATTTTGATATCGTAGATAAAAACGGAGTAGTGATTCCATCAGCTGATACTACCTACAGCATGGTATTTACACAGGCAAAACAGGCAATGGATACGATCTATATCAAATTGCTCAATAGTTCTGTTGCGGGTGCAAGAAAGTTGGAGATACAAATGCTGGAAAATAAAACGTCACAGTTTTATGTTGATATTTTTTCAACAGCTTTCAGAAGACCCATTACGATCAACTAAGCGTCAGCAGTCGTTTTTCATATAGCAAGAACCTTCATTATTGAAAAGAGAAGTTGAAGGGTAATACCGGAAACTTCCTTTTCATAATGAAGAAATACAGCATTACCTTTTGCTAAATAAGCAGCATGTACAGAGTTATTCTATTCCTACTTTTTATTGGTCCGATCTTCAACAGCAATGCACAGTTTTTAAAAACAAAAACAACTGCAATTGTGAATGAAAAAGACGAAAGGATCATTCTGCGTGGAATGGGACTTGGTGGCTGGTTGTTGCAGGAAGGATATATGTTTCGTCTATCGTTTCTTGGTCAGCAGTACCGTATTAAAGAAAAAATCAAAGATGTAGTGGGTGAGGAGAAGACAAAACAATTCTATGAAGAATGGTTACTGCATCATACAACTAGAAAAGATATCGATGCACTAGCTGCCTGGGGTTTTAATTCGATTCGTCTGCCCATGCATTACAAGCTGTATACACTACCTGTTGAAGAAGAACCGGTGAAAGGGCAGCATACTTGGATCGAAAAAGGATTTGCTCTTACTGATAGTTTATTGAACTGGTGCAAGGCAAATAAAATGTATCTCATTCTTGATTTACATGCAGCACCCGGCGGACAAGGTAATGATCTTCCTATATCGGACAGAGATCCAACCAAACCTTCTTTATGGGAAAGTGAAGCCAACAAAGACAAGACTATTGCGCTTTGGAAAAAATTGGCTCAGCGTTATGCAAACGAGCCATGGATAGGTGGGTACGATATTATCAATGAACCCAACTGGGGATTTGAAGATCCGAAAAATGATTTTCGTGGTACTGCGGAAAAAAAGAACGAGCCCTTAAGAGAATTGATGATTGCCATTACAAAAGCAATTCGTGAAGTAGATAAAAAACATATCATCATCATCGAAGGAAATGGTTTTGGCAATAACTATCGTGGAATATTGCCTGCATGGGATGATAATATGGTTTTGAGTTTTCACAAGTATGGAAATTTCAATAACGATGAGTCAATTAAAAATTTTTTAGCACTAAGAGATCAATACAATATGCCGTTGTGGTTAGGCGAGTCCGGTGAAAATTCAAACACCTGGTTTACTGGAGCAATTGGTTTGGTAGAAAAACATGGCATAGGCTGGGCTTGGTGGCAGGGAAAGAAAATGGGTATCAATAATCCATTGGAAATAAAACGACCTGCTGGTTATGACGAATTATTAAACTACTGGTCGGGCAAAGGACCAAAGCCAACGAAAGAAGCAGCATGGAAAATATTGCAACAGTTATTGCAAAATGTAAAATTTGAAAACAATATTTATCATGCTGATGTGGTGGATGCAATGATCCGCCAGGTGCAAACAACTTCGACAAAGCCTTTTAAGAAACACGTTATTGAAGGCAACACAACAATAAATGCTGTTGATTTTGATCTTGGTCGGCAGCGTTATGCTTATTATGATAAAGACTCGGCACGTTACCAATACACACCGGGAGTAAATACAGACGGTAATAAAGGTCATGTATATCGAAATGATGGAGTTGATATACGCATCAGTAAAGACGTCGCTTATATAACCGACATTGAAAAAGGGGAGTGGCTGCAGTACACAGTTACAGTTAGTCAAGGAGGTAAGTACAAGGTTTCATTTCTTACAGCAACAGACAAGAACAGCTGTGTTCTTTCCCTTCAACAGGATCAACAAACCATTATTAAAGAATTAGAACTTTCTTCAAGCGGAGACATGCTGAATTTTAAAGAGTCAGCATCGTCAATCGTATCATTAAAAAAAGGCACAACCGTTTTTCGAGTGCTGGCTGTAAATGGGGCTTTAATTTATCTGCTCTTCAATTCACTAAAACGAAATAAAAAGTTTTGAAATTCATCCTTTCCCTATATAGCCTTTTGCTGACAGGTTTTTTATATGCACAACCGGCTTCCGTTACAAACATCAACAATGATTGGTTGTTCAGTAAAGAAAACAAAACCTCGACAATGAAGTGGGAGGCAATTCGTCTTCCACACACATGGAATACTGACGATGTAATGGATGATGTGCCAGGTTATTACAGGGGAATCGGTTTATATAAACGTAAACTCAACATAAATAAAAAATTCAGAGGCAAGCAGTTTTACATTTTATTTGAGGGGGCGAATCAATTTACGGAAGTATTTATTAACGGTAAAAAAGCCGGTGAACACACAGGAGGCTATACTGCTTTCACTATCGACATAACTCCATTACTGAACTTCGAAAAAGAAAATGATCTGTTGGTAAAAGTTGATAACAGTTTTAACCAGGACATTCCACCACTCTCGGCTGATTTCACTTTTTATGGTGGCATTTATCGTGATGTATGGTTAAAGATGGTTGATCCAATTCATTTTTCGGCGAACGATAATGGTCAATACATCACCACACCTTCAGTTGATGCTAAAACGGCAACCGTTGAAGTGAAGACAGTTATAAGTAACAAAGAGATCAGTTCAAAAAAAGTAAAAATTAATACTGTTGTTAAAAGTAAAAACGGCATTGTTGTCGGATCAATTTCGCAACAGTTAGTTTTAGATGCTGGTGCTGAAGTTTCATTTCGCCAACCAACTATTGCCATAAAAAATCCACAACTGTGGTCTCCTGAATTGCCGTACTTATACAAAGTCACTTCGGAAATAAAAGATGCAGCAACTGGTAAGTTATTAGATGTGGTTACAAATTCAGTTGGCTTTCGCTGGTTTCATTTCGATGCAGCAAAAGGATTTTTCCTGAATGGTAAGTCGTATAAATTGGTGGGCACCAGTCGTCACCAGGACCGGATGGGCTTTGGCAATGCAGTAACTGACGATCTTGCACTAAAAGATATTTTGTTGTTGAAGCAAATGGGTGGCAATTTTTTAAGAGTGGCACACTATCCGCAAGATCCATCAGTGTTGAACGCATGCGATAGTCTTGGTATTTTAACATCGGTTGAAATACCGGTTGTAAATGAAATAACAGAAACAGAACAGTTCTATCAAAACTGTTTGGCCATGCAATCGGAAATGATCAGGCAGCATTATAATCATCCGAGTGTGATCATCTGGTGTTATATGAATGAAGTGTTGCTGCGGCCTCATTACAATAATGATAAGGGAAAACAAGTCGTCTATTTTGCCGCTGTTACAAACCTTGCCAAGGCATTGGATAGTGTAACACGTAAAGAAGATCCTTATCGTTACACCATGATCGCTCATCATGGCGATTACAAACGCTACAATGAAACAGGATTGAACAATATTGCTATGATCGTTGGCTGGAATCTTTATTCAGGTTGGTACGGGCCTAACATGACCGACTTTCCTGCTTTTCTTGATACATTTCATAAACGACATCCTTCAACTCCAATTGTCGTTTCTGAATATGGGGCAGATGCTGACCCACGCATCAGGAGTACAGCACCTGTTCGTTTTGATAAGAGCATTGAGTACACAACAAAACTTCACCAGTATTATTATACGGAAATGATGAAGCGTCCTTTTGTTGCAGCTGCAATGATCTGGAATCTTGCTGATTTCAATTCGGAAACAAGAACAGAATCAATGCCGCATATCAATAACAAAGGATTATTGGAATGGGACCGCACTGCAAAAGATCCTTATCATTTTTACCAGGCAGTATTATTGCAAAAGCCTTATATAAAAATATTGGGTTCATCAACAGCTGTTGGTATTGCAGACAGTAATAGACTTGTTTGCATGAAAAACATTCAGGTGGCCACTAACATGCAGAATGTAATGCTCACAATGAACGGAATCTCCATGGGCAAAAAGCAAACCGTTGATGGATTGAGTGAATGGCAACTGCCTTATAAGAATGGAACAAATGTAATTGAAGTAAAAGCAGAAAGGGAAGGTAAATTCTATCATGATAAAATGATCGTTTCATTTGCGATGCAACCTCATCACTTTACGCAACAACTAAAGTTTGAACAACTCAACGTATTGCTCGGTGCCAATCGATATTTCACTGACGATGAAAAACAGCAATGGATACCCGATCAGCAATACTATGAAGGTGGTTGGGGATCCGTTGGTGGTAGAACATTCAAGATTCCAAACAGCAACCGTTTGCCTTATGGTACTGATAAGAATATTGCAGGATCGGAAAACGACCCTGTTTACCAAACCCAAAAGATCGGTATAAAAAAATACAGATTTGATGTTCCTGCTGGTGAATATGAACTTACATTACATTTTGCGGAATTGTTAGGCGGACAAGTGAAAGAGCTTCCCTATAATCTTTCCGATCCTGAACGTATCGAGCCGAATGGAAAAAGGATCTTTAATGTTTATGTAAATGGAAGTTTACTACTCGATAACTTTGATATTGCATCTCAGTATGGTTCTGCAACAGCGGTAAGCAAGAAAGTAAAACTGACTGTTGCTCCTAACACAGGCATCGAGATCGATTTTAAACCTGTTGAAGGTGAACCTGTATTGAATGCATTACAGGTAAAGAAGCTAAACAAATAAAATGTTGCGTATACGCCATAACAAAATGTATAGATGCATTATTGCGCTGCTGTTGCTCGGTTTCATGCAGGTTACTGCACAGGAATCGTGGAGTTCAAAATATGTGCAGGTAAAAAAAGATGGCAGCATCGTTTATGCTAAAGATAATTTGGGTAACAGCCTTCCTGATTTCAGCGGTGTGGGATACAAACAAAACCGTAAGGCCTTACCAATAGTTCCCATTGTAAAAACAATTGAAGCAAGTGCAGAGAACGATGAACAAACAATTCAATCGGCGATAGATGAAGTTGCTAAGATGAAACTAAATACCAACGGTTTTCGTGGCGCTATACTTCTGAAGAAAGGGGTGTATAAAATTCCGGGTACGATCCGTATCAAAACAAGCGGTATTGTATTGCGTGGTGAAGGGGATGAAACAAAACTCGTTGCAACAGGTAAAGGTCAACGAAAACTGATCGTTATCGGTGGAGTTAGTGAGTTAAAGGAAATCGGCGGTACAAGACGCAAGATCACAGATGCATACGTGCCTGTTGGTGCAAAGTCATTCCCTGTAGCAAGTACTAAGGGATTAAAAATTGGAGATAGTATTGTTTTATATCGTCCTGCAACAAAAAAATGGATCGAAGATATTAAGATGCATGAGATAGTAGTGAGAGATAGTACTTCACGACAATGGGATCCTGCAGAGTATGGTTTGCATTATGAAAGAGTGATCACAAAAATCGACGGAAACAAAATATTTATTGACAACCCGGTGGTAATGGCGATAGAAGAACAATATGGAGGTGGTGAAATTTATCAATACAGCTTTAATGGTCGTATCAATAATGTGGGTGTTGAAGATCTTTTATGCGAATCGGAATATGCAAGTGATGAAGATGAAGATCATGGATGGGATGCAGTATTTATGAACAGGATCGAGAACGGTTGGGTAACAAATGTTACTGCCACACATTTTGGTTATTCATGTGTAAATCTTGGCTACCAGGCAAGAAACATTACAGTGAGTTACTGCAAATACCTTCAGCCAAAATCAAAAATCACTGGTAGTCGTCGTTATTCGTTTAATAATGATGGACAGTTGAATTTATTTATGCATTGTTTTGCTTCAGAAGGTCGTCATGATTATGTGAATGGAGCAAGAGTTTGCGGACCGAATGTATTTTATTCCTGCAGATCAGAAAATGCAAAAGCAGATATTGGTCCGCATCATCGCTGGGCAACAGGTACATTGTTTGATAATATTATTACCGATGGAGAATTGAATATTCAGGATCGTGGTAACTGGGGCACCGGTCATGGATGGGCTGGTGCAAACATGGTGGCGTGGAATTGCACTGTAGGGAAAGCAGCCATTCAAAATCCGTGGGTATCAGCAATGAATTATGTAATTGGGTTGAAGGGGAATAAATATCAAGGCCGATTGAACGGACGGCCTGATGCCGAATGGGAAGGGCAAAACAAACCCGGATTAACACCGGCTTCTTTATACATGGCGCAATTAAAAGCTGCAACCAAATAAAATTTACACAAACAGTTATGAAGTATAAATTGATCATTGCACTATGCATCGGATTATTATTTTCTGAGATAGGTATTGCACAGAGCACGAATAAGGTTTTTGAAGAAGCTGAGAAACAGCTTTCACTCATGTATAAGGAGGCTGTTGCAAACAGAAAAGATAAACGCATTTTCCCCAGAACATTGCAACATGATTCAATTCACCTCGTGGTATCAAACGATTGGACCAGCGGTTTCTTTCCCGGCATGTTATGGTTCATGTATGAATACACGAATAAACCGGAATGGATCACAAGAGCTGAAGAGTTTACCGCTTTGATGGAACGTGAACCAAAAAACCGCAACTCGCATGATGTTGGTTTTAAAGTGTACAACAGTTATGGTAATGGCTACCGTCTCACACAAAATGAAGAATACAAGAAACAGATTATTCAGGGAGCTGCAACATTGGTTACAAGATTTAATACAACAGTTGGTTGCATTCGTTCCTGGGATTTTGGTAAATGGCAATACCCCGTGATCATTGACAACATGATGAATCTTGAACTGTTGTTTGCAGCTACCAGACTAAGTGGCGATTCAACTTATTATAAAGTTGCCGTATCGCATGCCAACACAACGTTGAAAAATCATTTTCGAAATGATCACAGTTCATTTCATGTAATAGACTACGATACAATCACAGGTAAAGTAATAGGCGGCAGCACGCACCAGGGTTATGCCGATGCATCAGCATGGGCGAGGGGACAGGCATGGGCATTGTATGGTTACACCATGTGCTATCGTGAAACCAAAAATCCTGCTTATTTAAAACAAGCTGAACTGGTTGCTGCTTATTTAATGAATCATCCGGCGTTACCTGCCGATAAAATTCCAGTGTGGGATTTTAATGTGCCCAATTTAAACAGTGAGCCAAGAGATGCATCAGCAGCAGCAATCATTGCGTCTGCTTTGTATGAGTTGAAAAATTATTCAGCCAATAAAAAACAATACAAATCATTTGCTGATAAGATCGTGAAGAGCCTGGTACAAAAATACCGTGCACCATTGGGTTCGGCGAAAGGATATATTTTATTACATAGCACCGGCAATAAACCTTTTAATGGTGAAGTGGATGTGCCCCTGATCTATGCCGATTATTATTTTTTGGAAGCCTTATTAAGAAGAGTAAGTAAATGAAAGCTGTTTAATTATACAAAACCTGGCAATTAGCACAGCTAAAGCTTCTTCTTTTTTTTACTCCTGTATTTTTTTTGGTAATAGGAAGGTTACACCGTACGCATGTTTTCTTTGTGTGTGCAAGCCAGTGTTGTTTTAACTCATAGTTTCTTTTCCATTCCAGGAACTGGAAACTGTAAATGCGTGTTTCATCAACCAGCTTGTTTAGTTTGGCCGCAGGTATTTTACCTGTTAACGATTCGGGGTGAATACGTACACGATATAATATTTCATTCTTGATAATGTTGCCTACTCCCGAAAAAATGTCCTGTTCTAAAAGTGCATCGCAAATAAGTGTGCCGGGAATATCTTTTAATTTCGCTTTTGCTTTCTTCTTATCCCAATGTTCATTCATAACATCGGCACTCCAGTCGTAATGATCGTTGATATTGCCTTCGAGATATTTTATGGAACAGGTGTAAAGATTTATTTCTCCGTTTTTAAAGGTAAGATTCAGACGAATGGCCCTGTTTGGTTTCTTTTCATTTACGGTATAACTGCCGAACATTAAAAAATGTACCCTCAGTGTGAAGCCTCTGAAGCAAATGAGGAAGTGCTTGCCCCAGCTCTTAAATGCAGTTACTTTTTTATTCAGAAGAATGTCCTGATCAATTTTGCTGTTGCCGCTTACAGCAATAACCTTTTTGCCCGCAAATTGTGCAACTGTTTCTTTTGCTAAAACTATCGAAGGTCCTTCGGGCATGCTAGGTCGTTATTGTTTTTAAGGCGTGTTTTCTTGTATATACTTCTCCTTTGTAGGGATGAATAGAAGAATGATATTTATAGTTTGCCACATGGAGCAGGTAATAGGTCATGATATCGCACCAGCATATTTCCTCGAGGAATATTTTTAATTGGGGGAAAGTTCCTTTTTGGCAGCTGTTATCTTTGTCATAGATATATTCGCCTTTGTTCTCTTTACACCAATCTTCAAAATGAACCAGTTCCTCGGGGTGTGAGAATACAATCTTAAAATGAGTTTCTTCTTTAACTGATTTTAAATCGTCATTTAAATAATGATGATACTTGTGCCGGTGCCTGATTATTTTTGCGGTATACATGACAACTCGTTTACTTTTACCAAAATGGTTCAATAAATAGTTACTCTAAGTTGCAGTTTACTTTCAGAAAGAATGTTACACAATTATTTGAGCGGATTACATAATTCTCTTTGTCGTCATTTCATTTTACTTCCTATAGGTACTGGATCAGGAAGAGTAAAAATGTAAACGATAACAAGTATTGTAGCAATGGCTGTTGATACAAACGCTGCTGCGGCCCCGAACTGAAACCAGATCAATCCCGTAAGTGAGCTGGCCAGCATACTGCAAATACTTTGAAGACCGGAGAATGTTCCAATAGCTGTTGCCGTATCTTTTTTATCTGTGATGTTGGAGATCCAGGCTTTTGAAATGCCCTCCGTTGCAGCAGCATAAATTCCATAAAGGAAAAAAAGAAAAACGAAGAAATAGAGATTTGTATTCAGGGCCATTCCAAAATAAACTGCTGCAAACAAAGTTAAGCCGCTAATGAAAATGGTTTTCAATCCAACCCTGTCCGCCAGCATCCCTGCTGGAAAAGCAGCTAATGCATACACAAGATTGTAGAAAATATAAATGCCAATAACCATTGTATCATTAAGCCCTGCCTGTTTTGCCTGTAGTAAAAGAAAAACATCTGAGCTGTTGAATAAAGTGAAAACTAAAAGTCCCGTCACCAGTTTCCTGTAAGCAGACGGACTTTGTTTCCAGTATTTTAAAAAGGAGAAAAAACCTGTTTTTACAAATGCTTTAGGCTCACTCAGATTTTTTTCTTTAAGATAGAAAGATGCCAATACTGCAGTAACGCCTGGAATAAATGCAATTAAAAAAAGTGTTTTATAATTTTGCGGATAGAAATACAAATACAGCAACGCCAATGCCGGACCAATCACTGCGCCTAAAGTATCCATTGAACGATGAAAGCCAAACACTTTCCCTTTTGTAGCTGTCGTTGCTTCATCGGAAAGAATAGCATCCCTGGCACCGGTGCGTATGCCTTTACCAAAGCGATCGATGGTACGTGCAAAAAATATCCAGAGTGGAAATGTGAAGATCGCCATCATTGGTTTTGAAATAGCACTGAATGCATAACCCAATTGCACAAACGGAACACGCTTGCCTGAAAGATCGGAGCGTTTTCCAAAATAACCTTTGCTTAATCCGGCGGTTGCTTCTGCCACACCTTCCAAAATGCCAATGAGCACTATTGAAAATCCAATCGACTTTAAATAAATGGGCATGATGGGATACAGCATTTCACTGGCCATATCTGTAAACAAACTTACCAGCGATAAAATCCAGACCGTGCGTGTAATGTATTTCAAAATACTGTGTTTATAGCCGGATGTGTTATAACTTATACCTGCAATACCGGCTGCTTGCATGAAGTTATAAAAAACATGTTGGCATGGTTACAGTAAAATTCAATTTAAAACTGGGCGATATGAAAGCGAAAAAAATATGGGCCAATTACAGTGTGAAAGATGCAGAACGCACACGTGCTTTTTATACTCAATTGGGTTTTACACCCAACAACACTAACAATTATCCCAAGCTGGCCAGCTTCCTTTTTGGTGATAATGATTTTGTAATTCATTTTTTTGAACAGGGTTCACAGATCGATGAATACCTAACAGCAGGTAGCAATGCAAGTGAAATTATTTTCACGCTTTCTGCAGAAACGGAAGAAGAAGTAAAACAGTGGGAAGAAATGGTGAAGAAGGCGGGCGGAACTGTTTTTAATGAAGCAGGGCGTGATGAAAATAATTATTATGGTTTTGCCTTCGCCGATCCGGACGGGCATAAATTTAATGTGCTGTTGATGGAGAAGGGGATGTGATGAAATATTGACTACGTATTTTTATTTGCATAAAAGAAAATGCTGTCTTATAAAGTCCTTTGTCCGTGTCAATTGGTATAGCGCACATTTTTTCAACTATGTCTTCTGCTGCTATCATTATTCCGTTATCCATTGAAAACCATTCTTCATTAATCTGAAGTTTTCGGGTTTAACCGTTTGTTTTTTGGCGGTAATGAAAACCGAATCGTTTTTAATTTTCCCTTTTAACCAAAGTGTAGCGGAATCGATAAACCCGAACTGAAACCGGCTTTTTATTTGTCGTGCTACGAAAATGGAATCCATATCCACATTCATTGTTTCCCTAAAACCCAACTCATTGCAAATTTCCTGATCTTTTAGGGCTAATTGGTTTCTGTCTCCATACACGAACATTTCTTTCTTATCAACTGATACTTCCATGTAAGCAATACTGTCTGCTTTCAGCCGAATCCGCTCCCGTGCACCTCCTATTATGAGCTGGTTCCACCGTAATGAGTTTTCAGTTGATAAAGTATCCTTGTTCATCACAAATGTGTGTACATCGTACACTCCGGTTATCCCCGATTTGATTTTGTTTGTTTCTCTTGCAAAACTTCTTTGTTTATAACCCACGTAGTCCTTAACCATAAACACCAGGAAGTAAACTATCAACAGCATTTTCAATACTAATTTTGAGATAGTGATCCACGGCTTTTTAAATACTGGTGCTTTTATAACAGAAAGCGATGTTGCCTCATTGGTAAAGAAAAACCGGAACAAACTTTTCAACTGGGGAATCAACAGGAACAAGGTCATTACACATAATGCCGTTGGATACATCTTCGCATGCACATTATAATTGTAATTGACCGCCATCACATTGGCAAGCGTAAACAAGGTGAGGAGGGCTCCAAAGGTCATTGTTCTGCGGAATAACAGGAGCAAGGCAGCACTTTCGGCGATACCCATAAAAATGTTGTAGCCATACGAATAACCAAAGAGAGCCCAGGCCAAATTCATGGGCGACAGATTTCCTACAGGCTCTGTTAACAGATAAAGGCCCAGGTCTGGAAATTGTAGTTTAAAAAATTTTTCCAATGCAAAAAGAAATAATGTAAATGCGAGGTAATAACGTATAATGGTAGTGAGCCAATAATAAAGTGAATCATAGTTGGTACGTTTCCGGTCCAATACTGTCCAGGTAATGGTTCCCAAAAGTGCTACCATGATCATTACGAAATAAAGCAGATAGATGTAGGTTCTGTCGTTATGTTGTCCGTCATAAGGGGAAATGATCGTGTACTGAATATGGAACAGATTCTTGCCTGTCCGGTTAATGATGCTATCTAAAAATTCTGCCAGACCTGCCTCGAAATAGAAATAGGATAAAACAGGATTCACAGACCAGTCCAGTAAAACAATAAACAGGATGAAAAAAATGAAGGCAAAACGAAAGCCTATCTTTTGATAACTATTCCACGATAAAGTTTCAGCAGATAAATTTTCCATGGCAATTGTTTTTGGTGATCTGGAGAGGGGATGTGATGAAATATTGATTACATATTTTAGAGAATATACTTAAAGACAAGAAAATTGATTGCTATTAAAACACAAATAAGAAGTATAAATAGTTCAAAACGAAATGTATTAGTGAAATCCTCTTCACGAAGTTTTCTTTGCCAGACTGAGAAAATATTTGGAAACAGCAACCAATAGATCGACTTCCTGAAATTCTTAAACTTCTTAAAGCAAATTATTCCTGCAATTGAAATAATTACAATATCGGTCAAAAGAAAGCCTATATGTTTTATCATTTCATTTGACAGTTAGGCCAATCATATCCCTTTCTCCATCCTCACATCCATTATATATTCTTCAAACTCACGTAAAGAAAAACTGCTGAGGTTACGGCTGGCCGTTAGTCCGCCTTTTTGGGCAGCCAGTGTTCCATATTTCACATCGTTGTAGCCGCTTAGTTCATGCGCATCGGGGTCAATGGAAAGCAGCGCACCTTTTTCTAAAGCATAAGGTATCCAGCGCCAGTCAATATCCAAACGACGTGGGTGTGCATTCAGTTCTATCACCACACTGTTGGTAACACAGGCATCAATAATTTTTTTATGATCGAGTGGGTAACCCGCACGGCTCAAAAGTAATCGTCCTGTCATATGACCAAGAATAGTAGTGTATGGATTTTCAATGGCATTCATCACACGCATCATCGCTTTCTCTTCGTTCATTTTTAAATTGCTGTGAACAGATGCAATTACCAAATCGAATGTAGCGAGTGTATCATCATCATAATCCAACGAGCCATCGCCTAAAATATCAGCTTCAATACTTTTAAAAATGCGGAAGCCGTTCAGCTTATTGTTCAGCTCATCAATATACTTATGCTGCGCTTCAATACGTTCAACGCTCAAACCGTTTGCATAACCGGCACTTTTACTATGATCGCTGATCACCAGGTATTCAAAACCTTTTTCCTGTGCATGGCGTGCCATCGTTTCAATGGTTTCGCCTCCATCGCTCCAGTTACTATGGCTATGGATAATGCCTTTAATAGAAGATGGTTGAATAAGATCCGGAACAGCGGCTGAGCTCCACTCTTCACGCAGGCAAAACGGAATAAAAGCAACGCCTTTTTCTTCAAACAGCATTTGCTCTTCGGGAACGGTGGATAAAGTTCCCCAGCCTTGTAAAAAGTTTTCAGCAGCTGATGTTTGAAATAACACGGTTCCAAAATTTGCAGGCGTTGCAATATGAAACTGCAGCACAATATTCTCCGGCCCTTTTACTGATAAGAAAGAATCGGTTTGTTCTTTTACTTCAAAGTTATTGTTGATAAAGATTGGGGCTAATGCAGCAAGTGGAGTAGTGGTGACCCATTCGAGCTGGTGAATTATTTCCATTTGTCGTCTGAACTCGCCCGTTAGTTCAAACCGGTAGTCTTTAAAATGCTCACGCAGGTTTTTATCAACGGCCATGGCATAAGCTTCCACATCGGCATACAAATGAATGTCTTTATGCTTCAGGAAAAACTCGATGGACTCTTTTACATTGGCCTGTGTTTTTTCACCAAAGCCCTTAAACAACAACAAGCGGTTTTCTTCACAGGCATATAACAATTCACCAATGCTTTCAATTTCCATTTCCTTCCAGATAGTAGAAATTTTCTTTGGTCCAATCCCTTTAATAGCCAGCATTTCAATAACACCCGGAGGCGTTTTTGCAACAATTTCGGTGAGCGCTTTCAGTTCACCAGTTTGCAGTATTTCAACAATTTTTTTTGATGTACTGGCACCAATGCCTTTGTATGTGGAAATTTTTGCCGGGTCTACTTCGGCCAGTTGCACCGGCAGCTTTTCAATATTAAATGCTGCAGCGGCGTAGGTCTTTGCTTTAAAACTGTCTTCGCCATGAATATCCATGAGCTTGCTCAGCAGGGAAAACAGTTCGGCGATCTGGTAATTATCGGGCATGAAATAAACATAAAAATTATTGAGCTAATTTATACCAACAGCGATAATAATTTTAATCGTTTATCCTATCGGGCCCAAAAAAATAAAAATGAACACATGAAAAGGAAGTTATTTGTACAAAGAAAATACTTTTCGTAAAGCGTTGTTGAATTGGATAAAAAACGAAGTGGTAAGCTATAAAAAGGAAAAACTTCCGGTTGCGGAAGTTTCTCAAGGGACATTGGCGGATGTTCTTTATCCGTTGTTTTTCATACGATACCGGATTACTGGTTTCTTTTCAAGGATTGGATTTAAAATAGTTCTCTTATAGGGTATTCAGCCCTTGCTGATGAAGTAAAAGTAAATGAGTTGCAGTATAAAAAAGATACCCTCAAACTTAGTTTATAAGTTTAAGGGTATCCCTTTATCGTAATCAAAGGATTGTCCTGTTTAAAAGGTATAACGTATCGCAATTCCACCCCAGTTTCCGTAAAAACCGCCATAATCGCCAAATTCATACGAAGGTTGCCAATCGATAGACATATTAATAGGTGCGCCATTAAATTTATAATCCAATCCTAATACACCATCGATACCTGCAACAGCGCTGCCCCTGTAACCTGGATATTCTCTTCTCCAGTAACGGTCGTTCCAGAAACCAACGTGTGCACCGGGGCCAACATACCATTTTAAACCGGGTGCGCCACTGAAGTTGCCATGAAATTCGTATAAACCAGTTATACGAACACCGTCTCTCCAGAAGTAGGCGAGTCCTTCAAGAGCTGCATTGCTTTTTACGAAATGTTTGAGGGTGATACCTGCACCGGGATAGAATTTAACACCTAATGCTGTTTTGTAACTGCTTCCTTTTGCCTGGGCTGATGCGCCTTGTGCAAATGCTGTAAGCACAATGGCGGCGATAATAAGTCTCTTCATAATGTGAGTTTTAGATGTACCAGCCCCATTGAAAAAATGATGCCAAACTTTAACAAACCCTCACAAATGGCTTCCGTTCAACCCGAATCTGTTACCTTTGCACGCTGGTAAAATCGGACAAATCCATACCAGTATTAGATTACATGAAAAGTAAGACTTTAAAAAAAGACAAGGTCAATATTATTACACTGGGTTGCAGTAAGAACATGGTGGATAGTGAAGTATTGAGCGGCCAGTTATTGGCCAACGAAATTGATGTGGTGCATGAGAGTGGTAAAAAAGATCACAACATTGTTATTGTAAATACATGTGGCTTTATTGATAAAGCTAAAGAAGAAAGCATCAATACTATTTTAGACCAGGTGGAACTAAAACGCCGTGGAAAACTTGACAAAGTTATTGTGACAGGTTGTCTGAGCGAACGATATAAAAATAATTTAGAAGCAGAGATACCCGAAGTGGATGCATTTTACGGCACCATGGAATTGCCCATGATCTTAAAACAGTTTGAAGCCGATTATAAAACAGAGTTGTTGGGCGAACGTTTGTTGAGCACACCATCGCATTATGCTTACTTGAAGATAAGTGAGGGTTGCAACCGCACCTGTGCATTTTGTGCTATTCCGTTAATGCGTGGTCAGCATGTGAGCAAAAGCATGGATAACCTGGTAAAAGAAGCTGAAGGGTTGGTGAAGAAAGGTGTGAAGGAAGTGATGTTGATCGCACAGGAGTTAACTTACTACGGTTTGGATCTGTATAAAAAAAGAATGTTGGGTGATCTGATGCATCGTTTAGCAGATGTAAAAGGTTTGGAATGGATCCGTTTGCATTATGCATACCCGCATAAATTTCCTTTGGATGTGTTGGATGTAATGCGTGAGCGACCAAACATCTGCAACTATCTTGATATGCCATTGCAACATGCAAGTGATAATATGTTGAAGGCAATGCGCAGACAAATTACAAGAACTGAAACAGAAGAATTGATAGCGGCTGTGCGTGAAAAAGTTCCCGGTCTTTGCTTACGTACTACGTTGATCGCTGGTTTCCCCGGCGAAACATTGGATGATATTGAAGAAACAAAACTCTTCCTACAAAAACAACGTTTCGATCGTGTGGGCATTTTCACTTACAGTCATGAAGAAGGTACGAGTGGTTTTGATTTGGTGGATGATGTGCCTGCAGAAGAAAAAGAACGTCGTGCACAGGAGATCATGGGTGTGCAGCAGGAAATTTCTTACGAACTGAACCAGGAGAAGGTTGGCAAAACTTTCAAAACGATAGTTGATAAGAAAGAAGCCGGTCGTTATCTTGGTCGCACTGAATTTGATTCGGTGGAAGTAGATAATGAAGTAATCATTCAGAGCGATAAAAAATTAAAGATCGGTGAGTTTGTAAATGTAAAGATCACGAAGGCATTTGATTACGATCTGGAGGGAGAGGTAGTGAGCTGATTGATGAATAAGCAATAGACAGTAAGCAATGCTCAAAAAAAATCCCGGTCAATTGACCGGGACTTTTTTATTGTCAGGATACCAATTATTTCTTTTCGTCTTTTTTGGGCGGGGTCTTTTTATCACCAAAGTTGGGCATGCGTCGTTTATTCATTTCATCAAGCATTTGATTGAACAGTGTGATCTGTTCGGGTTTGCAGATGGCTCGCAATTGCATAAAATGATTATGAAACGCTTGTTCAAATTTCTTTTTTACAACGACAGAAGCTGTAAGGATGGAATCAATTCTTACACTATCAGTAATTCCATCTTTTAACATTTGCGTTTTTACTTCCTGTACCTGTTTGTCTTCTTTGCGTAACTCTTCCAGCTCCTGTTTATGTTTTGTTCTCAAGTCTTTTAATTCCTGACGTTGAACGGTATCAAAATTCAACTTCTTACTAATGAATTCGGAGTAGGAAGGCCGACCCCCATTATTAGGCCGATGCTTATTGCCATCTTTCTTTCCCAACAGGAAAAAAAGCGTAACAGCATTTAGTAGTAACAGTAAAACAACAAGGGTAGTGAGAAATTTGATCTTACTCATATCTAAGCTCAGGGTAAAGAAGTTAAGTTGTTTTCTAAATCGTATTCGTTGATCACGGTTTCAATATCTGTTGTATCCTGGTCGTCGCTACTAAGCGTATTCCAGCCCACAACATTTAAAATAAACATCAGCACGAAAACAGTAGCTACAGCATATACCCATTTCACCTGAACGGCCTGGCGTGCCGGAGTTTGTTTAAGGCGGGCCAGTACACGGGTGTGGAGGTAAGGATTGCCTTCAGCGGGTTGCATACCCTGCAGGCTGCCCATTACTTCATCGATCCATTGTTCCTGATTTTTCTTCATTGCTGTACTATTTTGACGTTCATAATGTAAAAAACTTGCTACTCAGGTAAATTTTTATAGTAACCGGCCAGCAGCCCCCGCAGGTTCTTACGTGCCCTGAACAATAATGACTCAATGGAAGATACGGAACTGCCCGTAATTTCGCTGATTTCGGCATAACTCAGTCCCCCGGTTTCACTTAATAAAAAGGCAACCCGTTGGGTTTCAGGCAACTGATCGATGGCTTTGTAAAGCATGGCTGCCTTTTCCCGGTTTTCGGTTACCACGCCCGGGTGCACAAAATCGCCTGCATCGCTGATGGGTTCCCCGCTTTCATGAAACAAATTGGTGAGGAAGGCAAAGCGCTTTTTCCGCTTTTTGCTGCGCAGGAGGTCGATACTTTTATTCACCGCAATACGGTAGAGCCAGGTGCTCACCTGTGCCTCACCTTTAAACGTGTGGGCTTTGTTCCAGGCTTCAATGAAAACGTCTTGTGTAATTTCCTCGGCATCCTCAACATTCTGCAACAGGTTCAACGCAGTATTGTACACCCTTTGCTGGTGTTGCGTGATAAAGTCTTTAAATGCATGTTCGTTTTCTGAAAAGCTGAGCATGAAGGGTTAATGTGGCGGTCAAGATAAGAAGGAAACTGTAATGAATAAAAAAATATGACCTGCGGTTTGATGAAATGAAGGGTTGATTTAATGAGATGATTACCAAAAATAAAAATCCCCTTTTGCGCTAACAAAAGGGGAGCGATGATAAGGTTAGCTGTACTTAAACCGAAACAACTGTTTGCTTTCAGTTGTTAAAGAGTTCCCCTTGAAGAATCAAAGGGAAGTATAATCAACATGAGAAAAAGCTTTTAAATAACTTCTTTGTTCTTCGTTTTTTCTTTCGTCTTTCCTTTCAGGTCTTCAGCTGTTGCTTCACCAATAATAATGCGGCCAAAACTTGATTTCACTTCAATTTTTGAAGAACCTGATCCTGATCTTCCTTCGTAATTGCGGTTTGAGTCAGGGCCGTATTTATCAGGGGTATCAGTACGTTTGATATTTGCGTTGCTGCGATCAGTGACTGAACCGAAACTTGTTTTGATATTATATGTGGCAGAAAAATTTGAAGCAGGACGAAGGTTAACTGTGCTGTATGATTCATTCAATGTAAGTGAAGTAAGATCGTTGTCCATATTAATACGGCTGCTGCTACAAAATTCCATATTGATCTTGTTGCTGCCTGTAAGATTTTCAATAGTCACAGTTGAAAACTTGAATGTAGATGTGGCATTGTTTACATTCTTCAATGTTGCTTTTCCAAATTCAACCACCAGTTTTTCTGTTTTGGGAAGATTGCCTGCTGTTAATGATCCAAACTTACTACTCAATGAAACGCTTCCGTTGTAATCAGGTAATTTGATGGCACCAAAAGAATTTTCAATTTTTAAGGTATTACCTGATGGTATCTGCACAGTATAGTTAATGCTCATACTGCTCTTACAATTCTTACAATTGTAATTGTTATTGTTGTTACCCTTGTTCTTGTTGGTGGTGGTTTTGAATTTTATTTCATTACCATCTTTACTTTCAGTAACATCAATGTTCTCAAACATTTTATCGGCCAGTTCTTTGTCGGTAGAACTTGCTTCAATGTGGATGTCTACTTTAATTTCGTTTCGATCCCAGGTTGTTACCGTTACATTACCAAAGCTGTTATCAATATTCAATGTGTTACCCGAAGCTGAATAAGTTTTTGAAATGCTTCTTTCTTTGAAATGATCGTAACGCTTTTTCTCTGTCTTGTCTTCTTTTTGTTGAGCTGTTGCCTGAACTGTAATGAACAGCAGGGCCATACCAATAATGGTTTTGAATGATAAATTCATATTCATACTTTTTAAATGATGTAGAGATGTACTGAATGCTACTTAGCCATTTGGCAATGCATTGTTTTGTTTTGTTTGTTTTTTGATGTCGTTGCTGATCATTAACTGGCGGTACAACAGTTCTGCCTGCAGTTGCAGATTCTGAAGCATGGCTTTCATGATCACATCTTTATTTGGAGTTACTGCCGCCTGTTTTTGCAGCATGTTGTAAGTACTGTCGAGTAATTTCAGGTCATCTAAAAACTGTTGATACAGTTGAGGATTGTCTGCCGTTGCTTCTTTTAATTGTTCCTGTCTTGTTTCAATGGCATTGAATACCTGTTTTGCTTCTGCAATATATTCAGGTGCAATACCATTTAATTCAGGGTTATTTGTTTTGGTTTCAACCTGTGCTGTTTCAGTTTTTTGCTGGCGGATGTACAGGAAGTAAACAGATGTTAAAACAATACACAGTATTGCAGCAGCCGCAGAGAACTTATAAATATCTCTCAGAGAAAAAACTTTTGATTCCTTTTTGACAGGAAGCGTTTTTTCAATTTTTCTCCATACGTCGGCTGACGGATGTTCCGTATCAAACTCGCTACGGTTCCTGTTCACAAATTTTTCCAGGTTACTGCTCATATACTTCCTGTTTTAATACCTGTAATAGTTTTTGTTTTGCCCGCATGTACTGTGTACGTACGGTTGAATGTGCCACCTTCATCATTGCTGCCACTTCTTCCTGCTCAAATCCTTCAATCAAATGAAGCGTTAACACGGTGCGGTAGCCATCCGGTAATTTTTGCATGGCTTGTTTAATACTGTCAACTGTGTACCAAACTTCATCTTCATCCACTTCTGTTTCATCGGCAATATTTTCTGCATCGGCTTCCAATCCATTCAAATGCAGTTTGTTTTTTTTGAGGTGTGCAATGCTTTTGTACACCACAATTTGCCGCAGCCATGCACCAAAAGTTGACCTGCCTTCAAAAGAACTCAAATGCTGAAACGCATCGGTGAAAGCTTCCTGCAAAATGTCTTCCGCATCATCGCTTCTGTTTAATATTCGCAGAGCTGTATTGTACATGGCCTTTGCATATCGGTCATACAGGGCCCTGTATGCCGAGGCTTCACCGTTGAGGCATTGCTGCACCAACACGTCTGCTGAAGGGATGATCGTTGACAGGTTCAATGGTTTATTTATAATAAAGTATGAAGGTCATGCATTTTGTTGCATGACCTTCATAAGATTTTTTTGTTTGAACGATGAAAGGATTTAATGCAGGATGAATGGTTAGTATAAGTATTCAACGATATCACGCCATCGCCACTACCTGTGCATCTTCCTTTGCATGCTTCATCACGAACCAAAGTGTGATGATTGTAGAAAGTAGAAAGTATGCTGCAACAATATATTTAATAACAAAGCTTAGAGAGGCTGCGCCAAACCAATCGCCGGTTTGTAACAGAATAGCAATGCCCAGGCTGTTTTTGAGTACTTCCCACACAATGGCATATTTATTACGATCCATCAGTTCGGTGTAAGCATAGATGGTAAGAAAAACAAATAAGCCATAGATATAAATGTAGTAAGCGTTCAATGCATTGATGGAAGCAATACTGCCAAACAGGTAACTGATGAATAACAGCACCATTGTTATCTGCACCCAACTCCACACATGCAAACCGGTTGATGCTTTGGTATCATATTTTTCCATGTGGTACACATCGTTGATCTTATGCACCGGATATTTTTCAGCAACATCAGCTGGCCGCCAACCTGTCGGCATCACCCATATGCGGAATTTATCGTTCCAGTTTTTTGTGTGCCACGCATCTTTTATCATCAACCACAAATGCATGAAATTTATTTTGATAGGGTTCCATGTTTGCACGGGACGAGTAATGCCGTAAACCGGTGGTTTATCGGCCAACTCTTCCTGGAAAGTGCCAAACCATTTATCCCAGAAGATAAAGATCTGCCCATAGTTCTTATCTAAATATTCAGGATTGATGGCATGATGCACCCGATGATGCGAAGGCGTAACAATGATTTTCTCCAAAAATCCCATCTTGTTGATGTGTTGTGTATGGTACCAGAACTGTGCAAATAAATGTAGTGGCGCAATCACAGCAACAACTATTGGTGGTACACCAAGCAAAGCTGCAGGCAATAAGAAAATAGCGAAGATGCGGAATACAACCGAAATGCTTTGCCGCAATGCGCAGGCTAAATTAAAATCTTCGCTGCTGTGATGAATGATATGTGCGTTCCACAAAAAATTATACTCATGATCTAAACGATGCACCCAGTAACCTGCAAAGTCGAGCGCCATGAATGCGATGATGTAAACGAGAATATTATTTTGTACATGTACAATGGCGAGCTTATCAACCAACCATCCATAACTGATGATGGCAATACTTAAGCCCAATACATCTTTTGTAACATTGGTGACACCGCTGCTGAGGCTGGAGATCATATCCATATTGCGGACGGTTTGTTTTCCCTTCCACGCTCCATACAATGTTTCGCCGAGTACCAGCAATAAAAAAGCCGGCATGGCAATGAGTAAAATTTTACCGTAGGTTTCCATGTGCAAACAATCTTCTCTAAAGATAAGTAATCGTAATAAACCAATCTTTCAAAATGGTCGTCATTGCGAGCCTGCGAAGCAATCTTATGCATAGACTGCTTCGTTCCTCGCAGTTACGGGCTGTATATCAGTTTACCTGCTGCCGGTAATCGGAAAGATAGCGGGAAGGCGGTACGCCGGTTATCTGTTTAAACACCCGGTTAAAACACACGGCACTGCTGAAACCACATTCATAAGCTGCAGAAGAAATACTTAATGCGTCTGTGCCGGTCATTTTTTTGCAGGCTTCGTTAATACGGATCTCATTTAAAAACTGCACATAGGTTTTGCGTGTATGTTTTTTGAAGTAGCGACAAAAGGCCTGCACGGTTAAATGTGCAACTGCAGCGATCTGTTCAAGACTGATATGTTCAGTATAATGTTCCATGGTGTAACGGTACACATCGTTGATGCGTAAACCTTCTGTATCAGAAATAGTATAACCTGCAGAAGCCGAAGCAAGCACCCGGTTGTTTTTTGTATTGCTGATGCTTTGCAGCAGTTGAATAAATGCTGCCAGTTGAAATCCCTGTTTTGTTTGCTGCACCTGTTGCATACAAGCGATGATCTTTTGTGTCGATGAAGGATGTATTTGTAAGCCTGATTGGCTTTGATCGATCAACCGACGGATGGATCTGGTTTCAGGTAAAGCCAGTAACGTATCGCCTAATTTTTCCGGGTGAAAGAATATTGACAAAGCATGGGTGTTTTTCTTTTTACGCTTATCAAAATAAACAGGATCACTTTTAAATACATGCGGTTGATTCGCCCCAAGTAAATACACATCACCCGATTTAAATGGTTGCATATAGTTACCTGCTATCAATGTTCCTGTTCCTTCCTTTATCCATGTAAGCTGCATTTCTGCATGACGATGCAGGTGAATATAAAAATGTGGCAGCACATCTTCCTGTACCACCATTGAACTATCACCTGCAACGGGTATGGTAAACTGTACGATCTTCATTGTTTAGCAAATATTAGCCTTAATTGTAAAAGTACGAGCAAATTCGGTTAATATCGGTTAAGTATTCGCTAAGAACGGCTTTTTATTTGTTTGCCGCATCGTTTACTTTCGGTTAAAATTTTATACTATGTCATTTGAATGGAAAGGGGTGTTCCCCGCTTTGCTTACACCGTTTACTGCTAACGAGGAAATCGATCTTTTGATGTTTGAAAAAAACTTACAAGCGCAACTCGATGCCGGTGTACATGGAGTGATCATTGGTGGTTCGTTGGGTGAAGCAAGTACCATCACTGCTGCAGAAAAGGAGCAGCTCATCAAGCATGCTATTAAATTTCTCAACGGAAGAATTCCGGTGATCATGAATATTGCAGAGAGTACAACCAAAGATGCGGTGAAGCAGGCAGCGAACGCAAAAGCATGGGGTGCAGCAGGTTTAATGTTGTTACCACCGATGCGTTACAAAAGTGATGACAGGGAAACAGTGGAGTATTTTAAAGCCATTGCAAAGTCAACTGACTTGCCCATCATGATCTACAACAACCCGGTTGATTATAAAATTGATGTTACGCTCGATATGTTTGAAGAACTGATCGAGTGCAGCAATATCACTGCAGTAAAAGAAAGTACCAGGGATGTAACCAATGTAACACGTCTCATTAATCGTTTTAACGGACGTTTAAAAATTCTTTGCGGTGTAGATACGCTGGCTGTAGAAGAATTATGTCTCGGTGCCGATGGCTGGGTTGCAGGTTTGGTTTGTGCATTCCCGAAAGAAACAGTTACAATTTATAATTTGGTGAAAGAAGGCAAAATTGCAGAAGCTGCAAAGATCTATCGTTGGTTCATGCCTTTGCTCGAACTCGATATTCATCCGAAGCTGGTCCAGTATATTAAACTGGCTGCTACACAAACGGGAATCGGAAGTGAATATGTTCGTGGTCCTCGTTTAACTTTACAGGGTAGTGAGCGAACTCGTATTTTGAAGATCATTAACGATGGTATCGCTGCACGACCTGTTTTGTAAACTAATAAAAACGAACAATGAGTTATTCTGATACGTCAGTGCAGGAAATTGATGCATGTATGCAGGAAGCATGGAGTGCTTTTCATGCGTACCGCAAAAAAAGTTTAAAAGAAAGAGCCGCATTAATGCGTGCAATTGCAAAAGAATTGGAAAGCTGTGGCGATCATTTAATTGAAGTGGCCATGCGTGAAACTAATTTGCCTGAAGCAAGATTGCGTGGCGAACGTGGCCGCACTATTTTTCAATTGAACAGTTATGCCGATGCATGCGAACGTGGTGATTGGCTGGAAGCAAGAATTGATACAGCTGTTCCCGATAAGGTTCCGCCTAAGCCCGATATCCGAAAGATGTTGGTGCCACTTGGTCCTGTAGTTGTATATGGTGCAAGTAATTTTCCTTTTGCATATTCAACTGCCGGTGGCGATACGGCTTGTGCATTGGCAGCCGGTTGTCCCGTGATTGTAAAAGCACATCCTGCACATGAGCATACTTCGGAGATCGTTGCAGACGCAATTCACAAAGCAGTTGCTCATCTCAACTTGCCAAAGGGCGTGTTTCAACATGTGTATGGAAAAAGTATAGAAGTTGGAAAGGCGTTGATCCAGCATCCGCATACAAAAGCAGTTGGCTTTACGGGTTCTTATGGTGCAGGTAAACAATTATTCGATTGGGCCAACGAACGTAAAGAACCTATTCCTGTGTTTGCAGAAATGGGTAGTGTGAATCCTGTGTTTTTATTGCCGGAGAAATTAAAAGCATCTGCTACGGATATTGCAACAATGTATGCAGGCTCCATCACGCTTGGTGTTGGACAGTTCTGCACAAATCCAGGTTTGATCATTGCAATTGAGAGCGAGGAACTGAAAACCTTTACACATGACCTTGGTAAAGCAATACAGAAGGTGCAGCCAGCAACTATGTTACACGCCGGTATTGCAAAAGCTTATGCAGAAAAGAAAGAACTGGCATTGATGCAGGAGGAAGTTCATCTCGTTGCTGAATCAGAAACAGATGTTCAGGAAAATGAAGGATTAGCAACCATTGCTACCGTTAGTGCAGAAACCTTTTTAGAGAATCCAGTATTGCACCAGGAAGTATTCGGACCATATTCACTTATTATCAGGTGTGGAAACAACGATGAAATGTTGCAGGTAGCATTGCATCTCGAAGGACAGTTGACCGCCACACTGATGGCAACTGAAAATGATATGCTGGGAAATGATGAACTGGTAGAAGCAGTGAAAAATATCTGCGGCCGTTTTATTCTCAACAGTGTGCCCACCGGAGTAGAAGTTTGTTTGAGTATGCAGCATGGTGGCCCATTCCCTGCAACAACCGATAGTCGGTTTACAAGTGTGGGTGCCGATGGCATCAAGCGCTTTGCAAGGCCCATCGCTTTTCAAAACTGGAGTAATACATTGTTACCCGATGAATTGAAAAATGAAAACCCGTTGGGAATTATTCGTACAGTCAATAATATTCCATCAGCTTCTAAAGTATAAAGCAATCGTAAAAAGCAAAACTCAAAATGAGAAAAATCTGTTTATTGCTGATGCTGCCACTTGCAGTGGCAGCTCAGCCAAACAAAAGCACAACCGGGGCACAAAAGATCGCTGCATTTAAACAACAACAATTGTTATTGCAACAATCACCATACAAAAATCTGCAATGGCGATTGACAGGGCCCGATAACCGCAGCGGCCGCAGTACAGATGTGGCAGGCATAACAGGCAATCCCAATATTATTTATGCAGCTTTTGCAACAGGTGGTTTATGGAAAACAGCAGATGCAGGTACAACCTGGCAACCCATCTTTGATCAGGAAGCAACACAATCCATCGGCAATATTGCCGTGGCGCCTTCTGATCCCAATACATTGTATGTAGGAACAGGTGAAGCCAATATTTTCCGTGCATCGTTGCCGGGCATTGGTATGTATAAAACAACCGATGCAGGAAAAAGCTTTACCCATATTGGTTTGGAGAACACGGGCACTATTGCCAGGGTGATTGTTCATCCAAAAAATGCAAATGTGGTTTATGTGGCAGCAAGTGGTAACGAATGGACTTATAATAAAGATCGTGGTGTGTACATGACAAGTGATGGAGGTAAAACATGGAAGCAGGTTTTGTTTGAAAGTGAACAAAGCGGTTGTATTGATTTGCTGATGGATCCATCTGATCCCAATACAATGTATGCAAGCATGTGGAATCGCATTCGCAGAAGATGGAGCGATCCTGTGCCTGAAGATGGCGATCATCTGTATAAAACAACTGATGGCGGTAAAACATGGAAGAAGATCACAAACGGTTTACCCAACACAAAACTTACAGGTCGTATTGGTCTGGCAATAAGTCATTCAAATCCCAATGTGTTGTATGCATTTGTGGACGATCACAATAAAAAGCGTGATCCGAATCCCGGTGAAACAGATAGCTACGAACGTAAAGTGCAGAAGGTAGTGATTGGTGCTGCAATTTATCGGAGCAGTAACAAAGGAGAGAGTTGGGAGAAGATGGGAGAAGTGCATGATTTCTTTAAACCATTCTCAGGCACTTATGGTTGGGTGTTCTCACAAATACGTGTACATCCAAAAAATGAAAACCGCATCTATGCATTTGGTGTAGAAAAAGGAATAAGTGAAGATGGCGGTAAAACATGGAAAGTGTGGGAAGCATCGGATACAACCAGTGAATGGACACATGGCGATCATCATGCATTATGGATCGATGAAGAAAATCCCGATCGTATGATCATGGGTGATGATGGTGGTGTTTCTATTACTTATAACGGAGGAGTAAAATGGAAAAATTTCTTTGATGAAATTCCTACTACACAATTCTATACTGTTGCATACGATATGCAAACACCTTTTAACATTTTTGGTGCAGTGCAGGATGAAGGCACCATGAGCGGTAATGTGAGCAACACGATTGGTAAAGCTGCTGATACAACACTTCGTCCGTGGCGCATGGCACCGGGTGGTGAAGGAACACAAATTGCAGTTGATCCTTTGAATGGAAATATTGTTTATTCCTCTTCTTATTACGGACGTTTGATGCGTACGGATATGAGCAAAGGAAGAAGAGAGGGCGTAAAACAATTCAAACAGTTTGATGTTGGTCGTATTGATTCATTGCGGGGCGAATGGCTGGCTGCAACAGTAATGAGTAAATTCAACAACAAAGTACTTTATCATGGTTTGCAACATTTGTACAAAACAGAAGATGGCGGCGAAACCTGGAAGATGATCAGCGCTGACTTATCATACAATAACAAACAACGCAACGGCATTTATCCTTATCTCATTTATCACCAGGCCATCACTGCAGTTGCAGAAGGGAATAAAGCAGGCGTATTATATGCAGGTACTGACGATGGTCGTGTTTGGTTAACAACAAATGATGGTAGCAGTTGGAAAGAAATTACCAAAGGACTTCCCTTTAATAAACATGTGATTAAAATTGTCGCATCGGCGTTCAACCCATCAAGAGTATATCTTGTTTTGAATGATCGTCGTGCAGATAATTACACGCCTTATGTATATGTAAGTGATGATTATGGAACAACATGGAAAACGATCTCATCTAATCTGCCTCCATCGCCGGCGAATGTAATTGCCGAACACCCCGACAATGCCAACGTATTGTTCTGCGGAACAGATTTTGGTGTGTATATAAGTAAAGATGGAGGTAAGAAATGGATCGCTATCAATGGAAACATTCCTGCTTCTGTTTCGGTGAATGATCTGTTTATTCATCCGAGAGATAAAAAATTAGTGATCGGTACATATGGAAGAGGAGTGTATGTATTGGATGACTTAAATGCGTTGAAGTAAAATGACAACTACCCCAATCATTAAAAAATATCCCAATAGTTCACTCAATCGTTTTGGCGGCTGGGTGTTTCATTGTGTAGATGCACACACTTGTGGCAACCCTGTCCGTTTGGTTGCAGAAGGTGGCCCTGCATTGGAAGGAAACAACATGAGTGAAAAACGTCAACACTTTTTAAAAGAGTATGACTGGATTCGCAAAGGCTTGATGTTTGAACCTCGTGGTCATGATATGATGAGTGGAAGTATTTTGTATCCGCCACATGATCCGCAGAATGATGTAGCGGTATTGTTTATTGAAACAAGTGGGTGTTTGCCGATGTGTGGACATGGAACAATCGGCACCATTACCATTGCAGTTGAAGAAGGATTGATTGTTCCGAAAACGCCGGGTGTTATTCGTATGGAAGCACCGGCAGGATTGGTGATGATTGAATATAAGACAGACGATGAACGACAGACCACAGACCACAGCAGTTCGCCCAGAGTTACGAGCGTGAAGTTGACGAACGTACCTGCGTACTTGCATTCAACGGAATTAACAGTTGATTGTCCGGAGTTAGGAGAATTGGTGGTTGATGTTTCTTATGGCGGGAATTTTTATGCTATTGTGGATGTGCAGAAAAATTTTAAAGGTCTTGAACATTACGCTGCTGATAAACTCATTGCACGGGCAAGAGATTTGCGTAAGAATATCAATGCGAAATATACATTTGTTCATCCGCAGGATGCAACGATCAATGGCTGCAGTCATATTTTGTGGACAGGTGCTGTGATCGATCCAACATCTACTGCACGTAATGCGGTGTTCTATGGTGATAAAGCAATTGACCGCAGCCCATGCGGTACAGGCACTTCGGCACGCATGGCACAATGGTATGCAAAAGGAAAGTTGAAAAAAGGCGATCTGTTCATTCATGAAAGTATTATCGGCAGTAAGTTTATTGGTACAATAGAAGAAGAACTGGAGTTGAATGGTATCAAAGCCATTAAACCCGGTATTGAAGGTTGGGCCAAGATCTATGGTTACAATACCATCAGCATTGATAAGGAGGATGATCCGTATGCATATGGGTTCCAGGTAATTTAAAAAAAGGTTTATGCAACAATATGTGATCATAGCACAGGATGGAACAGATGAAGGTGCATTGGAAAGAAGAATGGAAGTTCGTCCGTTTCATTTAGCAGGTGCCAAGAAATTAAAAGAACAAAACAACTTTGTGATTGGCGGAGCTACACTCGATGAAGAAGGAAAGATGCGTGGTTCCATCATGATCGTTCAGTTTGAAACTAAGGAAGAGTTTGATCATTGGTATGCAAATGAGCCATACATTAAAGATGGTATTTGGCAAACGATCGAAGTAAAGCCATTCAGAGTAGTGAACGTGTAAGAAATAAGTTGCAGACAATTCATGTTGTACAAGTGTGCGACGCAACAATTGATTCATCATTATTCAACAGCCGGTTACATGAAAAAAAATATTCTTCTTCTGCTTGTTTGTTTGTTGCAGTTAAACCTGCTTGCGCAAAACAGTCTACAGAAAATTGAGTTCGTCAATTTTTCGCAGGTAAATGTAACGGATGCATTCTGGAAACCAAAGATCGATAAGGTTGCAACGAAGACATTAGCTGCCTGTATTTATCAAACAGAAGTGGCAACACCTCGTCTCCGCAATTTTGAACGTGTTGCAAGAAACAAAGGCGAACAGCATGAAGGAATTTTCTATGATGACAGTGATGTGTTCAAAGCATTGGAAGCAATGGCGTATTCGTTAAAGACGCATCCCAATGCAGAGATGGAAAGGAAATGCGATGAATGGATCGATAAGATCGCTGCTGCACAACAACCCGATGGCTATCTCAACACATGGTATACATTGAAAGGTTTGCAGGATCGGTATACTGATATGAGCATGCATGAAGATTACAATGCAGGCCACATGATTGAAGCAGCTGTTGCGTATTACAATGCAACAGGCAAACGCAAATTTTTAGATGTGTGTATTAAGTGGGCCGATCATTTTGATGCATTGTTTGGTCCCGGTAAACGTCATTGGGTAACCGGTCATCAGGAACTGGAATTAGCATTGGTGAAATTGTACAAGACAACAAAGAATGAAAAATATTTAAAACTTGCTGATTGGTTATTGAGCGAGCGTGGTAAACGTTTGGCGAAAGGTTATACGTGGACCGATTGGAAAGACACGGCTTATGCGCAGGATGTGTTGCCGGTGAAAGAGCAAACGCAAATTACAGGTCATGCTGTGCGTGCAATGTATATGTACACCGGTGCTGCTGATGTAGCTGCACAAACAGGTGATGTGGATTATATCCGTGCAATGAAAACGGTGTGGCAGGATGTGGTGTTTCGAAACATGTACATCACCGGCGGTATTGGTTCTGCAGGAAGCAACGAAGGTTTCAGCCAGGATTATGATTTGCCGAATGAGCAGGCGTATTGCGAAACCTGTGCAAGTGTGGGCATGGTGTTCTGGAACCAACGCATGAATGCATTAACAGGTGATGCGATGTATATGGATGTGCTGGAACGCAGTTTGTACAATGGTGCACTGGATGGTTTGAGTTTAACCGGCGATCGTTTCTTTTATGGTAATCCATTGGCATCACGTGGGCAGCATCAACGCAGAGAATGGTTTGGTACGGCTTGTTGTCCGGCAAATATTGCACGTATGGTCGCATCGCTGGGCGATTATATTTATGCAAAGAGTGATGAAGGTATTTATGTGAATCTGTTTGTTGGCAGCAATACAAGTATTCAGTTGCCGAAAACAAAAGTTGATGTGAAGATGGAAACAAATTATCCATGGGATGGACAGGTGAAGATTGCAGTTGATCCGCAAGCAAAAAAGCAGAAGTTCAAATTATACGTACGCATTCCTGACTGGATGTATAACCAGCTTAACACCGATGGTTTATATCGTATAACCAAAGCTGATAGCAAACCATTATCCATCGGTTACAAGATCAACGGAAAGATGTTGAGCGGCACTTATGAAAACGGCTACCTTGTTATTAACCAGGAATGGAAGAAAGGTGATGTTGTTGAACTGGATCTGCCAATGGAAGTCAAACTCATTGAAGCAAAAGCAGAATTAAAGCAAAACAATAACCGCATCGCCATTCAGCGTGGACCGGTTGTGTATTGTGTTGAAGGTGCGGATAACAATAACAAAGCGTGGAATATTGTGTTGCCTGCCGATACAAAGTTTGAAACCATCGATTATAAAATAATGGATGAACCGGTGAAAGCATTAACGGCAGAAGTGCCTGTTGTGCTTGTTGCTGAAGATGGTTTATCACTCCGAACAGAGAAACGAAAGATCATCGCCATTCCTTACTACACATGGGCCAACCGTGGTAAAAATGAAATGCAGGTGTGGTTGCCAACTACCATTAAAGATGTAAAAATTAATTACTGATCAGTAACATGAAGAAATTCGTCTGCACAATTACGTTGTTGTCGTCGCTGCTGTTGTGTGCTGCACAATCGTATATACCCGAAAAGGAAAATGCAAAAGTAAAAGTGCAACCTGTTGTGCTGGTGAAAGCATTTGCATTTCCGTTGATTGATGTAAAACTGTTGACAAGTCCGTTTACAAAGGCAATGCAGCTGGATAGTGCTTACCTGTTATCGTTAAGTACAGATAGGTTGCTGTACCGCTTTTATAAAAATGCAGGACTGCCGGTGAAAGATTCGATCTATGGCGGATGGGAGAGTGATGGATTATCGGGACATACATTGGGGCATTATTTGTCAGCAGCTTCCATGATGTATGTATCGACAGGCAATGCAGAATTTAAAAAACGCATTGATTATATCGTTAACGAATTGGAACGTTGCCAGCTTGCACGCAAGACCGGTTATATTGGTGCCATACCAAAAGAAGATTCCATTTTTGGAAAAGTAGCAAAGGGAGAAATTAAATCATCGGGTTTTGATTTGAATGGTGGATGGAGTCCCTGGTACACGGTGCATAAAGTAATGGCAGGTTTATGCGATGCGTATTTGTATTGCAACAGTAACAAAGCATTGAAGCTGATAACAGGCATGGCTGACTGGACCTACAACACCGTGAATCATTTGCCCGATTCAACAAGATTAAAAATGCTGAACTGCGAATACGGCGGCATGAATGATGTGCTGGCGAATATTTATTCCTTAACCGGCAACAAAAAATATCTGGATCTCTCGTATAAATTTTACGATGAGTTTGTAATGGGCAAATTGGCGCAACGCATCGATCCTTTGCCCGGCAAGCACAGCAATACCAACGTACCGAAAGCCATTGGCAGTGCGAGGCAATATGAATTAACGGGGAACAAAAGTGATGCTACCATTGCTTCCTTCTTTTGGGAAACGATGGTGCACAACCACAGTTATGTAATTGGTGGTAACAGTAACTATGAGTATTGCGGTGAAGCAGGAAAGCTCAACGAACGGTTAAGCGATAATACCTGCGAAACCTGCAACACCTACAATATGCTGAAGCTGACAAGACATTTGTTTGCGTGGCAACCATCGGCACAGTTGATGGATTATTACGAGCGTGCTTTGTACAACCATATTCTTGCTTCGCAGAATCCGGAGAATGGTATGATGACGTATTTTGTTCCATTGCGCATGGGAACAAAGAAACAGTTCAGCGATCAGTTCAATACATTTACTTGCTGCGTTGGCAGTGGTATCGAAAATCATGCGAAGTACGCAGAGCAGATTTACAGTTACGATGGAAAGAATAATCTCTACGTAAATCTGTTCATTCCTTCTGTGTTAAACTGGAAAGAAAAGAACATCCGCATTACACAGACCAACTATATTCCTGAAAGTAAACAGGTGAAGCTTGTTGTTACTGCAGCAAATCCTTCTTCGTTTACATTGAAGATCCGTAAACCATCGTGGAGTAATGCAGCTGCTGTTATAAAGGTTAACAACGTAGCAGTAAAAACAGAAACAGATGCAACAGGTTATTTAACGGCCACCCGTGTTTGGAAAAACGGCGATGTGGTTACAGTTGATCTCGATATGAATCTTTATACAGAGGCAATGCCCGACAATCCTAATCGTATTGCATTCAAATATGGTCCGTTGGTATTGGCAGGTTTGTTGGGAAAAGAAAAGCCCGATCCTGTTGTGGGTGTGCCTGTGTTGCTCACATCAAATCGTAATGTGAATGATTGGATTCAACCGGCTTCTTCTTTACAATTTCAAATGAAAGGCGTGGGTAAGCCATTTGATGTACAATTGATTCCTTTCTATCAAACCTACGATCAGTATTACAGTGTGTATTGGGATTATTTTACACCGGATGAATTTGCCAAACTGCAGGCCGATTATGAAGCAGAGAAAAAGCGTGTACAGGAAATTGAAAACAGAACCATTGATAACTTCCGTGTGGGTGAAATGCAACCCGAGCGTGACCATAACCTGAAAGCAACAGAACGTTCTTATGTAAGTGATGCAATGGACAGGATGGGGCGTGAAGCAAGAAGCAATAATAACTTTGAGTTTGAAATGAAAGTTGATCCTGCAGTGAACAACGCCTTTTTGTTTACGTACATTGGTGATGATAAAGACAGGGTGTTTGATATTTTAGTGGATGGCGTGAAGCTTGTAACAGTAGAATGGAAAGGCGGCAAGACGGGTAAGTTTTACGATCTGGAATACAAACTGCCTGCAAGCATGATCAGCGGTAAAACAAAGATCACAGTGAAGGTAGATGCGAATCATGGTAAAACAGCAGGACGTGTATTTGGTGTACGGACAATAAAAGAGCAGCAATAAAGTATGGGCAAAGCAATTGTAATCGGCGGCGGTATTATTGGTTTAAGTTCAGCTTACTATCTGCAACAAAGCGGATGGGATGTAACGGTGTTGGATAAAGATGATTTCTCCGATAACTGTTCGTATGGCAATGCAGGTTATGTGTGTCCAAGTCATTTTGTTCCGTTGGCGACACCCGGTATTGTAACGCAGGGTTTGAAATGGATGTGGAATTCGAGAAGTCCGTTTTATGTAGAGCCTCGATTAAATGCTGCGCTTATTTCATGGGGTTTGAAATTCATGAAGAGCGCTACTGCAAAGCATGTGGCAGAATCGGCTATACCTCTCCGTGATATTGCGTTGTTCAGTCAGCACTTGTACGAAGAATGGGCCAAGCTTCCCGAATTTGATTTTGCGTACGAAAAGAAAGGCTTGCTGGAAATGTTTCAAACGGAAGCAAACGAAGAACATGCACATCATACAGCAGCAGATGCAGCAAAGCTTGGACTGGAAGCCGTGATGTTATCGAAAGAAGAAGTGCAGGCCATGGAGCCACAGGTTGAACTCAACATACGTGGTGCGTTGTATTTTAAATGCGATGCACATCTCTATCCGCAAAAATTAATGAAGGGCCTGATCAACATCCTTCAGCAAAAAGGCGTGCAGTTAATTCCGCATGCAGAAGTAAATGGTTTTGTAAAAAACGGAGAGCGAATCACTGCAGTAAAAACAACGGCACAAGCATACGATGCCGATATGGTGGTGATCGCAACCGGTTCCTGGTCGAGAGAAATTGCAGCAATGGCAGGATTGAATTTGCCTTTAATGCCCGGCCGTGGTTATTCCGTTACATTAGAAGATTCGCCGTTTACATTTAACCATCCGGCGGTGTTGCAGGAAGGTCGTGTTGCCATTACACCAATGGATGGAAACAAGATCCGTTTTGGTGGAACGATGGAAATCACTTCAACCAAAACTGCTCCACGTTATAAAAGAGTGGAAGGAATATTAAATGCTGTTGAACGTTTTGTGCCGCAGTTTAAAATACCTGTACCGTCACCCGATAAAATATGGTATGGTTACCGGCCTTGTTCTGCTGATGGCTTGCCTTATATCGGCAAAATAAAATCAAATGCCATCATTGCAACCGGTCATGCAATGATCGGGTTAAGTGTGGGTGCAGGTACAGGTAAGCTTGTTGCGGAGATTGCAAACGGACAAAAAGCAACCGTAGATATAAAGCCTTACGATCCTGAACGATTTTCGTAATTTGCTGTGCGTTTTGCAAATCAATCTTCATCAACACAGCAAAAACACATGAAAAAGCTTGCATTCTTACTATCGTTTACAACTATTCTGTTATCTGCAACAGCACAACATCAACTCGTAAAATTATGGGAGTCGGATGCTATTTTAAAAGTGCCTGAATCTGTTTTGTTCGACGGGAAAAATAAAGTGTTGTACATCACAAATATTGATGGGAAAGAGCCTTGGGGCAAAGATGGAAAAGGAAGTGTTGGAAAAGTTGGGTTGGATGGAAAGATCATTGCCGTTGATTGGGTAAGCGGGCTTAGTGCTCCGAAAGGAATGGGTCTGTACAAAAACAAATTATATGTTGCTGATCTTACAGAGTTGGTGGTGATTGATATTGACAAAGGAACCATCATTGAACGTATTGCCATAGAAGGTGCAGCAGGTTTAAACGATGTTTCGGCAGAAGAGAACGGAACGGTATATGTTACAGATTCACGTGCAAGAAGAGTGTATGAAGTGAAAGATGGTAAAGCAGCTGTATTGCTTGATAGTTCAAAATTAAAAGGACCAAATGGTGTATTGAAACATAAAGGAAGTTTGTATGTACTTGATGCTGGTACCATGTACCGCATGGAAAAAGACGGTTCGCTTACCAAACTTGCGGAAGGAATGGAAGGCGGTACCGATGGTATTGAAAATGTTACCGGCAGCGATTACCTTGTATCAACCTGGAGCGGTGTAGTGTATTATGTAAATGCAGATGGAAGCAAACAGGTGTTGCTCGATGGAAGAGAGCAAAAGATCAACTCAGCCGACATTGGTTATGATGCTGCGAAACGCATCGTATATATTCCCACTTTCTGGAAAAACTCGGTGGTAGCTTACGAACTAAAATAAAGGAATGTGAAAACTTGTCGGACGGTTGCGGGTAACCGTTCGGATGTTCCTAATTTTACAAAACGTATGGACTGTACATCGCAACGGATCACTTACCGTAACACTGCTGCTTTTTCTACTATTGCATTGGATTATCTGGATGATGCTGCGGCATTAAAGCCGTTTTATAAACATCGTCCAAACCTGGAAGGCATTAAACATGCTATTGCTGAGCGACAAGCATTTGCAACCAACCGCAATGTGCTGGTCGATCATTTGAAAAAACAGTATGCTGCTGTTGAACAATCAGCAGCCGTTAATCGTAATATCGATCTGCTGCTTCAAGAAAATACGTTTACCATCACTACGGCACACCAGCCCAATTTATTTACCGGTCCGTTATACTTCATTTATAAAATTCTGCATGCCATTAAACTGGCCGATACCTTAAAGCAGGAATTAACGCAATACAATTTTGTGCCTGTGTATTACATGGGTAGTGAAGATGCCGACTTTGAAGAGTTGAGTTATGCAAGTGTGAACGGTGTAAAATACCAATGGGCAACACAGCAGAATGGTGCGTTTGGGAAGATGCTGATCGATAAAAACATCACGCAACTCATTCATGCCATCAGCGGACAATTATTGGTGGAGCCACATGGAAAAGAAATTGTAGATGCTTTATTGAAAAGTTATAAAGAGAAATCAACCATACAGGCTGCAACATTTTCATTTGTGCATTTTCTCTTTGAGCGTTTTGGTTTGATTGTGATCATTGCTGATGCGAAAGAATTGAAGCAACAGATGATCAATGTGTTTGAAGATGAGTTAGTGAATCGTTCTTCTGCAAAACAGGTAGCTGATACAATTCAGAAGCTTGAAGCGAATTATAAAGTACAGGCCGGTGGCAGAGAGATCAACTTATTTTATTTTGATGAAGACCTGCGTGAACGTATTGAAGCAGATGGCGATGGCTTTGCTGTTGCAAACACAACCATCAAGTTTACAAAAGTTGAAATGCTGAAGGAGTTAAAAGAACATCCGGAGCGTTTCAGTCCTAATGTGATCTTGCGTGGATTGTACCAGGAAACCATTCTTCCCAACATCGCCTTTATTGGTGGTGGTGGTGAATTGGCTTACTGGCTGGAGTTGAAGAATGTATTTGCGCATCATCAAGTACCATATCCGGTGTTGCTGTTGCGTAATTCATTTCTTGTAACCGAAAAGCAATGGATTAGCAGGATAGAGAAACTTGGTTTTACTGTTGAAGAATTTTTTAGCAGCGGTGAAGCATTGCTTAATCAATATGTTCATCGTACAACTGTCAATAAGATTCAGCTCAATGGCAGTTTAACGAAAGCCGAAGAGTTATACGACTTGTTGAAAACACAAGCCGCAACCGTTGACTCAACTTTACTACAACATGTAGAGGCGTTGAAAGTAAAAGCTGTTTACCGGTTGAAGGAATTAGAAAAGAAACTCGTACGTGCTGAGAAGAGAAAGTACAGCGATGAACAACGGCAGATCCAAACTATCAAACAACAACTTTTTCCCGGTAATGGTTTGCAGGAACGTAAAGAAAGCTTTTTAAGCTCGTACGCTAAGCATGGTAGTGCATTTATCGATGCGTTATTTCAACATTCTCTTGCCCTTGAACAGGAGTTTGTGGTATTATCTTTTTAGTTATTTCTTCTTCATTGCTTTTACCGGATCAAACTGAAAGCCTACGCTGAAATAATTGCTGCGGTAATTTGTATGCGAACTTGAATTACCCGTGAGGAGTGAAACATTCATTTGTGCCTGTATGCGAAACCACGGTGCTCCATCAAAACCGAAGCTGGTCATTAATGCGGGTTCAACAAAAAACAAACGCTTACGTGCTATCTCCAGTAACTGGTAACTTTCTAATTCATTGTTGTCGTAATTAGTGTTGATATCAGTATAGCCTATTGAAGTAAAACGAAGGGCAGGAGTAATAGTGAAATTATTTCCGGGATGAAAACTAAAAGACGGCTGGAAATAAATTTTATTTGTTTTGCTGTGATGAAAACCTTTTGCTCCACTATTGCTGGCCATATTGTCGTCGATATTATTCTTACCAAAGCCATAACCCCCATACAACTCGATGAACACTTGCTTGCCTTTTGAAATGGGATAGAAAATGCCAGCACCAAATTCAGCAGTGCTACGATTGTATTTCACAATTTCTGTACTTGTATTATTTCCGCTACTAGTAGTTAATTCATCCTGGCTGCGCAACGATCCATTCCATGCAGCATTTAATGCAAAGTGATCGCTAACTGCATAAGCACCTTGCAAACTGTAACTGTTTTCAGTACCTACCAATGTGCTTGCCGCAATGGCAGTAATTCTTGATTCGCCTTTTTCTTTAAAGGCTGGTATTTGCTGTACGGTAGGAGAATAAGCAAAACGAAATAAGGTACATGAACTGAGTAACATACTCATCAGGCATATTGATGCAATTAAACGTAACTGCGGTTTCATTGGTTTATTTGTTTGATAAGGAAATAAAGAAGATCAATCGAATTTATTATGCCAACCCTGCTGTTTCAACTTTTCAACTTTTCCAATAACTTCATCGTTCATCGTTGATTTGTAATTAGCAATCTTTTCAGCAACTGTTTCATTAAATGTTCCGATGATCTCAGCTGCAAGTATGCCTGCATTCTTTGCAGCATTCAATGCAACTGTTGCAACGGGCACTCCATTGGGCATTTGCAAAATGGAAAGAACTGAATCCCATCCATCAATTGAGTTGGATGATTTTACTGGAACACCAATTACAGGCAACGTTGTAATGCTAGCCACCATTCCCGGTAAATGCGCAGCACCACCAGCTCCGGCAATAATTACTTTCAATCCTCTTTCACGGGCAGTTTTTGCATATTCCACCATACGCAATGGTGTCCGGTGTGCTGACACAACCGTTAATTCATAATCGATACCAAATTCTTTCAGAATATCAGCCGCAGGTTGCATAACAGTAAGGTCGCTGTCGCTTCCCATGATGATGCCAATGATTGGAGATGCCATAAATTGATTTGCTGCAAAGAAACAAAACTAAAGGCAGTTAAAAAAGAAAGCCGCTGATGTGTGGTCAGCGGCTTAAGAAAAATATGAAGCGGTGTCTACAATTTGTTCAAATCACCGGCTAACAACTTCATCTCTGCTTCTGCGAGTTTGGCCATGAACAGTGAGTTGATGTAGCGGGTTTGTCCATTAATATAATCGATCTGTACTTGTCTTAATTCTAAAGAAGTGATTGCCAGTTTACGGAATCGTTCGGTAGCGATCATATTGTTCTCTTCGATTAATGTCAAAGTATTTTTTTCCAACGTCACCAGGTTAAGTGCGTTTTGAAAATTGTAGTATGCATTCAATAAGCTTGTATTGACCTGGTTTTTCAAACGATCAATTACGATCTGTTGATTCTTGATACCAATATCTGCAACTTGTTCCTGCCGTTTAATATTGCCTCCCTGGAAAATAGGAATGGCAATACCAATATTTCCACTTGGGCCATTATTACGATTCAAAAGAAACTGACCTGCACTGTTTTTACTTTGATTAAAATTATAGCTTCCATTGAGTGTAACAGAAGGCAGACGTTGAGAAATGATCTCCCGTTTTTGTTGTACGAGTACAGACAAACTGCTTTGTGCAAGTAACAGATCATAGTTATCGGTTTGTGCTTTTTGCAAAAGCGCTGCATAGGTTAATCCTGCATCCGGCGCTATAGTATCCATCACTTCAAAAGCAATTTCGGGTTTGCGTGCCAGTAAATTATTGAAGTTAGCCTTAGCCACACGAATATTATTTTCCACAGCTAATAAACTTCCTTTTTGTTGATTCAAGTCAACTTCTGCCTGTAAAAAATCCGTTTTAGGAGCAGTGCCAATAGTAAACCTACTTTCAGCAATCATTTTACGCTCTTCAAAAAACCTGATAGTTGCCTGTAAAGCTTTTCGTTGTTGATTAAGTTGTACAATTTCGTAATAAGCAGCTATCACGTTAAACACAGTTGTGTTCACCTGGCTGCGGAAACTAAGCTCACCTATTTTTTCCAGTTCTTCCAAACGACGTTTAGTAGCAAACATTCGCATTCCATCGAAAATGCGCCAACTTACCGCCAAGCCTGCATTGATATTCCTAAGAATGGCACCGTTCCTGTTAATTTCTCTTCCATCAAAAAACTTCTGTTCAAGATTATTTGATGCAATGCCAAGTGTGCTGGTAGCGCTAACGGTGGGGTATAAACCTGCTGTGCCCCAATTATTATTGATGGCACCAATCTGCTGTTCATTCTTTACAATTTCTACATCAAAGTTTCTTTCAACTGCCATGCGTATGGCTTCATCGATCGAAAGCTTAACTGTATCCTGTGCAAACGCAGCAATATTAATCAGACAGCTTAGTAATAGCAGCTTCAGTTTCTTCTTCATGCACTTTAATTTTTTTGGATGACAGGTACGAATACATCGCAGGAATTACAAACAGCGTTAACACTAATGAGAACATAATTCCACCTACAATAACAATACCTAAAGGAATGCGGCTGGTTGATGCTGCACCTAACGACAACGCTAACGGTAAGGCACCAAGTGCCATTGCAAGACTCGTCATCAGGATAGGTCGCAAACGCATCGTTGCTGCTTCAATAACCGCAGGCTTCTTCAACATGCCTGTATGTTTTTTCTGGTTGGCGAATTCAACTATTAGGATACCGTTCTTAGTTACAAGACCAATCAACATGATCATACCAATTTGTGAAAAGATATTGATCGTTTGATCGAACAACCAAAGAGAGAACAATGCACCCGCAATAGCAAGCGGTACAGTAAACATGATCACCAGCGGATCAATAAAGCTTTCAAATTGTGCAGCCAATACAAGGAAGATCAAAATCAAAGCAAGACCCAATGCGAAATAAGTATTACCACTACTTTCAGCAAAATCTCTTGAGTTGCCAGATAAAGCTGTATTAAACGAATCATCTAATAATTTATCAGCAATAGCCTGCATTTCTTTAATACCATCACCAATAGTTTTACCGGGAGCCAAACCAGCACTTACCGTTGCCGATTTGTAACGGTTGAAGTGATAGAGAGTAGGAGGCGTTGTTTCTTCTTCAAAAGAAACGAACTGATCAACAGAGATCATTTGGCCGGCCGCATTGCGTACAAACAAATTCTTAAGATCTGTTGGGTCATCACGATCGTCTCTTAACACTTGCCCGATCACCTGGTATTGTTTTCCATCTTTAATAAAGTAACCAAGCCTTCGGTTACTGAGTGATAATTGCATCAATTCAGAAATATCAGTGACACTTACGCCCAATTCACTTGCACGCAAACGATCAATGTTCAAACGCAACTCAGGTTTATTAAATTTCAGATCAACATCTACACTTGAAAACACAGGATTCTTTTGCGCCTCTTCCAAAAATTTTGGAAGAATATCTTTGAGCTTGTCGAAATTATTATTTTGAATTACAAATGCAACTGGCAAGCCACCACGCCTGTTTACGGAAATTGTCTGTTCTTGTATAGCAAATGCTCTGCCTTCGTTATATTTTGGAAGGTTGCGGTTGATGACATCAACAATTTGTTGTTGTGAGCGATCACGTTCATCAGGATCTACCAGCAACGAACGCACAAAACCGCTGTTCACTGAACCGGCTCCTGTAAAACCGGGTGCAGTAACGGAGATGAGTACCTTATTTTCGGGCACGCTGTCCATCACCAGTTGATTGAGTTTGTCGATGTATGCATCCATGGCGTCGTAACTCGTTCCTTCAGGAGCACTCACTTGTAAACGGAATTGACTGCGATCTTCCATAGGAGCAAGTTCGCTCTGAAGATTGCTGCCAATAAACCAAATGATGCCAAAACATGCTACTATCAACACAAGTGCCACCCATCTTACCCGCATAAAACCTACAAGCAATTTGTGATATCCGTTTTCCATTGACGTAAAGAATGGTTCTGTTACACGGTAAAACCAACCATGTTTCATTCCTCCTTTACGAGTGAGATAAACGTTGAGTACGGGTGTAAGAGTAAGTGATACAAATGCAGATATCAATACAGCTCCTGCTACCACAATACCAAACTCACGGAACAATCGTCCCACAAAACCTTGTAAGAAAATGATGGGAAGAAATACAACGGCCAATGTAATAGAAGTGGCAATAACAGCAAAGTAAATTTCTTTGGAACCTTCACGGGCAGCTTTGTATTTATCCATGCCCTGTTCCATTTTCTTAAATATATTTTCAGTTACCACAATACCATCGTCCACAACAAGACCTGTTGCAAGTACAATAGCGAGTAACGTAAGTACATTAATGGTAAAGCCACTCAGGTACATAATAAAGAATGCACCAATGAGCGAAACAGGAATATCAATTAATGGACGAATTGCAACAATCCAATCACGGAAGAACAGGAAAATGATGAGTACCACCAATGCAAAGGACAGCATTAATGTTTCTTCAACTTCAGCAATGGACTTTCGTACAAATTTTGTTTGATCAAGACCAATATCCAGTTTTATATCTGCAGGAACTTCATTTTTTATCTGATCGTAACGTTTATAAAACTCATCGGCAATAGCAACGTAGTTACTGCCCGGCTGTGGTACAATAGCCAGGGCGATCATGGGAATGCCACTTTCTTTCAATACACTTTCTTCATTCTCCGGACCAAGTATCGCCTGCCCGATATCTTTCACTTTTATATCACGGCCATCTACATTTTTAATGATGAGATCATTAAAATCCTCTTCGGTATTTAAACGACCAAACGTGCGTACAGTTAACTCCATCGTGTTACCTGAAATTTTACCGGATGGTAATTCAAGATTTTCACGTTGCAAAGCGTTCTGCACATCCCTGGCTGTTAAATTATACGCCAGTAATTTTTCGGGCTCAAACCAAATACGCATGGCATATCGCTTTTCACCCCAGATATTAACTGTACTAACTCCCGGAATAGTTTGAATACGTTCCAACAAATTATTTGTTGCATATTCAGTTACCTGCAATGGATTCCTGCTTTCGCTTTGAATGGTCATGGAAAGAATAGGATCACTACTGGCATCGGCTTTTGTGACAACCGGTGGTGCGTCGAGATCGGCAGGAAGTGAGCGAACCGTTTGTGACACTTTATCACGCACATCATTTGCTGCTTCTTCAAGATTAAAACCTAATTCAAATTCAACATTAATATTACTGTTGCCCTGGCTGCTGCTGCTCGTAATATTTTTTACACCCGCAATACCGTTGATTGATTTTTCCAGCGGCTCGGTGATCTGCGATTCAATTACATCGGCATTGGCACCGGGATACGAAGTACGTACGCTGATATTGGGAGGATCGATGGCCGGATAATCACGAATACCTAAGAAACGAAACCCGATGACGCCAAACAACACGATCATGATGTTCATCACAATGGCAAGCACGGGACGTTTCAAACTAAGTTCTGAAATCGTCATAACTATTGAACTTTAGAGAGTTTAACTTTTGCTTCGGGCTTTAAGCCAAGCAAACCAGTTGTAATAATTGTATCGCCAGGTACAACGCCGCTAACGATTTCAATGTTTGCTGAATCACGTATGCCTGTTTCCACATCAACAAACTTTGCAATTCCGTCACGGTACAGAATTAATTTTTTACCTCTTGCTTGTGGAAGAATTGCCTGAGAAGGAACAAGGATGGCGACATCGTTTTTAGCAAAATCCATATCCACTTTGGCAAATGATCCTGATACAAGTCTTGCATCGCTCTGCTGCACGATGCAACGCACATTCATACCACGTGAAGTCTCACTTACGGTCGACTCTGATGCATACACTTTCGCCAGGTATTTTCTTGAATTGCCTTCAACGGAAAAACTGATGGTTTGACCAACACCGATCTTCGATGTATATTTTTCAGGCACACTGAACTGTAATTTCATTTGGTTCAGCTGCTGAATTTTTGTAATAATGGTTGTGGGTGTAATATAGGCACCATTCGATATGTTGCGGAAACCTATACGACCACTGAATGGTGCACGTATCTCTGTCTTGACAATATTTGTTTTCAGCAGTTCAATATCAGCATTAATATTACTCACTTGCAAAAAGCTGAGATCATAATCCTGCTGGCTAATGCCGCTGATCTTTAATAACTCTTTGTTACGTTCTTCTGTCTTTTGCGCAATTTGCAACTGCACCTGCAGCTTTTTTAACTGTGCCTGCAAATCACCATCAAATAACTTCACAAGCAATGCGCCTTTGTTTACGTATGCGCCTTCGTTAATAGCATGTGAAACTACACGACCGTTTACTTCTGAATGAATTTCTGTTTCTTCCATTGGCAACAATGTGCCGGGTAATTGAAGGGGTTCGCTAACAGGTCCTGTTTTTACGATATAACCAACTACAGTCATTGGTCCTTGTTGTCGACCAGCCTGTGGTACTGCCTGTTTCTTTTCGTCTTTGCAACTGATTGCCAATCCAGCGATAATGGTTGCGATTATTATATTACTTCTCATGTATGTATCAATTGGCTAAAGGTAAACATAGAACGTTTTTTCCACCCCGTCAATGGATGAGTGGTAGACGTAATTCCATAACTGCCCTCATGGGCGGATATGCAGTGGAGTTTTGGCGAGTGATAAGGGTTACCTGGTCTTAACCTTCAGCAAGTGTTTTATACGGTTGGCTTTGTAGGTCAATTCGCTCCTGTCTTTTCCAATTACCGTAACATGTCCCATTTTGCGACCCGGTTTGGTATGGGTTTTACCATAAATATGCACAAATGCATTTTCCATTTTTAATACATCTTCCAAACCTTCATAGTAAGCAGGTCCGCTAAAACCTTCTTCACCAACAATATTTAAGATAACTGATGGCATGATAGCATCGGTACAGCCTAGTGGATAACCCAGCATAATACGCCACAACATGTCAAACTGGGACGAATAGTTTCCTTCAATGCTGTGATGACCGCTATTATGTACACGTGGCGCTGTTTCGTTTACTAATACTTCACCATTCTTGTCAACAAATAATTCAACAGCAAATAAACCCGGTGATTGAAGATTACGAACTACAGCCATTGCAATAGCTTCCACTTTCCAAAATGTTTTTTCAGTAAGCTCGGCGGGTGATAGCTGGTAGTCGAGTAAATTCAAATGAGGGTCAAAGACCATTTCAGCAGCCGGGTACATGGTTGTTTCACCATCCTGCGCCACGGCAACGATCATGGCTATTTCTTTTTCAATGGACACCAATTTTTCCAGAACGGAAGGAGAGTCAAAACCACGTTCAATATCAGCGGCGGTTTTTAATATTTCAACGCCTTTGCCATCGTAACCACCCATGCCTATTTTATGTGCAGCAGGTAAAAAAGAAGCCAATGCATTCAGTTCTTCTTTGTTTTCAGTGATCACAAATTCAGATGTTGGTATATGGTGATGCTGGTAGAATTTCTTTTGTTCAATTTTATTTTTGATAATGCGCAATGCAGAAGGTTTAGGGAAAACTTTTACACCTTCTGCTTCAAGTTTTTCCAGTGCTTCTACGTTTACACTTTCAATTTCAATTGTAACGGCATCTAGTCCTTTACCGAACTGGTAAACGGTTTCAAAATCTCTGATATCTCCTTTGGTAAAATGATGACAAAGATGTGCAGAGGGGCAATGTTCATCATTTTCGAGAATATATGTTTCAACGGGATAATTAGCTGCTGCCTGTAATAACATGCGGCCTAATTGTCCGCCACCGAGAATACCGATTTTTTGCATGCGGCAAAGATAATTGCTTGGGAGGTTTCTGTTTGAAGCTTAATAGTTTAATTTTGCCTCCATGCACCCCGATTATGCCAATAAGCGCTTCCACGATAAACGCAGCAACTACTGTTTGCTGATGGAAGTATTGGCGATTGACTCCAACTGATTGTTTGAGAAAGGTTCTGCATCACGAACCTCTACTGTCCCTCTTTTATTGAATTTTAAATCAACAATCATGTCAACTATTGCTGTTAACAAACAACAGGCTGCACAAAAAGATTTTCTTCCCTTGCACGGAACTGATTATGTAGAATTTTATGTGGGTAATGCCAAGCAGGCTGCTCATTTTTATATCACCGCTTTTGGTTTTCAACCATTGGCATATGCTGGTCCGGAAACCGGAATGAAAGATAAGGCCAGTTATGTGGTACGTCAGAATAAACTAACATTCATGCTCACAACTCCGTTACGTTCTCACAATGAAGTGGCTGATCATATTTATAAGCATGGTGATGGTGTAAAAGCCTTGGCTTTAAAAGTTGATGATGCAGCATCGGCATTATTTGAAACAACAAAACGTGGCGCAAAACTTTATAAGGACACAACTATCCTTGCAGATGAACAAGGTAAGGTGATTGTAAGTGGTATTCACACTTATGGCGATACGGTTCATTTATTCATTGAGCGTAACGATTACAAAGGAGTGTTTATGCCCGGTTACCGGGAATGGAGTAATCCCTATTTCAAAGTAAATGAAACCGGTTTGCAATATGTTGATCATTGTGTGGGAAATGTGGGTTGGAACCAGATGAATCCATGGGTTGGATTTTATGAAAATGTAATGGGCTTTCGCAATATTCTCAGCTTTGATGATAATGATATTTCAACTGAGTATTCGGCATTGATGAGTAAAGTAATGAGTAATGGAAACGGCTATGTGAAGTTTCCAATCAATGAGCCGGCCGAAGGAAAGAAAAAATCGCAGGTGGAAGAATACCTAGATTATTACAATGGTGAAGGTGTGCAGCATGTGGCATTGGCCACCAACAATATTGTGGAAACGGTGATGGAATTGCGAAGCAGGGGCGTTGAGTTTTTGCAGGTGCCAACAACTTATTATGATGATCTGCTCGATCGTGTTGGTCATATTGATGAAGATCTTGACCCGTTAAAAGAATTGGGTATACTGGTTGACAGGGACGATGAAGGATATTTACTTCAGATATTTACCAAGCCTGTGGAGGACAGACCTACGCTGTTTTTTGAAATCATTCAGCGGAAAGGAGCACAGAGTTTTGGTAAAGGAAACTTTAAAGCTTTATTTGAAGCAATAGAAAGAGAGCAGGAAGCCAGAGGAAATCTGTAATTTTACGGGGCAGTTTTACTGCCTCGTTTCATTTGATTTTATCCACAATTTGAAATATTTTTGACAGCGTCTCGTTCATAACAAATCCAGTATGCTCAACAAAAGCCTTTTATTCATTTTTAGTTTGAGCCTGTTTGTAACAGGTGTTTCTGCTCAATCGCCGTATGAAGGAAGCAGTGCCACAGTTTCTGCAGCCCGAAATTTTAAAGGAGCCAGTATATTTTCCAAAGTAGAAGATTCATTACGTAAAGAATTAAAGGAAAAAGGTTTTCAATGGCCTTTAAAATATATGTATGTGCGTGCCTTTAAACATGAGAAGCAACTGGAAGTTTGGCTGAAGAATGATTGGGATGAAAAATTCGAATTGTTCAAAGTTTATAAAGTATGTGCCACTTCCGGTACTTATGGACCAAAACGTAAAGAAGGCGATAAACAAATACCAGAAGGATTTTATTATATCAATGAATTTAAACCCAACAGTAATTATCACCTGGCTCTGGGTTTAAATTATCCAAACGCATCCGATGCTATTTTAAGCGATCATAGTAAACCCGGTGGCGATATTTATATTCATGGCAATTGTGTAACCATTGGATGTTTGCCTTTAACGGATTCATTGATCGAACAAGTGTATTACATGGCTTCAATTGTAAAAGACCAGGGGCAGGATTTTATCCCGGTTCATATCTATCCCGTTCGTTACGATAATCAAAAAGGGATGGAGACGTTGGTTACTAAAACAAAGAACAAGCAGGAAGTGCAGCAGTTTGCCCAACAGATAAAGGATGCCTATGAATATTTTGAAGACACCCATCAGTTACCAACGGTATTGATTGCAAAGAATGGTAGCTATGTGGTGGCAACAAATCCTGAAACGCCGAAAGTAAAACGCGTTAAAGTAATTGAAACCAATAACAAGGCAAATCCATACGCAGCGTGGGCATTAGAAGAAAAAGTAGACCGTGTTCCTTTTCATAAGGATGGAAATGCAGCATTGCAGAAATGGTTATTCAATTTAAGTCAATCACTTGTTCCATACCTTGAAGGCAATTCTTCGATGTCGTTACAGGTAGAGTTCATTGTCGATAAAAATGGCAATACAGCATTGGCTACTGTCATTCGTGGTGGTCATACAGAACTGAACAGGGTTGTTAAAGAAAAATTTGAAAAAGAATTGAAATGGCAGCCGGCCACAAAAGATGGCCAGCCTGTAAATACAAAGCTGATCCAGAATCTGAATATTGCAGCTCCGGAAGATTTATAGTATATTTCGAGTTCGAACCACAAAACCCAACATCCAGCATTCATGTAAAGCGATCTGTACGCTGTGGAAAAGACCCACCACATGAAACTTGGACAGTTTATAATTACCTGCTTATCTCTAATTGCTTTTTTCATCCCACAAAAAAGCGAAGGGCAAACTATATCCGGTGTTATCAACAGTTATCATAACGTAACAGGCATCACTAATTACGGAACTTACAATTCTTACTCTTATTCCGGCATTACACTACAAAGTATAGCGGGTTTATCTACGGGTGATCGTGTGTTAATTATACAGATGAAAGGTGCAACGATCACGTCAACAGATAATTCAAGTTTTGGAAATGTTAGTTCGATAGGAAATGCCGGCAAATATGAATTTTCTTCTATCTGTGGATTTCTAAACAATACTATTGTATTGAGTAATCACTTGTTGCACACTTATGATGTTTCGGGTGTTCAAGTTGTGCGGGTACCTGTTTTCACTGATGTCACAGTTAACGGGACATTAAGAGCTAGTGAATGGGATCCGGTTTCTGAAACAGGCGGTGTTATTGCGTTTGAAGCATCCGGAACAGTTACGCTTAATGCGTCAATAAGTGCAGATAGTGCTGGATTCAAAGGCGGTGGTCTTTTTGTAAATACTACGGACCGTTGCGGTGAAGAAACAGCTTATTATTATTCTCAAGCTCAATCATCTGGGACCAATCTTGGAGGATCTCCGAAAGGAGAGGGCATTGCCTATTACATTTCAAACCGGGAATACGGGAGGGGCAGGCAATCGAACGGAGGGGGTGGAGCGAATGTCGATAATACCGGTGGAGGTGGTGGTAGCAATTATGGAACGGGTGGAAATGGTGGCGAAAAAAGCAATTCCTTTTTTTGCAGTGCGAATACTGTAGGTCTAGGTGGTTCTGCATTAAATTCATTTGGCTATCCTGCTTCAGTAACTTCAACAAGTACAAACAATAAAATTTTTCTTGGTGGCGGTGGTGGAAGTGGTGAGATGAATAATATTTATAGTGGAACAACAGGCGCAGGCACGCCCGGTGGAGATGGAGGAGGAATAATTTTTGTCAAAGCCTCTACTTTAATTGGAAACGGTTACACAATTTCTGCAAATGGAGCACAAGGAGTAAATCCCGTTTTGCCAGTTAAAACAGAAGCTGCGGGTGATGGTGGTGGTGGTGGTGGTGCAGGTGGAGTTGTACTACTTAGCATCAATAATTTTTCAGGAAGCCTTTCGGTTCAGGCCAGAGGTGCAAACGGAAGCAATGCTGGTTTTCAGGATCAGTGTCCAGGCCCCGGCGGCGGCGGCGGCGGCGGCGTTATTTGGTCAAGTGGATCTTTGCCGGGAACTGTCACAACAAATGTTACTGGTGGCGCCAGCGGTGTGATAAAAAATGCGCCCTCACACAACCCTCCGTGTGAGGGTCAGCCTAATGGAGCTGTGGCCGGAACAGCAGGTCTTTTGCAATCTGGATATGTAGCTCCGCAAGGGAATAACACGATCAACTGCTCAATCTTACCTCTTGACCTATTGAAACAATTTACTGGTAGAAGAAATAATCATTCGGTCCAACTCAACTGGATATTAACAAATGCCGATAACGTTCAGAAAATAATACTTGAGAGAAAAACAGGAAATCAACAGTTCAAACAAATAAGTGAACAGTTGTATCCATCATCAGCAGATGGGATTTATATTGATGAAGAAAGTAACTCTACAGTCACTTATCGTCTTGTTGTATTTGCATTGAATGGCGAACGACAATATTCAAATCATGTATTTTTTGAAACAGCTCTATTAAAAACATTCAACCTTTATCCCAATCCTGCAAAAGAAGATTTAACTATTCAACTGCCGGCCAACTTTAACGGTAAAACTACTTTGGTAGTGACCGACATCAATGGTCGGCAAGTGATCAATCAACAGTTATTTATTCCTTCTTCTCAAAATATAGCTCTTATTTCAGTGAAACAATTAGCAGCTGGCATTTACAATGTGCGGTTGGAAAATAAAGGCGAAAGCTATTCTGCAAAACTCCTGAAACAATAATTACGTTAGCAGCATTTGAATTGTTTCGGCACTTTGCTGTTTCAATTCAATTGTTTTTCCTGTGGTGAGTTTTTCAACTGTTTCATTGTTGTAATGACGTACACTCAGCAGTGTTAATCCTTTCACAACCTGCACATCAAATTCAGCAGATGCTGCCAGTGCCAGTTTCTCCACTTTATCCGGACGATCATCAATACACAACTGCAGGTTGACAGCATGGGTTTGAATGAGATTTGGTTTAATATGGAATTTTGCCATGATCTTATACAGATCACTCATCGGTTGTTCGCCAATGAATGAAAAATCTTTCGTGTGTAATTCAAGTAATACCTGGTTTTGTTTGATAACAATAATCGGCGGTAAATTTTTAACCGGGTTGTTATGTATAACGGTACCGGGTAAGCTTGCATCAGCAAAACATTTTACATAAAGCGGAATGTTTTTATTCTGTAGTGGCTTGATGGTTTTTGGATGAATAACCTGTGCACCATAATAAGCCATTTCAATCACTTCATCATAATTCAATTCGCTGATGTATTGTGCATCTGCAAATAATTTAGGATCGGCATTCATCACGCCTTTTACATCTTTCCAGATCGCTACGCTTTCAGCATCTAACATATATGCAAATACAGCAGCGGTATAATCACTTCCCTCCCTACCAAGCGTTGTACTTTCATTTTCATCGGTGCAGCCAATAAAACCTTGTGTTACTACGATATTATTATTTGTAAATAAAGGCTTAATAATATTATTTACTTGCTGTTGCGTAAATGGAAAATCAATAGCAGCATCCCGGAAATTATCATCGGTACGGAACACATCTCTTACATCGATCCATTGATTGCTGATGCCAATTTCATTCAGATAAGCGCTTACAATTGAAGTGCTTAACAACTCACCCAAACAAACGATCTGGTCGTAATAATAATCATAATCACGAACGGGCTGATCATGTAACAGCCATTCAACTTCTGTAAAGAAATTATTGAACTGTTCCATGAGCGGATTAAAATGTGTAACCAGCAGATACTTCGCTTCATCAAGATGTTGCAACTTCACCGCACGGAACAACTGCAATGCTTCTTCTTTCTTTCCTGCAAAAAAAGCTTCGGCCACTTTCTCCAGTGCATTGGTGGTTTTGCCCATAGCTGATATAACGATCATCAATTTTTCATCGGTAAATTGTTTGATGATATTGCCAAGGTTCTGCACTTTTTCATAGTTACTTACACTGGCACCGCCGAATTTGAAAACACGCATGGGGAATTTGAAAATTTGTTGATTTGAAAATTTGAAAATTGAATGACTATTCAACATCAAATGCGGGGCAAAGATAGGGAGAGGCGCAACCCCGTCAGCGGTTGGTAAACCTGACGGCGGTTAATTAAAAGGATGATTGAAAGTGTTTTACCCCGGCAGAGGTGTTTACACTAAATATTCCTTGGATTCTTCCATTGTTTACCAAGGCGTTCAATGGTTCCTTCAATTCTTTCGGTTCTTGTTTTTTCCTGCTTGGCTGTAATGATCCATTCAATGTATTCTTTCTTATTGGTGAACGATAGCGATTGAAAGTATTCGTTTTGCTTTTTATTTTTTTTCAATGCAGCAGCAAGATCATCGGGCAGTTTTACTTCTTTGGTTTTTGGATTTACCCAGTTAAAGATTTCCCGCACTTTTGGTGCAGCTTCTTTCTTTTTATCTGCTTCAGTTTTTGGGCGGAAACCAAATGTGCTCCATGTATCGTCGAATGAGATCAGGCTGATCCATGTAAGTTTATCGCCTTCTGCCATTAGGCAATCCCAGCCTTTGTCACGGGTAAGATCGGTTTGTATACCCGATGTGCCTTTTGGATAATACACCCAAATAGTGACATCCGGTTTCAGCAACTTCATCACCTTGCTCATTTCTTTTTCCATTTGTGTGCGGTTGAGTACAAACCAATGAACCTGGTTGTATTGTTTACCACTGCTGCTGATCTCTACATTGGCTGGAAGTTTACCCAGGCTTTTTTCGAATGTTTTTGGCGCATTGAGTGTAAGCAGGGAATAATTGTCTTTAATACGAAGTTTTTGGGCAATAGAATTGGCCATGCTTGATGGGTTTGCCTAAAGATAAGAACTTGAATAATGCTGAAAATTTGATCTGCTGAATGAAATTTCATTGCTCAAAGGCTGCGGGATGCGAAGCGGCCTGGTGCGGAACGAAGTGTAGCACGACAACCCCGCAGCAGCCCGAACAAGTGGCGGTATAAAAATCATTAGCTGACAGCCCAACATTCATAATTAAGAACTTAGAACTCAGAACTGTATATTGTCTGCCAATTTTTCACCCTCTTTACACATGGCATTATCATTGAGTAACCTTAGTGAACTTAAAAACAATCCAAATGGGTAAGATTATAGGAATCGACTTAGGAACAACAAATAGCTGCGTTGCCGTAATGGAAGGTAACGAGCCTGTTGTGATTGCAAACGATGAGGGACGCCGTACAACCCCATCGGTAGTGGCATTTTTGAAAAACGGTGAACGTAAGGTGGGTGATCCTGCAAAGCGCCAGGCTATCACGAACCCCATCAATACAATTAACTCAGTAAAGCGTTTCATGGGTCGTCGTTTCGACGAAGTGGGCGAAGAGATCAAGCACTGGAGTTATAAAGTGTCGCAAGGTGACAATAATACCGTTCGTATTGACATAGATGGCAGATTATATACGCCGCAGGAAATCTCTGCAATGGTGCTTCAGAAAATGAAGAAAACTGCTGAAGATTATCTTGGCCAGGAAGTGACAGAAGCAGTAATTACTGTGCCTGCTTACTTTAACGACGCACAACGCCAGGCAACAAAAGAAGCCGGTGAAATTGCAGGTTTGAACGTTCGCCGTATTGTGAACGAGCCAACCGCAGCTGCGTTGGCGTATGGTCTCGATAAGAAACATAAAGACCAGAAGATCGCTGTATTTGACCTTGGTGGTGGTACGTTCGATATTTCTGTTCTTGAACTGGGCGATGGTGTGTTTGAAGTAAAATCTACTAACGGTGATACACACCTTGGTGGTGACGACTTTGATAAAGTGATCATCGACTGGTTAGCTGATGAATTTAAAAACCAGGAAGCAATTGATCTCCGCAAAGATCCAATGGCTTTGCAACGTTTGAAAGAAGCTGCTGAAAAAGCAAAAGTTGAATTGAGCTCTTCAAGCGAAACAGAGATCAACCTCCCTTATGTTACAGCAGTTGATGGTGTTCCTAAACACTTAGTGATAAAATTAACACGTGCAAAATTTGAAGCCTTAGCTGACAATTTATTTGCCCGTTGTTTAAAACCTTGTGAAGCTGCGTTGAAAGATGCAGGTCTTTCTACAAGCGATATTGATGAAGTGATTCTTGTGGGTGGTAGTACTCGTATCCCTAAAGTGCAGGAGATCGTTGAAAAATTCTTCGGTAAAAAACCTAACCGTGGTGTTAACCCCGATGAAGTGGTTGCAGTTGGTGCAGCTATTCAAGGTGCGGTATTAACCGGCGAAGTGAAAGATGTATTGTTGCTCGATGTTACTCCGCTGAGCCTTGGTATTGAAACGTTAGGTGGTGTGATGACAACATTGATCGCTAGCAACACAACCATTCCTTCTAAAAAAAGCGAAACATTCTCTACTGCAGCCGACAATCAACCTGGTGTACAAATTCATGTATTGCAGGGTGAGCGTCCAATGAGTAAGGATAATAAGAGTCTGGGTGTATTTAATCTTGATGGTATTCCACCAGCTCCACGTGGTGTTCCGCAAATTGAAGTAACGTTTGATATTGATGCCAACGGTTTGTTGCATGTAAGTGCAAAAGACAAAGGCACTGGTAAAGAACAAAAGATCCGCATTGAAGCTGGTAGTGGTTTGAGCAAGGAAGAAATTGAAAAGATGAAGAATGAAGCGAAGGCCAATGAAGCAAGCGATAAAGCAGAGAAAGAAAAAGTAGAAAAGATCAACCAGGCCGATAGTTTGATTTTCCAAACGGAGAAGCAGTTGAAAGAGTATGGTGATAAAATTGGTGACGATAAGAAAGCGCCAATTGAAGCTGCTCTTACCAAGCTGAAAGATGCACATAAGTCGCAAGACTTAGCAGCAATTGATGCAGCTATGACTGAAATGAACACTGCGTGGACAGCAGCCAGCGAAGAAATGTACAAAGCAACTCAGGATGCACAAGGTGCTCAACCTGGTGCTGAAACAGGTGCTGGTCCTGAGGGGTCAACTGGTCCGAAAGGAGATAATGTAGAAGATGCACAGTTTGAAGAGGTGAAGTAACACCGCTTGATTGATGCATTCATGATAATGAAAGCCCCGACAAATTTGTCGGGGCTTTTTGTTGTGAGCAGATGTCCAATAAAAAGCCCGTCACCATTTGGTAACGGGCTATCTATATGAAATGTAAGCCTTCTTAAATCAGGTCTAATGCTTTTACGAAGTAATAACAGATAAATGGAAAAGTGGCTGTAATATAATTGGCAAGAAACGGGGTAAAGTAAAATATCACACAAGCTGCTACAGAAACAAAAAATAATATCCAGTTTAAAGCAGATGATTTCTTTTCCATGCGTTAAAAATTTTTGCGAAGATAAGGGAAGAGACGTGAACAGAAAAGTGCGGCTAAAATTCTTTCCATCAGTCTAATAACAGCTTATCCACTTTGGGGAAGAACATATTTATGTGGTTGTTTTTTTTAAGTCGTTTTCAGTATTTTGCCTCCATTCTTAACCAAAATCAAACTTTTCTATGAGACGTTTAGTTACCCTGTTATTTGTTTTAACCATCACTCTTGCTACCAATTCAGCCTTTGTACATGTACCAGAAAATGTTTCGGATGCGGCCAAAGCTGGCATTACAGCACCCGCTACTGCCAACGTTGTGGTAAAGAAAAAAACTGCAAAAGGCAAGCTGTTCATGAAAATATTAAAGAACAAACTTGAAAAAGTTGCCGACAAAGCAAAGCGTGCAGGCGATAAAAGTAAAGTTGTTGCAGCCCTGCTTGCATTTTTCCTTGGCGGCTTTGGTGTTCATGATTTTTACCTGGGCAATAAACGCAATGGTTTCATCAAACTGATCGGCACATTGGTGGGTATTGCATTGATGGTGATTGGTGTTGCTGGTGCAGCTGCTGCATCAACTACGGTACCGGCTCTTGCAATTATCGGTTACGTGATTATTCTCGGTATCAGCATTTGGGCATTTGTTGATTTTATCCGCATTCTTACAGGAAGTTATGAGCCAGTTGATGGTTCTTATACCAACTAATTACCTATATTTAGTACATCAATTAACCAATAAATTAAGCTCACTATGAGAAAGTTAATTATCGTTCTATTAGCGGTGGTCTTTAGTGTTTCTTCTTACGCAGGAATTATTTATGTACCTGCAAATGCAACAGACAATGCAAAAGCTGGCATTGAAACAACAATTGCCAACGTTAAAGCTACAAACATGGATGCTTTTCTGTCGCTCACTCCTGAAAAAGTGAAAGAAATGACAGGAAAGAAAATGAATTTTGCTCAAAAGATGGCGCTTAAAATGGCTCAGAAAAAAGCTAAGCGTGCAGGTGGCGAAATTCCGAAAGGCTTGTACATCGTGTTGGCTATTTTTGGATTAGCCTGGATCGCAATGGGTATAATGGATGATTGGTCTGGAAGCACATGGATCGTTAACCTTATACTTACCTTGCTGTTCTGGTTACCTGGTTTTATTCATGCGTTAGTTGTAATGAAAAAATACTATCCATAATTAATTTATAGTAGAAGGGAGGCCCTCACATTGAGGGCCTTTTTTTATTGCATCAACTGTGTATTAGAATTCTGCACTGTTATTTTATTAGGATGTTTACATACCATTCATCTGCATATTAAGAAAGTATTGCCAATTGAGTGAGGTATTACTTCAATTGATGCAGCAATAGTAACACCACATATATATGCTATTGGTCATATTAATTCATTTTGTGTAATTTGCCGGCTCATTAACCAAATCAATCATCAAAAAAATCAAGCTCTACTATGAGAAAGATTATTATCGTCCTTTTAGCCGTTGTATTTAGTGTTTCTTCTTATGCAGGTATTATTTATGTTCCTGCCAATGCTTCTGATAATGCAAAAGCAGGTGTTGAAACTACTATTGAAAAAGTAAAAGCAACAAACATGGATGCGTTCTTGTCACTTACTCCTGCTAAAATTCAGGAAATGACCGGCAAGAAAATGACCTTCAGCCAAAAGATCGCCTTGAAAATGGCGCAGAAAAAATTAAGCAAACAATTAAAAAAAGGCAACTCAATTGATACAAAAGATGAAAAGCAAATGCTTCGCTTGTGGATCATTTTTGCCCTTGCTGCAATTGTTCTGGCAATTATTGGATGGTTCGTTCCCTTTGTTTGGTTCTTATCGGGCCTTGCATGGTTGGCAGCAGTCATCTTCTTTGTACTTTGGTTGGTTGCATTAGCCAATTAATTCAATTCACCTTAATAAAAAAAGACCCTCAGCTTTGAGGGTTTTTTTTTGCCCTGATACGTCCTTGGTTTATTTTTACTCCGAAACAAACATACATATGAGCGACAAACAGCAATTTTTAGAACAGCAGCAACAGTATATTGAGCAGGATGGCTTTCGGATTCAGACTCATGATTTTAGTCGTCCCTGGGGTGGTTTTTTTGTGTTAGATGAAAGCCAGGCCGACTTATTTATAGAAACTTATTTTCCTACTTATAAAAAAGAAGACCTGATGCTGGGCAATAAACTCAGCCCCAAAATATTGGTGGTAGAGCCTGGTAAACGTTTATCGTGGCAATATCATCACCGTCGTGCAGAAATCTGGCGTGTGGTTGAAGGTGAAGTTGGAGTGGTCATGAGTGATACCGATGAAGAAAAAGAAATCAATGTATTCGAAGCAGGCGATATCATTGTGCTATCAACAGGTCAGCGTCATCGCCTTGTTGGTTTAAAAGATTGGGGTGTGATTGCGGAGATATGGCAACATACTGATGTTGCAAATCCATCAGATGAAGACGATATTGTTCGTTTGCAGGATGATTTTGGCCGATAAGATCAGTTACTAAAAAAATTAAAAAGATGTGTTGTAAATCGGCACATCTTTTTTTTATGGATTTTCATTAACTTAAACCTGAATTAAAACCCGAATAGAATGAGAAAAGTTTCGCATATACTCCAGCGCAAAGGCAAGAATGTAATTTCAGTTGAGCCAGGTTTGCCTGTAATTAATGCATTGCAATTAATGGCTGAAAAAAATATTGGCTCTGTAATGGTGAAGGAAGGCGATGAATACCTCGGGGTAATGACAGAACGTGATTATGCCCGTAAGGTTATCCTGAAAGGGAAATCATCAACCGAAACTTTTGTAAAAGATATTATGACAACCGGACTGCCCCGCATCACTCCGGAAAATTCTATTGAAACCTGTATGCATATCATGAGTGAAAGCAATATTCGTTACCTGCCGGTATTTATAAACGATCATGTAAGTGGTATTATCTCCATTAATGATGTAGTTACTGAAACCATTCTTTCGCAAAAGGAAACAATTGAGCAACTGCAGAATTATATTCAATCATAAGGCTTCAAACAGATACAAAGCAAAAACGTTCCGTTAAACTATTCAATCATATGATGAACGGTCTTGTCATGGCCTTTCGGTTTGTAACTTTGCCGCTGCATGAAACATCTCTCGTATCTCAATAAATATTTCTGGAAGTACAGGTGGCGGTTGTTACTGGGTATTGTTTTCATTTTTATCTCCAACTATTTTGCGGTACTGGCACCACAGGTAACCGGTTATATTATTGATAAGGTGCAGGGATTCCTAACAAACAGCACACCCAAAGGACTGCTACGTCAGGACGATTGGTTGGTTGTTGCTACGGTTAATTGGATTGAAGCAATGTCAATGTCGCCCACTGGAATAGTCGCATTACTTGCAGGGATGTTATTATTGTTTGCAGTGTTACGGGGTTTCTTCATGTTTCTTATGCGACAAACAATAATCGTAATGAGTCGCCACATTGAGTTCGATCAAAAGAACGAAGTGTTTCAGCATTATCTTCAGCTCGATACTAACTTTTATAAAACACATGAAACTGGCGATCTTATGAATCGAATGGCCGAAGATGTAAGCAGAGTGCGAATGTACACCGGCCCGGCCATCATGTACCTCATTAACCTTATTGCGCTCATTTCACTGAGTGTTTATTATATGGTGAAGAAGAACGCTGAACTGTCGTTATATGTTTTGGCACCAATGCCCATCCTCGCCATTACCATTTATTTTGTGAATAACATCATTCACAAAAAAAGTGAAGAGGTGCAAGCCAAACTGTCTGATCTTACCACTAATGCACAACAATCTTATTCAGGTATTCGTGTAATTAAATCCTTTGTACAGGAAAAAGCGATGCTTCGTTTTTTTCAAACAAACAGTGAACAATACCGTAATAGTGCTACTGCATTGTATAAAGTTGAAGCGATCTATTTTCCCATCATGGGCCTCATTATTGGTATCAGTACATTGTTGGTTATTTTGGTTGGCGGTTTAAAGTATATGGAAGGGCAGATAAATTTTGGCGATATGGCCGCATTCATTATGTACCTGACCATGCTGGCATTTCCTGTAAGTGCTATCGGTTGGGTGGCAAGTACTATTCAACGTGCAGCTGCCTCACAGCAACGGTTAAACGAATTTCTGCTCACCAAAACAACTATTCCATCTCCTGAAAATGGAGTAAAGAGTAAACTCGAAGGCAATGTTGAATTTGAAAACGTAAGCTTTGTTTATCCGCACACGGGTATTGCTGCGTTGAAAGATTTTAATTTAAGAATCAAGAAGGGAGAGAAAGTGGCGATTATTGGTCGCACGGGTTCAGGCAAATCAACTATTGCGCAATTATTACTTCGATTTTATGATCCGTCAAAAGGAACAGTGCGCATTGATGATAAAAATATTCAGGAGTTGGAACTGCAGCATTATCGTAGCCAGGTAAGTTATATTCCACAAGAAGTATTTCTTTTTAGTGATACAATTGCCAACAACATTTCTTTTGGCACCGGCAATAATACCGAAGAAGAAATTAAAGCTGCTGCCAGTTCTGCATCGGTTCATAACGACATTCAATCTTTCCCCGAAAGTTATCAAACAATGGTGGGAGAGAGAGGTGTTACACTCAGCGGCGGACAGAAGCAACGCATATCCATTGCCCGTGCCTTGGTAAAAGATCCGGGCCTTATTGTTATGGACGATTGTTTGAATGCAGTTGATGCCCGCACGGAAAAAGAGATTCTTACACATTTGTCTACTTATCTTCAACATAAGACGGCTATCGTAATTACCCATCGTATCTTTTCGCTTTTGCAATTCGACCGCATTATTGTAATGGATAACGGCCGTATTGCAGAGCAGGGAACCCATGAACAATTGCTGCAATTACAGGGCTTGTACGCCGATTTATACAGTCGGCAGCAACTGGAAGAAACTACTTCTTAAGAGTGAAAATCAGCGGTGTCTGGAGTTTTTTGGAAAATTTTGCCAAATCGAAAAGAAATATATCTTTGTCGCTGTTTGAAAAAAAGCATTGCAAACTAAAACCTAAAAACTGTGGCGTACGAAAACAATGACAAACGGATGGAAAGTATTTACAGCAAGCGCATCCGTGCAGGTAAGAGAAGAACTTATTTCTTTGATGTAAGATCTACACGTGGTAACGATTATTATCTCACTATTACGGAGAGCCGTAAGCGCTTTACAGGTGAAGGTTATGACCGTCATAAGATTTTTCTGTACAAAGAAGATTTCAACAAGTTCATTAAAGGATTAAACGAAGCAGTGGATTATGTGAAGACAGAATTAATGCCTGATTTTGATTTTGATGCATTTAACCATGAAGACGCTCCTTCAAGCGGTGATGGTGAATACAGCAATAATGAAGTAGTTGAATCATCATCGAACGGAACAGCCGTAGCAACTGCCGCTCCTGTAGCAGCTCCTGCTCCTGTTCAGGAAGCACCGGCAGCAGAAGTGCAGGCAGCAGAGGGAAACAACCTGGCGAACGAAGAGGTTGACAAATGGTAAAAACCAAAACCAACTGATAAAAGAAAACCCCCGACTTGTCGGGGGGTTTTAGTTTCATAACGGGATAATCTATTAATACACTTTCACCATGTAAACGTAGTCCTGTATTTTCTTGACCTGTTCGCTGGCACCCATTCCTTTCACCGAAGATTTTGAAGGAAGTTTTAATTCAATTGTTGAATCATCTTTCTTCAATTGATTCACCGTTTCAATAATATATTTCGACTGGATGGCGAATACTACTCCATCAGCCTTTGTTTCTTTTGTACTTAAGATACCGATCACTTCACCATTCTTATTAAACACTGGTCCTCCACTGTTCCCAGGGTTGGCCGCTACAGCAATCTGGCAACTGAGAGTATCACCATTAAAACCTGTTTTAGCACTCAGGTAACCTTCGCCATAAACAATTTCATTACGTGGATAACCAAGAGTGAAAATTGGTTCGGCAATATCGGTTGAAGATTTGCGTATGCCATAAGGAACTGAGCCGGTTGACTTGTAATCTTTATCTACCACTTTGAGAATGGCGATGTCCTTCGCCGCATCAATTTTTACAACAATGGCTTTAAATTCGGCGCCTTTATTATTCAACAGAACAATGCCTTTTGCATTTCTTACAACGTGTGCATTTGTTACAAGGTAACCTTTGCTATCAACTAAGAATGCTGAACCAAATCCTGTTACTGAAGTACCGGTAGGGATTTTTGTTGCATTTGCAATATGATCGATCCTGTTATCCTGTTGCTTTTGTTTTTCTTTAATAACGTTTACCGTATTCACTAACTCCTGCACCTGCTTGTTATTACTTTTTGGAGTAAACAACAAGGTCATACCGCTGATAGATAATGCAGTAATACCGGCAATAGATGCAGCAATGGTCATGGTACGTTTGTAACGTTTCCACATATTCACCACCTTAGCACTTGTCGACAATACTTCTTCTTTTATTTCACCATCCTGCAGCAGTTGGTTGTGCACTTCATGCAGCGAATGTTTCATTTCTCTCACGCCCCCATAACGTCCAAACTGCTGTAGGAAAAACGAATGCTCCACCACCATCTGATCAACTTCCTGGTTGGTTTTGCGGAGTTCTTCAAACATAGCTTTCTCCTCGGCATTCATTTGGCCGTTGAGGTAACGCTCAGTTGCATCTAATAGTAAAATTTCATCCATCTCAGTCCACTTTTTTATATTGAGCAAAGAATAACTTCTTTAGTCTCATAAGGCACTTATACTTCTGGTTTTTGGCATTGTCGGCGTTGGTATAACCAAACTCTGCTGCAATGTCCAGCATTTGTTTTTTCTGGATATAATACGATTCCAGTAAACTTTTACAAGGCTCACCCAAATGGTTTAAGGCCTTTTCCATCACCCCAAAGGCTTCATTTTTCCGCTCATGTTCCTCCAGCTCTTCTTCAATGGGCACCACTTCTTCCAAACTTTCAACCGGGGCACCAAAGCGTTGGAGCTGTTGTAACCTTTTTAACCAAAGCCTTCGGCAAACCGAATAAACATAGGTTTTGATCTGGCAGTTCAGCTCAAAGGAACCATCTTTCACCTTCTCATAAAGAACGATCATAGCTTCCTGGAAAACATCCCTCGCATCGTCTGTTGTGCCGTTATTATTCAAGATAAACGCCTGAACCATACTGTAATTCTGCTTATACAGGGTTTCCACCGTTTTCCTATCGTTCCGGGCCAATCCTTCCAGTAATTCCGATTCGTTTATCTCAGGTTTCACTATGTCTGTTATTTTAATACCCAAAAGGGCAAATTGTAACCCAAAGAACGGCTAAAAATATTTTTTAAAAAAACCGGGTTACCTTTTCCAGCTTCCTGTATTAATCCCTGATAATTATCTTAAACTTTAAAATTTAGAAAGAATGAAAAAGGTTTTATTAGCGTTCGCTATCCTCGGTTTTGTAGCTTGTAACAATGAAGGTGAAAAAACAGAAGCAACTGATACTCCAACTGTAGCTCCAGTTGATACAGTAGCTCCAGTTATTGTTGACACTACTGCTGTTGATACAACTGCTGCTCCTGCTGTTGATACAACTAAAAAGTAATTTCAGCCACTTGGGCAAAGGTGAAGAGAGAAGATCCCAGCTTGCCGGGTAGTGTTTAAGCCCGAGGATTAAGATTTTCATATGGCAAGCAATCGTTAACGGCCGTTCCATTCCTGGAATGGCTTTTTTCGTTTCAGGGCTTTTATTTTTCCTGATACATCGTTTGTTAGTGCAGGAATTGATAACGGTTGCACAGATTTTTTTTACGGCTAACGCTTGTTTTATTGAAAAGCCTATCTACATTTGAATTCGATGACAATAAACAAAGGATACCGTTTCTTTTATTTTAGCTTCTTCTATTTTAGACCGAAGCCGGGTTTCCTTTTGTTGCAACAGTACTGATAACAGAACAAACAACATAAAGAATCCCGGCTCAAAAGCCGGGATTCGTCATTTAAGACTATGGCGAAAGTTACAATACAAGGTTACGAAGGCAGTTTTCACCAGGAAGCAGCAAGGCAATTTTTTGGAAAGGATGTGGAAGTGATTCCTTGTGCAACGTTCAGAGAAGTAGTGAAGATCGGTGCCAATAAAAAAGAAAGTGATGGTGCAGTAATGGCCATTGAAAATTCAATTGCGGGCAGCATATTACCTAACTATAATTTATTGCAGAAGAGCAATCTTGTTATTGTGGGTGAAGTGTACCTGCACATCAAGCAAAACCTGATCGTAAACCAAGGCGTGAAACTGGAAGACATCAAAGAAGTGCATTCGCACACCATGGCCCTGCAGCAGTGTTATGACTATTTAGATAAATACAAATGGAAGTTGGTTGAAACAGAAGACACAGCCCTGAGTGCAAAACATATTCATCAGCATAAGAGCAAACATATTGCAGCCATTGCCAGTAAGCTTGCAGCTGAATTATATGGATTGAATGTAATTGCTCCCGGTATCCAAACCATGAAGAACAATTATACAAGGTTCCTCATTTTACAGCGTGAGCAGAATGGTTCCATTGAACAGGCAAATAAAGCATCGGTGAATTTTGTAACCGATCATTCGAAGGGAAGTTTGGCAAGAGTGCTGGGACAAATTGCTGATGGGGGTATTAATTTAAGTAAGCTGCAAAGCTTCCCGATTCCCGGAACAGATTTTAAATACAGCTTTCATGCAGATATGGAGTTTGATACCATTGATCAATTTCATAAAGTGATCGAAGCGATCAAACCTTCAACAGTTGAATTGAAAATTTATGGTGTTTACAAAAACGGAAAGACAGTTTAATATGATACAAACAGCAAAACGATTGGATGGCATTGGTGAATATTATTTCTCTCAAAAGCTGAGAGAGATTGAGGAGTTGAACAAGCAAGGCAAACAGATCATCAACCTTGGTATTGGCAGTCCTGATCTGCCACCTCATCCTGATGTAATTAAAGTATTGCAGGAAGAAAGTGTGAAGCCGAATGTACATGGTTACCAATCGTACAAAGGTTCAATTGTGTTGCGTAAGGCGATGAGTGATTGGTATAAGAAATGGTATAATGTTGAATTGAATCCGGATACAGAAGTACTTCCATTGATTGGAAGTAAAGAAGGCATCATGCATATCTGCATGACGTATTTAAATGAAGGCGATGAAGTGTTGGTACCCAACCCCGGTTACCCCACATACCGAAGTGCAGTGAAATTGGCGGGTGGCGTTTGTATAGATTATGATCTGACTGAAGCAAATAATTATGCACCTGATTTTGCAGCATTGGAAGCAAGTGATCTTTCGAAAGTGAAGTTGATGTTTGTAAACTATCCGCAGATGCCAACGGGACAAGCAGCTGATAAAACGTTGTTTGAAGCATTGGTTGCATTTGGAAAGAAGACAGGCATTCTCATCATTCATGATAATCCCTACAGTTTTATTTTGAATGATAACCCGATGAGTTTGTTGAGTATTGATGGTGCAAAAGATTGTGTGCTTGAGCTAAACTCATTAAGCAAATCGAGTAATATGGCTGGTTGGAGAGTGGGTATGTTAAGTGGAGCAAAAGAACGCATTGATGAAGTGCTGCGGTTTAAAAGTAATATGGACAGTGGTATGTTTTTGCCTTTGCAGTTAGCTGCAGCCAAAGCATTGAGTTTAGATAAAGATTGGTACGATGGCGTGAATGCTATTTACCGTGAACGCAGAGAAAAAGTATTTGAATTGCTCGATCTGCTAAAATGTACTTATTCAACTGAGCAAGTGGGCATGTTTGTATGGGCAAAGATTCCTGCAAAATATAAAACTGGTTACGAAGTGAGTGATGAAGTGTTGTACAACAGCAATGTATTTATTACACCGGGCGGCATTTTCGGTAATGCCGGTGATGGTTATATACGGGTGAGTTTATGTGCGCCTGTTACAAGATTTGAAGAAGCGATTGAAAGAATAAAGGGCTAAGAGTTTGAAAGAGGGAAAAGAGTTAAAAAAGATATTCTTTTACTTCTTCCACTCTTTAACCTCTTAGTTTAAAAAGAAAAAACTATGGAACGGAAACGAATTGCGATCATTGGTGTGGGTTTAATTGGTGGTTCACTCGCCATTCAACTGCATGAGAAAAAGATCTCAGCACGATTGATCGGTACCGATGCCAATAAAGAACATGAAACAAAAGCACTGGAACTTGAACTGGTAGATGAGATATTGCCATTGGATGAAGCTATTGCACAAAGTGATGTAGTGATACTTGCATTCCCTGTTGATCTCATGGTGGGATTGTTGCCTTCTATTCTTGACAAGGTAGATCAGCAGATCGTTGTTGATTTGGGTTCTACCAAATCACAACTGACAGAAGCAGTAGCGAATCACCCAAAACGTGGGCGTTATGTTGCAACGCATCCCATGTGGGGTACTGAGTACAGTGGTCCGGCAGCAGCAGTACGTGGTGCGTATGAAAATAAAGCGGTGATCATTTGTAATGAAAACGATAGTGATCAGGATGCACTGGAGTGGACAAAATACATGTACAAAAAAATAGGGATGCATTTATTGAGTATGGAAGCGAAAGCACATGATCTGCACGCAGCGTATGTCAGTCACATTTCACACATCACATCATTTGCTTTGGCCAATACGGTATTGGAAAAAGAGAAAGAAGACAATGCCATTTTCGAAATGGCGAGTGCGGGTTTTGAAAGCACGGTACGTTTGGCAAAAAGTAATCCTGCTATGTGGGTGCCTATCTTTTTGCAGAACAAAGTAAACGTACTGGATGTATTGAATGAACATATTCAACAGTTAACAAAATTCAGAGACAGCATCAGAGATGATAAAGGAACAGATTTGCAGAATTTAATTGAACACGCAAACAAAATAAGACGCATCATCAAATGATTTTTCGTGAAGCAACGATACAGGATATACCACAGATACAGGTTGTACGCAACGCTGTAAAAGAAAACATGCTGAGCAATCCTGCATTGGTGTCCGATGGTGATGTGGAAGATTATATCACAAGACGGGGCAAAGGTTGGGTTTGTGTAATAGATGATGTAGTGGTTGGTTTTTCCATTGCTGATTTAGTAGATCATAATATATGGGCCTTGTTTGTTGATCCCAACAGTGAAGCAAAAGGAATCGGGAAGCAATTACATGACCTCATGATGAATTGGTACTTCAGTCAAACAAATGAAACAGTATGGTTGAGTACAAGCCCGGGTACAAGAGCTGAAACATTTTATCGCAAGCAGGGATGGATCGAAACAGGAGTGTATGGAAAAGGGGAGATAAAATTTGAAATGAAAAAAGAAGAATGGAAAAAGAACGCTGAAGTGAGTGACACAACAGCAGCCAAATAGCAGAACAAGTGTTCGTAACATAAAACTTAACTTTACAACCAATAACAATGCAAACAATCGAAGCAAACATGAAAGAAAAAGTGCAGGAAGCATGGAGCAAAAAGCCGCTCATCATTGGCGGACCATGCAGTGCCGAAACAGAAGATCAATTAGTATCAACCGCACAGCGCCTGGCAGCAACAGGAAAAATAAATATGTTGCGTGCAGGTATCTGGAAACCACGTACCAAACCCGGCATGTTTGAAGGGATTGGTGCAAAAGGTTTACCATGGTTGCAAAAAGCAAAAGCATTAACAGGCTTACCAACAACTGTTGAAGTTGCAACCGGTAAACAAGTGGAAGATGCATTGAACTTCGAAGTGGATGTGTTGTGGATTGGTGCACGTACAACTGTAAATCCTTTCAGCGTGCAAGAAGTAGCTGATGCGTTACGTGGTGTTGATATTCCCGTGTTGATCAAGAACCCGATCAACCCTGATCTTGAATTGTGGAGTGGTGCGGTTGAACGTGTTGCACGTGCAGGTGTAAAACAAATTGGTTTAATACACCGTGGATTTTCTTCTTACGGTAATACAGAATACCGCAATGCACCTATGTGGCATTTGGCAATTGAAATGAAACGTCGTAATCCTGATCAGATCATGATCAATGATCCTTCACATATTTGCGGTCGCAGAGATATTTTACAAGAGACAGCACAAAAGGCCATCGATCTTGATTTTGATGGTGTGATGATCGAAAGTCATATTGATCCTGATAATGCATGGAGCGATGCGAAACAACAGGTTACTCCTGAACGTTTGGGCGAAATGATTGGCAACATTATTTGGCGTAAAGAAGATGTTGCATCAGAAGAATTTCACCAGGCATTGGAAAAATTGCGTCAGCAAATTAACCAGCTTGATGATGAGTTGATGCAGATCCTTGGTCAGCGTATGAAAATTGCTGAGAACATCGGCAAGTATAAAAAAGATAACAACATCACCATCTTACAAACAAACCGCTGGAACGAAATTCTGGAGCGTGCATTTAAAGAAGGTGAGCGTAAAGGTTTGAGCAAAGATTTCATCACCAAGTATTTTGATGCGGTGCATATGGAAAGCATTAACCATCAGAAGAAGGTGTTGGATTCGTAAGAAGCCTCATCCTCCGCTCCTTCTCCAAAAGAGAAGGAGCGGAACAGTGAAGCATTCATCTGCTTTACATCCTCCACATCAGCTGTTACTTTTTGTTCAGCTGATTGATTACGATGAAATGCTGAATTACTTCAGCCAAAATAAAATATAAAAGCCCGGCTCCCTCTCTACCGGAGAGGGAACGAGGGAGAGGCAGGATATGCAGAAACAGACCTATCAATTTTCTACCGAATCAGTTGATTATTATTTCAACGGAAGCATGGCGCAACTGTCTGCAATTGCAGACAGCAACAACACTGTACTCATCACTGATGAAAATGTATTTGCAGCTCACAGCACAAAATTCGATGGTTGGAAAACCATTGTAATGAAAGCTGGTGAAGCACATAAAATACAAGCAACAGTTGATGATGTGATCCGCCAGTTGATTGAATTGGGTGCTGACCGTAAATCGACACTGGTTGGTGTTGGTGGGGGTGTGGTGACTGATATGGTTGGTTACATCGCAGCCGTGTATATGCGTGGTATTGCCTGCGGATTTATTCCTACCACTATCCTTGCCATAGTTGATGCAAGCATTGGTGGTAAGAATGGAATTGATGTAGGCTTTTACAAGAACATGGTAGGTACAATCCGTCAGCCTTCGTTTTTATTATACGATGTTTCATTGCTTGAATCGTTACCTCTTAAAGAATGGGAGAATGGTTTTGCAGAAGTGATCAAGCATGCAGCTATTAAAGATGCAGCCATGTTTGCTGAACTGGAACAACACTCCATAACCTATTATCAAGATGACAAAGAAGCGCTGCAGCAGTTAATTGAACGCAACTGTTTAATTAAAACAAAAGTGGTGCAGGAAGATGAGTTTGAAAAAGCTGATCGTAAATTGTTGAATCTTGGTCATACATTGGGGCATGCAATCGAGAATAAATATCAATTGATGCATGGGCATGCAGTAACAATTGGAATGGTGGCCGCTGCAAGAATTTCAGAGCTGACAAATAATTTTTCTTCTGCTGAAACGCAACGCCTCACTAAACTTATTGAACAATACGGACTCACTTCTTCGTTTGAATTTGATAAGGAAGAAGCTTTTGAGACCTTGAAGAAAGACAAAAAGAAAGCACAGGATGTAATGCAATATGTTGTGCTTAATAAAATAGGCGAAGCCAAAGTGATGAACATTCCGTTGGTGCAGCTGAAAGAATTAATTGAAAATTTATAAGTAAAGCCGGTGAGTCACCCTTTAAGAAAGACGGGTGACTCACCGCATCGCACTTGAATCATGAAGGTTACAATTCATCCATCAACCATTACCGGAACCATTCAATCAAACGCATCAAAAAGTTCCATGCAGCGTGCTTGTGCTGCTGCATTGGTGGCAACGGGAAAAAGTGTCATCAAAAATCCCGGTCATAGTAATGATGATAAAGCAGCGATGGATATTACCCAACGCCTCGGTGCTGTTGTTACAAACAACGGTAGCGAACTCATTATTGAGAGCAGCGGTGTGCAACCGGTAAGCAGCGAAATCAATTGCGGCGAGAGCGGTTTGAGCATCCGCATGTTTACACCATTGGTTGCATTGAGCAATCATGCACTAACGGTAAACGGCAGCGGCAGTTTGGTTACACGCCCAATGGATTTCTTTGATGAGATCTTGCCGCAACTGGATGTACAGGCGAAAAGTAATGAAGGCAAATTGCCATTGAATATCCAGGGACCGATCGTTCCGAAAAATATTACGATTGATGGATCGCTCAGCTCACAATTCTTAACCGGATTGTTGTTGGCGTATGCAGCAAGCAATGCAAATGATGTTTCGATCACTGTAACAAATCTCAAAAGTAAGCCTTACATCGATCTTACGCTTGATGTAATGAAACAGTTTGGATTAAAAGTGCCGGAGAATAAAAATTACGAATCCTTTTATTTTGCTCCGTCCACTCACAATTCACCACTCACCACTCACCACTACACTGTAGAAGGCGATTGGAGTGGTGCGGCTTTCTTACTTGTTGCAGGTGCTGTTGCAGGAAACATCGTTGTAAAAGGATTGGATGTGTTTTCAACACAAGCCGATAAAGCTGTGTTGCAGGCGTTGATGGACTGCGGTTGCATCATTTCAATTCAACCTGAACAAATTGAAATTGGTCCGGCTTCGCTAAAGCCTTTCCATTTTAATGCAACTGAATGTCCCGATCTGTTTCCGCCGTTAGTTGCATTAGCATCTTATTGCAATGGTAAATCGGTAATTGAAGGAACAACACGTTTAACACATAAAGAAAGTAACCGTGCATTAACCTTGCAGGAAGAATTTGCGAAGCTGGGTGTAACAATAGAATTGCAGGATGATCTCATGATCGTACATGGTGGTGGCGGTTTAAAAGGCGCTACTGTTCATTCACAACACGATCATCGTATTGCCATGGCTTGTGCTGTTGCAGCACTAAAAGCAGGAGGTGATGTAACAATTGAAGAAGCAGAAGCGATAAACAAATCCTATCCTGATTTTTATGAGCACTTGAAGTTATTAGGTGCAAGCGTATCTTTATAATTAAACCATTCAACATTGAACTCATTCGGTAAATTATTTCGTATTTCCATTTTTGGCGAATCGCATGGCGAAAGTGTAGGTATTGTGGTAGATGGTTGTCCTGCCGGCTTGCCGTTAACAGCCGATGATCTGTTGCCCGATCTGGAGCGCAGAAAAGGTGGTAAACAAAAAGGTACTACACCACGACAGGAAGCAGATTATCCGTTTTTCAAAAGCGGAACGTTCAACGACAAAACAACTGGTTTTCCCATTGCTATTTTCTTTGAAAATAATAATACACGCAGCGAAGATTATGCAAAGCAACGCAGCATTCCACGTCCGGGTCATGCTGATTGGGTAGCGCATCAAAAATTTGGCGGTCATGAAGATTACCGAGGTGGCGGCCATTTCAGTGCGAGGCTTACAACGGGATTAGTTGCTGCAGGAGCAATTGCAAAGAAATTACTGCCCGGCGTTTCTATTTATGCTGAGGTAACCGAAATAGGTGGTGAAAAAGATTTAGAAAAAGGATTGCAAAATGCGATTGATGCAAAAGATTCTGTTGGTGGTTTGGTTGAATGCAGAGTAACAGGATTACCTGTTGGTTTGGGTGAACCTTATTTCGATTCAGTTGAATCGGTATTGGCGCAAATGATGTTTGCGATACCTGCCGTTCGTGGTATTGAATTCGGAACCGGCTTTGCTGCTGCAAAAATGTTTGGCAGTGAACACAACGATGCCATTGATGACATGAGTGGTAAAACACGCACCAATCATGCAGGTGGTGTAGTGGGTGGCATCAGCAATGGAAATGAACTGGTGTTTCGTTTAGCTATCAAACCAACTTCATCAACGCCGAAAGAACAAAACAGCTTGAACTGGGATACAGAGCAAACAGAAAATTTCTCGATCAAAGGTCGACATGATCTTTGTGTTGCCTTGCGTGCACCGGTAATTGTTGAAGCTGCAACAGCGATTGTATTGGCCGATCTGATGTTGCAGGAACAACGGATCAAACGAATAGTCTCTTAACTTCATATCATGCTTCAACGATTAACGATTGTCATCTTTGCCTTATTCATCACAACAATTTCTTTTGCACAAACAACAGATGCAAAAATTGAAGTGGTGAAACATAATCATGTAGCCCTGCATGTAAAAGATATTGCAGCCAGTACAAAATTTTATAAAGAAGTAATGGGGTTGGAGCCCGTTGCTGTGCCTGATTCGCTCAAAGCCATCCGTTCATGGTTTAAGTTGGGAACCGATCAGCAGATTCATTTACTGGCGGGTCGAGATTTTGAAGTAAAGAACGATCGCAACGGAAGTCACTTTGCATTGTTTGTTACCTCTATTGCTGCTGCTGAAAAATATTTAACGCTGCACAAAATGAGTTTTCATAAACAAGTTCGCTTTGATGGTGCTGTACAGATTTATGTTGCCGATCCTGATGGTTATTTAATTGAACTGAACGAAGTAAAACGTTAACGATGCCCATTATTTATCATGTTACTACTGCTGCGGAATGGAATGCAGCAAAACAAGTTGGTGCTTACGAATCTCCATCTTTAAAAGCCGAAGGATTTATTCATTGCTCACAGGAAAACCAGGTGGCGGGTGTGCTTGAACGTTATTTTTCAGGGAAAACAGAATTGGTAAAACTGGTAATTGATACCTATAAGTTGACCAGTCGTTTTGTATTTGAATGGAGCCCGTCGACAGCAGATACATTTCCTCATGTATATGGAACCATTAATGTAGATGCGGTGGTGGATGTAGTTGAACTTACTTAGAAAGTTTTTTCAGTTGCTTAAAATCAAGATCCAGTACTTCATAATTTCTGTCGTTGGGCCAGTAGTAATGCCACCATTCCGTTTCCAGTAAGTTGAAACCATGTTTCAGCATCACATCTTTCAGCAATTTTCGGTTTTGTAAAACAGTTGCGTTCAGTTTTGTGAATGAATGATGTGCTGTTTCGGTAAAATTATCAAAGCCTGTTCCCATATCTAACTCAAAACCTGTATTTACATCAATGATCGTTAGATCAACAGCAAGCCCACGGTTATGACCACTTCCTTTTGTTGGGTTTGCAACATAACGTTCGTCTTTGATCAACTCCCAGAATTTTACAGTAACGGAATAAGGACGGTATGCATCAAAAATTTTCAATCCTAAACCTTTTGTTTGAAGTTCCTCCTGTACATGCAACAATGCATTTGCAGCGGGTGATCGTAAAAATGTAATAGTTGTGCCTTCTGGATAAACTGGTTGGTTGACGAAATTATTTGCAGATGCGTAACGAAGATCAAGAACAACTGCCGGAATAAGTTGTTGAAGGTTTTTCATTTTCTTGTTACTGTCAATTGTTAATGTTTGCCGGTAACTTTTTTCTACAGCGATGTAGCGTACGCCATAGTTGCTGGTTTTCAGCTGCTGTGCACAGGATGGTAAAACCAACAGGGAAAAAAACAGGATGGCGGTTATTGCTATGTGCAACCGTTTCACTATTTTGACTATCTGAAAAGCATTCATTACTGTTGATTCTTTGGTAATGGTGCAATAAATGTAAACAATACATGAGAAAGCAGCCCGCCGGTATTTCTTCTTTATTCTTTTTATTTTTTTCCTTGTTTTTATTTAGTGCCTGTGGTAACGATGAAACTGAGGAAGTAAAAGATATTGTTGTTGAGCCTGAAAAAATGAACGATCGGGTGAAGACAAACATCAGCGAATTACTTTCACGCATTGCCGACGATGGTAAAGCTGACGACAGTACTACTATTTCACGTTTGCAAGTAGTAGACGCTTATTATAAACAAGCAGATCACAAAGCTGTATGGAGCAGTGATGAACATTTTTTGCCTTTGGCTGATTCACTGATGGCATTTATTCAACAGGCCAGGCTTTATGGTTTATTCCCCAACGATTATCATTATTCAACTTTAAAAAGTATTGCTACAAGATTTGCTGCAGATACAGCAGCTATTGCCGATAGGAGAGATGCTGCCTTGTGGTCGAAAGCCGATGTAATGTTGACTGATGCTTTTTTTAACATGGTTGCGCATCTGCACATTGGCAGATTAAAAACTGACAGTACTTTTCTGAATCCTGATACGGTACTAACAGATAAATTTTACCAGGCAAATCTTAATGCTGTTATAAATGGAAAAAGTATTTCACAAATATTTCATTCCTTAGAACCAACGCATGAAGGATATGTCCAGTTGAAAGAATCAATCAAGCAATTTATTGATAGCGCAGACTTTGATAAAAAGTTTACTTATGTTTCTTACCCTTATAAAGATTCACTGGCTTTTGTAAAATCATTGGCAAGACGTTTGCAGGAAGAGGGGATGCTCAGCTGGCAATTGGAACAGGTTGATACAACACAATTAAAAGATGCGCTTATTAAACTGCAAAAGAAAAGAGAATTAACAGTTGATGGTAAGTTTGGTGTACAGGTAGTCCGACTTCTCAATAACACTGATGGAGAAAAATTTAGACGTATTGCTATTAATCTCGACAGGTATAAAATACTTCCGGCAAAAATGCCCGAACGTTATATATGGGTAAATCTTCCTTCATACAAACTTGAGTTGTGGGATAATGATACACTTCGTCTTGAGAGTAAAGTAGTGGTAGGCAAACCCAACACAAGAACTCCGTTGCTCACAAGTCGCATCAGCGATATGGTTACCTATCCTCAATGGACAATTCCTAACAGCATTATTATGAAAGAGATTGTGCCGGCAATGCGTCGTGATCCCGGTTATCTTGCCAAAAAAGGCTATTCACTTCTTACATGGGAAGGTGAAGTAGTTGACCCATACACTGTTGATTGGACAAAGTATAAGAAAGGTATTCCGTATAAAGTGGTGCAGGGTAGTGGAGATGATAACGCTTTGGGTATTCTTAAATTTAATTTTCCCAATAAGTATTCTGTTTACTTGCACGATACAAATCAACGCTACCTGTTTAAAAATGCGAAGCGTGCATTAAGTCATGGTTGTGTGCGTGTGCAGGAGTGGGAGAAACTTACCTATTATATTTCGGCACTAGACAGTGCCAACTATGAATTTGATCCGTCACGTGTTGAAAGTGATTCGATAAAAGCTTGGCTGGAAAGAAAAGAAAAACATATCATTAAGGTAAAAACCAAACTCCCCGTTTATTTCCGTTACTTTACCGCAGCCGGGAAAGAGGGGAAACTTATTTTCTTTGAAGATATTTACAACGAAGATAAAGTGGCACGTGAAGCTTATTTCTCAACCAAATAACGATTGATGAAGAAATTCTGCCTTCTTTTTGCATTGATCTCTTCAATGTTCGTTTTTGTTGCTGAGGCTCAGCAAGACACGACAAAGTCCGCCAAAAAAACTCCAGGCAAGCCAAAGATTCAATACGGCATGGCTAGTTTTTACTCCAATAAATTCAATGGGCGTAAAACAGCGAATGGTGAAATTTTCAATAATCAAAAACTCACAGCGGCTCACAATACTCTTCCATTAGGAACCTTTGTAAAAGTTACTAACCTGCGTAATAAACGCTCCGTTGTTGTAAAAATCAACGACCGCCTCCATCATAAGAATAAACGCATTATCGACCTAACCAGGATCGCAGCTACCAAACTGGGCTTTATCAGCAGTGGATTAACCCGTGTAAAACTTGAAGTGCTCGGTAAAAATCCCCCGGCAAAATAGATACGTATTAAATCCTTAAGAATGTGGGTAATTATTTTCATCGTTTTGCTACCTACCGTTATTTTTGCTCATTCCAAAACAATTCATATTATGAAACAATCGCTCGTTTTATTGATCGCCTTTTGTGGTTTTTTAACTGCCGGCGCTCAAAACAAGGATCTAAAAAAACTGCCATCGATAGGGTTTCAGTTTTCGATGTTCGATTTTCAGTCAGGTGTTGATATAAAAAGTAAAGGCCTTTCAGCTGTGCTCAGGGAGAAAACTTTAGGAAAAACGGACCGTTTACAACCCGGACTTACAGTGCATTACATGCAGGGTGTTACAAACAATATTGATGTGATGGTAAGGTTGGGGGGAGCATTTCTTACCTATCCTTCCCGTAACACGTTAAATGTTGCGACAAGTGATAAATTTTATGGTGAAATTGACGCCAACCTCAACGTTAAACTTCTTCCTGATAATTATTGGGTAGTACCTTATTTACAGGCTGGCGTAGGTGCTTCAGTAGAGAGAGGAAACTGGATGGCACAAATGCCGATAGGTGCAGGTTTACAGGTGAATTTATTTGACCAGGTATTTGTTCACGTTAATACGGGTGTTCGTGTTCCGGTAACTGCACGAGCTAACTATGGCCTGGTGCATTCTTTTGGCGTAAGCGTTCCGCTTAAAGAAAGAGTTGCTCCAGCTCCGCCACCTCCACCAGCACCAGAGCCTCCAAAAGATAAAGATGGCGATGGCGTTTTAGATGTGGATGATGTTTGTCCTGATGAAGCTGGTGTTGCTGCATTACGTGGTTGTCCCGACAAAGATCGTGACGGCGTTGCTGATAAAGACGATAAATGTGCTGATGTTGCAGGATTGGCCCGTTACAATGGTTGTCCCATTCCCGATAGCGATAAAGATGGCATCAATGATGAAGAAGATAAATGTCCTCAGCAAGCTGGCGTTGCACGTTATAACGGCTGCCCAATTCCGGATACAGATAAGGACGGTGTGAATGATGAAGAGGATAAATGTCCAGCCGTTGCAGGTGTTGCTTCAAATGCAGGTTGTCCTGAAGTAAAAGAAGAAATTAAGACAAAAGTTGAGTTTGCGGCCCGTAATATTTTCTTTAATACAGGAAGCTACCAGTTGCAGAAAAAATCATACGCTCCGTTAAACGACGTGGCGCAAATCCTGAAAGATAATCCAACACTTCAACTGGATGTTGAAGGGCATACCGATAACACGGGTGATGCTGCTAAGAATCAAACATTATCAGAAAACCGTGCTGCAGCAGTAAAGGCTTACCTTGTGGCTCAAGGTATTGATAAAGCCCGTTTAACTTCTGCAGGTTATGGAATTGATAAACCAATTGCTGATAACAAAACAGCAGCTGGTAAAGCAAAAAACCGCCGGGTTGAATTGAAGCTTAGAAGTTATTAATAGCAATCATATTTATACTGAAATCCCTCCTGTTTTGGAGGGATTTTTTTTATGCAAAGGGCAGCAAACAAGTTTTATCTTCGCCCACTTATTTGTGTAAGAAAGATTAAATGATATGATCAAACAGAAATATTCATAAAAAATAATCGAGCAATTTTGCCCAACCGGCGATGATTATTTTTTATGGATATACTATGCGACTATAGAACAATTAAAATGAACGCATGAAAGAAGTTGTAATGAGTGGTATTCGCCCAACTGGTTATTTACACCTGGGCAATTATTTTGGCGCCATGCAGAACTATGTGAAAATGCAGGAGGAATATGAATGTTATTTTATGGTGGCTGATTGGCATTCGCTCACTACACATCCTGACACGAAAGAACTGAAAGTAAACGTTCGCCGTGTGTTTGCAGAAAATATTGCTTGTGGATTGGATCCAGATAAAGTGGCGTTTTACTGCCAGAGTCATATACATGAAACTGCCGAACTTTATCTCTACCTCAACATGCTGGCGTATAAAGGCGAGCTGGAAAAAACAACTACGTTTAAAGACAAAGTAAGAGCGCATCCCGATAACGTGAATGCAGGGCTACTCACTTACCCTGTGTTGATGGCATCCGACATTTTGCTGTTTCGTGCAAAATATGTTCCCGTTGGTAAAGACCAGGAGCAACATTTAGAGATGGCCCGCAATTTTGCAAACCGTTTTAATCATCGTTATGGTGAGGTATTTCCCGAACCGATGGCTTTCAATTTTGGGGGTGAACTCGTGAAAGTGCCGAGCCTTGATGGCACAGGTAAAATGAGCAAAAGTGAAAATCAAAATGCAACTATCTACCTGGCGGATGATGATGATTTGATTCGTAAAAAAATAATGAAGGCAAAAACTGATGCAGGCCCAACGGAACACAACTCAGTAAAGCCCGATTATATTGAAAATATTTTCCAGTTAATGCGGTTGGTGAGTGCGCCTGAAACTGTTCAGAAATTTGAAAACGATTTCAACAGTTGCGTCATTCGTTACGGCGATATGAAAAAACAACTGGGAGAAGATGTTGCCAAATTTGTGGCACCTATTCGTGAAAAGGCGAAAGCAATTGAAAACGATGATGCATACCTGAAAGATGTGATGCAGAAAGGTGCTGAAAAAGCAAGGAAAAGCGCACTGGAAACCATTGAATTGGTAAGGACTGCAGTAGGATTGAATTATTACTAAAAAACCCAGCATACGAAAACCAAAATCCAAAAAGATTATCTACATTGAACATTCTTGGATTTTGATAACCTTAGTTGGAATTTCAAATAGTTTATGGCGAAAAGTAAAAAACCAAAACATGTGGCAATTGCCGGTAATATCGGCGCTGGAAAAACAACCCTTACTGAAATGCTTGCCAAGCATTACAAATGGATACCCCAGTTTGAAGATGTGGATCATAACCCTTACCTCAACGATTTTTACGAGGATATGCCACGCTGGAGTTTTAACCTGCAGATTTACTTTTTGAACAATCGCCTGAACCAGGTATTAGAAATTCAAAGAGGAACTGAAACCGTTATTCAGGATCGTACTATTTTTGAAGACGCACACATCTTTGCTCCCAACCTGCATGATATGGGATTGATGGGCAAGCGTGATTTTGAAAATTACTTTTCCTTTTTCTCTACGTTAAAAACAATGGTCTCGCCTCCAGATTTGTTGATCTATCTCAAAGCATCTGTACCAACTCTGGTAGCACAAATCCAAAAGAGAGGAAGAGAATACGAAGAAAATATTCGTTTAGACTATCTCAAAAAACTGAATGAATATTACAACAAATGGATCGATCAATACAAAGAAGGCAGCCTTTTAGTTATTGATGTTGATGCTAATAAGTTTGCTGAAAATGAAGAGCATTTTGGTGAGATCATTAATAAGATCGATTCACAGTTATACGGTTTATTCTGATTCCCTTAAAACACAAATATGATTGAACAGGAAAGTAAAAACAGCTTTTGTTTTTATGCAGGGTTGTTTGGAGTGTTGATTTCTCTTGCGACCCTTTTTCAAATGTTTATTTATGGTTCTGACAACTGGATGGCTCTTTCGGTAATTCTTGCAATACTGTTTAGCATTACCAGCTTTTCTTTCCTGATGCTAAAAAATCGGTTTACACTACCTCTTCTTTTATGTAATACCATTTTGTTTTTGTTGATCAATATTCTGTTCATCCTCACCTTGTCTTTTTCTTTGCTGATGGTCATTCTGTTTCTTTACAGTGTTATCATCCTCACCATTTTTTGGGCGACGGGTACACCCACTTATCTGAAACAATTGTATCAATACAAAAAGCAAGAGCAGCTTGAATGGCAAAATAAACTATCGTAAATAAAATAATAAACCCCGCCATGAATAGCGGGGTTTCCTGTTCTTAGCAAACAATCGATTACGACCACTTACACTTGCGGCGCTGCGGCTAGAATTTCTTCGCCACTGCCGGAAGCATACTTTTTAAAATTAGTTACAAACTGTTCAGCTAAAGACTTTGCTTTTACATCATAAGCTGCTTTATCTGTCCAGGTATTTCTGGGATTTAATATTTCTGATGGCACTGCATTACATGCAGTTGGAATTGCCAGATTGAACACAGGCATATTTTCATAATCAACATTATTCAATTCGCCATTTAATGCGGCACTGATCAATGCTCTTGTGTAAGAAAGTTTAATACGGCTACCTACGCCATAACTCCCACCAGTCCACCCAGTATTCACCAGCCAAACATTTACATTATTGTCTTTCATTTTTTGACCAAGCATCTCTGCATATTTTGCCGGATGCAGTGGAAGAAATGGTGCACCAAAACACGCACTGAAAGTTGACTTAGGTTCTGTAACACCAGCTTCCGTACCGGCCACTTTTGCAGTATATCCACTAATGAACTGGTACATGGCCTGGCCTTGTGTAAGTCTTGCAATAGGAGGTAAAACACCAGTTGCATCGCAGGTTAAAAAGAAAATGTTTTTTGGTAAACCAGCAACTGCAGGTTCCAATGCATTGCTGATATAATGCAACGGATAACTTACTCTTGTATTTTCCGTAATTGCATTACTGCTGAAATCAATTTTATTTGTTCCCTCAAAGAACTGTATATTTTCAACTAAAGCGCCGGGGCGAATAGCATTATAAATCTCTGGTTCTTTTTCAGCAGTAAGATCAATACACTTGGCATAACAGCCACCTTCAAAATTGAAAACAGAATCATTGTCCCAACCATGCTCATCATCACCAATTAATTTACGTGCAGGGTCGGCACTTAATGTTGTCTTTCCAGTTCCACTTAAACCAAAGAACACAGCAACATCATTTTTTTCGCCCACATTGGCGCTGCAATGCATACTTAATACATTCTTTTGGTGTGGCAATAAATAATTGAGTACCGTGAAAATTCCTTTTTTCATTTCTCCTGTGTAGCCGCTGCCACCGATCAGGATCATTTTATGCGTAAAGCTTACAATAGAAAAATTGCAGTTGCGTACACCATCGGTTTCGGGATTGGCTAAAAAATTCGGGGCTTGAATAATATGCCAATCCGGTTCAAAGCTATCCAGCTCTTCATCGGTAGGACGCAAAAAAAGATTGTAAGCAAAAAGATTGCTCCAAGGGTTTTCATTCACCACACGAATGTTGAGTCGGTAGCTATTATCAGCACAAGCATAAGAATCACGCACCCATATTTCTTCTCTTCCGCCCAGGTAATCCATCATTTTCTTATACAGAATGTGAAAATACTTTTCATCAATGGCCTGATTGAAATCGTTCCAATGAACAGTGTCTTTCGTAATATCATCAAGCACAATAAACTTATCTTTTGGAGAGCGACCCGTGAACTTACCGGTATTGATACAAAGAGCACCAGTATCGTTAAACTGGCCTTGTCTGCGGTTAACCGTTTGTTCAGCTAACTCCTCCGGGTGGAGTTGATAGTGGATATTACTTGATAGCTTTAAACCGAGCTTTAATAGTTTTTGCTCTGGGAAAAATACACTTGGTATAGACATAATCAATAGCTCCTTTATACGGCAAGCCAAAAATACAGGGTTGGCCGTTGCCAGAAAAATTCCGCAATCGTTGCCGGCTGAACAATATCTAAATAAAGGTTGTTTTTTGTTGATTTTTTTCAGATATGAACACTCCTGATGAATGTTTTTAAATAATATGCAATGACAGATGAATGATTTATAAATATTTATCAAACAGTCGTTAGTTTTTCACTTTCTGTGGATTTGTTGACGACATAATTGGGAAGCCACCTACGATAGCTTATTTTGCGCACCTAATTATTGTCACATGAAATTTCAGCCCATTAAACCCCAACTGTTTACTAAAAACCGTGAACGCTTTACCAAAGCCATGCGGCCAAATTCAATTGCTGTTTTTGTAAGCAACGATGAGTGGCCAATGAACGGTGATGCTCTGCATGCTTACAAACAGAACAGTGATCTCTTTTGGCTCACCGGTGTAATGCAGGAAGACAGCATGGTGATTTTGTATCCTGATAATCCTGATCCGAAGTTCAGGGAGGTATTGGTGCTTGTGCGCCCCAACGAATTAAAAGAGAAATGGGATGGTAAACGCTTGCGTGCAAATGAAGCAAGAGAAATTTCAGGTATTCAAACCATTGTTTGGTTAGATAGTATTGAAGCGCTGCTGCAAACATGGATTCATCTTGCAGATAATATTTATTTAAGCAGTAATGAAAATGATCGCAAAGCTTCACTCGTTCGCAGCAGGGATTATCGTTTTATCGATGAAATGAAAACAAAATACCCGTTACATAATTTTCAACGTGCTGCAAAGATCATGAGAGACCTGCGTGCGATTAAAACAGCAGAGGAAGTAGAGTTGATGCAAAAAGCGATGGATATTACAGATGTAACATTCCGTCGATTACTTGGTTTTATTAAACCGGGTGTGTTGGAAAATGAAATTGAAGCAGAAATTTATCATTCATTTTTATCACAGGGATCAACTGGTCCTGCTTATGGAAGCATCATTGCCAGTGGCGACAGAGCAAGAACATTGCACTACGTAAGTAACAACCAGGAATGTAAAGATGGAGAATTGATTTTGATGGATTTTGGCGCTGAGTATGGCGGCTATTGTGCTGATCTTACACGTACAGTTCCTGTAAATGGTAAGTTTACACGCAGACAAAAAACAGTTTACAATGCGTGCCTGAATATTCATAACTATTGCAAGAGCATTCTTAAGCCGGGAATTACCATTGTTGATTACACCAATAAGGTTGGCGAAGAAGCAACACAACAATTTCTGAAAATCGGGTTATTGAAAAAGTCCGATGTAAAAAATGAAGATGCGGAGAACAGGGCTTATCGTAAATATTTGTATCATGGCATTTCGCATCATCTTGGAATTGATGTGCATGATCTTGGTACAAAAACAGAACCTGTAAAAGCAGGTATGGTATTTACTATTGAGCCTGGTATTTATATTGAAGAAGAACAAATGGGTGTACGTATTGAAAACAATTTCTGGATCACCCGAAATGGTAATAAAGATCTGATGCAGAATATTCCTATTACCGTTGAAGAGATAGAAGCGTTGATGAAGAAATAATTTTAAAATTTGATGATTTGAAAATTTGAAAATGAGACAAATTCCTAATCTCTTTACATTATTGAACCTGGTATTTGGTTGTATTGCCATTATTCTCATTCTGCAACCTGGCGAATCAATAACAACGATCAGCGGAGAAAATCTAGTCATCAACCTTCCTGAAAAAATGGCTTATGCTTCCTTCTTTATTTTTGCTGCAGGCATAGTTGATTTTCTTGATGGTTTTCTTGCCCGTTTAATGAAAGCATCATCCGAAATGGGAAAACAACTCGATTCGTTAAGCGATTGCGTTACGTTTGGTGTGGCTCCATCAATGATCATGTACCAACTGCTGCGCATGAGCTATTTGAAAGAAGAAACAGCTTTTGATACCTCGATTTGGTTATTGCTGCCTGCAATCCTGATTGCATGCGGGGCAGCATGGCGACTGGCCAAGTTCAACATCGATACACGACAAAGCATTTCTTTCCGTGGTGTGCCAACGCCCATTACTGGATTTATGGTTGCAGCCTTACCATTGATCGTTTGGTATAATAGCTGGGATCTTTCGTCATTTGTCCTGAACCGCTGGTTGTTATACGGCATTACTATCGTTATCAGCTATCTGATGGTGAGCGATATTCCTATTATGAGCCTCAAGTTTAAAGATTACAGTTTCAAGGGTAATCAGCCCAAGATCATACTGGCAGCCATCACCATTGTTTTAGCGGTTGTTTTTCAATGGGCGGCCATTCCGCTTATTTATTTAACCTATGTTGCTTTATCTTTGCTGCTTCGCAAACAAATCTCATAATTTAATTATACGACAATGACGTACACAGTTCAGGTGAAAGTAATGCCACTTAAAGATTTATTAGACCCACAAGGTAAAGCGGTAATGGGTGGGTTAAGTAATTTAGGTTTACAAGGTGTGGCTGATGTACGCATTGGAAAAAACATCAGCATGCAGATCGATGCCGCTACTGCCGATGATGCAAAAGCAATTGCTGAAGAAGCTGCAAAAAAACTCCTTGCCAACCCGGTAATGGAGCAGTTCGAAATTTCAGTTAATTAAATAATTTGACAATTTGAAGATTTGAAAATTGAATCAGTTTCGATTTTCATTTTCAAATTTTTTCATTTTCAAATTTTCAAATTATGCTCATTCTTGTTCCCACTCCCATTGGTAATCTGAAGGATATTACACTTCGTGCTTTGGATGTATTGCAGGAAGCCGATCTCATATTAGCAGAGGATACACGTACCAGCAGCGTTTTATTGAATCACTACAATATTCAAAAGCCCATTTCTCCGTATCACCAGCACAACGAACATAAAATTGTTCAACACCTGGTTGATCAGTTGAAAGAAGGAAAGAAAATGGCGTTGCTCACCGATGCCGGTACACCCGGTATCAGCGATCCTGCTTTTCTTCTTGTTCGTGAATGTGTAAAAAATGCTATTCCCGTTGAAACATTGCCCGGCGCTACTGCATTTGTGCCAGCACTTGTAAATAGCGGGTTACCCACAACACGTTTTACATTTGAAGGGTTTCTTCCGCTGAAAAAAGGAAGAATGACCGCACTCAAACAGTTGGCGGAAGAAGAACGTACAATGATCTTTTATGAATCGCCTTTCCGTTTATTAAAAACGCTCACAGAATTCATGCAGTATTTTGGTGAACAACGTTTGTGTTGTGTAAGCCGGGAGCTCACAAAAAAGTTTGAAGAAAACAAACGAGGCACTTTGAAAGAAGTGCATGATCATTTTGCTGCCAAAGCCATCAAAGGTGAAATAGTGATTGTGGTAGCTGGCAAAGAATAACTCCTCTTCATTTCTCTCAATGATATTCAACGAGCTGTTAACATTTTAAGGCACGAAAGCTGCTTAGGTTTGCACTATAAAACCGAGGATTATGAAGCACGTTTTTTCAGTAGTTATTTTGGCCTTTTCAATCAGCAGTTCAATAAGAGCACAACAAATATTTTCAGTGCCCGATATTGTGAAACAAAGTTTTGATAAACAATATCCTGAAGCAAAGGATTTGAAATGGAGTGGAGGTTTAGATAACCATACCGTACGATTTACATTGGATGAACGAAGGTTGAAAGCCAGTTACACACCTAAAGGACTTTGGGTAAGCACAGAAGAGCAAGTGAAACTGGAAACTTTGCCCGAAGTGGTGCAACAGGGATTTAAAGACAGCAAGTATAAAGAATGGACGGTTAAAGAAGTACTAACTGTTACCAAGCCAAGAGTAGAAGCTGGCGAGTATTATATTATCGTACAAAAATCTTCAATTAATAAAAAGAAACTGGTGTTTGATGCAAAGGGAAGATTGTATGAAGAGCTGTTCAGTTTATAGAAATCATTTTCCTGTTTTAATTGACCGTTTGTTATATAAACAAACGGTTTTTTATTTCAGCAATGTTGTCCGTTGATCATCAAAAGTGCTGGTAATTTTACGGATCAAATGCAAAAATCACATGTAAATTTTACGTTTTTTTGATTTCTTTTCTTTGTTTAAAATAAAATAATTCTTCAAAAACAACAGCTGTATGTTTTCTTGAAACTGAATACTGTATTGAGTTTTATGCGTGCTTTCACTTTAACAGAAATGTTTTTTTACAAGCACTGTTTGCAATTATTAAATTAATACCGCTTTGAGGTATTGACAATTCTTAAAAAACTTTCAATATTAGCATCAGAATGACCTGTGAGAGAAATCACCCATTGCAAAACCTACCGTTAATCTTCCCTTACTAAACTGCATTACCCCACATCCGTTGTAAACAAAGACCTTAACCGTTAAACGTTATAATCTTGATACAACAAGTATTCCGGTTCTTAACTGAAGAGCTGAACAGATTTATTATGCTCAGAAACGGCGCTGCAACTCCTTCGGGAATTGTAATTGCTGCCAACATTGCCAAAGCCGAAGAACTTACTGCAGTTACTTCCAAGATTGTTATGTCATTGGTGAATATTGAAGAAGATCGCATCAGTAAACATCCTTCAAACAGTTTTCCTTCACCCTTTGGTACAGGTGTTGAATATAGAAACCCGCCGGTGCTTGTGAATTTGTATGTATTGTTTTCAATTAACCGTGATTATACCGACGATGCATTATTGTATCTCTCTTATGTGATGCAATTCTTTCAACATAAGAATCTATTTACGCCACAAAATAGTCCGTCATTATTTACTGATGCAATTTTACCTGTTCAACAGATCAGCAGTGAATTGGTAACACTCAATTTCGAACAGGTGAATCATTTGTGGGCAAGCCTTGGAGGAAAATATTTGCCATCAGTATTATATAAAGTAAGAAATGTGATGATCGATGATCGCTTTGTACAAAATGGCGGCGGAATTATTCTTGAAATTGAAACAACAGCGAAAGATAAAACTCCCACTGTAATATGAACAGCAGTTACAAATTAGTTTGCCGTGTTGAAATGCTGCACGATTATTACCGTGAGTCAAAAGCAAAACATTTGCTTATTAAGCCATCAGTAGCAACTGAGAAGTTATTCCGCAACTACGATATAAAATGGAAACAGCTCGATCATCAACTCATTATTGCAACGAAAGTGAATAATGCTTCAGAGCCTGTAAAATCATGGCCCGATGACTTGAAGCTTGTCTTTTATGTTATTCCGGAAAACGGGTTGTTCGAAAATATTACGCAATCAAACTTTAAACCGGTAAAGTCAGAAACAAATTGGCTATCTAATTTTACGAATAATGCATTTACAGAGCCTGTACTTCCTTCGGGCAACATCAACAGGTTGTATTTATCAAAACGAATAGCGGCACATGTTGCAGCCACTATTTATAAGCCTGGTCGTTTAGTGACTGATGGTACAGATACATATGAGTGTTTAAAGACAACAGCGAACGGTACGTTAATCAGCAATACCTCTTTTTGGCGCAAGAGGACAAAGAGGCAGTTTGTAGCAGAGCAGGATGCAGCAGCTGTTTACAGTACGAGATACTCGTTTACAGTTGCTGTACCTGCAAAAGAATTTGTGATAAAACATTTTGGAATTGATGTTCAAACCGGTTTGTTCAATAAAGAGACAAAGGCTGCAGTTATTCAAAAGTTTGAAACCCTAAGATCGCTGGTTGATGTTAGTCTGCAAGGTTTGGATGCAGGCAAGCATCGCATCGATGTAAATGGCGAATCATCTTTTATAGTAGTAAAAGATCCCGGCATGATCGAAACACCTGTTGCTGTTATTGAACTTCATAATAAGATCGGCACTGCAACTGCCTTCTCATTACTTGATAATGGAAAAGCAGTCGACAGAATGTTCAGTCTTCGCTTTTGCAACAGATCAGTCCTTATCAAATACATCGCTAAAACAAATGATGTAACATCTGTGCAGGATACTGACGCAGCGCTCAGCTTTTCAAATGCTGCCAATCAGTTAGAGTTCATCAGCACAACTCCGTTCCCATTGAGTGAAGTACCGGTCAAAACCTTATCGTTCACATCAGCAATACATGGCAACATCAGTCCCTTACCAAATGCATCAGCAACATGGCTGAGTCAATTGCAACAGGGAACTGATATCTATAATTGCTCATCAGTTTATTTAAATCATTAATCATCATTATAAACATTGTCAACTATGGCATTAACAGTTAAAACTCCCGGTGTTTACATAGAAGAGGTTCCAAAATTTCCTCCTTCCATAGCACAGGTTGAAACCGCAATTCCTGCTTTCATCGGCTACACTGCAAGAGCAGATGAGTACGGTCCCGGCGATCTAAAAAATAAAGCAGTAAAGATCAGCAGCCTGCTCGATTATGAAACGTATTTCGGAGGAGCACCATCATTGGCTATCACGCAAGTGACTGTTGATGCATTGAACAATTTTAAATCGGCCAACATCAGCCAGTCGTTGTTTATGTACGATTCGCTGCGTATGTTTTTTAAGAATGGTGGTGGCGATTGTTACATTGTTTCTGTTGGGCTGTACACCGATCCCAAAGCAAAAGGCGATTTTCTCGATGAGGGAAAAGGTTTAAAAGTAATTGAAAAAGTAGATGAACCAACCTTACTCATTTTCCCTGATAATTCATTGCTCACAAACGACAGCGATTATTATGAAGTATATCAACAAGCATTGATGCAATGTGAACAGCTGAAAGACAGGTTTGTAGTGATGGATGTAAAGAATAATGATTACAAAGGAGAAACATTCAGGAGCGGTATTGGCATCAATAATTTGAAGTATGGTGCAGTGTATACGCCGTGGCTGGAAGTAATTCTTCCTCGACAGATCAAGTATAGCGATTTTATGAACAATAGCATATTCCCCAATCGTTTTCAACGTGATGGAGTAAATGTTACATTGAGCGATTTAGGCTCAGGTGACCTATCGCCAAAAATTGAAAAACTGAATGATGCTGTTGCTGACAATGTAAAAGTAAGTACGAGCACAACTACTTTGCAGGGGTCATCCGCAAATGTAGCCGCACGTTATAGTGCTTTGGAAAATGCGTTATCTGTAACGCCCAACCCGGCAAATCTTGAAGCGGTGATGGCTTTTCTTTTTGACATTGCACGTGAAGTGGACAAACTTGCAGGTGCAACATCTGCTGCTGTAACAAACAGCAATAATCTTAAATTAAATTATGAAAACACCATTAAATCATTAGTGACTTCGTACTCAAAGATCATTAGTTATGAAGTGGAAGCAGATGCAGAACTAACTGCTGCTTACACAGTGCAGCATTCTATCTCTTCTCCATCGCATGCAAACTGGACAACTATTTTTAGTGCGCCTCCTGCTTCATTAAATGTAATGAGTGGTGCAGATGATGCAGCAATGATCAGAAGCATTATTCCGTTGCTTCGTACGGAGTTTAATTTTATCAACAGTTATTTTTCCAGTGCAATCGTAAAAACAGCAGCACTTACAGAACAGGAAGCAGATAAAGGATTGGCAATTGTATTCCCCGCTTACAAAGCAATACTGGATGGTATTCAAAACACAAAAACTATTCTCCCTCCTTCAGGTTCTGTAACTGGTATCTATGCATTTGTTGATCGTACACGTGGCGTGTGGAAAGCTCCTGCCAATGTAAGCATCAGTGGCATCATCGGGCCAGCTACAACATTTAACGCAGGACAATTAGATGCATTGAATATTGATGTAACAGCAGGTAAATCCATCAATGCTATCCGGGCATTCACCGGTAAAGGAACATTGGTGTATGGTGCAAGAACATTGGCAGGAAATGATAATGAATGGCGCTATGTTTCCGTTCGCCGCTTGTTCAATATGGTTGAAGAGAGTGTGAAGAAAGCAACCGAGCAGTTTGTGTTTGAACCGAATGATGCAAACACATGGGTAAAAGTAAAAGCAATGATCTCCAATTACCTCACTGTGTTATGGCGGCAAGGCGCATTGGCAGGTGCAAAACCGGAGCATGCATTTTATGTTGCTTGCGGACTTGGAGCAACAATGACTGCACAGGATATTCTTGAAGGGAAATTGTTTGTCGAAATCGGTATGGCAGCTGTTCGTCCGGCTGAGTTTATCATCCTTCGTTTCTCTCACAAAATGCAGGAGTCCTGATCTGCAGTAACATCACATTAATCACACAAAAAGAATGATATGGCAAATTATCCTTTATCAAAATTTCATTTCAGGGTTGAATGGGGCGGTACCCGTATTGGTTTTACAGAAGTAACAGGCTTAGATAAAAGTCTTGATGTAATTGAATACAGAGATGGCTCAAGTCCTGAATATTCTAAAATAAAAATGCCAGGCCTGCAAAAATTTTCAAACGTTACACTAAAACGGGGAACTTTTGAAAGCGACAATGAATACTATGCATGGCTCAACACAGTACAGATGAATAAAATTGAGCGAAGGGATTTGGTGATCTCATTACTCAATGAGCAGCACGAACCGGTAATGGTATGGAAAATAAAAAATGCATTCCCGGTTAAAGTGCAGTCATCTGATCTGAAAGCCGACGGAAACGAAGTGGCCATTGAAACAATGGAACTCGCACACGAAGGTTTGGTTATTGAACTTCCATAAACAAGAGTATGCCATTTGAATATCCGCTTACCGGTTTTCATTTCCTGGTAACCTTTGAGTTATTTCCGCAATCGCCTGTTGACGTACGTTTCCAGGAAGTGGCTGGTTTGTCTGTAAGTATGGGAACAGAATCAGTGAATGAAGGTGGGGAAAATCGTTTTTCGCATAAGCTGCCAACAAGAGCCAACTTCAGCGATATAACATTGAAGCGTGGATTGTTTGAATATTCTGAACTCTATCGTTGGGTAAAAAATGCAATGGAGAATTTTGAATTCCGGCCGTTAAATTTAACCATCAGCTTACTCAACGAAATACATGCACCCGTTTATATGTGGCGGGTGTATAACAGCATCCCCATCAAATGGGAATTATCATCTTTCAATGCTAATAATAGCGAAGTGGTAGTGGAAACATTGGTACTGAGCTGTGCTTATTTCTCACCCCTTAACCGTTAAACCGTATGCCAGTAGTCATTAATGAAATACAGATCACTGCTTATGTAAATGAAACCGGCAATAAAGAAAGCCGTCAGCAACGTGGGCAAAGTGAAGGTGAAAAAAAAGATGGTGAAAGCAAGAAAGAATCACTTGTAAAAATTTGTGTGGAAGAAGTATTACGCATTTTAAAAGAAAAAGAAGAACGATAGTATGATACCGGGTAAGTTACAGAAGATGACATTGAAGGCGTACACCGATGCAGAATTCAACACTGCAATGGCGGACGGAGAATTTACTGTGCAGGTAAATCCGGAATCGTATACGCTTTCTCATACGATTGAATACACCGAGCAACAAGCCGGTGGTACCAGTGCTGCACAACCTCGTTACAGTTGCAGCCGACCACAAAATCTTGAGTTTGATTTTTTGTTTGATGCAACAGGCGTATTGAATGGCGATGGCATACCTGCAGCAGAAAGCGGAGTACCTGTTGTTACTGCTGTTCATTCAATTGTTGATACCATCAACAAACTGAAAAAAGTAGTGTATGATTTTGTGGGCGATACACATGAAACACCTTACGTTAAGATATATTGGGGAACGATGCTGTTCAAATGTCGGTTGACTAATCTCAGCATTACTTATAAACTGTTCAAGCCAGATGGCACGCCTATCAGGGCATCAGCAAAATGTTCGTTCATGGGTGCCGTTGAAGATGTGCAGCGCACAGCAGCAGAAAATGCACAGTCGCCCGATCTTACACATGTGCGTCGTGTGAAGCATGGTGATACTTTACCTTATATGTGCTATACCATTTATGGTGATGAAAATTTATACCTGCAGGTAGCAGCTGTGAATCAACTCAATCATTACCGTGATATAAAAGTGGGACAAGAACTTTTTTTTCCACCAGTTGAAAAAGTAAAAGCATGAGTGAAACCCGTACCATACCATCTTCTTCAGCAGGCACTGATGTGGTTACGTTCACAGTAAAAATTGAAGGGGAGAATGTGCCACGCAGCGTCAACATCAGTTCAGTGGTGATACAAAGGCAGGCTTATCGCATTCCTTCCTGCAAGCTCATTATTTATGATGGTGATGCGGCACAATCAAATTTTCCCGCAAGCAATGAACAATGGTTTATACCCGGAAAAAATCTTGAACTGTGGGCCGGCTATGAAGCCGATGAAAAATTATTGTTCAAAGGCATTGTTGTAAAACAGGCTATCAAAATAAGAAATGAACGATCACCTGTACTTGAAGTGGAAGCAAAGGACGCTTTCGTAAAATTAAGCACATATGCAAAGAGCAAATATTTTGCAGAGTTAAGTGATCAGCAAGTGATGGAAGAAATTATCCAGGATGCAGGATTAGAAGCGGAGATAGAAAACACCGGAGCTGCGTTAAAAGAAATTGTGCAATACCATTCAACTGACTGGGATTTTATTGTGACACGTGCAGAAGCAAACGGATTGATTTGTTTTTGTGAAGAAGGAAAACTCATTGCAAAGAAACCTGATCTCGCTGCTACTGAATCGTTAAGTGTATTGTTTGGTGCAACGATTTTGGAAATGGATGCGGAGATAGATGCACGTGGTCAGTTTGAAACAGTGCATGCACAAACATGGAACCATGCCGACCAGGAATTGGTAGATGTAGAAGCAAGTGCGCCAACGATCAGTAACGCCGGTAATTTATCTCCCGAAGATATTTCTGCTGCAACAGGAAACAGTAAACAAATCATTCAACATGCAGGTGCATTGCCTGAACCGCAATTGCAACAATGGGCCGATGCACAACTCATGCGTAATCGTTTATCGAAAATTAGGGGCAGTGCAAAGTTCCAGGGTTATGCCGATGTAAAGCCGGGGCAAATGATCGCTATCTCAGGTGTTGGGGATCGTTTCAGCAGCAATGCATTTATCAGTGGCATCCGTCATGAGTTGTTTGATGGAAGTTGGATCACTACTGCCCAATTTGGTTTAGATGCCAATGCTTATGCAACAACATTGCCCATCAGTGCATTTCCCGCAGCTGCTTATGGTCCTGCTATTAAAGGATTGCATACAGGTGTGGTAACTGACCTCGAAGATCCAATGAATGAATTCAGAGTGAAAATAAAACTGCCTTCTGTCAGCATGCAGGAAGAAGGTATGTGGGCACGCATGATGATGCCTGATGCAGGAAACAACCGTGGTTTTTTCTTTCGTCCAGAAGTGGGGGATGAGGTATTGGTTGGTTTTCTCAATGAAGATCCCAACTATCCGGTGATATTAGGAGGCCTGCATAGTTCTGCAAAAGTTTCTCCATTGCAACAGAATAATGATAATCATGAAAAGGGATTACAAACACGCAGCGAAATGAAATGGGTATGGAACGATGAAAAAAAATCATTCACAACAGAAACTCCTGCCGGTAAAAAAATTATTGTGGATGAAGATGCAGGTGAAATTCAGATAGCGGATGAAAACGGAAATAAATTTTTGATGAATGCAGATGGTATTACGATTGAAGCATCAAAAGCCATCAACATTAAAGCTGGTACTGACTTAACACTAGAAGCATTGAATGCAGAACTGAAAGCCAGTGCAAGCGGTAAGCTTAATGCAAGCGGAACAATGGAAGTATCATCAAGCGGTTCAACAACAGTAAAAGGATCGGTAGTACAAATAAACTAAGCGTATGTCAATGGCAGCAAGAGTGGGCGATATGCATGTTTGCCCAATGGTAAATGGAACTGTACCTCATGTTGGCGGCCCGGTGATGCCACCGGGTTGTGCAACGGTGTTGATAGCTGGTATGCCGGCTGCACGTGTTGGTGATATGTTAGTGTGTACTGGTCCGCCTGATACAATCATTAAAGGTTCTGCAACAGTAATGATCGGTGGTATGCCTGCGGCACGCATGGGCGATACAACTGCACATGGCGGAACAATTGTAGCAGGATGTCCAACAGTAATAATAGGAGGTTAACCATGGAAGTGAAAGATGATTTTTTAGGTAAAGGATGGAGTTTTCCTCCGTCGTTCAATAAAACAGCCGGACTGGTGAATATGGTTGCGGCGGTGGACGATATTAATCAAAGTCTTCACATCCTCTTATCAACTGTTACGGGCGAACGCATCATGCAACCAAAATATGGATGCGATATGAATGAGTTTGTGTTTGATCCTGTAACAACAACATTAAAAACAGTAATGGCAGATAAAGTGCGTACTGCTTTGTTGATCTATGAGCCTCGCATTGAAGTGGAAAAATTGGAGATAGATGATGAAGGAGAACTGGAAGGAAGAATACTCATCGATATTCATTACAAAGTACGTACAACCAACAGCCGGTATAATTATGTGTTCCCATTTTATAAAGCTGAAGCAACTGAATTAAAAACAACAGGCGAATGATCACGGGTAAACCATACGAACAATTATTGCTGCGGGATGGAACAAGCAGGTTGAAACGACGGGCAACTGTATTGCTCAACAAGAACTATGTGAAGATTGATGAACGCAGTATGGACGACCTGGTACAGTTTGCTATTGACTTTGCTGAACAAGTGAATTTCTTTAACGAACAATTGAACATTGATGGTAATTGGAAACATTTCTTTCAGCAGGGATTGAATCTTGCAGAACTAAAAAAGAGCATCGACAGCCACAGCGATTTTCATCCGCAGTTTGCATTGTACCTCGTATTTGTAAAACTTTTTGGCTACGCACAAAATCAATTGAACAATTTAACAGGCGAGCATCTCGATTTTTATTACGAACATGTACTCGATCTCCATCAGTTGAAAGCTGAGCCTGATAAAGTGCATGTAGTGTATGAATTGGCGAAGGGTGCTTCAGAATATTTTTCTGCAAAGAATACATTGTTTGATGCAGGCAAAGATGCTGCAACAAAACTACCGCTTCAGTATAGTGCCGATGATGATACGCTCATTAACACTGCAACCATTGCTGATAAACGAACCATTTATTTAAACCCTGGTGAAAGTGATGTTGTTCGTTTTGCAAGTGTTGCCAATTCACCTGACGGACTTGCTGCAAAACCAGATCCCACAAAACCATGGTGGAAAGCATTTGGTGGTAATCATCTTTCGTCTACGAAAATTGGTTTTGCATTAGCATCGCCTTTGTTATTGTTGAAAGAAGGCACAAGAGAAATAAATATCACTATTCACCTAAGCGGACTTGCACAATCCTTGCAAAGCATTAAAAACATCAGTGGAGAAAAGCTGGAAGTTTTTTATACCGGTAAGAAAAACTGGATGGGTCCGTTTGAAGCAACGGTTACAGCAGCAAATAATTTCAATGCAGGCAATCAATCGATCAGCATCAGGCATATTTTAGGAGCCGGTGATGAAGAGATAACTAAGTATGATGCTTTGCTGCATGGACAATCGTTCAACACGGTATGGCCTGTCATGCAGTTAAAAGCTGATACAACAAGCAAGGGTAATTTGTTTGGAGCATTAAAGGCTGCAACTGTAACCAAACTAAAGATCGATGTGAAAGTAACTGGCGTTGCAGGATTACGATTGGAGAATGACCAGGGTGTGGTTGATGCAAAGAAACCTTTTCAACCATTTGGATCACTTCCTAAAAAAGGCTCATCGTTTTATGTTGGGTTTGAAGAAGTGCTGCATAAAAATCTGGATACATTTTCATTTGATGTAACATGGTTGGCGCCACCTGCTGATTTAAATGCTCATTACAGTAATTATAAGCCTACTAACCCTGTTAAGAAGAACGAATATTTTAAAGCCGACTATTTTGTTAAAACCAGTACAACAAGAAACGGCGAAACAAATTTGTTTGATGTAAGTAATGCAGAGTCGACAGTTACATGGCCTAATACAGCAAGTTCACCCGGTCTTTTTTCAATTTATCCGTGGCTCAACACGTATTTCATTTCATCTTACAATTCTTTTCAATCTCTTTATTCCAATCCCAATGTATACATCGCAGGTTTTCTTGGCTACAATTTTAATGCAGTAAGTAGCATTGCAAAAAAAGTGATACTTCCTGTTTCTTCTGAGAAAGGGTTTATCCGTTTTGAATTGCAGAAAGATTTTCTTCATAGCATATACCCGCAAATATTGGCAGCAGCTATGAGTGGTTCAGGAGAAAAAAGTGTCAGCGTTTTGCCAAAGGAACCTTACACACCAACAATTAAAACCATCCGTTTTAACTATACAGCTTCATCAACAGAAATCATTCTTTCATCCGAAAGCTTTGGTGATTTCAACCGGAAAGAAATTCAATTATTTCATCTCGGGGTGTTTGGCCAGGCAGAACAGCACGGTTATTTAAAAGCTGAAACAGCAAAACTATTTGGCCCGCTTGTTCCTTTTAACAAGAGTATTTTTCTTTTTCCTTCTTATGTAAATGAAGGAAGCTTCTTGTTTTCATTAACCGGTGCTTTGCCTGGTCAATCCGTTTCATTTTTATTTCAGTTTGCAGAAGGCACAGCTAACCCTGAAAAGGAAGCAGTGAACATCCAATGGTTTGCATTAAGCAATAATGAATGGCGAAAACTGAAGAAAACAGAAATATTGAAAGACGAAACCAATCATTTATTAAGAAGCGGTATTATCCGATTAGTGATACCTGCGGAAGCAACTACGGATAATAGTTTGCTTGATGCCGGCAAAATATGGATCTGTGCAGTGGTTGAAAAAGATGTGGATGCTGTTTGTTTATTTAATAATGTACTACCACAAGCTATCACAGCAACATTTAAAGCTGATGCAAATAAAAATGCATTGCATGAATCTGCTGCTGGCACTATCAGCAAGCTGGTGAATAAAGTAGCTGAAGTAAAAAAACTTATCCAGCCTTATGCATCTTTTGGTGGAAAGGCAGTTGAATCAAAAGATGATTTTTACCTGCGTGTGAGTGAACGCTTGCGTCATAAACAACGGGCTGTTGATCTCTGGGACTATGAACATCTCGTGTTGCAGGAATTTCCTGAAGTGTATAAAGTGAAATGTTTAAACCATAGTGTATTGCCTGCTGATTGTGCTTGTGATTTTGTGAAGCCGGGTAATGTAACATTGATAGTTGTGCCTGATGTACGGAATAAAAATCAATTCAGTCCGCTTGAACCAAAAGTAAGTCTCGACCTTATTACAAGGATAGAAGATTACCTGAAAGAGCTTTGTTCGTTTTTTGTTACGCCGCAGGTGAAGAACCCGGTGTATGAACAAGTGAAGCTGCAACTCAAGATCAGGTTTACAACCGAAGGTGATTTTGGTTTTTATGCGGATGTGTTGAACAATGACCTCATTCGTTATCTCACACCTTGGGCCTATTCATCAAGTGCTGATATTGTTTTTGGCGGCCATATCAGGAAATCTGTCCTGCTCAATTTTATTGAAGAACTGAGCTATGTTGATTTTGTTACAGAGTTCAACATGTATCATATAGTCAACAACGTACCGGGAGCTGATACTGATGAAATAAAGATCAGTAACCCGGCTGCTATTCTTGTTTCGCATAACCAACATTTGATCACCGCTTACCAGGAAACAGAAGTTTGTGTATGAAGAATGCTGTTACCATATCAAAACAAAAACCTGCATCATCAGCCATGGATTATGCCTTTCTGCGTGCAGAAGGGTTGAAGTGGATCGAACGCTATTCATCTGATCTGTGGACGGATTACAATACGCATGATCCCGGTATTACCATTATGGAGTTGCTGTCGTACGCTATTACAGATCTCGGCTATCGTACATCGTTCCCATTAAAAGATATCTTATCAACTTCAAAAAGTAATAAACAGAATTTTAAATCTCAGTTTTATTCAGCAAGAAAAATATTACCTACACGACCTGTTTCAGAAATTGATCTACGGAAATTATTCATTGGTGCAGATGGAGTAAAGAATGCCTGGCTATTGAAAGCCGATGAATCGTTATTTGTTGATTTTAAGAATGAACATATTGTAGCCGCTAAGCCTGATCATGAAAAATATGATGAGTTTAAATTGAATGGTATTTACGATGTGAAGGTGGAGCTGGATATGAAGTATAAAGATGGAACTGATTGGGATGATGAGAAGCGACAACAATTGTTTGACGATTTAAGACAGTGTTTTCACAAACATCGCAACCTATGTGAAGATCTCCGGAATATTGAACTGGTCGATGAACAAAAGATTCGCATTTGTGCTGATGTGGAAATACTGCCAACGGCAAATGCTTTTGAAGTGTATGCGGAAATATTATACCGTGTACAGAATTACTTATCGCCTGATGTAAAGCAATATACACTTGCTGAAATGCGGGAGTTGAAAAAAAGTAATGGCGAACCATACCGCATGGATGAGATATTCAGTGGCCCCGTTTTGAAATATGGTTTTATTCCGGACGAAGAAGTAAAGCGGTCAGGACTTAAACGAAAAATATTCTTGTCCGACATTATATCCATTATGATGGATATACAACATGTGATTGCTGTGAAGGAAGTGAAGTTCAACTTTTGCAGTGAGGACAAAGAACTAAAGAATGAATGGGTGCTTTGCATCGATAAAGGAAAAAAGCCCGGGCTTTGTTTGGACAAGATGGCCTTGCATTTTTATAAAGATGTTGTTCCTGTAAATGCCAATAAGCAAAAAGCGATTGATCTGTTCAGGGAGAAGATGGAAGTAGACAGGTTATCGAAGAAAGATAAAAAGTATGACGATTACATGTATGCCCAAGGTGTAGACAGGCAAGTGAATGGTTACCGTTCGCTGCGGAATGATCTGCCACTTGTTTATGGAGTGAGTGATCATGGATTGCCATCTCATGCCGATGAGTTGCGTCGTTCGCAAGCAAAACAATTGAAAGGGTATCTCGTATTTTTTGATCAGTTGCTTGGCAATTATCTTTCGCAACTGCATCATGTAAAAGACCTATTGCGGTTGGAACGGCCGATGACCGATGTAACAACGCCGCAGAGTTATTTTTATCAGAAGCTCGCTGATATTGGTGAAACAGAAGATATAGCTGATCCAGCCGAAAAGAAAAAGAAGGAAATTATTATCAATACAGACGACTATGCAAATCCCGGCGGAACACTTGCAGGCATTGTCAGCAATTTTGAAAAAGATACAGACCGCTTAAATCGGTTTACCGATCATTTACTCAGTCGCTTTGCTGAACAGTTTACAGATTATGCCATTCAGCTATACACGCTTTCAGATAATGTTTCCGATAGCGAACTGCTTGCTGCAAAAATTCAACTGCTGCAAGAGTATCCTTTATTGAGTAAGAACAGATCAGCTGGTTATAATTATACAAAAAGCCCTGTTTGGGATACAAAGAATGTAAGCGGATTGGAGCACAGGATTTGTCGCTTGCTTGGTATCAGCAATTATTCACGACATGCCATTTCAAATGTCAAGTCAGAAGTGGTGGAAGAGATCAACAACGGTACGGCAGACTATGTGTTCCGCATTGCTGATCCGGATAATGGAAGCAGAACATTACTCAGCAGTGTCAAGAAATATTCAACAAAGGCAGAAGCTGAACTGGTTTTCGCCAAAGCAATAGAGCATGCTTCACTTCGTGATCATTACGATCTGAAACAAGCTACCGATGGCCGGTATCACTTTAATGTAATTGATGCTTCCGGAACCATACTTGCAAGGCGCAATGAGTTTTTTGCAAGCAAAAGCCAGGCAGAAGCTGCTATTCTCAAACTGATGTTGCTGGTGAAAGAACAATTCAGTAATGAAGGATTATTTGTAGTGGAACATTTGTTGTTGCGATTAGATGCAGCATTCTTACAAAAGGAAAATGAACTGTTCAACAAAGAAAATTTCTTACCGGTGTGTACCGATAATGATTGTGAAGATTGTGAACAGGATCCTTATTCGTTCCGCATTACAGTTGTATTGCCGGCGGAAACAATTCGTTTCAGAAACATGGATTTCAGAAAACAAGTGGAGAATCTTATCCGGCAACAAACACCTGCGCATATCTATCCAAAGATCTGTTGGGTAAATAAAGAGCAGCTTGCACAATTTGAAACTGCATGGAAATTATGGCTTGCATTAAAACAGGAAGGAAAACAAAACACAACTGAAGGATTGATTGCAACAAGAGCATTGATCGATATACTATTTAACCTGCGGAGTTTAATGCCAAAAGGCGTGCTGCCTCATTGTGGTGAGACGCCAGCAAATCCGCTTGTGTTAGGACGAACCAGTTTAGGTAATCTTTAAAACAATTGGTATGGTACATATTCCCGTAAAACTCAACGCACCAAGAAACACGTTTAACTATTTTGAAGATAACCAGGTACTCACTGCTGAGCAGTTGAATCACGTGGTGCAGTATTTTGATTACCAGCAGCGGCTTACACGTGCAAGATTGCTTGGTGTGGGAATCGTATGCGGTTTAAATATCGTGTTTGAAAGAAACAGTATTATCGTTACAAAGGGTGTAGGTGTTACCAGCGATGGCGACCTGGTGGTACTGGAAGCTGATAAAGTATTAATTGCCGCAAAGCAACTTGATGATGGTAAAGCAAACTATCCAGCATTTGAAAAACTAAAGAATGAAGATGGCACGCTTCGTCTATCGGAGCTAGTGGAATCAAATGATGACGCAACAGGGCTTGCTGATTTCTTTGGTAGAAATAATCCACCACAAAACACAGTTGTACTTGCTTACCTGAGTCAATATACAATTGATACCGATCAATGCTCTGCAGATGAATGTGAGAACAAAGGATTGGTACATCATTCGGAGTTAAAGTTTCTCGCCATTAGCAGGAGTGATTATGATCTGATCGATAATGATGTTGACTGTTGTGGTGATGAATATTTCAGCCTGCCGGAAGTAAGTATTCCACGTGTGTTGCTGAATGAGAATGACAGCATCTTCAGCTATCCAGACTTATTGCGCACTTATGGTACTGCCATTAATAATGCAGGTAATATTTTGGAAGAGGGATTGAAAACTGCGGCAGCAACTGCCCGTGATCTGTTGCAGTGTTACAAGGTAAATGGTGGATATAAAGAATTATTTACCCAGGTTGAAATGAATGTTGTAACAAAAGTGCCGGCCATTGCAAAAAAAGCAGTAGCAGACAATGCACGTGGCATACAATACGTGTATGATTTTTTGAAAGACGTAGCTGTTGCATACAATGAATTCAAGGAAAGTGTATTCGATCTTTGTCATGGCTGTTGCATTTCAGCTGATGCATTTCCAAAACATTTGGCATTGGGATTAGTACAAGGAGCTGATTTTGGTTTAAACCGAAAATACAGGCATTGTTTTATTGAATCGCCCATTCTAAATAATAAAAACGAAGCGATGGAAGATGCCTTGCATCTTTTTGCACGACTTGCAAAACTCATTGCATCATTCAACATTCCTGAAAGAGCATCAATAAAAATTACACCGTCAGGTGGTATTAACGAAGTGCTTGGAAACAGGGCGATACCGTATTACTATGAAGCGGAAAATGTTGTACCGCATTGGTCGCCTAAAGCATGGCAACGCAATAAAAGCAACACTATCTTGTCTTATCATTCACAGCAATATTCCAGTTTGCCGCATGTAACAACGCCGCTGATGTTTGATATTGATGCATATCCTTTCTTAAGAATTGAAGGGCATATTGGAAAAACATACGATGATGCATACATCGCAATTGATAACATACGAAAGCAATTTGATCTGCCTTTTGATATAGCGGGTGTGCAACTGCAGAAAGAAAGAATAAGAAGATTGCCGCCCAAAGCAATACGTCCCGGAATTCTTGATCTGTTGTATGATAAGGAACGCCTCCACATGGATACCAAGCTCGATTATGTAAAGAAGTATAATGAATCATTGCTTTTAAATCTGCCAAACGATGAAGAACTAAACCAGCCTGCCATTACAAAAGATTATGGCGATCCAAAGGCGTTAAGAAATTTGGTGTTGAATAAAAAAACTGAACTGGATACACAAATTGCAACTACAAAACTCGCCTTGGCTAAACCGGCGAGAGAAGTTGTTGGCGCTGTAGCGTGGGATGATCTGCATCTCAGCATGGCGAATGCAGGTGCAGAAGTAAATAAAAATTCAAAGCTATTTACAGCAGCAGCTTTTCGTTCACCTCTTGAGAACCTTGCAGTGTTGGAGCAGCCACGAATATTGTTATGGCTTGGCGATATTTTGCAAAAGCAAAAACAACAGGTAGAAGACGGATATATTTTCAGCAAGTTTTTGCAACAGAATCCTGCCATGATGCATAATGGAGGCGTTTGTAAAGGCGGCACGTTTATTTTGGTGTATGAAAAAGTTGGGGACACTGAAACTGTGGTTGCCGATTTTTATTTGCCCTATATTGTAAAAGACGAATTGGTAGAATCGAATGTTGATACTACAACAATACCAATCAGACCAATAAAAGAGATCAACTACACTATTTCGAAAGACATCATTAAACGGCCGCTGTTAAACGCTGAACTATTCAATGTTAAAGATGAATTAGCAAGAGTGAAAGACCTTACAAATAATGCTGATATTACTTTAGGAAAACGGCTAAATGATTTTGATCTCAGGATAAACAAAGTTGGACAGGATGTGCTTGTAAACCGTGAAAATATTGGAAAGGAAGTAGCGGTTGTTAAAGACAAGTATGAGACATCGTTCTCAAAATTAATTTCATCATACGATACAGTAGTTACAAAAGGCAATATTAAAGTTAGCACTGAAGGAGGTGTCAGGGAACCGAACCGGGCCGATTTTGAAGAGTTGATAACAGGTGTAAGAACAGAGTTCAACGGTAAAATACTGGAAGCAGAAAACCGGATCAATACAAAGGTTACTACTGTTGCAAACGAACTTACTGCAACAAAAGCACAAGTAACCAAAACCGGCAGCGATCTTGCTTTGCTCGATGGTAAATTAAACACAGTAAGAACCGAATTGACTTCAAAAATAACAGCAGATGTTAAAGGAGTGAACGATCGTGTTACTTCTGTTGAAAGCGGATTTAATACAAGACTGGTGCAAGCCACAGCAGCGAGTGATACCAAGTTAAACCAGGCGATTGCTACTGTTAACCGTGATATGACAACTAACGCACAGGCGGTTGATGGAAAACTCGCTACGCTTAAAAACGAAGTACTTGTGCAGACGGATAGATCGGTAACAGAAAAGCTGAACCTGCAGAAAGCTGCATTTGATCAAACAATTGGCACCGTCAACAGAGATTTAACAACACTTAAAACACGGATAAGGTAACTGAATTCTTTAATCATAGTTTATTTAAGATATCAATACCATGAGCACAACTGCAATACATAGTATCGGTAAACTTTCATTTCATCTGAAAGGAGTGCAACAGGAGAAAGTGTTTGCTATGCGTCAGCAGGCTGCTTCTTACTTGCAACACAATTTTAAACGTTTGGCAGAGGAAGTGTTTGCTGATTTTGATCTGGATGATGAGTTGTTATTTATTGATCGTGTTTCAATTGATCTCCAGGTTAACGATTCATTTGATCTGCAGAAAATAGAATATCGTTTGCGTGAACAGATAAGGGAACAGGTTGCCACTCATGTGCAGCAGCAGAAAAAAATAATTGTTCAACATCCAAATGATATTGAACAAAAGTCTGTGAGTGTTGATCCCGATATTTTATTACAAGCCTGGGCTTTTTATTTAGAGCATGGACATTTGCCCTCTTATATTTCATTTGAACTATGGCAGGAACGTTTGAGCTGGTGGAAGAAATCAGCTAGACCAATAGATAAACAACTAAGGAGTTTTTTTATTCAGCAATTGCATGATGAGCAAAGATTGAAACGGTTTCTGAAGCACGGAACATTTGAGGAGCAGCAATGGTTATTTACTCAACTTCATCGGGGATTGAACGTTGTTTTAAAGGAAGGCAAATTGAGATTCAAGCGCTCTGTTTCATTCTCGTATTTTGAAATAAAAACCTACCTGCTTTACTTGTTGGCTGACGAGAACAATCATTTGCTGCAAAATGAAGAAGAGTTGCCCACAGTGGAATGGGTGATGGATCATAACGAATTATATCAGCGTTCTGCAAAACATGATGCAGAGCAAAAGAAAACCTTAGATAAGAAGAAAAGCACAACAAAGTCAAATGATGAAGCCATCATTGTGCATAATGCCGGCATTGTTTTGTTGCAGCCATTTATTTCTACGTTGTTTCATGAGTTACACCTGTTAAGTGAAGACAGAAAATCATTGATCGATAAAGACCGAGCCTGTGCCTTGCTTTCGTTTCTAGCGGGTGACGAAGAACACGCAGAGATTTATTATCCTCTATGCAAATTGATCTGTGGTTTGCAGCCTCATGAATTTGTTGATGCTAATGTGGAGTTAACGATCGCACAAAAGGAAGAATGTTTTCATTTGCTTCAGCAGATGATCGTTCATTGGCCGGCACTAAAGCAAACATCTGTACCATCACTTCAGCAATCTTTTTTTCAACGCACAGGTAAGCTATCACTGAAAGAAAACAAATGGCTGTTGCAGGTGGAGCAACGAACAGAAGATGTGTTGCTGCAATACTTGCCGTGGTCTTATTCCATCATTCGTTACCCTTGGATGAAACAGGCACTGTTTGTTGAATGGACGTAAAACCAAAAACTACAGATATGAAATATCCAGGCAGAATTATCAAAGAAGGCGAAAGCAATACTGCTATTGTAAAAGCCATTCAGAAAAAACTGATGGAGCTGAACATCGGTAACCTTGAAGGAACGGGTACGTATGGAGTAAAAACAAAAAATGCAGTAAAGCTTTTCCAGGCAACACATATGGATCAGTTTGGAAATCCGTTGGAGGTTGATGGACATGTAGGTTCACTAACATGGGCAACCTTGTTTGGAACGGAAAGTATTGTAACTACTGATACAGCTCCTAATAATCTACTTACAGAAACGTTGAAGGTTGCGGTTAAGCAATTAGGTGTAATGGAAGATCCTCCGGGTAGTAACAAAGGACCTGTTGTTGATCAGTATCTCGCAAGTGTTGGTTTACCTTCCGGGTTATTCTGGTGTGCTGCATTTGTTTATTGGGGTTTTGATAAGGCATCAACAACGTTGGGTAAGAAGAATCCATTGTTTAAAACAGGACACGTGATGACGCATTGGAATAAAACAACAGGAAAAAAGATCACAACGGATGAAGCAGTGAACAAACCATCACTGATTAAACCCGGGCATATTTTTATTATGAACACAGGTGGAGCTGCTGGTCATACAGGCATTGTAGAAAAAGTAGAAGGCGGGTTTATTCATACCATTGAAGGCAACAGCAATAATGCCGGAAGCAGGAATGGTATTGGTGTGTTTCGGTTACAAAGAAAGATAGGAAAGATCAACAGGGGATTTATTGAATACAAATGAGGAGTGATGAGTAATGAGTGATGAGTGCGCCCCGTCTGACGCCATCGTCTGACAGATGTAGTGTTTCAATCTCGACTTCGCTCAGGCTACAAACACAAACATCAAACATTAAACCATAAACAGGCAACTTGTTTACATCGGCTGAAAAAACATCCAAACCTGCAACTGCTGTAAAAGCATCCGCAGATAAAACTTCTTTCTTCAGGAAAGCAGGTGAGGATTCTTTTTTCGCTGGTAAAGAAAGTAGTTCATTTTTTTCATCAGCCATTCAAACAAAGCTTTCAGTAAGCAGTCCCGATGATCCGCAGGAAAGAGAAGCCGATGCTGTAGCAAACCAGGTAATGCGCATGCCTGAACCAGCACCTGTTTCTGCACAAAAAGAAGAAGAAAAAATTCAGAAGAAGGAAGAAGAGTTGCCGGAAGCTGAGCAAAGCTCTTCCGTTAATGTACAACGCATGTGTGCTTCCTGCGAACAAAAGCAACAGGTTCATACCAAACTCTTTCGCTTAATTCAACGAAGTGAAGAAGCGAACAGTTCGTTTGCTGATGATGCTGTAGGTGAATCAGCAAATGATTACAATATCAATCGCAAGGAATTAGCTTTACACAGTTCTGATGTCATCCAATGCAGTGGAAGGGGGCCACCGGCATCCTCCCCCCGGGCATCATTTGAAAGCAGTCTTTCTTCATCAAAAGGAAGTGGCTCTGCATTGCCTTCATCAACAAAACAATTTATGGAATCCCGTTTTGGTGCCGACTTCAGTGGTGTTCGCATCCACACGGGAAGCTATGCACAAAGCATGAGTAGTTCTATACATGCTCAGGCTTTCACGCATGGCAATGATATCTATTTCAACTCCGGTAAATATTCTCCTCACACCGAAGCAGGTGGTACTTTGCTTGCACATGAACTAACGCATACAATTCAGCAAGGTGCCAGCAGCCATCATGCCAATAACTCTACAGTAGTTACACCCAAGATCATTGCACGTAAGCAAATGATCCATCGTAGTGCTGCTGTACCGTCGCAACTCACAAATGCTGTTGCAAGAGCAAAAACAGTTGAAGGTAAAATTGATGCTAATAAACCGCAGGCCGATGGTAATCGTACTGGTTGGGAACATCTCGTAGATATTTTTAAAACAACATTTGGGGAAGAAAAAATTATCAGCAACGGGCAACCTGCAACACCGGGTGCAATTGCTGAACAGGACATAAAAAAGAAACGTGAAACAACGGCAATGATCGTTGATAAAACAACTGTATCTACTGCCAATGCAATTCCTAAAACAACAGAAGGAAAACGTGATGCCATGCCAAGCTGGTGCGGCATATTTGTTTTCTGGGCATTAAATAAAAGTGGTGTGCCGATGCCGAAATGGAAACTTGGCGGACAAATGGTGAAGTTCCAGGCAGCACGCAAACCCGGTGAACTTCCGTTGCCCGGTGATATTGCTTATCGTAATGCTTACTCACATTTTGCCATTGTTGAAAGTGCCGAAGGGGGAAACGTAAGAACGGTAAATGGTAACACGGCAGGTGAAGATAATCTGGGTGGGCAGGTGCAAACAAAAGATCATTCCATGAAGGAATGGACGGCGTTCTTTGATCCGTTAAAGATCATGGAAGGTTCATTAGGTCCGGGTGAAGCGATTGTACCGGAGGTGCCACCCAAAACATTGGCTGAAATAAGAGCTGATGTAAAGCGACTGCAGCGAAAAGGAGACACAGAAGATGAACATCATATCAGCGATGAATCATCAACCGACATACAGGCAAAAACTGAATTAAGCAATTGGCAGGTAAATGCAGAGGGTTCATTGCAAAATCCAACCACCAGGGTCGATCGGTCTGCTGAAGAAAAAGAGTTGCAGAAAAAAGAAGATCATGAACAGGAAGAAGAATTACCTGCTACAGATTTATCAAGATGCATTCAGAAAAAGGAATTGAATGAACATGATCATAGTAGTGTTGATGTTCAAGATACTTGTTGTGCTGCTGCGAATACTGTTCAACAAAAAACAGAAGATGTTTCCATTAGTTCTTTGACAAATACAAAAGCTGGTGATTTTAATGAATTACAATCGGTGAATGATCGTGGACCACCTGTGCAATGCAAAACAGAAGATGATGAGTTGCAACGTTTGGTAATTGACGACGCACTTGCGCATACCAGCATTTCAGAACTTGCAAGTTGTCTTGGTATCGACATGAATGAAGTGTCTGCTTGTTTGTTGCGTAAAGCAAGTGAGATCGTTAGTTATATACCAGGTTATCGTGCTTTACGTGTTGTGTTAGGCCGAGATCCCATTACGCATGCAGAAGTGCAACGAAATGGTCATAACCTGCTTGATGCTGCATTTGATATTATGCCGGGCGGAACGTTGATCCAGCAAAAGTTGAATGAAGAAGGTTTGCTTGATCCTGCTGCTCAATGGATCGATCAACAGATTGCAGGGCTCGAAGCGATCGTTGATGGATTGTTCAGCGAGTTCGACCGATTCTGGAACAGTATAGAGTTTGGGTTGGATATGTCGCCGATGGGTGTGTTGCGTGATGGCGCCAACATTGTGCAACGTTTCATCAGCAACGTGATTGACTTTGCTGTAAATGCGGCGCTTGAAATTCTTGAGATGATCAAAGATCATCTGCTTAATGCCATTGTTGATTTCATTAAAGAGAATACAACTGCTTATCCGCTGCTCACTGTTATTCTTGGTGAAGATCCTGTTACCAAACAACGGGTCGATCGTAACGGTACAAATATTCTTAACGCCATTCTTGAATTGGGTGGTGAAGAAGGTATACAGCAGCGAACACAAATGCAGGAGACAGGTACTTACCAGCGGGTGGTAGGTTATATTGATGAAGGCATAATGGTGTTCGGTAATTTGTACGATACCATTGTTCAAAATTTCAGTACCATTTGGGATAGGGTAACCATTGAAGCGTTGATGAGTCCTGTGGAAACCTTCCGAAGCATCTATAACATTTTTGCTGAGCCCATTACGCAGGTGCTTGATTTTGTGATTCGTGTTGCTGCAGAAATTCTTCGTCTCGTAAAAGAAGTGTTGATGCAACGTCTGAGTACTTGGGCAAGAACGGTTCGTGGATACCAGTTAGTAACGGTCATCATTGGACGAGATCCGTTTACAAATGAAGAAGTGCCGTTCAACATGGAGAATGTGATCAGGGGATTCTTTAGTTTAATGGAAGGTGGTATCGATCAGTATAATCAACTGAAAGAAAGCGGAGCAATCGACAGCACTACAGCCAGGATCACTGCAGCGGTGAACAGGCTCAATATGACGCCTGCAGCCATCGTGCAATTGTTCATTGATCTGTGGAACTCGTTTACCATTGGCGATCTAATGGACCCCATCGCATGTTTCCAACGCATTCTTGATCGCTTTGGTGAACCCATTGGTCGTCTGATTGCATTTGTGATTGAAATTGTGAAGATCGTGATTGAAGCTATTCTTACAGTTATGAACTTTCCGTTCGATCTTATCAATAACATTATTGCAAGATCAATGGCTGCATTCGACAGGATCAAACAAGACCCTGTTGCGTTTTTGAAAAATCTGTTACGTGCAATTAAGCAAGGCTTCATCCAGTTCTTTGATAATATTCTGCAACACCTGGTGCAAGGTTTGGTCGGTTGGTTGATGAGTGAGTTGAGAGATGCAGGTGTTCCTGAGTTAACGGATCTTTCATTGCGTGGTGTTATTGCCTGGGTGCTCGAAGTGTTGGGCATTAGTATGGAACGCATCTGGCAAAAACTCGCTGCACATCCACGCATTGGTCCGCAGCGTGTGGCACGCATACGTGGTATGATCAATACATTGGAAGGTATCTGGACGTTCATTCGTGATGTGCAGGAACGTGGTATGGCTGCAATATGGGATAAGATACAGGAACAACTTTCCAATTTGTGGGATACAATTCTTGATGCAGTGAAGAACTGGGTAATGGAACAGATCATCAATCGCATGGTAACACGTTTGTTGAGCATGCTCGATCCAACAGGTATCATGGCAGTGGTGAATAGTGCCATTGCTATTTATAGTGCCATACAAAGTTTTATCCGTTACCTGCGTGAGATGCTGGAAGTGGTGAACAGTTTTGTAAATGGTGTGGCCGATATAGCAGAAGGTAATGTTACCACTGCTGCAAATTATCTTGAACGCACCATGGGAAGAGCAATGCCGATTGTGATTGGTTTTCTTGCCAACCAGGTTGGTTTGAGTGGTATTGGCAGAAGAGTAGGTGAAATGATCGAACGTGCAAGAGAGATGGTGGATAATGCATTAACATGGTTGGTGAACAGGGCTGTTGATACGGGAATGAATTTGTTAGATAGAGTGATGGCGATGGGAAGAAGTGCAAGAGATGCGATTATGGGATGGCTAGGTTTCAGGCAACAGTTTACAACAGAAACAGGCGAAAGGCATACTATTTATATAAGAGATTCGGCAGAAAATCCTTCATTGATAATTGAAAGTACACCAATGAATGTTGCACAATTCTTTGATCAGAAAACAACAGAAATAAATGGGTCAAGTACTTTAAGTGATGCTGATAAGCAAAGAAAATTACGCAGCATTCAAAACGGAAGAAACATTCTTAGAGATGTGCAAAATCTAATGAATAGTAGCAAAGTCAGTCAACAAAACAATCCCGTTATCCCTCAATTAATTGGTAATATTATAAACATAGTACGGGAAATCGACCCAGGTGCAGTAGAACTTGCGGTTCCTAGATCGGAATTTGTTCCCGGGTTTACTGCTGCGAAAGCGCAAAGTTTTACAGCAAGATATGTTTATAATGGAGGAGGCCGGGTGCCAGCCAATCATTTGCCAGGTACTGAGCCATCCGAGTCAAATCTTGAAGATGAATGGCAGGTATTGAGGGACATGCAACTGAGTTCAAGGTGGGTTCGTTTTCATATTCTGAATCATAATGTCGGCGGAGTGGCAAGTAACTCCAATCTTATACCGACACCAAGTTATTACAACAATGAATATAGGTCGGAATTTGAAACTCAATTAAAAAGTTTTTATGATCAAGGACTGCCGATTTGGTTGCGGGCTAACGTAACCTATAGAAGCGAATACAATAACTACTTTGTAAATACTTATTCAGTAACAGGAGGCGCAATGAAAATGCAAAATAATCAATGGGTTGAAGATCCTGCTAAACAGCTTCGGTTCAGCAAGTCTGTTGATTTGCCACAAACAGATGATTATAATATTAATCTTATAATAGCAAGTCGAGATGACCAGGCATTGTTACGAAGACTTACCACTGTTTCGCAAAACATGATTAATACACTCCGGAGAAACAGGCCTTTAGGAGGATATAATAATTATCGTCAAATGGAAAGAGTGCTTGCAAATAGTGTTATTACTAATGCAACTACATTCACTCCGGAACATATTGAAAGTTTTTCTCCAACAGATAATCAGCGTGCCCGAATAAATGAATTTCGGAGAGGGCTGAGTAGTGTTAATTGGACATTTTAAAAACATAAATTATGAAACCTTCCATCCACCGACGCATCCGGCGTTTTGCAAAACAAAAACCGGTAACTCAAAACAAAGAGAATAAACAAAAGCAGAATTTCTTTGCCGGTTCTGTAAGTGATGGTTTTTTCCACGCAGCACCTGTTGTGCAACGCAAGTGTGAACACTGCGAAGAGGAAGACAAAAAACTACATCGTTCAGCAGAAAAAAAAGAAGAAGAAAAAATTCAGAAGAAAGATGACGGAAGTTCTTCGGGCACAGCTATCACTTCTTCTTATATCAATTCATTGAGTGGAAAGGGAACGACATTGCCAAAGTCAGATCAGCAATTTTTCTCTTCAAGAATGGGGTACGATTTTTCGAGTGTACGGGTACACACAGGTAACGAAGCCGCAAAGTCGGCGAAAGAAGTTCACGCAAAAGCATATACTGTAGGAAACAATATTGTCTTTAACGAAGGACAGTTTAACAGCAGCAGTAACGAAGGCAAAACATTACTGGCACATGAGTTAACACATGTGATGCAGCAAACAGGAAATAGAATTCAACGGCAAACTGATGAAGCAACGATTGAAGAAACTGAATATCTTGGTTCAGTACAATTTTCCGGTGAGGGGACGTACACACAAAACACTACTCACTTTGCACATTGTAACAACGTTCGTGTAAGTGGAAGAACCTCCGCAAACTATTCTAATTCGTTTTCTTCAGATGGAACTCAGCAAAGAGCTCGTAATTGTCGTAATTGTTCTGCTGAAGATTGTGTTACCAGTGTTGGCACAGTTACATCCGAATTTTTAGCAAGCCCTTCTGTATTTCTTCCATCGCCACAATCGGGTTTGAATGATTGTGAACATAACGCCGTTCAAAATTTTGTTGATACCACTTTAGCCCAACATGAGCAACAACACGTTGATGCTTTCAATACTTATGCAGGTACCATTACCACACGATATAGTTTTACCGGTTGCCTGACAGACCTGGATGCTCATATACAATCAGTTCATGATCGGGTTGAGCGGTCACGACGAGCAGCCTCCGATGCAAGAAGTGCTGCATTAGATGCAAATGGTGCAAACCAATTTACTGTCACTTGTAATTGTCCGTAACTAATAAAATTTGTATTTTGTTTTATGCTTTACAGCTTACATAAAAACATCCACACCTCAACCTTTGATGCAGCATTTGCAGATCTTCATCTTATTATTTCGCAACGCTTGCAAACGCATTTTAATCAGCAGCAGTTACAACTGCAGCAATGGTTAAAAGAGCGGTTTAATGGTGAATTATATAAAGAAGAGATCGGTAAACATATTCCTCATTTAAGAAACACTGATGAGTGGATCATTTTAATGCTGGCATTAGTGCCGCATGTAAGTCCTGATTTTTTTGAAAGTATAATTCAAGAACAATTACCGGGCGGTGGCGATTTTTCTTTGTTCGGCGGAGTGCGTGCAACCAATCACCGGAGTATGTTGCCAACTGGAGAAACTGCACAGTTTGTTTTAGCAGGGAATAATATTGAAGACCGTTTGCATGTGCAGCGTTATTTTTCTGAAGATCATTTCTTTTTTCGTGAAAGTATTTTGTGGTTAGAGCCAGTGAAGGAAGGTGAACCGGTGATGAGCGGCCGCATAATACTTGCACAGGATGTTGTTGATAAAATTTTATTGGGAAAAGAATCAGCACCACGATTTGGTGTCGACTTTCCTGCCAAACGCATCAGCACACAAATGAACTGGAATGACCTTGTGCTGCCAAACAAAACTGCACAGCAGGTAACTGACATTATCACCTGGTTAAAACATCATCATAAAATATCTTCAGATGAAAACCTCAAGCGTAAGATCAAGCCGGGTTACCGTGTGTTATTCTATGGTCCATCAGGAACCGGTAAAACATTAACTGCCGGACTGATTGGTAAAGAGTTTGATAAAGAAGTGTATCGCATCGATCTCTCGCAGGTAGTATCGAAATACATTGGTGAAACAGAAAAGAATTTGGAGACGGTCTTTAAACGTGCCGAAAGTAAAGACTGGGTGTTGTTTTTTGATGAAGCCGATGCATTGTTCGGCAAACGTACCAACGTGCAATCGTCACATGATAAATATGCAAACCAGGAAATATCATACCTGTTGCAACGTGTAGAAGATTATCCAGGACTCATGATCCTTGCATCAAACTTTCGTCATAATCTTGATGATGCATTTGTAAGAAGGTTTCATGCAGTTATTCATTTTCCTATCCCCAATGTGCAGGAACGTTATGTGCTGTGGCAAAAATCCTTGCCGCAAAGTCTCTCAACAGCAAATTCAGTTGATCTTTTTCAACTGGCAGAAAAGTATGAACTAACAGGGGCCTCTATCCTCAACGCTGTTCAGTTTGCTGTGCTGCAATGCTATGCACGTGATACAATGGACATGCAACAGGCCGATCTGCTCGATGGTATCCGCAAAGAGCTGATGAAGGAGGAAAAATCAGCGTAACTCCTCCGCTCATCATTTAAGCTTTTCCAAACAGGATTTTTCAGGATATTTACGGCTCAAAATTTTGAGCATGAAGAAACTTGTTTTGACCGGAACCCTTTTGTGTGTGATGGTAACACTATCGGCCCAGCCCAATCGCTGGCAACAGCGGGTGAAATACGTGATGGACATCGACATGGATGTGAACACAAACCGCTACAGCGGTAAACAGAAACTTGAATACACGAACAATTCTCCCGACACTCTAGATAAAATTTTCTATCACCTGTACTGGAATGCGTTTCAGCCAAACAGCATGATGGATACACGCAGCCGTGAATTAGGAAAAAAAATCGTTGGTTCAAAACCCGATTGGGATGCACGTGTAAGAGACCGCATTCTTAATCTCAACGAAACAGAAATCGGTTACCAGAAAGTAAGATCATTAAAACTGAATGGCGTTGAACAAAAATTAACTGAGCATGAAACCATTCTTGAAGTAAAACTTAGCAAACCCATTTTACCAAAACAAAAAGTGTTGTTGGAAATGGATTGGGATGCGCAAGTACCATTGCAGGTGCGTCGCAGTGGAAGAGATGCAGCCAACGGTGTAAAGTTTTCGATGGCACAATGGTATCCCAAGTTATGCGAATATGATAACGACGGCTGGCATCCAAACCCCTACATTGCCCGTGAATTTTATGGTGTGTGGGGCGATTTTGATGTAAACATCACAATCGATAAAAATTTTATGATCGGTGGCACAGGTTATTTAACCAACGCTAATCAAATAGGACATGGATATGAAGCAGCTGGCGTTAAAGTTGCTCGTCCAGCAGGCGATAAACTCACATGGAAATTTACTGCGCCAAATGTGCATGATTTTGTGTGGGCTGCCGATGCAGAATACAAACATCTTACACGGCAGGTAAGTGGTGGTCGCACTATTCATGTGTTGTACAACTACAAAGCAAATGATGCAGCTAATGACCAGGCATGGGCGAAAGTTGCAGATGCAGCTGTAATTGTGTTGCCGTTTATTGAAAAAACCTTTGGTGCTTATCCATATAAACAATATTCGTTTCTGCAAGGTGGCGATGGTGGTATGGAATATCCTATGGCAACGTTGTTAAATGGTCCCGGCATTGGAACCGTTATTCACGAGTGGATGCACACCTGGTACCAAATGCTGATGGGTACTGATGAAAGTTTATATGCATGGATGGATGAAGGCTTTACTGACTATGCAACAGGCCGAGTAAGCAATTATTATTATACAGAATTGGCCAAAAAGAATGGAACTGTTTATACCGACGATAAATTGCCAAAATACAATTCCGGTAGTTACAGCAGTTATTTTAATCTGGCAAAAAGCGGATTAGAAGAACCATTAACAACGCATGCCGATCATTTTAATACCAACTATGCTTACGGAAGTGCAGCTTATTCAAAGGGAGCAGTTTTTATTGCACAGTTGGGATATATCACTGGTGGGGAAGTGCGTGATAAGATTTTAATGGATTATTACAAACAATGGCGATTTAAGCATCCAAACGTAAATGACTTTTTACGTGTAGCAGAAAAAGTGAGTGGTTTGCAGTTAGACTGGTATAAAGAATATTGGGTAAATAGTACAAAAACTATCGATTATAAAATTGACAGTTTGTGGGAAGAGGGTGGTAGAACAAAGATCAGTTTGCGGCGCCTCAAAGAAATGCCAATGCCCATTGATGTAGTGCTTACGTTTAAAGATGGCACACAGCAGATGCATTACATTCCTGCATACCTCATGTTTGGTGAAAAGCCAGCGGAAGATAATATGCCACGTACCGTTTATCCTGCATGGAAATGGACACACCCAACTTATGTGATAGAGTTTGATAAACCTCTGCGTGATTTAACTGTCGTTGAAATTGATCCTTCGCAACGCATGGCAGATGTTGACAGGAGAAATAACAGGCTCGAGTTGAAGTGGTGAGTTGTGAATGGTCATTGGTGAATAGGCAATAGACGATAGACAATTGCCAAATCAGCTTAGAACTATAAAACTTACTAACTATATATTTTGCAAATAAAAAAGCTGTTCAAACGAACAGCTTTTTTTTATAAGTTCTCTTGTAAGTATTAACGTCCGTAGAATTTGTTTACTGCTTCCACACGGTTGTTTACATGCAGCTTCTCGTAAATATGATACACGTGTTTGCGAACTGTTTCAGGACTAATGTCTAATTCTTTACCGATCTCTTTATAAATTTTTCCCTGCGCCAGTTTTTCTAAGATCATTTTTTCACGGCGGGTCAGGATGGCTGTATCTTCATTCTCTGTGTTCGGAGTAACTGTTTCCTGCACCGGCATATCTTTAAATGCATTCACAACTTTCAAGGCTATCTGGCTGCTCATGGGTGCACCTCCATCAACCAATTCGCCAATTGCATCTAATAATTTAGCAGGCGATGATTTTTTCAGGATATAACCACTGGCACCGGCACGCAATGCATCAAATATTTTTTCATCTTCTTCATACACTGTACACATCATGTAAAGTATTTCAGGATGTTGAGGTTTCAATTCTTTCACAAGGTCAATACCATTGGTTGAACCTAAACCAATATCCATCAGCACAACGTCTGGTTTTATAAGTGGAATCTTTATTAATGCTTCTTCACCAGATGAAAACGAACCAGCCAGGCTGCAATTCTCGCTCAACTCAATGATCTGTTCCAGTGCCTGTCGGATGTCTGTAACGTCTTCAACAATACAAACGGAAATTTTATTCATACTGCAAAGTTGAACTATTCAGGGAATATAGGAAATACCACTAAGTGGTAATAAAGCTGTTGCAGGTATAAAAATGACAAGTGGCTTGTATAAACTTTATATGGTTTATCCTCAGCGCTTCACAGCCATCACATACTTTTCTTTAAAGAAATCTTCGCTGAATAGTTGCTCAATTTCCCAAACAATGGGCGATAGACCGCTTTCTTTTACTTCTTCAGCAAGGTCGCCACCTTTTAAACAAATAAGTCCGCCATAAAATGGTTCATCAAAAGCGGTTGCCTGTTTGCCTTGGCCTTTTGCTTTTAAAATAGGCACACTCCATTTCCACAAATCTTTCAATGGAGCAACAGCACGACTCACCACAAAATCGAATTTGCGATTAACAATTTGTTCTGTACGTGTATGCTGCGTAGTTATATTATTTAAACCGATAGCGCTGGCAACTTCTCTTACAACGTTTAATTTTTTATTGATGCTATCGGTTAAATGAAATTGAACTTCCGGGAAAAAGATAGCTAATGGAATGCCGGGGAAGCCGCCACCTGTTCCAAGATCACAAATTTGTGTGCCGGACTGAAAGTTGAACACCGCAGCAATAGAAAGGGAATGCAACACATGTTTTTCATACAAACTGTCAATGTCTTTACGGGAGATGACATTGATCTTTTCATTCCATTCTTTATACACTGCTTCCAGTTGTTGCAACTGTTGCAATTGCCTAGGAGAAAAATCAGCAAAATATTTGAGTACTACTTCCAATTGGGCTTCGGTTTTTTGAATAATGTATTTGCAAATAAAAGATAATAAAACCATTGCCAGATATCGAGGAAAGGATAAAGCCAGAAAAGATCTTTTTCTTTCAGCCTGCTCATGCTCTTGTAATAAATAATTCCCTGCACAACTAATCGGAAGCCAAATACTGCCAACGCCATCCACCAATTGAAAAAGATAATAGATGCAGCCAGTAACGGATAAAACAGGAAATGTGAAGATGCAAACAATCCCAATGAAAATTTGTGAATGCCTTTGTAATGATTACTGGTAGTATAATGTCTTGCTTTTTGACTGCGCCATGTGCTCCATCTTGTTTTTGGTTCAGATAAAGTGAAGGCATCTTCATCAATAACAATCGCTGTATTTTTTTTTGTGGCAACCTTGTTAATAAACAGATCATCATCGCCACCGGGTAACTGGTTGTGTGATGAGAATCCTTTGTTGCGAAAAAACAATTCCTTTTTATAAGCAAGGTTTCTGCCCACACCCATATATGGCATGCCAGCTAATGCGTAAGAGAAATATTGTAGTGCCGATAGAAATGTTTCGAAGCGAATAAGCTTATTAAGCAAGCCAGGTTTTTTATAATAAGCACCATAACCCAACGCAATTTCTTTTCCATTGTTAAATGCGCCCTGCATCAGTTCGATCCATTTGCCACTGGCAGGTTTGCAATCGGCATCGGTAAGCAAGAGTAATTCGTGTTTTGCTTCTTTAATTCCAATAGACAAGGGAAATTTTTTCCCTGAGATTAAACGTGCTTCCTGCTTTAATTCTATTGGGCGAAGATTGCGGAATGGTTTCGACAGATATTCAAGCACATACTTACTATCGTCGTACGAGTTATCGTTCACCGCTATGACTTCAAAAGTTGAAGGATATTGCTGCTGCAAAACTTCCGGTAAATTATCAGCAAGATTTTGTGCTTCGTCTCTTGCACATACCACCACTGATACGGCATGTTGCATGGAGCTTTCCACCTTGGGCTTCTTATAAAATGCCAAACGGGAAAAAAAGTACAGGTAATAGAACACCTGGATGGCTGCCATTAAACAAAAAGCAGCAAATAAGATTTCGGGCCAGTACACACTCATAAGCAGCTGCGAAAATAGCACACGGAAAGCAGATTTCGGAGGTTGGATTTTTGGCTGGGGGATTTGTTGTTCCTTTTTTCAAGACTAATCAGGGATAATCCACCTTGCGCAACCATCATCTACCGTTATCCGTAAAAAGTACCACAAAACCCATAAAAACTACCCGTGTACCGGGTGTGGCTTACGTAATTTTGCAATAGCAACATCAGCCATGAATAAGCAAGTATTACCTGTTTACAGTATTGAAACATTAAAAGCGGATGTAGTTTCTGCAAAAGATCTTACAGCAGATCACTTTGCCCATTACCTGGATGAACACCGGAACCTGCATTTCCCACATAAGCATTCGTTTTTTCATCTCGTTTATTTCAGCAAGGGTTCGGGTACACATTCAATCGACTTTGTGAATTTTAACGTGCAGCCAGGTCAGATTTATTTTATGACACCCGGACAAGTGCACAGCTGGGATTTTGCTTCGGCTCCCGATGGGTTTATTGTCAACTTTTCGGAACAGTTCCTGCATGCATTTATTGCCAACCCGAGATACACTGATCAGTTTAGCTTTTTTTCAGGTATTGCTGCAAAACAGGTGATCGATCTGCAACCGGAAGCAAGGAAGGCAGTTGAACAAATATTAACACGCATTGTGGAAGAAGCAAATTCAAAACGTGCATTAAAAGATGATGTTGTTCGGGCTGCATTAGTGCAATTGTTTGTAACGGTTAGCAGGTTGAGTTTTAAAGTAACTCGTGAGCAATCCACAAATTATAATTCATTACTGTTAACCAATTTTCAAAAACTGATCGAACTGCACTATAAGCAAAAGAAACTAACCAAAGATTATGCTGCGATGTTGTATGTAACGCCAAATCATTTAAATGCTCTTTGTAAAGATATTACAGGACGTCCCGCAGGTGAATTGATAAGGGATAGAATTATACTTGAAGCAAAACGTTTATTGGTGAATGCTCAACTTACTGTTGCAGAAATTTCAATTGAACTGGGGTTTGCCGATAATTCTTATTTCTCAAGGTTCTTTAAAAAAAATGCAGGAACTACACCTGAGTTATTCCGTAAACAGATCATTAAAAAATAAACAAATGGAAACGAAAACTTTTACAGTAACAGATATGCAAGACAATGTGAATAAGGATGTGAAGCCTTCTGTATTTCGTTTACTGCAGTGTAAATGTCCACGATGCAGAAGAGGTGATATGTTTGAATACAAAAACCCATGGCAGTTAAAACATACCATGAAGATGCATAAGGAATGCCCGGTATGTAAGCAACCTTTTAATCTTGAAGTGGGTTTTTATTATGGTGCCAGTTATGTATCGTATGCACTTACCATTGCATTTAGCGTAGCTACATTTATAGCGTGGTGGGTGATCATTGGTATTTCAATTGACGATAATCGTGTGTTTTACTGGTTAGGGTTCAACTCTTTATTCCTGTTATTACTGCAACCTTATTTTATGCGTGTTGCAAGAACGGGTTGGCTTGCATTTTTTATTGGGTATGATAAACAATGGAGCACGAAAGCACCAAAGCAACCCGAACGTACGAATGAGCAACAGGAAGGAAATTGGTGAGTGATTATACCTTTACCTTTGCAAAAAAAATTATGCCTTCTCAGCACGAAGACCTGATCAACAAAGCTTATTCCGCTTTTAATGCAAGAGATATTGATACGGCTCTTTCAACGATGCATGCAAATGTGCAATGGCCAAAAGCATTTAAAGGAGGTTATGTAACCGGTCATGATGAAATCAGGGCATACTGGACGAGGCAATGGACAGAAATAAACCCTCACGTAGAACCTGTTAAGATAGTTGAACAACAAGACGGCAGTTTAGAAATTACTGTCCATCAAATAGTAAAAGATTTAAACGGAGAAATTTTGTTTGATGGCAATGTAAAACACATATATGTGTTGGAAGATGGTTTATTAAGAAGAATGGATGTGGAGATGATGCCTGCTTCCTAAAAAGGAGAACGTGAGAGATTACTAAGAAAAAATATTGCATCTAAAACCCTGGACAATCTAATTCCCAATTACTAATTCCCAAATCCTGCTATCGGTTATCTTTGCCGCTATGGCCGCATTACATTTTCAGCTACAGCATACCGATACAAATTCAAAAGCAAGGGCAGGAGAGATCACTACTGATCATGGCAATATTCAAACACCCATCTTTATGCCGGTGGGCACAGTGGGAAGTGTAAAATCACTTACGGTTGAGCAGTTGAAACATGAAGTAAAAGCAGAGATCATTCTTGGTAATACTTATCATTTGTATTTGCGCCCGGGTACAGAAGTGCTGGAAGCGGCCGGTGGTTTACATAAATTTAATGGTTGGGATAAACCAATTCTTACAGATAGTGGCGGCTACCAGGTTTTTTCATTGGCAGGTAATCGTAAGATCAAAGAAGAGGGTGTGGTTTTTCAAAGTCATATTGATGGAAGCAGGCATTTGTTCACACCTGAAAGTGTAATGGATATCCAGCGGAATATTGGTGCTGATATTGTGATGGCTTTTGATGAATGCCCACCATATCCCAGCGATTATACTTACGCAAAGAAAAGCATGGAGTTAACACATCGCTGGCTCGATCGCTGCATCAAACATTTTAATGACACGCCAGACAAATATGGATACACGCAAAATCTTTTTCCTATTGTGCAGGGCGGCACGTATAAAGATCTGCGTGTAGCATCATCACAATTTATGGCCAATGCAAATCTTACAGGTTGTGCTATCGGAGGATTGAGTGTGGGTGAACCGGAAGAAATGATGTATGAATTCACAGAATTGTGTTGCGATGAATTACCAACGCAGAAACCAAGATACCTGATGGGTGTGGGTACACCATGGAATATTTTAGAATGCATTGCGTTAGGCGTTGATATGTTTGATTGTGTAATGCCCACACGCAACGGACGTAATGCAATGCTGTTCACCAGTAAAGGGGTGATCAATATCGATAATAAAAAATGGGAAAAAGATTTTTCACCGTTGGATGATGGTATCGATTGCCACATCAGCAATTATTATAGCAAAGCTTACTTGCGACATCTCATAAAAGCCAAGGAAATAACCGGCTTGACTTTAGCAAGCGTGCATAACCTCGCTTTTTATTTATGGCTGGTAAAGGAAGCGAGAAAACATATTGTTGCAGGTGATTTTACAAGCTGGAAAAATGAAATGGTGCCGGTGTTGAAAACGAGATTGTAAAAATAGAACCTGTGAAGGTTGCATACTTTTGAATTAAAGAAAAAGTTCACGTTAAATTTATTGGTTTGAAACAGATTATTTTCAGATGTTGTCTTTTGGTTTGTTTATCCTGCTCTGTAAATAAACAAGCAACTCAGTCGAAGAAATTTGCAGCAAATCCTGTTGTGGCTCACAGGGGTGCTTTCAAATTCAACAAATTCCCTGAAAACTCTATTGCCGCTTTAAAAGAAGCCATCAGGTTAAGGTGCACCGGTTCAGAATTTGATGTGCGTATGACGGCCGATGATTCCCTTATTATTAATCATGATCCGCATTTCAACAAACTGGAAATCGAAAAAGCAACTTATGCTGAGTTAATGGCTTTTAAGCTTTCAAATGGAGAACCATTGCCAACCCTGCAGCAATATCTTCTTGCGGGAATGCAATCAAACAACAGCACACGACTGGTGCTCGAGATAAAACCTTCGGGCATCAGCAAAGAGCGTGGTAAATTAATTGCAGAAAAAGTAGTGAGACTGGTGAAAAAACTTAAAGCAGAATCAATGATCGTGTATATCAGTTTTGATTATGAAATTCTTCTGAAGATCCGTGAGCTGGATGACAAAGCCATACTTCAATACCTCGAAGGGGATAAATCCCCTGCACAAGTAAAGGCTGATCAGATTGATGGTATTGATTATCATTTCAGCTTTTTTCAGAAAAACCCGCAGTGGATAACAGAAGCAAAACAACACAAGCTTGCACTCAATGCATGGACAGTGAACGACAGCACAACCATGAGTTGGTTGCTGAAAGAAGGGTTTGATTATATAACTACCAATGAGCCGGAGTTGTTATTTCGTTTGCTTAAGAACTAGAACTAAATTCTCCACGGCAGATCAGTAGCAGCTCTTTGCAAATCTTTAAGCCCGATTTTTTCAATCCAGGTTTTGTAATTCTTTTTATAGGTCGTGAACGTTTGTGGAAATTCTATTTGCAGATCCTCCTTTATTTTTTTGTTCGATAACTGGTGATGACAGAGATAGTACTTCAACGTGTTGCTGTTGATATCAGATTTTGGAAACTGTTTGCCGAGGAAACGAAGAACTGTTTGTGGAATGCGCAAATGTGCCAATAGTTTTACATCGGCTAAATCCATTACATCTTTAATTACTTCTTTGAATGTTTGCACTGTGTCATCAACCACATTGTATATTTCAACTCCGTTTAGTGATGAATGTTCAATTAGCCGGTGTGTGGCGAATAAAAGATTTTCAATATTGGTAATGGAAATATTGTAATCAAGTTGCGCAGGCGTAACAAGCAGCGGTCCTTTTTTCAATCGCAACAGTCTAGGTAGCAAAATGCGATCGCCAATACCATAAACAGCACGTGGACGAATGATGCTGATCCTTCTGTCTATTTGTTGCTGCAAAAATTGCTCGCCTTTTAATTTTGATAAACCATAAGCTGAAACATTGGCTTCATCAATTTGTTCTTGTTCAGTATGTATTTTATTTGTGGGTGGATAAACGGATGCAGACGAAAGAAAAATAAAATGACTGCAGCTGATATTGTGAAATACATGTTTAGTTCCTTCCACATTTATTTTATTGAGCGTAGAAGCTGTTTCTTTATCGGATGCAAGCCCGGCGCAATGAATGCAAATAGTTGCTTCAAGTGTTCGTATACTTTCAGCAATGTCAACAGCTAAATAATCAGCAAAGGGGTACAATGCGGCGGGAGGATTTTTTGTTCTTCCCAATGCCAGCACTTTATAACCTTGCCGGGAAAAGTGACGGGTGTAAGCAGCGCCAATAAATCCTGTTGCTCCTGTTATGATAATATCGTAAGCGATGGCAGTTGCTGTTTTATTTGTTGAGTCAATAAGTATAGATCGGTTTTTTGTTGTCGTCCCGATTTTGGGATAGACTGGAAAATGATATGATCAGGTAATGCATCTGAATCAATCGCATGTTTTCCATTTTTCAATTCCTGCATCAACATTTTTTCTGTTAAGCTACTATCTGCATCAACCACCAATATCACCCGTTCATCATGTATGGCTTCATCGTAAATTCCGATCATGCAAACTTCTTTTACAGCTTTTACCTGGCTAATGGTTGTTTCATAAAGACCAGGATAAATATTTTTGTTTGCACGAATGATCATATTCTTCTTTCGTCCTTTCATTATAAATCTTCCCGCTTTATCCAGTTCAACTAAATCACCTGTTGCATGATACACATCAGCATCCTGTAAATGAAAATAGCGTTTAAATAATAAAGCTGATTTAATGTGCAATTCACCATCATCGCTTATTTTGTAAGTCATGTTTTGTAATGGCCATCCCACTATGTCTCCTTTGCCTTCATAATTTATTTTTTCGTCGACGTCAATACTTGAAACGACAAGATGTTCCGTCATTCCATACAGGCATGTGATTTTTGCCTTACTGAAATGTTTAAGCTCAATAAGAAATGACCTTAGTACCGGTGCCGATCCAAGAATAAGATGATTCAGACTTTCGGGAAACAATTGGCCTGATTGTTTACAATAATTCATTAACGCTTTATATTCAGCCGGCGGTCCGAACAATGTTGTGATTTGATGTTGTTTGATGAACCGCATACGTTCCGCCGCTGTCGTTGATTCTTTCCAGAAATAGGTTTTATAGCCGGTCATCATTCCAATTAATGCAAATTGTGGCAAATGCGTAACCATTGATGCATTCTTGTTTTGTTCAAACAAAGCTGAAACTGCTTTCATGCTTTCAAATAAACTGTTCATTGTATGTACCACGGCTTTCGGTTCATCCAGTGTGCCCGATGTGTACACTACAACCAATTCATCATCTTCAGTTGATGTGGTAAATTCTATTTCAGTATTGAGCACATAATTTAAACGATGATGCTTTTGCATTAACGGCAACCACATGCCCGTTGCAAATACAGTATACTTATTTGAATAGGGAATATAAAACGCAGTACCTCTCGTTTTTTTATAAATAAATTTTATCAGCGGATGTTCCTGCAACAGCAACAGGCGACTGTCAATAAAAGCCCATTTCGGTTGAAACTGTTTGAGCTTTGATGCATAACGTTGGTTACCCATATGCGGATCGACCAATGCTGTTTTTGTACGCAGGTGAATTAGCGCCATGAATAAAATGAGAAACTCTGTGCCAACATCACAGGCCAATAATACATGATCGCCTTTCTTTATTCCTTTCGCCGCTAAGTTTGCTGCAAGGTTTTTACTTTGATCAATTAGCTCAGCAGCAGTTAATTCTTTTTGCTGGTGAATGCACACCACATAATCCGCTGGTAATTGTTGAAGCAACTGTAGAAAAGAAGAGTGGTACAACATGCTATACTTTCATTAGCTGTACGGAAATATTAATGCCTGCCGCCATGCCCAGCAACATTACAATACTTCCTTTTTTTATTCGGCCATCAAGCAACGCCTGGTGATAAGCAATAGGTACTGATGTTGCTGCCGTGTTGCCATACAAGTGAAATGTTTGCATGATCTTGTTTACATCATACGATAACGTTTCTGCCACCATACGATACGTGTCTCTTGATACCTGGTGTGTACAGATGAGATCAATATCGTTTACAGTTAATCCTGCTGCTTCAATGCAACTCTTAACAAAGGGTGGCGCAATTTCATAGATCACATTTTTCAAACCAAATGTATCGCCACTAAACACAAGTTTACTTGCATCGTTGGGGAACATAGAACCACCGCCTTCAATTCGACAAAGACTCCAATGCTCACCAAAAGTTTGGTGTTGCTGGAAGAAAAATCCTTTGTCTTCTGTTGTTGTAGTCAGCAATAATGCAACACCGGCATCGCCAAAGGAATATGCAGCAAAGTGATCTTTAATGGTTTCTTTTTCAATATCGTTGTACTTGATGCTGTCGCTGGTTTTTTCGCCACTTACGATCAGAATATTTTTGTAGCTGCTGTTCAATAGCAATGCACTTGCTATTTCCATAGCATTGGTTACGCTGTTGCAGGCATTTTTTAAATCGAAGCCCGGGCAGCTTAAGCCTAATTTCTGTTGCACAATGTTTACAGTGGCCGGTTCAATCAAGTCGGCTGATGCAGCAGCAAAAATCAATAGGTCAATTTTTCGTTCGGGGAATTTTTTCAACAGTTTTTGTGCCGCAGCAACTGCAAGATCAGAAGCCTGTTCGTTTTTGTGTGCATAGTATCGAACTTCACTGCCGATCATTTTTTCCATCAAGCCTTCCTGTATATCAAACCCACCTGCACGTATTTTTTCTTCTACCTGGTAATTGCAGATGCGTTCTTCCGGCATATACGATTCAATATGTTCAATAAAAACACGCTTCATATTTTAGCAGCAAGTATGCTTCTCCACAATGGTTTAGTAATAAAATTGAAACCGTTGAACTCCTGTACAAATTCAATGATCTCATCAAGATAAAATGCTCCGAATTTTTGTTTCAAATGTTGGCGTGCAACTTTGGCATACTTAGCCGCATCGTCAACACCAATCACTTCAAAGTTTTCTTTGGTTACGTATAAGGAGCGCATGGACCAGATATTGAGCAGTACCACGATACTAAAAGCACTTCGTTTGAAAAAACCAGCGTTATCTGTATAATGTTTCATCCACATTTTGGTGTAATGAATATGACGGCCTTCTTCAATATGATGCAGTTCCGATACTTTACGAATTGGTTCAAACACTTCAGGTGATTTACGGATCATCTTTCCATAAATATCAGTTACCAGTTCAACCGCCAACACTGAAATAAATTGATAGGATGCCGGCATATACCTGCTATGAAACCTTCCAACAAACTGGTGAAATTTTGAAAGCTGAATTTTTTTACCATTCAATAAGCGAATAGCTCTTGCAAACATATCCTGGTGACGAAATTCTTCAATCAACTCTTTTACGAGGTAACGGTATTCAACTGAATCGGGTGGAATTTTTAATAAACGCTTATTGAAGATAAAACAAGCCAGGCCTTCAGCCCATGCATACGAATACATTACCTGCACCACTTCATGCCGGCCCAGTTCACGTTTCTGCGTTTCGGTTAATGTATTAAACAACGGGTGACCTTCAAGCGACACCAATTCCTGCGGCAGCAGCAACTCGTCCTTCTCCTTCAAATGCCAGGGAATAAATTCATCGGGCAACACGGGGTGTGTTTCGCTGAGTTTTATAAGGCGTTCCACTTTTTCAATATCTGCAGCAGTGATCATGAATAACCTTGATTTTTGGGCGAATTGTGAGTGATAAAAATAGCAAAAGAAGGCTAGTATGAATTTGTAAAGTTCGCAAATGGCTGTGTTTTCATTTGCAGTAAATGCACTTTGAACATGTATTGGAGAATTGTATTTGCAATTCTAACAGTTTCTTTTCCAATTTCTGTCCTTACTTTGCAGCCATTGATGAAAACCCTCGATTGGTACATATTAAAAGCGTTTCTTAAAACCTTTTTTTTCCTGCTGCTTATCTTTTCGATGATCACCTTGGCCATTGACGCCAGTGAAAAAACGGAAGATTTTGTACGCAGTGGTTTGGGCTTTAGTGATATTGTAACCAAGTACTATTATGGTTTTCTGCCGCATATCATCGGCATGTTGTTCCCGGTATTTGTATTAATTGCTGTGGTGTTTTTTACATCAAAGCTTGCCTTGCGAAGTGAAATAGTGGCGATGTTAAGTGTGGGTATGAGTTTAAACCGCATTCTTCGTCCATATTGGGTGGGTGGTGTTTTTCTTGCACTGGTGCTTGGCCTGGCCAACCATTTCCTTGTTCCCGTAGCCAATATCATTCGTACCGATTTCGAAAATAAGTACGTTGATATGGGCAATATTGCCAAGCAGCAACGGCAGTATCTTAACAACATTCATTTCCGGGTTGATACTTATACTTATGCTGGCATGCGTAATTACGATACGCTGGCTAAAACGGGTAGTGGTTTTTTTATGGAGAAAGTGAGGAATAACCAGGTATATTATAATCTACGTTCCGAAACTATTATCTGGGACACAGCAAAAAAACATTGGAAACTGGAAAATGCGGTTGAGCGAAAGATCAACGGCTTAAAAGAAGAAGTAAAAGTGCTTTCGAACTATTATTTAAAGATGGGTTATTTGCCCGGGGATATTTCGGAAGATGAGTTTAAAAAAGATAAGTTAAAAACGCCTGCCCTCGATCGGTTTATAAAGCAGGAACAAAATCGTGGATCGGAGGGCGTTAGTGCCATAAAATTTGAACGCTACCGGCGTGATGCAAGCGCTATTTCAGTAATTATTATGACCATGATCGCCGGAATTCTCGCCTGCAGGAAAATAAGGGGTGGCAGCGGTTTTCATCTTGCCCTCGCATTTATTATAGGTGTTCTTTTTATTGTGATCGATAAATTTTCAATGGTGTTCTCCACCAAGGGGAATCTCCCCCCCATAATAGCAGCATGGATACCGAATGTTATTTTCGCCGTAGTTGCTTATCGTCTTTATAAACGGGCGCCTAAATAGAAATTTTAACCGCCCCGACACTTATCTTTTACCATTTACCGGCATGCCAATTTCTTCCGGCAGCATATTTGCAAATGTAGCTTGTGTCCCCATTTTTATGGGGCGCTGCATAGTTAAGGTGCTGTAAAAAAATCAATACAAACCCTTAACTTCAAATTTAAGTAAACATCTTTTTTTTAATTTATGGCGAAGCAATTAAACAAACAATTCCCCAAAACTCCCACAGGTATAACCGGGCTCGATGAAATTACAAATGGCGGTCTTCCTAAAGGCAGGCCAACACTTTTGTGTGGCAGCCCGGGCTGCGGTAAAACCATATTTGGCGTTGAATTTCTTGTAAATGGCATTAATCAATTTAATGAGCCGGGCGTATTTATGAGTTTCGAAGAAACCACAAATGATCTTATTGTAAATATGAGATCGCTTGGTTTTGAACTTGATAAATTGATCGAACAAAAAAAGCTCCGTATTGATCAGGTAAGAATTGAACGTTCGGAGATTGAAGAAACCGGGGAATATGACCTCGAAGGGTTATTTATTCGCCTTAATCATGCAATAGATAGTATAGGGGCGAAAAGAGTGGTGCTTGATACGCTCGAAACCTTATTTGGGGGCATCGACAATACTGCTATTCTCCGCTCCGAAATTCGCAGATTGTTTCACTGGCTGAAAGAAAAAGGTGTAACGGTTATTATTACCGGCGAAAGGGGCGAACAAACATTAACCCGGCAGGGTCTTGAAGAATATGTTTCTGATTGTGTAATACTGCTCGATTTCAGGGTAATTAACCAATTGGCAACCCGCCGGCTGCGGATCGTAAAATACCGTGGTTCCACACATGGTACCAATGAATACCCATTTTTAATTGATGAAAGGGGAGTTTCGGTCATTCCCATCACCTCCTTAAAGCTTGATCATAAAGTTTCTACAAATATTATTTCCACAGGTGTTCCCCAACTGGATGATCTTTTTGCAAAGGGCGGAATTTTTAAAGGCAGCAGCATTTTGCTTACCGGTTCGGCGGGCACTGCTAAAACCATTTTAGCTTCGTCGTTTGCCTTAGAAAGCTGCAAAAGAGGGGAGCGAACTCTGTATTTTTCCTTTGAAGAATCGCAGGAGCAGTTAATCCGCAACATGTCTTCGGTAGGGATCAATTTGCGGCCCTACATTAAATCTCAGCTGCTGGTTGTTCATGCTTCAAGGCCATCGCTAACCGGCTTGGAACGTCATTTGCTGGTTTTGCATAACCTGATAGACGAATTTCAGCCCGGAACCGTGATTATCGACCCGATCAGCAGCCTGCTTACTGTTGGCTCAATCAGTGAAGTGAAAGATATCCTCATAAGAGTTATCGACATTCTGAAAACAAGGCAGATAAATGCCTTTTTCTGTTCGCTTACACAGGCTAATAAAATCAGCGAAGACATTACTGTAGATGCGGTTTCGTCACTCGCCGATATCTGGATTGACACCAGCTTTGATGCGCTGAATAGTAAAGAAGGTGTACGGAACCTGCGCATTATTAAAAACAGGGGCATGGGGCATGAAATGGAAACTCAGCAATTCAAGGTAACAGGAAAAGGATTAAAATTTATTCAATCAAAAAAATAGTTGCATAGTCAGATGGTTAAGGATGTACAATATCAGTTAAGACTTTATATCGCAGGACAAACACCCAAGTCTGTAACTGCGTTAAGGAATATTACAAAGTATTGCGAAGAACACTTAAAAGGTAAATACAGCATTGAAATTATTGATCTTTTAAAAACACCGCAATTGGCTGAAGGTGATCAAATATTTGCCATACCAACGCTGGTGCGTAAGGTACCGGAGCCAATCAGGAAAATCATTGGCGATCTTTCAAACGAAGAAAAGGTATTGGTAGGGTTGAACATACGCAAATTGCAAGGAACGTAACAACTGTTTAAAGTAAACATATGCCCAACAAAAAAGAAGAGAAGAATATAGTTGCAGAGGGGAGACTTGTTCTGCAATTATATGTGTCGGGCATGTCGCCGAAATCGATGGCAGCTATAGAAAACATCAATCGCATTTGCAAAGAACATCTTGAAGGTGCATTTGATTTGGAAATTGTGGACATCTATAAAGATCCACAAGCAGCAGCCGATCATCAGATTGTTTTTAGTCCTGCTCTGATAAAACGATTTCCTATCCCGAAAAAAATATTAGTGGGCTCACTTTCTGATGAAGGTAAAGTTGTAAAAGCCCTAGGCATAGAAGTGAAAAAGCAAGATGGGTAAAACAAGTGAAGAACATTACCTGGCCCGTATTGAGGAGCTGGAGAGTCGTCTTGAAGAAGCCGAAAGTTTAATTGAGGCAATCAAAGAAGGCGAGGTAGATGCTTTTGCCATAACAAATAATGATAAGCAGGAAGTGTTTACGCTGCAAAGTGGCGACTTCGCTTACCGCATATTGGTTGAAAATATTAACGAAGGTGCTCTTAATCTTTCTGAAGAGGGTTTAATTGTTTATACTAATAAACATTTTCATCATTTACTGCAATTGCCTTACGAAAAAGTAATTGGCAATAATATTGAGAATTTTATTCACCCTGATTACCTTCAGTTTTTCAGACAACTGTTTAACACATCGCTTAATGGCGAATCCACTGCAGAAATAGCACTGATTGCCGGAGACACTTCAATCCCTGTATACATTTCACTTACTTCTTTGCGTCCCAATCTCGATACTGTGGGGATGATCGTATCGGATCTCAGGGAAAAAAAACAAGTAGAAAAAGAAATTGCACTGAATGAAACATTGCAAAATCTTTTCAGGCAAAGTCCTGCTGCCATTGCTATTATGGAAGGACCTGAATTCGTTTTTGTTTCCGCTAACAATTATTATTGCGCCATGGTTGGCCGTACCGAAAAGTCACTCATTGGAAAGTCATTGGCAGAAGCATTTCCGGAAACGGTGCAACAAGGTGTTGTTGATCTTTACCAACAGGTTTTCCGCACCGGTGATACAATGGAAACAGTTGAGCGGGAAGTTGCATTACTAAAAGATGGGAATAAAGAGCTATCAAGCAATTTTTTCAACTCGGTAATGCAACCTATCAAAAATGAAAAAGGCGAAGTTATTTCGATTATGACCCATGTGGTTGATGTTACTGAGCATGTAACAGCAAGAAGAAAATTAGAGGAGAATGCCCATGAGAACGAAATGTTGGCAGCTATTATTCAAAATTCCGATGATGCCATCATTAGTAAAACACTGGGAGGCATTATTACTACATGGAATGATGGAGCCAAAAAATTGTTTGGTTATACTGCTACAGAAATAATCGGCCATCACATCTCTACGCTAATTCCCCCCGACAGGCATGATGAAGAACGAAGAATAGTTGAACAACTTTCAAACGGCAAAGCAATTGAACATTTTGAAACAAAACGCATGAAGAAGAATGGTGAGCTATTTGATATTTCGCTCACCATCTCTCCCATAAAAGATAGCAATGGAAATATTATTGGGGCTTCCAAAATAGCCAGGGATATAACTGAACAGAAATTGGCGGAAGAGAAGCTGAAACGGAGTGAAAACGAATTGAATGAATTAGCGAATGCAGTGCCTGCATTGGTATGGATAGCTGATCCTGATGGAAATGTAATTTATTACAATAAACGGATTTATGAATTCGCAGGCGCAGCGAAGCAGGATAATGGCAGGTGGCTTTGGGAAAAGCTACTTCACCCCGATGATCGTGAGCCCACTGCAAATGCGTGGAGAGATGCCATTAAGAACAAGTGGGTGTATGAAAAAGAACATCGCATTCAATTAAAAGATGGAAGTTATAAATGGTTCCTCAGCAGGGGCTATCCACATTTGAACGACGATGGTACTGTACTGAAATGGTATGGCTCCGCCACGGATATTGATGTGCAAAAAATACACGAATCGCAAAAAGATGAGTTCCTTAAAATGGTAAGCCATGAGCTTAAGACACCCGTTACTTCTATAAAGGGTTATGTTCAGTTAATGCTTGCTATGCTTGCCGAAGACCATAGCACCGTTGCGGGAATTGTAAAAAAACCACTGCAGCGTATAGAAAATCAAGTGGAAAGGTTGGGCAAACTCATCAGCGATATTTTGGATATATCAAGATTGGAAGATGGTCGGTTGGATTTAAATAAAGAACATTTTGCATTAAATGAATTGGTAAAAGAAACCATGCTCGACATGATGTTTGCCGTATCAACTCATACAATTATAATTAAGGAGACTTTTCCATGCACTGTATTTGCCGACAAAAACAGGATTGGGCAGGTACTTATCAACCTGATAAATAATGCAATTAAATATTCACCGGGAGAAAACAAAATTGAAATAAGCCTGTATGAACAGCCAGAAGGGTATGCTACAGTTAGCATTAAAGATTTTGGCATTGGCATTGATGAAAAAGAACATAGTAAAATATTTGAGCGCTTTTATCAAACGGGCGGTCATCAAACCCAGAATTATACTGGTTTCGGAATCGGCTTATTTATTTCGGCTGAAATTATTCACCGGCATGGCGGAACAATGGCAGTAACGAGTAAAGTAAACGAAGGTTCATCTTTTTCATTCACTCTTCCTTTAAAAAAACAAGCTAAACTGTGAAACATCATATTATTATTCTCGACGACGATGAAGATATCGGCAATGTGCTAAAAATGATGCTGGAATACAAAGGCTACGATGTTACACTTGTTGACAGGGTTGATAAAATGAATATTATCCTTGCCGCTAACCAGTTTCAGCTAATGATATTAGACATGCTTATTGCGGGCGAAAATGGTTGCGACTATTGCAGATCACTAAAAAGCGGCAGCGAATTTTCAACCTTACCCGTGCTTATGTTTTCAGCACTTCCCGAGGGCAAAAAATTAGCAAAAGAAGCGGGAGCCGATGATTTTATTTCAAAGCCTTTTCAAATGAATGATATGTTGGAAAAGGTAAAAGAAATGATCACAAAAAATACCTACGTTAAATAAGTTCCATTTACTCCATTTGGTTGAGCATAAGTTTTTCCGCGTAAAAGCATGTTATGTTCTCATTTTCTTTATTGACGTTTAAATTCTTCAAAAAATAACGAACGATCGATTAATGCGATTAAACAGTTTGTTGTTTTACAAACGGCCGAAAATCAAGCAAAAAAAGCAGTCCTGAACCTTCGGATTGGTTAACTTTGGCAGATTCGAAAAAATCCGGTTACAACGACTCATTTCAACATAAGCAAACAAAACAGGCATCATGAAATGGCCGTAGTGAATGCGTACATTTCTTAAATGATTATTTGGGCATCCCGATGATCAATTAAATAAATAACAAATAAAACATGAAAGAACGGTTTAAGTCGAAGGCTGATGCGGCCAGTGCTGAAATTAAAGATTTACTGAAGGAACATGGTAATAAAGTGGCGGGCGAGGTTACCCTTGCCCAGATTTACCAGGGTATGCGTGGTATTACGGGGTTGGTTACTGAAACTTCTTTACTCGATTCACAGGAAGGAATTCGTTTTCGTGGATTCACCATTCCTGAATTACAACAAAAGCTCCCGAAGTTTCCAAAGAACGGTGAACAACCACTACCTGAGGGTTTGTTTTACTTAATGCTCACCGGCGATTTGCCCGATGAAGCAATGGTTAATTCGGTTACTGATAACTGGCAACGCCGTAGTCACGTTCCCAATCATGTTTTTGATGCTATTGATGCATTGCCGTTGCATACACATCCCATGACGATGTTTGTAGTGGGTGTAATGGCCCTGCAAACAGAAAGTACGTTTGCGAAACAATATGGTGAAGGCATTAACAAGAAAGATTACTGGGAACCGGTTTTTGATGATGCAATGACGCTTATTGCACGTTTGCCACGTATTGCAGCTTATATCTATCGCCGGAAATATAAAAATAATGAGCATATTCATCCAAATGGTTTGCTCGACTGGTCGGGTAACCTTGCACACATGCTCGGTTACGAAGATGAAGGGTTTATGGAATTGATGCGTTTGTACATGACCATTCATGCCGATCATGAAGGTGGTAACGTATCGGCACATACTACACATCTTGTTGGTTCAGCATTAAGCGATCCTTATTTAGCTTACGCTGCAGGCATGAATGGATTGGCTGGTCCGTTGCATGGTCTTGCAAACCAGGAAGTGATCAAATGGATATTTGAAATGCAGGAAGCGTTGGGTACTGATGCTCCTGATAAAGTTCAGATAGCAGATTACGTAAAGAAAACTTTGAGCGAAGGGAAAGTGGTGCCTGGTTACGGTCATGCGGTCTTACGTAAAACTGATCCACGTTTTACAGCGCAAATGGAATTTGGTAAAAAGCATATGCCCGATGATAAACTGGTGAATACTGTCTGGAATATTTATGAAGTGGTGCCACCAATTCTTCAGTCATTAGGTAAAGTGAAAAATCCTTGGCCTAATGTTGATTCGCACAGTGGTGCATTGCTGGTGCATTATGGTATGGTGGAGTATGAATATTACACTGTGTTGTTTGCAGTGAGTCGTGCATTAGGTGTAATGGCAAGTTTGATCTGGGACAGAGCGTTGGGCTTCCCGTTAGAACGTCCAAAATCTGTTACAACTGACTTAGTGAAAAAATGGCTAGATGGAAAAGATAATATCTGGGGCGATTGATTTGCTTCGGTAAAAATAAGTAAAGCCGCTTCGTTAGAAGCGGCTTTTTTATTGCGCTTTGTTTTTCTTCGCTGTTTTCTTTTTTGTATTGATCATCGAAATTTTTAAGCGCTTCGCTTCTTCCTGCCAGTTAGCAGCCGTGAGCAGCACTTCTTCAATTTGTTTTGTTTGAATTTCTTTTGTCGACCGGATGATAACAGAAGCCACCATTACACGTTTGCCTTGTTCCAATTGAGGTAATACGTTCACCAGGTCTTTACCACGGCACAATCCCAAATCAATTCCATCTTTCACTTCATTGATATAGCAGAACATACCATGATAATGATAGAAAGGAATTTTAAAGCTGAGCTTTTCTTTTACGTTTGGAATAAGTGATAAGATCATTTCACGAACCTGCTCAGCAATTTCCCGTTTTTCATCGGGAAGACTTTCGATGTATTCATCAACAAGGCGATTCATTGAGTTAGCTTTCTGATCAGAGTTTAAATTGCCTGATCACTTTCTGCACCGTAGCTTTTGTTGTTTTCAATTCTTCCTGTTGCTGCAGAATGAATGAATTGTCGCTTAGCTTTCCGGTTACAGCTTCCATCTCCATTTCTGTTTCATATACCATTTTGCGGAAGGGATTGCTGTAATCTTTTGCTCGGGATGATGCAATATTATCGACCATCCATGCTTTGATGTAGAGATAGTTCTGCAGCAGGTCTTTTAAATTGCTTTTGTCCAGTTTTGCTAAACCTGTTACTTCATAAAAAGCAGAGAGAGCATGCGTTAACTTTTGTTGTGGATATTGTTCTGCTTGTGTTTTATAAAATGCATGCACAGCATCCCAGTTTTTTATTTTGCCTGTGCCGATGCGTTGTTTCAATTTATCCAGTTCAGCAGCAGGTACCAATTGTCCGCCCATATTTATCCATGCTGCACGTTTTTGTTTTTTGGGAAGTTGGTTAAGCAGGTCGTTTGTTGATTTTAATTTATTTGCTGCAATAAACTTCAACACCTGTTCTGCTGCATAATAATCAACTAATTCTTTAAACAGGATATAACTTTTTTTTACTTTCAGTAACACAACTTTGCGTTTGCTGTTCTCAAAACCATCAGCAGTTATTTCAAGATCATCAGTCACTTCATTATTGAGTAAAGCTTTTCTTCCGGCCTTTATATAATCTGCATCGGTGAGTTTGGTTTTGCTCTGCTTCAACAACGTTTTGCCGGTATATTTCTCCAGCAGCTGCAATGAATCAACTACTTCATTGATACTGTCGGGTGCAAGAAAATCATATTCCAGGTATTGCGTTTTATCAATACGATGATCACGATCAATATATTTCCAAGCATTGCGTGCAAGTGCATACATGTTATACATAAACCAATAACCTGGCATCACTACTAACTGGTCATGTGCAGTATCTGTACTCACCAATGAAAAAGGAATAGGTATATCAAGCTCAGCAGGATAATCGCCTTTTGCAAGCAAAGTATAAGATGCAAATCTTGTATTGTGTTTTATACTTACACATAAGCCCGGCCAAAAACCACGACCAGCAACTAATTCACCATCAGCACTGCGACTATTATGATTGCTGCCCAATGTTGCACCTGCCGCAATATTACTTTGGCCCATCACTGTTGCTGCACACAAAAAGGAATTGTTGTGATGTTGTTCGTGCGCAGGAAAAATAAGTGAGTTCAACACTTCACAACAGGAGATGGTTGCATTATTGCCAAGGTAGGAGTTGATAAGTCGTGCACCATATTTCAATTGTGAATGCGATGCCATATAAAAACGCACTGCTTTTACACCATAGAAGGCACGACAACCTTCACTCATAATGCCATTCACCATTTCACAACCTTCACCCACTTGCGAGCTTGCTTCAGGTGTTGAGTTAATGGTGAGGTTCTTTAATTTATTTGCACCTTTTAAATAAGCATCACTACCAATCCACACATCTTTAATGATCGCACAACTTTTAATTACCGTACGATCGCCCACTTTGCCGTAATAACCACGAAGCTTATCAAATTTCAGCTCGGTAAATTCTTTTAGTTTTTGTTGCAGTTGATCGTTATCCCTGTTGCGGCTCCACAGCCATGCATCGCCCGGTAACATTCCGTTGAAAGGAATAATTTTTCTTCCTGCATTTTCATTACACACTTCCATCCAGATGCGGATGCGTTCTTCTTCACCTTGTTTTAAAATACCATTACCAAATTTTGCATAGTCGGTTGTGGCCATTTCATGCACATTTGTAATGATCACTTCGTTGCCAATGATGTAGTGAGATAGATAATGAACACTATCGATCACAACATTATCACCAAGATCGCAACTGATGATGGTACTGTTATATAAACCAACCTGTAATTTGATCGAATGAAATTCTAAATAGTAAGGTTCTAATTTTCCAATCCGCACTAATCCAAAAAACTTACAGTTCTTTACGAGTTCAGGGTTAAAAGCATCCGATACAAGCAGATGATTCCAATCGTCGGAAGCGTTCCTGTTCCGCACCAATACTTCGATCTCCAATGCTGTGAGTTTACGATAGTTGATGCCGCTTCTGTTCTGCTTATTGCGGAGGTAATACTCATCTTTCCCTTTCGGAAGATAAGCAGCTGGTATAAAGTTGTAACCTATTTTTGAGATCGGTTGCTTGCTGATGCGGTTCATAATAATTTATTTCGGTTCATTAAACAGCAAAGCCATGTTTCGACTTCGCTCAACATGACTTTATAAACCCTTCGACTTCGCTCAGGATTTACTCCACCGTTACGCTCTTTGCCAAATTACGTGGTTTATCAACATCCAATCCTTTTGCCACACCAATATAATAGGAGAGGAGTTGCAGCGGAATAACGCTCAACATCGGTGCAACAATTTCATCAGCCTCGGGTACAAACATGATATCATTGCTCATGGTAGGAATGGTTTCATCGTTCTCGGTAATGACAGCGATTACCTGGCCTTTCCTTGCTTTGATCTCCTGGATATTGCTAACGATCTTATCGTAGTAAGCGTCTTTTGTTGCAACAAACACAACTGGAAGTTTTTCATCAACCAATGCAATTGGTCCGTGTTTCATTTCAGCAGCAGGATATCCTTCTGCATGTATGTAAGAAATCTCTTTCAGCTTTAATGCGCCTTCCAATGCAACAGGAAAATTATATCCACGTCCGAGATAAAGAAAATCTCCGGCATCTTTATATTTCATGCCGATCTGTTTTACATTTTCTGCATCTTCAAGCAACAATTTTACTTTATCAGGAATTTCATGCAGTTCGTTCAACAAGTGCATATAACGTTCATGCGTGATCGTTCCTTTTTCCAATGCGATCTTCAAAGCCACCATTGTCAACACTGCTAACTGTGCAGTAAATGCTTTTGTACTGGCTACACCGATTTCAGGTCCGGCATGTGTATAGGCACCTGCATGTGATAAGCGTGCAATTGAACTACCCACCACATTCACAACGCCAAAAATAAATGCACCTTGTTCTTTTGCCTTATCAATCGCAACAATGGTATCAGCTGTTTCACCACTTTGTGAAATGGCAATGATCACATCGCCTTTGTTAATAACAGGGTTACGATAACGGAACTCACTTGCATATTCCACTTCAACAGGAATACGACAGAGTTCTTCAAAAATATATTCAGCAACAAGTCCTGCATGCCAGCTGGTACCGCATGCGATCATTACAATACGTTGTGCATTTTTTAATTGCTCCATATTGTTTTGCACGCCGGCCATTGTAATAGTTCCTGCAACAGGATCTAAACGTCCTCGTAAGCAATCATAAATGGTATGTGGTTGCTCATTGATCTCTTTGATCATGAAATGATCGTAGCCGCCTTTTTCAATAGCTGCTAATTCAAGATCAAGTTTCTGAACATAAGGAGTGATCTTTTCATTGCCGAGATTTTTCAGGATCAATTCATCGGCCTTCACAATCGCCAGTTCATAATCATTTACATAAACCACTTCTTTCGTGTACTCAATGATTGGTGATGCATCGCTTGCAAGAAAATGTTCGTTCTTGCCGATGCCAATTACCAGCGGACTTCCCTTGCGTGCTGCAATGATCGTATCGGGAGTTTCTTCATCAATCAATAAAATAACATAAGCACCCACCACACGTTTCAAAGCAATACGCACTGCTTCTTCAAGTGAGCATTCGTTATTGGTTTTAATATCTTCAATAAAGTTGAGAAGTACTTCAGTGTCTGTATCGCTTTTAAACGAATAGCCTTTTTTCAGCAATTCGTTTTTGATGGATACGTAGTTTTCAATGATGCCGTTGTGGATCATGGCCAGCTTGCCATTGTTGGAGAGGTGGGGGTGAGCGTTGCGGTCGCTTGGTTCACCATGTGTGGCCCAACGTGTATGGCCAATACCAATGGTTGATTGTACGTCCTTCCCAATAACTTCTTCTTCAAGCTGGGCAACTTTGCCTTTCTTTTTGTACACTTTCATTCCATGGTTCAAAAGCGCAACACCGGCACTATCGTAACCACGATACTCTAAACGTTTTAATCCTTTCAAGACAATGGGGTAGGCTTCCCTTGACCCTATATAGCCAACGATTCCACACATAATAATCAGTAGTTTGTTAGTTTACAAAGATGCAAAAATATGCCTAAGTGCAATCGGAAATGTTATGGGTGTAAGAGTTTATTCACAGGTGCAGCTTTTTACAGCTTTCACATTTCTTTATTAATCAGAAAAGCGATTGCAGCATCTATTGAATGAGAGTTTGGTAACAATTGAGGCGAATGGTTGATCTACTCAAAAGAAAGGATCATGAACAACTTAATTCACATTGCCGCTACGCTCGACAAGCCCGATCTGTTGGAAACTATGGTCGAACAATTAGCCTACCGTCGTATTGATCTCGGTTTTGGCAACCAGAAGGTACCTGTTGACAGCGAAGCGTTAGAAACATCATCATCTTCCATTTATCTTAGTGGAACTGTTGCATTAACAGAAGGCACTGAGCAGTTGAACATTCCGTTCATTACGAACTTCCTGTTCACTTGTGTAAAAGGAGAAGATGGTATTTACAAACTTGCCTGGAGTACGTCATTATCATAGTTGAACGATTGCTTGCTACATATCGGCGGTCTATGAAGTTCACCTGATTTTTCTTTCTGTTGCAGACCTGTAAAGCACATCCTGTTATAAAAAGCCCCGTCGTTATGACGGGGCTTTTCTATTTAGTTATCTTTCTTTTTTCGGAATGGCCACCATTTTTTTTTAGTGGTGTCTTTCTTTGGATCGGTTGCTGTTGGCTTCGGCTGATCTTTTTTTGGATCGGTATTTTTATCCGCTTGCTTCTTGGCTTCCTGCAAAACTTTTTGTTCTTCGCTGATCTGTGATTCAGGACCAAGTGTTGGATCAGGTGTTAACTTCAGATCGTTATAGTCTGATGAAGTTCCATTACCTGCGTCGGGATTTTCTGCGTCCGGTTCATTGCGATACCTGTCGGCAAAGTTTTCGAAATCCATAAAGGTTTCCATCTTCATACTTTCAGGCTGCACAAATTTGGCCTGGTTTGAAATAGCCAATGTTTTATCGTTAAAAACTTTATCGAAGAAGTAGCCCCAAATTGGCAACGCTGTTCGGTTACCTTCGCCCACCATTTTCAGGAATGGATCATCGCAACCAACCCAGCCACCTGCGAGCAACTGTGGATTAAAACCAATGAACCAGGTATCAGTATTGCCGTTGGTAGTTCCCGTTTTACCTGCAATTTCTCCCGTTAAGCCCATACCACGTAAACGCCGACCGGTGCCAATATCAATAACACCCTGCATCATCTTCACCATCGTGTATGCAGCAGCTTCACTCATCACTACTTTTTGTTCAGGCGCATAAGTTTGAAGAATGTTACCGTTGCGATCTTCAATACGGGTAATGAAAATAGGTTGAGTGCTCATGCCATTTGTCGGGAACATGGTATAACTCTGCATCATTTCAAACACACTTATTTCAGCAGCACCTAATGCAATAGATGGGTAAGGAGGTATTTCTGTTTTAACACCTGTTTGATGTGTAAAGTTGATGACACTCTTAACACCAAACTGGTTCATTAGATAAGCGGCACCAGGGTTTTTTGAAAACGCCAAACAAATAGCCATTGGACCACCTCCACCTGTGATCATTTTACCACCTAAATTGATTGGACCACTTGGCAACGGAGTTTCAGGTGTAAAACCATTTTCTACTGCATAAGCATAAAGAATAGGTTTGAATGTTGAACCCACCTGGCGCTTGGTATTCATGTTCACGTGATCAAACTTGAAATTTTTAAAGTTTACACCACCAACCCATGCTTTTACTTCACCAGTAAAAGGATCCATTACCATGAAACCTGTTTGAATGATCATCTTATGATAACGTACCGAATCATAAGGCGACATAATAGTGTCTGTTTCACGCTTTGCATTCCATGCAAACACCCTCATTTTTGTTTTTGTCTTGAATACTTTGCGTATCTCTTCTTCACTTGCACCGGCAGCTTCCATTTTTTTCCAACGGTCACTATCCTTCATACCACGCTCAAGAATATTTTCATGACCTTTCCAGATGCTGTTGTCTTTCACCCAAGGTAATGTCCAGTAATTTTTTTGCAATGCACTCATGTGCTTCGATACTGCTTCTTCAGCATACAACTGCATACGAGGATTGATGGTAGTGTAGATCTTTAAACCATCCCTGTAAATATTATAACTCTCTCCATTTGGCTTTTTATTTTCTTTCGCCCATTTCTTTACATGATCACGTAACACATCACGGAAATAAGGCGCAAGGCCCGCACTTTCATCCAGCTTTTTATACTTGAGGTTAATAGGTTTGTTCTTTAACTTTTCTGCTTCAGCTTCGCTCACAAAATTGTTGCGTACCATATCATTGATCACCGCATTTCTTTTTTGCATAGCTCTTGGCGGAAACAAACGTGGATTGTAAGCATAAGGTGCATTCACCATTCCTATGAGCAAAGCAGCTTCATCAACAGTTACCAATGATGGTTCTTTCTGGAAAAATGTTTTTGATGCGTTACGAATACCAAACACGTTATCGCTATACTCAACCGTGTTGAGGTATAATGCAACGATCTCATCTTTGGTAAAATTTCGTTCAAGTTTCACAGCAATGATCCATTCCTGGATTTTCTGGAATACACGACGAAACTTGTTCTTTGCACGCTCACGGAAAAGATTTAATGCTAATTGCTGGGTAATGGTACTACCTCCACCATCGCTGCCAAGTTTTGCAATGGCACGGGCAAGTGCACGACCATCGATACCTGAATGTTCGTAAAAACGCTCATCTTCAGCGGCGATTAATGCATTCACTATATTTTTTGAAATGTCTCTGTACTCTACGTTGGTGCGATCTTCGAGGTAAAACTTACCCATCATTGTACCATCGGAAGCAATTACTTCACTGGCAAGTGAAGCCGATGGATTTTCGAGTTCTTCAAGAGAAGGCATTTTGCCGAGCAGACCGAAATTTGCGCCGATCACAAGCAAAACAAACAGACCCATACCGATGAAAAAAGCACGCCAGAGATACTTGATTGGTTTACGCATAAGATGAGTAATGAGATGCAATTATATGCAAATTCAATACCAGACAAATCTATAACAATTCAGGGAGGCGAAAGGAAGAAGAATTGCTAAAATTTATCCTTAATGTACTGGCGTAAAAATGTTCTGTATTCCTGCATATTCTTCCTGGTTTTAAGCATTTCCAGGTTGCGATCGGAGATAATGACAAAGTTGTATTTAAGCTCAGGTAACCATGGAACTATCTGGCGGGCATTCTTTTTCCATTCTTCCATGTAACCAAGTGCAGTTGTTACATCTGAAAACTGGCCCATTTCCATCCAGGTGTTCTCTTTATCGCCTTCATAAATTTTCAACGGGATGTTTTGTCCTCCAAATGATGATGAATTATAACGCTGGTAAGCGGTTCTGGCTTCTGTTAAATACACAGGATCTACTTCGTCAAAATACATGAGCACCATGTAAGGGTCGGTGGCATTGTAGATATACGCCATTTCAACTTTTCCTTCCTTCAATGGTTTAATGGCCGTTGTATCCATGCCGGGCTTATTGCCAATAACAGGTTTGCCCGCATTATTGCGATCATTTTTGTTCGCATCTGTTTTTTCAATGGGTGCAACTGGTCGTTGAATGTTCGCATTGTTCTGGCCAGGAAGATTGAGCGGCTTTATTTGAGATGTTGAATCTTTTCTTGTTTCCTGTACGATCTTATTCACCTTTGTACCTTCATCAAAAGGAATTATCACGCTGTCTTCGGTTTGACGAACTATGTTGGTGCGGGTGAGGTAATCTTCAATTTCTGCACGACGGCTAACCACATCTTTCATTACCGCTGCTTTTTCGGCCATTGGAGTGCCGGGAAAATTGCGTTCAAGATTTGTCAACGTGAGAATAGCTACGCTATCATTTTTTTGTTTGATGTGATAGAGCGATTCGATGTATAATAATTGCGGCGTCCAGTACGAACTTCCGTATAATGAATCAGCTAACTTTTTCTCCTGTTGTGCTTCGTCAAATTTCCCGGAGATGAAGAGGTTGTAAATATTTTCGTAAGCAATTGTTTTTGCATCTTTCGAAACAACCGTTGGATTTTTTGATGCATTGATTTTCTGCAGCATGTCACCATTCGGATATTTTTTATTCAACTCACTTTGAAAGATAGAGGCTTTTTGTTTATCGCCGATCTTATTGTAGCAATAATATAATTCAAACAATACATCCTGCTCTCTTTCATAGTTACCAAAGCGCCTCCAGATTTCTTCAAATACCAAAGCAGCCTGTTGATAATCCTCCAGTTGATTTTTATAAATCTGTCCCTGCTCAAATAATGACTCAGCAATTTTTTTGTTGGATGCAAGTAATTTTTCTTCAGTAAGAGGCAAACGACTTTTTAAACCTTCCACTGTTAATTCATCAGCCGGAATTTTATCAACATCTACACTCACTTCTTCGCCGGCACTGTGATCATACTGTGGGGCCTGCATTTCTGGCTTAGCAGCATCAACAGCTGCCTGCCTGCGCCAGTTATCTATATTCGGTCTTGTCCCCCATTTTGATTTAAACTCACTAAACCCTCTCGACTTTTGAGCCGCATTATAGAAGTACCAGCTATTACCGCTACCGGCATTGGTGAAAAGAGGCGTGTTATCCTGTGTGCCTGTGTTTACCGCTAATGTTGGTGTGTAAGCAGCTTCTTCTTTTAAACCACGTTGCCTACGCAGTTTGCGTGCAAGTGATTTTAAGTAAGCATCCATTTCTTTCTCAGGCATTTTAGCTACCGCCTGCAAACTGTCTTGCTGCTTTACAACAGTAATTAAGTTCACCAACTGTTTCAGCATTTGCTGTTTTATCTGCAGTTGACCACTGATCTCAACAAGAGCCGCGTCTTGCATGTTCACACTATCAAGTGAGTGGGAGGCAAGTGTGTAATCTCTGCGTGCATAAGCTAGGTCAGAAAGTTTTACAAACGCTTTATTCTTTGTTGATGGATTTTCAGGCATGTAAGAAACACTTCGTTTCAGTAAATTGATCGCTTGTGTTGTGTCGCCTTTTTCCAAAGCCATACCCGCTGCAGCATAGAACAATACATCTTCATATCCGTCAAAACGTTCCTTCTTTGAAAGTTTCAACAGATCCGCCAATGTTTCAGCTACAGCATCACCACCATCTTTTTTTAATAACTGTGCTTCATAAATACGTGCATGTATATAAAGCACGGGATCAGTAGTATGTGATTTTGCTTTATTGAAATAAGATGATGCCAGTTCAGGTTGTTTTGTTTTTGCATAGAGCTGGGCCAGCAAATATTCCCAACGTGCCAGTTCTGTTTTATCTTCCGTTTCGCTCAAAGCATCTTTTAAATAAAAAGCAGTACTATCCCATTGTTCCTGTTTATAAAATGTATAAGCCTGCACTTCATTCAACTTAGCATGAAGTCGTTTAGGAAATGTGGGATCTTTCTTTAAGAGATTTATTAAGCTATAAGCTTCAGGATACAAATTATCTTCTGCATAAGTGCGTGCCAGCCAGATCAGTGCATCATTACGGCTTGGCTCATGCGAAAATGCTTTATGCACCAATCCTGTCTTTTCCTTCGTCGCAATATTCAGATCACCTTTTGTGGAGCGATCATTTGATCCAACAACAATAATATATTCGTCTTTTCCTTTTGGAAAGAAATTATAATTGATGAACTGGAAAATGCGGTAGGCCGAATCGTATTTCTGCCAGTAAAAATAACTCTGGCCAATAAGCAGGTACATGTTATCGATATAGCTGTTTCGCAGATCGTGCAACACAATGCCTGCTGTTGCTTTAAAGATTACCGAATCAAGCTCCATTGAATCGGCAGCTGTGTGATCAGTTGAATAATTATAGAAGGGAAGAAGTTGCGTATAATCATCCTGGTGGCTCAGCTTTGCTTTCTCCACAATAGCATTGATCTTGTTGGTGGCATTGTAATAAAAATTATAGTGCGTGACCATACTTTGGTAAACACGGCGGGGCAGGGTAAATTTCTTATCCTCTGTTTTTTCCGATCCAAGGATTTTATTCTCGTATTTTTTCGGTTTTACCAAGGGTAAGGTAAAATCAGGTTGTGCCGATGCAGAAAAGCAGCCCAGCAGGAGAACGATTAAGATGAGATTCAATTTAGGTACAATAATTGGCTGCATGCAGGCGTTGGGTCGTTTTTCTTAATTAACTCAATACGACCAAAAATATTTTAATTCACGGTAAAATCAGGAAGAATTTCTTTATTTCCACCTGTTAAACAGTAAATTTAGTCCTCATTTACAGTATGGCAACACGAATTGATGCAGAAAGTACATTGAAGCGCTTACGCAACCGCTACCGTTTGGTGGTGATGAACGACGATACCTATGAAGAAGTAGTAACATTTAAGTTATCCAGATTAAGCGTTTATGTCACTCTTAGCACCATTTTTGTGTTATTGGTGGGACTTACAGTAGCGCTGATCACCTTTACCAACCTTAAATATTATTTACCGGGGTATGGTTCGCAAAGTCAGCGTAAAGAGTTGATCTTCTATAAAACGAAGATCGATTCGCTGGAAAGATCGATGTTATATAAAGACCAATATCTTGACAACCTGAAAAAGGTATTATCGGGTGATGTAAAAACCAATGTGTTGGATACTGCAACCCTGAAAGTGCCTGAAGTAGAACGTTCGACACAATAAAAACCACTGCATATGTTCAACAGTAAATCCAGTTCCCAGGAAAAAGAATCCTCTACAGGTATGGCAACGATCGTTGCATCAGGTACCGAAATCAAAGGAAACATTGAAAGTAAAGGCGACATCCGGGTGGATGGTACGCTCCATGGAAACCTCTCGACTTCATCCAAAGTGTTGGTTGGCCCATCGGGTAAAATTTATGGTGATGTTGTTGCTCAACAAGCCGATGTGCTTGGACAGATCAACGGCACCATTAAAGTAACTGAGTTGCTTTACCTGAAAGGCAGTTGCCAGATCAATGGTAATATTTATGCCGGTCAGTTGCAGGTTGATGCTACAGCTTCGTTCAATGGCGAATGTCATATGGGCGCTGCTGCTGTCTCAAATGCACCATTGGCCAGCGTGCTGGAGATCAGCAAAGAATCTTTAAATGCCGCAGCCAACGACCAATAAACAAAACAGGGAAACAAAAACAAATAAGCAATACCTGATGCAGTATGCCGGCCTTGCCTCGCAACTGCTCGTGGGATTGGGCTTAGCCGTATTTTTGGGGCTGAAAGCGGATGGCTGGTTGAAACTCAACTTTCCTTTATTGGGATGGCTATTGCCATTGGTAGTTTTAATGGCCATGTTTTACCGCATACTCAAAGACACATCTAAGAAATCATGAAGAAAGAAACACGTCAGCTTTTTGTTCCCCTTGTTATTTTGTTTATCGTTCTTAACGCCTTGTTCATTAGCGGCAAAAGCTGGCTTACCAAATATGGTATGAGCCAGGATGTGCTGATCATTGGCAACGTTGTGTTGTTTGTTGTAACCATTGCATCGCTGTATTTTCATGTAAAGGGCTTTTTGCATAAAAACATCCAGGTGTTTTTTCGCAGTGTGTATGGTGCACTCATGATTAAGATGTTTATTTGTGCCGCTGCTGTAATTATTTATGCCATGGCAGCAAAGCCCAACATTAATAAGCCTGCCTTATATGTTTGCATGGCCTTGTATTTTGTTTATTCATTTATGGAAGTGCGGATGGTGTTTCGCCTGTTGAAGCAGAAGAAAGAGAATAAGAATAATGAGTAAGAAGGAAGTTCCATTACATGCATTAGCCGCCTATTTACCCGATGGTTCGCTTGAACCGGTGCTGCAGTATCTCCACGAATATAAAATTCACTTAACCATTACCAGGGAACGTAACAGTATATTGGGTGATTACCGGCATGCAATCAATCAAAAGAATCACCGTATCAGTGTTAATGGTAATCTCAATAAATATGGATTTCTTGTTACGTTGCTGCACGAAATAGCACACTTACTTGCATTTGAAATTTACGGTCATCGTATTGCAGCCCATGGCAAAGAATGGAAACATGAGTATGGAAAAATACTTGCACAATTTCTTTTGAAAAAAGTTTTTCCTGTTGATATTGAAAAAGCATTGATGAAATCCTTGCAGAATCCTTCGGCCACCAGTTGTGGTGAAGAACATTTAATGCGTGTGCTTCGTAACTACGATGAAAGGAAGAATGGAGAAGTATTGGTGGAAGAGTTGCAGCAAGACCAGTTGTTTAAAACTAAAGATGGCCGTGTTTTTCAGAAAAAAGAAAAGTTACGCAAGCGACATAAAGCAGTTGATGTGAAAAGCGGGGCGGTTTATTTGTTTAGTGGGGTGTATGAGGTGGAAGTTGTAAGTTCCTAGTTTTTGAAGTTGAAATACAACTTACAACAAAGAACTTCAGAACTTTTATTAAAGCTTCTTCAACATCCATCGATCGCAACCAAAATGTCCGCTGTTGCCAAGTGGTCCGTCTAAGTATTCAAATCCGAAAAGTTCATAAATTTTTAATGCCTGCTTCAGCTCCGGCATAGTTTCCAAATACACCTGTTCATAGCCGTTATCTTTTGCCCAGCTCAAACATTGTTCGATCATTCGTTTGCCCAAACCTTTACCACGTGCATCTTTGTGCAAATACATCTTTACCAGTTCGCAAGTTTTAGCAGGCAAACCTTCAGTTGGATAAATACCACCGCCGCCTAATAATGTTTCTTCTTCTTCCGCAACAAAATAAAAACTGCCTTTGGTTTGAAAAAGCTCATACAATGCATCGGTAGTGGGATCATAGAATACAGTACCCGGTTTGTTGGCACCAAACTCGGCAAGTGAAGTGCGTACGATCACTGCCAACGCTGCATTATCTCCTGGTTCAATGGGGCGAATGTTAACAGGTGAAGCCATGTATCAAAGCTAAATGGAAAAGCATTTTCCACAAAGACACAAAAAAAGGAAGAATCCTTTCTTCCTTTGCGTGCTTAGAGACTTTGCGTCTTTGTGGCAATAATTAATAAGTATCTTCTAAGGAATATTGTCCACCACCTAAGATGATACCGATTTTTATGCCGAGATAATTATTATTGATCTCACCGGTTTTGCCAACGAAATTATATTCAACGGCTGCACGTATATGCCATATCTCCACACCCACCCTTGCCATCCCACCAAACTTGGTTGAAGCCGGAACGGTAATCTCACCACCATTGTCGCTATTCGCTTCAATACTCAGGAAATTATAAACACCTGCGCCTCCTCCAATAAATGGACGCACAGTGCGGTTGGCAAAATAATATTCAGCAGTAGGCACAAATGAAATGCCCACACCGGCTTCGCCGTTGGCATTCGGATCTGTTCCGTTAAAGCCAGCAAAACCACGGGCCATTGCCGTAGCTTCCATACGTAAACCAACAGTTAAACGATCCAATGCATTGAAGCGTGGTTCCAAGGCCAGCAACACACCAGCTTTCGCACCCTTACCTGCCGGGCGGGCAAGACCAGCATCAAGTAATACTTCAAATGGTTTAAAATGATGTTGTGTTTCGAAACGGAGTTGTGCTGAGGCCGATTGAATGATAAACAAACTAACGAGTAAAACAAAACTGTTACGGAGTAGTCCTTTCATGTGATAATTGGTTGATGGTTTGCAATGCATGATCGTGTTCAAAAAACAAGCCGACCAAGCAAAGTGAATGGTTAAACTATTCACAAGGTATAAAAACGAATGCCATACGAAAATCGTATGGCACCGTCTGTTTATTTTTCGTTCAGTTTACGCTACTGCCTGTTTTACCAATGCAGCTGCTTCACTTAACTGAATAGCACTTTGTACTTTCAATCCACTTTCATCGATCAGTTTCTTTGCTTCTTCAGCATTTGTACCTTGTAAACGTACGATGATGGGAACCGGAATATTACCAATTGTTTTGTAGGCTTCAATTACACCTGCAGCAACACGGTCGCAACGAACAATACCACCAAAGATGTTGATGAGAATTGCTTTTACATTCGGATCTTTCAAGATAATCTTGAAACCAGCTTCAACTGTTTGTGCATTAGCAGTACCACCTACATCAAGGAAGTTTGCCGGTTGTCCACCACTCAACTGGATCATATCCATGGTTGCCATCGCCAAGCCAGCACCGTTCACCATACAACCTACGTTACCATCAAGCTTAATAAAGTTGAGGTTATGATTTCCTGCTTCCACTTCTGTAGGATCTTCTTCTGTTGTATCACGCATGTTTGCAACATCGGGATGACGCATCAACGCATTATCATCAATGTTCATTTTGCAATCCACTGCAATGATCTTGTTATCGGCTGCTTTAAACAACGGATTAATTTCAAGCATACCACAATCCAATCCAACGTATGCGTTATACAAGTTTGTTACAAACTTCACACAGTTCTTAAATGCTTCACCACTTAAGCCAAGATTAAACGCAATCTTTCTTGCCTGGAAAGCTTGTAGGGGTCCACCTGGGTTTACCCACTCTTTAAATATTTTTTCAGGAGTGTCATGTGCCACATCTTCAATGTTCATACCACCTTCGGTACTGTACATGATCACGTTTTGTTTTTTTGTACGATCTAATAAAATAGACAGATAAAATTCTTTACGCTCTGTTGGTCCATCGTAATACATATCCTGTGCAACCAATATCTTGTTCACCACTTTACCTGCAGGGCCTGTTTGAATGGTTACCAAAGTGCCACCTAAAATACCTTTGGCAAACTCAGTGATCTGCTCAATATTCTTCGCCACTTTAACACCGTTTATTCCACTTTCTTTCACTGTTCCTTTACCACGACCACCCGCATGAATTTGTGCTTTTACAACTGCAAAGTTGCTGCCGCTCTGGTTCTTTATCTGGCGGTAAGCTTCTTCGGCTTCATGTACTGTGTTGCAGGCAAATCCTTCCTGCACCGGAACATTGTATTTCTTCAATAGTTCCTTAGCTTGATATTCGTGGAGGTTCATATTGCGAAAAAATTTCGGCGAAGATAAGGAAAGAACAAAGAGGTTTATCCAATTTGCAGAGTTGCGGGAAGCGAGCTAACGGCAGTAAGGAAGAAGTTCTAAGTTATAAAGTTCAGAAGTTGTGAAGCTTCAGTTTTTGTTTTCGTCCATAATGTTTTCACTTCGTACTTCCGAATTCCTACCCCGTACTTATTCTTATATTTGCCGCCTTACATAAATTGAAGCAATGGGAGAATTACTGAATAAGATAAACGAAACGGTTGCTTATATCCGCAGCCAGTATGCACAGGAATCATCAGTGGGTGTTGTGTTAGGAAGTGGATTAGGTCACTTTACTGATGAGCTGCAAATTGAAAAAGAGATCAGCTATAACGATATACCGCACTTTCCCGTATCAACCGTAGAAGGTCATAAAGGGAAGTTGGTGTTTGGTAAACTCGGTGATAAAAATGTGGTGGTAATGGCTGGTCGATTTCATTACTATGAAGGTTATTCTATTCAGGATGTGGTGTATCCAATTCGGGTGATGAAATACTTAGGCGTGCAATCGCTTGTTATCAGCAATGCAGCAGGTGGGGTTAATATTGGTTTTAAAGTTGGTGATTTGATGATCATCAAAGATCATATCAGTCAGCTTACACCAAATCCGCTTATTGGTAAAAACATGAGTGAGCTCGGTCCACGTTTTCCTGATATGAGTGAACCTTACAAAAAAGAATTCATTAAAAAAGCAAAGGCTATTGCAACTACTATGAATATAGATGTAAAGGAAGGTGTGTATTGCGGTGTTACCGGACCAACATTTGAAACACGTAGTGAATATAAAATGATTCAAGTACTGGGTGGCGATGCAGTGGGCATGAGTACCGTTGCCGAAGTAATTGCAGCAATACACATGAGCATTCCTGTTTTTGCTATGAGCGTGATCACTGATATTGGTATTCGTGAAGAAGAAAACGTGATCACCCACGAAGAAGTGTTGCAGGCGGCGAAGGAAGCTGAACCCAAAATGACGGCAATAGTGAAACAATTGATTCTGGAACTTTAAGTTGCCTTTAATAAGTCACTTGTTTAATTCTTTTATTTTTGCACGGGCTGGTAAAGCCCGTTTTTCACACATGACCCGTTTACTACTGTTATTATTACTGCTTTTTTCAACGTATGCAATGCAGGCGCAAAATCCATTACAACGATTGCCGGGCGCAGGTTTGCTGGGTGGTAACAGGATTGGTGGCGGCGGTGGAGGAGGAGGAGGCGGTCCGTTTAAAGATACTTTATTACATCGCACGGGTTTGGAAGATTCTATTACCATTGCATTCCGTTACCTCGATACGGCCCGTTTTTCTTATCTCGATTCAACAGTAAACGATTTTAGTAAGCGATGGCATCTGCCATGGACCCATATTTTCCTTGGGAACACAGGTAGCGCTTCACGTTCTTTGTTATTTACACCTAATATGAAGCCAGGTTGGGATCATGGCTTCCATGCATACGACGCTTATATTCCCAAAGTGGAAGAAACAAAGTTTTTCAATACCACCAGGCCTTATACTCAGTTCGATTATATTCTTGGTGCAAAAATGGAGCAAAGTATTGGCGTTTTGCACACGCAAAACATCAGGTACAATTGGAACGCCGCTTTTAATTTTAAATTGATCAATGCGCCCGGTATTTTCCGTAATACAAAGAATAATCATAGCAATGTAAATTTCAATACCTGGTACACAACACCCAACAGGAGATACACTGTTTATTTTATTGCGGCACATAACAAGATCGGTGCAACAGAGAATGGTGGTATCAAGAGTATAAAATTTCTTGATAGTCTGCCTTACTTTGCTGAACGTTTCAGTATTCCAACCAACATTGGTGGTGCCGAAGCTATCCAGAATAGTTTTTTAAGTAATACAATTACAACAGGCAATCGGTATACTGTCACAAATTTTTTATTGCGTCATCACTACGATATTGGGAAAAAAGATTCTTTGGTGGTGAATGATTCAACTACTATCTATTTATACAATCCACGCTTTCGTTTTCAGCATACCGTGCAATTCAATAAGTACAAGTTTGAGTATGCCGATTCAAAAGTTGATACGGCTGGTTATAGATTGCTGTATGGTATTAGCAACCTTTCTTCAACCCTTGGTATAAAAGATTATTGGCAAGTATTTACAAACGAAGCCGCCATTTATTCCTTTCCTGATATCAAAAATCAACAGCAGTTTATTAAAGCGGCTGCGGGTTACCAACAGCTGGAAGCAGATTTTGGATCGGTTGAGCCTTCTTTTTCCAATCTTTATCTTAACGGCGAGTACCGGAACAAAACAAGAAATAAGAAATGGGATATGGAACTGGCCGGTACGCTTTATATCGGTGGCTTTAATGCGGGTGATTACAATGTACACGCTTCATTGAAACGTTTAATAGGTCAGAAGCTTGGTTATCTCACTCTTGGTTTTGATAATGTGAATCGGAAGCCATCATTCATTCACGATGACAGGAGTAATTTTAAAAAACTGAATCTTGGTAATACCAGTTTTAAAAATGAGAACACAACTATTGCATCAGCTTTGTATGAATTACCGCAACAGAAATTGAAGTTGGGTGCAAAATACTTTCTGGCTGCAAACTATATCTATTTTAAAAATTATTCGCAGGCCGACCAGGAAGCTACTTTGTTCAATGTGTTGCAACTACAATTGGAAAAACAATTTCGTGTTGGCCGTCATTGGAACTGGTATATTGAAGCGTATGCGCAACAATCAACCGCAGGTGCGCCGGTAAATCTTCCCTTATTGTTTACGAGAAATCGTTTTGCGTTTGAAGGGAAATTCTTTAAAACGCTCAACCTGAGCACAGGTGTTGAATTGCGTTATCATACTCCATACAAAGCCGATGGCTATTCGCCTATGCTTGGCCAGTTCTTTTTGCAGAATGATACCACCATCAACAATTTGCCCGATATCGCCGCTTATCTTCAGTTCAGAATCAGGAGCCTGAGCGTGTTTCTGAGAGCTGAGAATCTCAACACTTTTCAATTAGGCGCCAGCAATGGGTTCCTAAATAACAATTTAGCCGCACCTTTAAGTCCAACACCTGGGTTTTTTATCCGTTTTGGCGTTTATTGGGGTTTTGTTAACTGACGGGCATCATATCCTTTTGGAATCAATTGTTTATCTTTGCCAACGTGCTGAAGAAGTTATTCATATCAATGATTGCTCTGCTTTACCTTTCCGCCACCAGCGGAATGGTGATGAATGTGCATTATTGTATGGGTAAGTTTTCATCCATCAGCTTTGGCCACGAAAAGGATCATAATGACGGTAACTGCGATAAGTGCGGTATGCTGAAAACCGAAAACCATTGTTGCAAGGATGAAGTATCGGAAGTGAAGTTGAATGATGCACATCAAATTTCATCAATCGATTTTGAACTCTCAGGCATCAGTGCATCTCAGCCTGTTCAGATGGTTGATTTAAACGATCCTGAACAAGGATTGTCGGCTCCACCGGTTAATGCTTATGTTTCCCCTCCTCCAAAGACTTTCAATAAAGTCTATCTCGATGTACGCAATTTCTTAATTTAGTTTAGGTTGATCATTCGTTTTTGTTCTGCTTAGCGGAACTGTATTCTTATTTAAATCAACTTAAAATTTTCAAAAATGAAATCAATTCAGTTAATGGCTGCATTCATCTTTTTGTTTGCAGGTGTATCAACAATAAATGCCCAATCTAAAACAAGCGGTAAACAAGCTTCAGTAAAAACTTCTGTATTTAAAGTATGGGGTAATTGCGGCATGTGTAAGAAAACAATTGAAGGCGCTGCTAAAACAAGCGGTGCATCATTTGCAGAATGGAATGAGGATAGTAAAATGCTGACAGTAAAATACGCTGCTGCAAAATCGTCTGACGAGAAAATCCAGAAGGGTGTAGCAGGTGCAGGTTACGACAATGAAAAATATACAGCACCCGATGATGTATATAATAACTTACACGAGTGCTGCAAATACGATCGTAAAGTTGCAACTACAACCGCAACTGAAGCGGCTGCATGTTGCATGAAAGATGGTAAATGCATAGGTGATAAAGCATGTTGCAAAAAAGTTGAAGGCAAATCTGATTGCTGTGCAAACGGAAACTGTGCTAAAGAAGGTGGATGCTGCGCAGGAATGAAATGTGAAAAAGGTAGCGATTGCTGCAAGAAAGAAGGCATAGTTGCCATGGCAGATTGCTGCAAAGATGGTAAGTGCACACATCACTAAAAGATAATGCTGCTGAGAGCAAGTAGTTCTCAGCAGCTATACTTCAATCACCAAATGAATTACTATGAAAAAAGTTTTTTTCTTTATATGCCTCGTGGTGGGTTTATCTGCTACTGCACAATTTAAATCGGCTACTTTACAGGCAAGCGGTTTAACCTGTGCTATGTGTAGCAACGCCATCAATAAATCTTTGAAAACACTTTCGTTTATTTCAAGTGTTGAATCTGATATTAAAACATCTTCTTTTATTATCAATTTTAAAGAAGGTGCTGATATTAATTTCGACCAATTGCGTAAGAAAGTGGAGGATGCAGGATTTTCAGTTGCTAAACTGCAAGTGGTTACAAATTTCGATAACGTATCTGTGCAAAACAATCAACCGGTTACTGTTGGCGGCAAGCAGCTTTATTTTCTGGAAGCAAAAAATCAACAGTTAACAGGTGAGAAAGTGATCACCATTGTTGATAAGAATTTCTTACCTGCAAAAGAATATAAAAAATATGCCGGCCAAACTAAAGCCGAAAGTTTTAAAACGGGCGAGGCAAATGGTGTGCGTGTTTATCATGTAACAATTTAAATAAAGAAAGGAAGCTTCAGGGCTTCCTTTTCGTAATATCATGTTCCGTTTTTTATCTATCGTTTTATTAGTATCAATTTGCTTGGCTGTAAAGAGCCAGGAGTTATATATTTTTTCGAATCCTGCCTCAAATATTCCTGCAAAAACAATTGTTGCAAAGGCTTCCATGAAGACAATGAAGTCGTACCACAATAATGAGCGTGAGTATAGGTTTATGCCGGAGTTGCAATTAGGATTAACAAAAAACTGGATGCTTACAGGAGGAGTAAGTTTCTCCAATATGTTTTTTCAATCGAAACAACAATTTGAAAGCGCCAGGCTGTATACAAAGTATCGTTTTTACAGTAATGATGAAGTGCATAAACATTTTCGTGCTGCAGTGTATGCTGCCGGAGCATGGAGTAATAATCCATTGGTGTACCAGGAATTAAATCTCGAAGGTGATAATAGTGGCGTGCAGTTGGGTTTAGTAGCTACGCAACTGGTTGATAAATTTGCTGCATCTGCTGGTGTTGCTTTTGTAAATCAGTTAGAAAAAACCGATAAAATTTATTTGGGCTATCCTTTTTCAAACCAGGCATTACAGTACAATTTGTCAATGGGCTATCTATTGTTCCCACGTAAATATGAAAACTATAAGCAGACAAATCTTAATTTGTACTGCGAGTTTTTAGCTCAGCAAAGCACCGACATCAAGTCCGGATTTATTGATATTGCTCCAGCGGTTCAGTTGATCTTTAATAGCAGCACAAGGTTTAATGTAGGAGCACGTTATCAATTGACAGGCAATGCACATCGTATGACAGAGCGCTCATTGTTCATAAGCCTTGAACATTATTTTTTAAATGCTTTAAAATGAAACACATCAAACCCATACTCTTATTCCTTCTTTCCTTGTTTCGGAAAAAGGAATGTTGCAGATAAACTTAAAGCCTGTTCCATTGGAACAGGCTTTTTTCTTGCTTACAGGCATTAGCAAAACAGCCAAATTAATTTGACCATATGAAAAGAATTTCTAAATTTGTCTAAATATAAATTTAGACAAGTCTAAAAAATAATTATGAGGGGTGTAATTTTTGTGGGATTGATGCTGATGGTTACCTTGGCTAGGGCACAGGTAATTTCTGTAAAAGGAGAGGTCATTGACCTGCGTTCCGAAGAAAGAGTGAAGCATGCTACGGTTCGCAACCTGCGCACAACACAATCGGTGCTGAGCGATCATCGTGGAGAATTTTTGGTAGCGGCATCACATGGCGATACCATTGTGATTTCGGCTGTAGGATATTTTGGTGATACACTGATGGTGAACCTGTCAACCAAAATGGTTTCTGTTCTGTTGCAACCTGCTACAAAATCTTTGGAAGAAGTAGTGATCAGCGGAACGCTAAAAGAAATCAGCAAATCAAACAGTCCTATTGCTGTTGAATCATATTCAGCAAAATTTTTTAAGAAAAATGCAAGCGCTACTGTGTTTGAAGCCTTATCAATTGTAAATGGTGTGCAACCACAATTGAATTGCAATGTTTGTAATACAGGCGATATTCATATCAATGGCATGGAAGGGCCCTATACAATGGTGTTGATCGATGGAATGCCCGTGGTCAGTAATCTTGCAACTGTTTATGGTTTTTCAGGAATACCTGCAAATCTCATCAAACGAATTGAAATTGTAAAAGGGCCATCATCAACCTTATACGGCAGTGAAGCAGTTGCAGGGTTGATCAACATTATTACAAAAGATCCGGGTTCAGCTGCACTATTTCATGCTGATGTGTATGCTACAACTTATGACGAAGTGAATGCGGATATCAGTGCAAAATTCAAACTTGGTAAGGCCCATTCATTGTTAGGAATAAACATGTTTAATTTTGGAAAGCGTTATGATGTGAACAAGGATAATTTCACAGATGTAACAATACAAAAACGAGTTTCACTTTTTAATAAATGGAGTTTTGAACGTAAGAATAAACTTCCTTTCCAGTTTGCTCTTCGTTTATTAACCGAAGACCGTTGGGGTGGTGAAATGCAGTGGGATAAAACCTGGCGTGGAAGTGATAGTGTATATGGTGAAAGTATTTACACAAAGCGAATGGAATTGATCGGTAACTATGGCATTAAAGCAGGGAAGGAACAATTGCTGCTTGAGTATTCGTATAACTTTCATCAACAGGATTCTTATTACGGAAGTATTCCTTACATGGCGAAACAACATAGTGCATTTGCACAGCTGCGTTGGAATAAAGACATTGGTAAGCACAGTATTTCAGCTGGCCTACCTTATCGTTTTATTTGGTATGATGATAATACAGTTGCAACTGCCAAACCAGATGGCGTTACAACACAGCCATCCGTACAAAAGCTGCAGGGTTTGTTTGTGCAGGATGAATTAAAATTTAATGATCAATGGACCATGCTTGCAGGCGTACGTTATGAGTTAACAAATGTGCAGGGTGGGATTGTATCGCCACGGTTAGCATTTAAATGGAATAACGGTAAACATCAGGTGTTTCGGTTTAGTGCCGGAAATGGTTTTCGCATTGTAAACCTGTTTACTGAAGATCATGCAGCATTGAGTGGCGCAAGGGAAGTTGTGATTGCAGAATCGTTGAGTCCCGAACGTAGCTGGAATGCGAACGTGAACTATACCGGCACGTTTGCACCATCGTTCGGATTTTTAACCTTAGATGCAACATTGTTCTACACTTATTTTACAAACAAAATCATTCCTGATTATGATACCGATCCGCAAAAGATCATTTATAAAAATATTGATGGGTATGCAGTGTCAAAAGGATTTACGTTCAATGCTGATCTTGCTTTTAAAAACAGGTTGAAAATCCTTACCGGTATTACGTTGATGGATGTGTTTACAAAACAGAAGGACGCAAGCGGTATCAGTTATAAACAACAACAGGCGTTTGCACCAAAATTTTCAGGCAATTATTCAGTGAGTTATAGTTTTCCAAAATGGAGACTTGCCCTTGATCTTACAGGGAAAGTATTTGGTCCGCAACGATTGCCCGTTGTACCAAATGATTTTCGGCCCGAATATTCTCCGTGGTTTACATTGGCAAACCTGCAATTGACACAACGCATTGGTAAGAAAGTTGAAATTTACGGAGGTGTAAAAAATCTGCTGAACTTTATGCCTAATGATCCCATTCTGCGGCCGGAAGATCCTTTTGATAAACGTGTAAACGATCCAATTAATAATCCTAATGGATATACTTTCGATCCTTCTTATAATTATGCTCCTTTGAGTGGAAGAAGATTGTTCCTGGGTGTGCGAGTGAATATTGATTAAAAAATCTTAGGTAGGGATAGAAGTTAAAAAGCGGCAAGTTTGATCTTGCCGCTTTTCTATCTGTGGTCTGACGGCCGATGGCCGTGCCGACCAGTGTTACATTCTTTCCGGCACTTTAATACCTAACAAATGCATACCGCTTGCAATTACATTTGCTGTCAATTCACATATGAGCAAACGTAATTGTTTCTTCTCAGGGCTTTCTGCATTCATCACTGAATGTTCGGTGTAAAATGAATTAAAGGTTTTGGCAATATTGTAAGTATAGTTTGCAAGGTGAGATGGATCATGTTCATTGCCTGACTGCTCAATGACGGTCGGATAATTTTCCAGATCGATCAACAATTCTTTTTCCAACTTGAGGAGGCCGCTTGCCGCCGCATTTGTTCCCTCTGCTTTTTGTTTTCTCAGTATTGATTTTATTCTTGCATGTGTGTACTGAATAAACGGCCCGGTGTAGCCATGAAAATCGATCGACTCTTCAGGATTAAATATCATTTTCTTTTTGGGATCAACACGTAGCAAATAAAATTTCAATGCACCAATGCTGATGGTCTTGTACAGTTCTTTCAATTCTTCTGCTGAAAAATCTTTCACCTTACCAAGCTCTTCTGTTTTTTGTTGCGATACCTGTTCCATTTCAGTTAACAGATCATCTGCATCCACCACAGTTCCTTCACGGCTTTTCATTTTACCGGTAGGCAATTCAACCATGCCATAACTCAAATGATAAATACTATCAGCATAAGGAAGTCCGAGTTTTTTACAAATGAGTTGCAACACTTTCATGTGATAGTTTTGCTCATCACCAATCACATAAATGCTTTGATCAATTTTGTATTCATCATATTTCTGCTGAGCCAAACCAATATCCTGGGTAATGTAAACAGACGTGCCATCTTTACGCTGCACAATTTTTTCATCAAGTCCATCATTGGTAAGATCGATCCAAACGCTGCCATCTTCCTTTTGTGTAAATACATTTTTCTCCAAACCTTGCTGAACCGTTTCTTTACCTAAGAGGTATGTATTGCTTTCGTAATAGATCTTATCAAAATCACTTCCAATGCGTTTATACGTTTCCTCAAAACCTGCATATACCCAGCCGTTCATTTCTTTCCAGAGTTCCATCACTTCGGGTTTACCAGCTTCCCAATCGAGCAACATTTGTTGTGTAGCTTTCATGATCGGCGCTTCTTTCTCCGCTTCGTCTTTTTTCATGCCGGCCGATATCAATTCTTCAACCTGCTTCTTATATTCATCATTAAACTTTACATAGTAATCACCAACAAAATGATCGCCTTTTGTATTGGTGCTTTGTGGAGTTGCGCCATCTCCAAACAATTGCCATGCGATCATGCTTTTACAGATATGAATACCACGATCGTTTACAATACAGGTCTTCACTGTATCATATCCATTTGCTTTAATGATCTCTGCAATACTCCATCCCAAAAAATTATTACGCAGGTGACCGAGGTGCAATGGTTTGTTGGTGTTAGGCGATGAATATTCAACCATTACTTTCTGATGTTTCGCTTCTGCTTTACCAAAATTCGCATCGTTGTAATTGGTATAAAGTACATTGATCCAGTAATTGTCTGCGATAGTTAGATTTAAAAATCCTTTAATGATGTTGTATGCAGTAAAAAGCTCAGGATGATTTTCTGTAAGATGTTTACCAAGTTCATTACCCAACGCATCAGGACTTTTTCCTAACGGTTTCAGTAGAGAGAATAGCACAATGGTATAATCGCCTTCAAATTCAGGTTTTGTTTTATTGATCTGGAAATCCTTTGCGGTAAATGTTTTGCCATAAAGCTTTTCTAAACTTTCAATTGCTGCCTGCTGTATCTGTTGCTGAATTGCCATTCGTTGTAATTGTGCCGCAAAAATAACTGAAATGAACTAAGTGAAAACTTCGGGTGAGTTTATGGAAATAAAAAACCTCCCGTGAACGGGAGGTTTTGAGAATATAACTAAACAATTTATTACTGTCCGCCACCATTTACCCTGAACTGGAAACCATTCCGGCCACCACCTTGATTCATTTCGCTCATGGGTTTAATATCATAATCCTTAGGAATATTAAATACTTTGTCATCAACCTTTGCACCTAAATCAACTTTGGTTACCTGGTAATGAACTTTTGCTCCATTTTGTCTCGTCAATTCAAACTCCATGGGGAAGCCTTTCAATTTTTCTAACCCTGGCACATTGGCCATACGCATTACGTCACGAATACGGAAGCCTTCACCAAAAACAAATTCAGGAGTATACCAAACTTCCTGCTGTACTTCCTGTCCACGACGATCTTTATAACGAATGAGCGCTTTTTTGCATTCCATGCTGGCAATCTTCTTCGTTTCACCCAAGTATTCAATAAAAACTTCCGGATTGAATTGCTGCATTCTTTGTTGAGGTGAACGACCTGAATCAGCACCGGCCATCATTCGTTGCATATCTGCTTCGGTTGTATAAAATCCCATTTTACGGCCCATTGCTTCAAACAGGGTGGTGGTTTTCTTTTCTTTACTATCAATGATAACCTGGTTGGTACCCATGCCCATATCGCTTTCGATTTTGGTCATGCCGTTTTTGAAAAACATTTTTGATTTTATCTCGCCATCACCGATACGCACCATCATACGTCCTTCTCCATCATTTGAAACAGGAGGAGCACCGTCTGAATTTGGATTACTTGTTTCGGTCTTCATTTGAATAACCGCTTCGTTAACTACTTGCTGAGCTGTGCTGGTGCCGATAAGAAGTAATGCGGCAATGGCAGAAACAATCATTTTCATCGTCAGAAAAATTTAGGCTGCTAATTTACGAGGCAATTCGTAAAAATCGTTCGCCGGTCATGTAATTGCGTAAAGGTTAACAAAAAAAGAAGGGTTGATGGAAATCAACCCCGAAACCTAAACCAACTGCATGTAGAAAATCTTAATTAGTTCATCTTTTTCAGCAAGGCATCAATTGCCTGGTCTGCCGCACCGCCCAGTGAAGGACGAACAGGGCTGAAAGAAGATTTATTTAAGAGTGCATCCATTTTAGTGTCTGCATCTGTAGTGTTCAGTTTTTTGTTTTCAACTGTTGAAGCGTAAACCAAAAGGTCTAGTTCTTCATCAGCCGCAATGTTGCCCGCTGTAACGGTTCTTCTGAATGCTGAAGCGTTTGCTTTGTTCTGAGCATCATCAGCGATCATGTTGTCAACCGAAGCATCAGCCTCAGAAGCTTCAACACGAAGCATTTTGCTGAAAAGTGGAGCTGCCACGGCTTCTGTAAACTGGTTATTTATTCCATTATCAGCAACGGTGTTTTCAGATTCCAGGTTTTTGCTGTAAGCAACGGCCATTTTTCTGTTCATTTGTTCAGCTACATCAAAAGAAAGGTCCATTTTATTATCGGCCAATCCAATTGAAGAGAAGTTGATTCTCTTGTAAGTGTATGCTTTCAGGCTGTTTACCCAGGTATTGATATCCATATTGTTGATCTTTACATCTGCAGTAAATGCATTGGTATTTGTGATCACAATTTGTTGATTTCCACTTACGAAAGTTACTACGCAGCAGCTATCTGCAACAGTAGCAGTATTTTCAGTCACACGTTTGGTTGTGTCGTCTTGGGTAAACGACATTGTAGCGAAGGCAATAACTGCGAAGAGGGCTGTAGCGGTTAAACGCATCATTCTTCTACCTAAGCTGTTGTTGTTCTGTTTAAGTGTTCCGTTAGTTTCGGAGTTCACTGTTAATTTTGTTGTCATCTCGTTTTTGATGTTTAAGGTTGTTTATTTTATCCCTATCGGGTTTTCTTTTCTTTCAATTGTATAACAAAGATACTATTTAAAACTGGTACTTTGCAATACATAATACCTTGTTTGGCTTATTAAGCTGATGAATGGTCATTTTTTTTGGATGACCGGCCATCAAGGCAATTTGTTCTGGTTTGTTCGCTTTCGTTTTTGTTTGGTACCTGTTTAAAGTGCAGTTTAACAGGGATGTTTTTCGAAGTAAACTGTCAAAGGCGGTGTTTCTATATTAACCGGAGCTTTGGGTACCTTTTGTTTGACGTTGCAAATTTACAACAGGCTAAATTATCTTCCAACTAAATTTTCAAAAATTTTTGAAAATTACAAAGTTTTTGACAGTTTAGTGTTTTCCATTAGTATTTTTCATTGGTTAAAAGCGTATTTTTTGCAGAATTTTCAATAATTCCCAAATTGAATTTCAAAAACTGCAATCAATCGCTGGTGTCATTTATTGCTTCAAAGAACTTGTACAGATGTGACGGAGAACGTACTATTTTGTTACATCGGCAGCACAAAATTCTTTTCTTTTTCTGGTGAAAAGGAGTGAATTGAGGATGGATGGCATGAAAGAAATGTTAACGCAAAATGCGCACTGATGAACTGTAGAAATTGGCGTATGAAAGGTGGCAGCCAATGATTAAAGTGGTATACCACAAATATGTGATGTGGGACGAACGGTTTTAAGTTCAGGCTTTTTCGCTGTTTTCCAGGTTAATTCGTTTAGCAAGCCAGCTTTCTTTTACAGGAATAAGCCAGTTTTGCTCAAGTTCCTCTTTAGATTGTACAAGGTTATTAATATATATGGTATCGGCCTTGATAAATCCATTGTCGACGGCGTATTGTAGCTGGTTAAGCGGAAGTAGTTCAACTTTATCCTTACGTACAAATGCAAGGTTTTGCCGGTCGAACATGCTTACCTTATATAATTGCTCAATTTCTTTAATAAGCCTTACGCTGCTATCGGTGCTGCATCCGCTAACCCCTGTAGCTCGTTCATCGGCCATTAATATAATGAACTGGCCATAAAACATAGTACCAAAACCTTTTACGGGCGTGCCATGGCTGTTCCAGCCTGAGATAAAGTGATTTATCAGGTCCTCGATCTGTATCGCTTCGCCTAAACTAAACATACGGCTGCTTTGGTAGATCCAGACACGGGAATCAGGTGCAAAATCGACGGGGAGCAAATGTTTATATTCCAGCTTCATTTTGCAAAGTTAAAGGGAGTGGAGTGATTGCAATAGGTTAATCACGTGTAGTTTTTTTCAAACGTTTCACCCGCATATAATTCCGGGCGGCATCGTACACCGAAAAACAAATACCAATTACGGCAATAATGAGGAGGTAGGTTTTCCATGCTTCGGTAAAACTGCCTTTTACTTCGGCACCGGTTACACGGCTGATACCCCACACCAGTGTAAGTAGTGCGGCGAAAATAACTCCACACAATAAAGCAATGAAAAAGGCGAGGCCGATATAATGAAATAATGCAGAACGAAAATTGCGGAATTGTAATGGCTCCTCTTTTGTACCCATGTTCTTGGTTTTTGACCAGGTGTCGGAGTCAAGCAAGCCAAGAATCACACCAAGAATGAGATAGCGGATAAAATCAGTGAGTGAAAGATTGTTAAAAGAAAAATTACCTTCAAACCAATCAACCAGTATTCGTATTACCAGGAACACCAGGAAAAACAAGGCAGTCCGTTGAAAGAAGTTTTTCCAGTTAAATCCGTTCAGAAAGTTTTTCATATGTTCAATTTCAATGCAACGGGTCTATTGTAAACTTGCAGCAACCAACTCGGCCACATCTAATACTTTTATTCCTTCTTCTTTTTCTGCAACTTTAACGCCATCTGTTAACATTGTATTACAGAAAGGACAAGCGGCAGCTATAATGGAAGCATTAGTTGCAACGGCTTCATCAGTGCGTTCCCAATTTACACGTGTTGTGCCTTTTTCTTCTTCTTTAAACATTTGTGCGCCGCCTGCACCGCAACATAGGCCATTGCTGCGGCAACGTTTCATTTCAACCAACTCCGCATCCAGCGCTTCTAATACTTTACGTGGTGCTTCATAAATATCATTTGCACGACCGAGGTAACAACTGTCGTGGTAAGTAATTTTTTTGCCTTTGAATGATCCGCCTTCTTTTAGTTTTACTTTTCCTTCATCAATCAATTGTTGCAACAAAGTTGTGTGATGAATAACTTCATACGAACCTCCTAAGGCCGGGTATTCGTTTTTGAAAATATTAAAACAGTGCGGACAGGTAGTTACAATTTTTTTTATGCCATAACCATTCAGCACTTGTATATTATTATAAGCCATCATCTGGAAAAGAAATTCATTTCCCGAGCGGCGTGCAGGATCACCGGTACACATTTCTTCTTTTCCTAAAATGGCAAATTTAATTCCTGCTTTATCTAAAATAGTAGCAAATGCTTTTGTGATTTTTTGTGCACGCTGATCAAAACTACCGGCGCAACCCACCCAAAAAAGTACTTCAGGAGTTTCATTATTCGCCATCATTTCAGCCATTGACCTTATATGCATAATCAATCAATTTGTTTCAAAACTAAGTGAAAGCGATGAAATTACAGGCAGCAGTTTGTTCATATATTCTTTGAGGCGGCTATCTTTGAATTTCATGTTGAAGAAATTTTTTGAACGATTAACGAATTGGGAATTGTGGCCTTTCGCTATGATCTATTTTCCCATCAGTTTTGTGTGGGTATGGTATATGATACGCAGCAAGGCAGTTTGGTTTTTTACGCCATCAAATCCAACCATTTCATTTGGTGGTTTTGAAGGCGAAGGAAAAAAGGAAATGTATGACCAGTTGCCGCCGCATACAGTGCCACGTACCATATACATTATGCATGATCTTGCATTTGATGAGGTGAGGCAAAAACTTGAAGCAGCAGAATTTACTTATCCATTTATCGTGAAGCCTGATGTAGGCATGAAAGGAATTTTGTTCAGAAAGATCGATTCAGAAGATCAACTGAAAAAATATCATGAGCGAATTCCCGTGGAGTATATTGTACAGGAACTTATTGAACTACCGGTGGAAGTGAGCGTGTTTTATTATCGTCATCCATCAGCACAAAAAGGAACGGTAAGCGGTTTTATTAATAAAGAACTGTTGCATGTTATTGGAAATGGAAAGGACATGCTTCAACACTTAATCGCAAACCATCCACGTGCCAAACATCGTATGTTAGAAATGCAACACAGGCATGCACATCGTTTCGACCGGGTGATTGAGAAAGATCATATTTTTTATTTATCCTACGCCGGAAATCATAATCGTGGTGCGCATTTTACCAACCTTCGTAGTGAAATTGATGAAAATCTGCACAAAGTGTTTGATGAGCTAAGTCATTATTCAAAACATTTTTATTACGGCCGATACGATATTAAAACAACCAGCATTGAAGATCTGAAAAAAGGGAAAAACTTTTTTATTCTCGAATACAATGGCTGCGGTGCGGAGCCTAATCACATTTATGATTGTAATATGAGCCTTGGGGAAGCGTACAGTGAAATTTTAAAACACTGGAAAGCGTTGTATGAAATAAGCAAGTATAATCATCAACATGGATTTCCTTACTGGAGTTTTCAACGTGGTTACCGGTTTTTAAAACAGTCGCAGCAGCATTTTAAACTCCTGCAGAAATATGACTAACTTCAAGTATAACTGAATTTATGAGTGCTGATCAAAAGTTTCTGCTGATACGCAATTACGATTTGTTTGCTCATATAAGTGATGACGAATATGAAGAATTGAACCTTGATCATCATTTTATTGAAGCTAACAAAGGCGAATACATCTATTTCGATTCGCAGTATCACAACAAACTTTATTTCCTGAAGGGCGGCACCATCAAGATCGGGTATATTGATGAAGATGGAAAGGAAGTGATCAAAGAGATCATTCGTGAAGGTGAAGTGTTTGGCCAGTTTACATTAGAGCGTAACAATCTGAACGGCGAATTTGCACAGGCTTATAAAAGTGATGTGTCGCTGTGTGCATTTAATATCGAAGATTTTGAACGACTTCTCAAAACCAAACCCAATATTGGTTTTCATTTTACCAAACAAGTAGGACAAAAGCTCCGCAAATTTGAAAATCGCTTATTGAACCTGTTGAATAAAGATGTGAGAACAAGGCTCATCAATTTCTTTGTCATCCTGGCAAAGGAAGAAGGCGAAACCAGCAATGAGGATGAGTACTCTATTCAGAATTTCCTTACGCATGAAGATATTGCCCAACTAATTGGCAGCAGCCGGCAAACTGTAACAACAATGCTGAATGAATTGGAGACAGCAGGGCTGCTGGCGGTTACGAGGCAAGTGATCAACATCCCTTCCGTTAAAAATCTGCAAAAGGGCGTAGCTGTCATTTAACCGACATTAGCTACTTTAGCAGTACTCTACTTTTGTTTCATTAAACAATCAAAATGAAACAGCTTTTATTATTCTTTGTATTTATCTCCTCAATTTCTGCCGGCCTGGCACAGGAACCGAAAAGGATTGAACTATTTAATCTTGAAAAAGGTTTAGCAGCACAGGGTTATGATGTGGTTGCCTATTTCAACGGGAAAGCAGTAAAAGGCAGTGCCAAGCATGCTGTTGTTTACCAGGGAGTGCGTTATCATTTTTCAACCGATGCCAACAAAGAAGCGTTTAAAAAAAATCCATCGAAATACGAACCGCAATACGGTGGATGGTGTGCTTACGCAATGGGAGCAACGGGTGAAAAAGTGGAGGTGGATCCCGAAACTTTTAAAGTGTTGAATGGTAAGCTTTACCTTTTTTACAATAAGCTTTTCAACAATACGCTTAAAACGTGGAATAAAGATGAGCAGGCTTTAAAAACAAAAGCTGATGCCAATTGGAGCAAACTTTCTCATTAATCTTATCACATCATTTATATGTCAATCATGAAACCTTTAACTATTGCTATCTGGGTATTACGTTTGCTGGCTGCAGTAATTTTGCTGCAAACGTTGTTCTTCAAATTTTCCGCCAGCGAAGAATCAGTTTATATTTTTTCAACAATCGGCATGGAGCCTTGGGGCCGCATTGGCACTGGTGTAATGGAGCTCATTGCAGCAATACTGATCCTTGTTCCCAGAACAACTGCATTGGGCGCATTGCTGGCCATTGGATTAATGAGTGGTGCAATATTTTTTCATCTTACTACATTGGGAATTGAAGTAAAGGGAGATGGGGGGCAATTATTCATTTATGCTCTCCTGGTTTTTATTTCTTCAGTGATCTTGCTTTTTATCCATCAATCACAGATCAAACAATTGCTGCAAATTCTGCGACTTAGAAAATCCTGAGTGAATGTGACGCAATTTTGCAACTATGGTACCCTTCAACAAAAAAATCTGATCAGCGGGAGAAGTCGTATGTTCAGGATTACCTGACGATTAGAAACAGGATGTCCACAATTTATGTGCGGTAGGTTTATTTATTAAGAAAATAACTATTTTTAAAACGCAACCCATTTCTATGCAGTTATACAATGCCATCAGGGCATCCTTTCAACAACTTACTGAAGTGCTTGATCAGTTAACCGCTGAACAATACAAAGCGTCATCTGAAAATTTATCCGGAGCATCGGTTGGTCAGCATACACGCCATATCATTGAATTGTTTCAATGTCTTTTGAGTGGCTATTCAACCGGTCGTATTTGTTACGACGAACGGAAGAGAGATGCAAATATTGAAACTGATCCTTTATTTGCAAAGCAACTGTTAAGCGATATTTCGTCGTCTATTGAACAAAAGAATATAGAATTGCAGCTGGTGGGTGTATACGATGGATCAGCAAGTGAACAACTTCATCTTACCACCAACTACAATCGTGAATTACTTTATAACCTTGAACATACCGTTCACCACATGGCACTGATCCGTGTGGGATTAAAAGAACTCAAAACCGAATTGGCAGCAGAACATTTTGGCATTGCGTCTTCTACCATTCGGCACCGTGAACAATGTGCACAGTAACCTACATACCCAATAACAATTCCTTTTTCCTGACATCAAACAGGGATGAAAAAAAAGTGCGTTTAAAAGCAGAGCAGCCACAATGGTACAAATTTGCCAGTGGTAATTTACTGTTTCCTAAAGATGGCAATGCAGGTGGAACATGGATGGCCTTGCATGAAAACGGGAACGCCATGGTATTGCTTAATGGCGCTTTTGTAAATCATCATTATAATCCGCCTTATCGAAAAAGCCGTGGACTTATTTTCCTCGATATATTCGATCATCCACAACCGGTAGCGGCCTTTGAACTTATTAACCTGCACAAGATCGAACCGTTTACATTGGTAATAAGGCAAGCGCAACAACTGGTTGAAGCAAGATGGGATGGCCAGGAAAAAACGATAAAAGAAACTGATGCAGCTGCACCACATATATGGTCTTCGGTAACTTTATACAATAACACCATCGTTGAAAAGAGAAAAAGCTGGTTCGATCTTTTTCTTAAAGAATACAGCAGCATCGGCAGTAAAGAGATATTACATTTCCATCGCTTTGCAGGTGATGGTGATGAGCAAAACGATATATTAATGAACAGGGGAAATGAATTGTCAACCGTAAGCATAACCCAACTGGATCGCCAACAAAATTTATCCAGCATGCATTATCATGATCTCCTAAGCAATCAAATTTTTACTCAGCAATTCAATCATTCTATTTCATCGCTGCATGCGTCTACCTAAACTGTTTACGCATCACCCGTTTTTTATCCGGTTGTTACATTGGGAATACTGGAGCTTTACAGCAGTATATGGCTGGATCTATCCCGTATTTGCATGGCTATGTTTAAAAGCAGGAGGCAAATTCTTTTTTACTGCTGCTAATCCAACTATTAAGCATGGTGGTTTTTTAATGGAGCCGAAACAGGATATCTATCCATTAATTCCAAGCCAGTATTATCCTGCATTCTTCTTTGTAAAAGCGGGCACCAGTGTCGATTTTATTCAGCAACAAATAGAAGCTCATCAATTTCATTTTCCGCTTATTGCAAAACCTGTGATTGGCATGCAGGGCAAAGCAGTGAAGAAAGTAAAAGACATTGCTGAGTTAGCACACTATGCAGAAGTTTGCACTGTTGATTTTATGGTGCAGCAATTATCGCCTTACAAACACGAGGTTGGTATTTTTTATTATCGCATGCCCGATATTGCTGCAGGAACCGTAACCGGAATTGTGGCAAAAGAACCGATGACTGTACTTGGTGATGGAGTGTCGACATTGTATCAATTGATTTTGGAAGAGCCACGTTATATTTTGCAGATAGATGCATTAAAACAGATTTATGGAAAAGATATTTTGAACGTATTACCGAAGGGTGAAGTACTGATTCTTGCGCCTTATGGTAATCATGCAAGAGGATCGAAGTTTGTTGACTGGAGTGATAAAGCGGATGAAACATTTATTGATAACATAGATGCAGTGTGCAGGCAGATCAACGGGTTTTATTACGGACGTTTGGATGTGATGTACAATGATTGGGACGATCTGAGGCAGGGAAAGAATTTTCACATCATTGAACTCAATGGTGCAGGCAGTGATCCTACACATATGTATGATCCTAAACATTCCTTGTTTTATGCCTGGAAGGAAATCATCAGGCATTGGTTTATTTTATACAGCATCAGTAAACGGAATCATGCAAAAGGTTATCCGTACATGACTATAAATGAAGCAAGAGAAATGTTTCGCACAAATAATCTTCATGTGACAGCATTGGATGCCATTGCTCCAAAATTATAATGGCTCATTTGTTTCAAGCCTTATATTTGTTTTATGCCACAGGTTGCTAAAATTTTAATGTGGGGCTTTATCATCAGCTTTCTTGGTTCACTGCCTCTTGGAACACTTAACATTGCAGCAATGCAAATCGGTATTACCGATGGCATTTCGCCTGCGCTTTGGTTTTCGGCGGGTTCGTTAACCGCTGAAATTATTTATGTGCGCATTTCTCTCGTTGCAATGGATTGGGTACGCAGGCAGGAAAAATTATTAAAAGCACTGGAATGGTTAACTGTGCTTATCGTATTTGCATTAGCAGCATCAAGTTTTTGGGCCGCTGCTCACCCCTCGGTAAGTGAAAATATTATTTTGTCGAGTGGTATGCACCGTGGACTGCTTGGCTTTACCATGAGTTTGATAAACCCGGTGCAAATTCCTTTTTGGTTTGGATGGAGCACCGTGCTGTTCACCAAAAAAATATTAAAGCCGGAAGTAAGTAATTACAATGCTTATATCTTAGGAATTGGTATTGGTACTTTTGCAGGTAACTGTATATTTATTTTTGGCGGACGATTACTTGTTGACCATTTGAATGCGAGACAGGATATGCTTCACTGGATCATTGGCGGCGTATTTCTTTTTACGGGCTTATTTCAACTCTACCGCATATTTAAACACAAAGATGCCGTGCATCAATTAGAACATCCTGAAGAAGTAACAGCAGGATTGGAGGATAAAGTTCATTAGGAAGTACAACGGTGTAAGTACGATGTACGAGGGGCGTGCTGCCAAGTGCACCGAACATGAATGGAGGGTCGCCAATGTGGGTGCTATGAAATTGTGAAGCCGGAAAAAAAAAGCAAATGCACTGTTATGATTTCATTTCTTCCACCCATCTATCCCGTTCATCAGGACTAAATTTCCAGGGAGCAAAATTGTTTTCAATGTTACTGAACATGGCATTCCATTCGCCCGGTGCATTACTATCTTCCATAATTAACGAACGACGTAATTCAAGAATAATGCTGAGCGGGTTAATACTCACGGGGCATTCTTCAACACAGGCATTGCAGGTTGTGCATGCACGTAATTCTTCCACAGTAATGTAATCGTTGAGCAAGGTTTTATTATCAGCCACGAATTCTTTGTTTGCATTTATGTTGCGGCCAACATCTTCCAAACGATCCCGTGTGCTCATCATGATCTTACGTGGACTCAATAATTTGCCGGTGATGTTTGCAGGACAAGCCGCACTGCATCGACCGCATTCTGTGCAACTGTAAGCATCGAGCAAACTTTTCCAGCTAAGTTCAAACACATCTTTTGCGCCGAACTTCGATGGCGGAGCAGCATCCGCCGGAGCAAGCTCAGGCTGCATCATATACTTTACTTCATTTTGCACCGAAGGCATATTTGCCATTTCGCCCATTTTGGTAAGACGTGCATACCATGCGTTTGGGAAAGCGAGCAGAATATGTAAATGCTTACTCCATGGTAAATAATTTAAGAATGCAAGAATGCCGAGTATGTGCAACCACCAGGCGGTACGTTCAATTGCCATCAATGAAGTTTCAGATAAACCTGCTAAGGAAGGTGCCAATAAACCCGAGATGACAAAGCTGCCTGTATCATGATAATGATCGGCACCATTGAGTTGTAAAGCCCGGTCGGCAGCGTTCATCGTGAGAAACAGTGCCATGAGCACAATTTCTGTAATTAGAATATTATTTGCATCGCTCCGTGGCCATCCCTTAAGATCGTTGCTCAGGAAGCGTTTTAATTTCAATATATTTCTACGCACTAAAAAAATAACGCAGGAAACCAGCACCAGTAAAGCCAGTATTTCAAATGAATTGATAAGGAATGAATAAAAAGAACCGAGCAAGGGAAAGAATAAACGATGTGTTCCAAATAAACCATCCAATACAATTTCAAGCACTTCAATATTGATGATGACAAATCCAACATACACTGCAAGATGCAAGATTGCCACTAACGGATTTTTAAACATCTTCTTTTGACCAAAGGCCAACAGCAACATATTCTTCCAACGAAGCGATGGATTATCTGTAAGGTCTTCATCAACCCCGAGCAGAATATTTCTGCGGATCTCCTTCACTTTTTTGCTGAAGAACCAAACAGCGCCACCGAAACATAGTGCAAATAAAACCTGTTGAACAAGCTGCATACAAACGTTATTTGTATTGCTAAGATAAAGGTTAGTTGTTAATGGTTAGGGGTTAGTTGTTGATGGTTAATGTTTAAGCGTGAAGCAGGCAGGTTGAATCTTTTGGGTTAAGAGTTATTGGTTAAGGGCTGAAGAGGGAAGGTTTAAGGTTAGTGGTGAAAGATTTGAAGTTTAAAGTTGAATATTGATCGATCTCAATCAGAAATAAAGAAGCCCCGTAATAAACGGGGCTTTGACAAAGGTTATAAACTATTTCATTTTACATTTTTTCTTAACAATAGTTCCATCAGCTGCGTAATGAATTTTACATTTTTCATTGCCTTTTACCAATTCCACTTCGTAAATAATTTGCTTGTCCTCGTCTTCCCTGTCAACGTCCTTAATACTGTAGCCAGCATATTGACTATTGATGGCATTGGTTACTGAAGCAGGTAATTTGGAACGATCGAATACCATTGTTTCGGAACGTAACCATTTTCCATTATCATAATAAGCGACGTATTCATTTCCGTCCATGATATAACGTACTTCATAATCCTGCTCGTCCAATGCATATTGCCAATCAGACGGCACAAGATCTGTTCTGTCGGCTGGTGAATAACGATACCATGTTACAGTAGAAGCGGTGGGGTAACGGGTTTCAAAATCAGTTACCATCGCAGCTTCCGCATCGACCTTCGAAAGGTTTTTCATTTTTTTCTTTACAACTGTTCCGGTAGGAGAGTAGTGCACATTCCAACGGGTATTTCCTTTATCCAGTTTTACTTCGTATAATTTTTGATTCTGATCGTGTTCAATGTCTACATCAGTAACTACAAACCCGGGGTATTCACGACTGATGGCCTGGCTAACCTGATCGGGCAAGTCTGATCTGTCGATGCGTTGAGTAGAATGTATCCATGCACCATTGTCGTACCAGGCAATGTATTCGTCATCGTTCCACCAAAAATTTGCATAGTAGTCACTTGTGTCCATGGTTGAATACCACATTCCCGGTTCAATTACGATGTTGGCGGGAGTGTAACGGTACCATACCACCCTGTTGGCGTTGGGATATAGCCTGACGAATGAAGTTTGAATGCCTGAAGGCACAATAACCGTATCGGGCTGATTTACGTATAAACTTTTTGAATTTTGAGATGCTGATCTGCCATCACTTGCCGACGCTGCACTGGCGGCCGTAAGCAGTACTGCGCCCATCATTAAGATTTTTTTCATGGTTAATTATTTTTTAATGAACAATACTGGTGCGGAGCAAACTCTAGAAACAATAGAAGCGCCCCACTTTAAAACATTACGAAATGACCGAAACTATTGTGCCAGAATAAGAAGTTTGAAGAAAAAATGTTCAATGATCTGATGCTGGTTGACGATGACATCAGGTGAAGAGGAATCGAAATATCAGCGTCTTATAGTGAATGTTTTTTGTCAGCTGAAATTCCTTTTAAATTTGCATCTTTAGCCCAACATGGAAAAGAAATACATTCTGGATAAAGAGAGCACGCAACGCAAATTGAAACGTTTGGCATTTGAAATTGTAGAACGCAATCATGATGAGCAGCAACTTTTTTTTGCGGGCATCAGGCAGAGTGGTTTAATCGTTGCAAAAAAACTGGCTGAGGAAGTGATGAATATCAGCAATATTCACGTGGAGCTGGTGGAAGTAACGCTCGATAAGAAATATCCTGTGGAAGTTTTTCTTGACCGTGAAATCGGGTTCAATAACCAATCTGTTTTATTAATCGATGATGTGGCGAACAGTGGCAAGACAATGCTTTATGCGTTAAAGCCCTTTCTAAATTTCCAACCAAAGAAAATTCAAACGTTGGTATTGGTGGAGCGTACCCATAAAACATTTCCTGTGCAGCCCGATTATGTGGGTTTATCGGTTGCAACAACATTGGAAGAGCATATTTATGTGGAATTAACGGGTGAAGAAATTACAGGTGCATACCTGATTTAACCCAAGCTAAACCTGAAGCTTCACAGGTTTTGAAAACTGCCACATTTTGTATGAGAGAATAAAAAATGTCTTCTCCCACCTTAACTAAATATTGGATTTTTAGGAATTTATAGCTATGTTTACTTATCGCTAACCGCCTCCCCTTGAAAGCTTGCACCGCCCCTTCGAAATTTTTTGTTTACCCGTGTGTATTCCACCCTCTGAAGTAGAATTAATACCAATACCTTCTTAAATCCTGTATTCCTGAATTGCCGTTACCAGTTACCGTTATATAACTGTCCCCGTTATATTTTTTACTGTCCTTGTTCATAATTCACATTGTAAATGATTTGCTATGCTGTGCGTGGTATAGTGCTTAACGTGCTATGTTTTGCAGCCGAGCAAACTATCCTTCTTTAAAATCTCATCTTTTGCTAAACCTGAACAGTTAACATCTTTCACTTAAAAAACAATGATGAAATGAATTCTACTTAGGACAGTCTTCAAACACTTATCCTGGAACATGTTTCCAGGTTTTTTAACCTCATTCGAGATTTTACATTTAATTCATCTGTTATGAAACAATTTTTAAAACTCTACCCGAAACTATCTGCAAAGGGGCAATGGAGCGGTTTGTTGATGAGTACGTTCCTGTGTTTTCTGTTGACGGGTTTTGTTACAAAGGTTCAGTCGCAGACCTGTGCCAACAACTTTACAGTTGAAGCTACACGCAGCTACGATGCAGCCAACAACAAAACCACGTTTACATACAAGGTAACACAGACGGGAGCAAAGCATGCGCTCAGCAATTTCTCTTTTCCTTTAGAATGCCCTGACCCTAATGACCCGGTTGATATTGCAGCTGCACTTCAAGGGGCAGTAGCAGAAACCAGTTATGATGGTATGAATTGGGAGCCATCAAAAACAAGTTATGGAAAGAATCCGCCGGCTAAATCATGTTATGATGGGCCGGTTTTTAAATTCGACGATGGTGCCAGAAGCAAAGTAATCTGGTATCGGTTAACCCTTAATGGTAGTTGGGAATTGTCGCCCGACTTTGCAATTATCAAATACGGAACCGAGTGCTGTATTATAGATGTAGCAGGGGGTACCTGTTTAACCAAAGCATGTATACCCATACAGCCGGGAACTTTAACCGGCAGTGCAGTTTGTGCGCCGGCTACAGGAACAATAACGCTGAGCAATGCTACATCAGGAGCAAAATACCAATTGGTAAATACCAATGGTACAGCCAGCACGGCTGATGATATTAATGTGCAGGCACCAAAAGATGGTAACAATGGCACGTTATCATGGACAGGACTTGCAGCGGGAACTTATTATGTGAGTATTTACAGAGTACCAGCGGATAAATGTTCGACTGTTACTAACCAGGCAACTGTAACGATCAATCCTTTGCCGGTGATCAGTTGCAGCGCCATGCCAACATTGATCGATATTACCTCTGCTGCTCACAACACACAATTAAATGTTGATTTGAGTGGAAATGCTGATACAGATCCTACTCATTATACTTATGCGTGGACAGAAGATGGAGCAGGTTCTTTTAATGCAAATAATATCAAGAATCCTGTTTATACTGCAGGTCCACTTGATGCAGGCCAGGTTATTTCCTTTACTGTAACTGTTACAAATAAAGCAACAGGATGTATATCTACGTCCCATTGTTCGGTAACGGTAAATACAGCCGGCAGTTGTCCGGAAGTTCCTACTGCTGCAGTATGTAGCGGTACAACTAATATGTATAGTGCAGGCAGAGCGCCTACAGCGAATGAAACATGGAAATGGACAGTGAATAATGGTGCTTCTATTACTGGGGCTGATAACGGTCAATCAGTAAGTGTGAAAGCAGGTGCGCAAAGCTTTACATTAACATTGACTATTTCTTATGCCAATACCGAATTAAGTCCAACGGTATGTACTTATTCAATAACTGTTAATCCGCCAACAACAGCTACTGATCCAAGTGATGCAACAAGATGTGTGGGTGGTGAAGGTGTAACCTTCTCTACAACCGCAGGTGGTACCGGTCCGTTCACTTACCAGTGGAGTAAAGATGGTGCACCGATCGCAGGAGCAACGATGAGTTCTTATACAGTAGCTGGTCCTGTCACAGCAGCACAAGCAGGTACATACAGTGTAACCGTAACAGGTGCCTGTGGTACAGCAAGTCAGAGTGCAACACTTACAGTGAACCCTGTAACAACAGCTACAGATCCAAGTGATGCAACAAGATGTGTTGGTGGTGAAGGTGTAACCTTCTCTACAACCGCAGGTGGTACCGGTCCGTTCACTTACCAGTGGAGTAAGGATGGTTCACCAATAGCAGGTGCAACTAACAACTCT
>NZ_JBMQSG010000011.1:0-655101 GCF_057361365.1 Lacibacter sp. | reverse complement strand
TGTCTAGTCCTAAAATAGCTATACAGGTGAGAGAATAAATCCTGGATTAGCTATACACCCGGGACTGGTAATCCTAAAGGAGCTATACAGGATCATTTTTTTCAAATTTATGCATTAATGGGTTGCGTGTACTTAACGGTTTTCCATCTTTTTTTAAGTGTTCCCGACTGCAGGTGTGCCTGATCTGGTGTGAGGTAGTCGCAACTGCTATGCGGCCTTAGTTGATTATACGCATCGATACTTTTTTGTACAAGACCACAGGTTTCGTCAAAACCAAATTGACTGCTGTAAAGACTGAACTCTGATTTAATAATTCCGTTAACCCGTTCTGCAATTGCATTTTCGTAAGGATCACCATTCTGTGTCATGCTGATAGCGATGTTATTTGTTCTTAGCAGATCAACATATTCTTTGCAACAATACTGTGAACCTCTGTCGGAGTGATGGATCAATGATGTGGCTGGATAGCGTCTGTTGGTTAATGCCATTTCAAGTGCCTTTACACAACCTTGTGCAGTAAGATCTTTGCGAAGATTATAACCGATAATTCTGCGTGAGTAGGCGTCTGTAATTAAGCTCAGATAAACAAAGCCATTCGTTAAGCGGATGTAAGTGATATCGCTGACCCATACCTGCTCAGGACGGGTGATGTTGATTGTAGTAATCAGATTACTGTATTTGTGCATCCAGTGACGGGAGTTTGTGGTGATTACATTTCTTCGCCTGCTTCGGATCAGAAGTTTATAACGGGCCAGCAGTTCAAATAAATAATCACGGCCTACATCAATACGGTGTGCTACTAATTTTTCATTGAGCAGATGCTGTAATTTACGTGTACCCAGCCTCGGTAATTGTGTGCGTATTTCACTGACCAGCTGAAGAATCAATTCATCTTTGAGTAAATCACTTCGCATGCGCCAGATGTAATCATAGTATGCATGCCGGGTTTTGCCAAACAGTTTGCAGCATCTTTCGATGCCGGTTGTTGGATTTTGGTATTTCATTTTTGCAACTGTTTGGCACCAGACTTTTTTCTGATAGCAATTTTAAACTGTTCTTCAGCGATATCAATCATGAGTTCCAGTGCTTTGATCTTTAGCCTGGCTTCTTCTAATTCTTTTTGATTAACGATACCGGCGGCATTGGTTTGGATGGCAGTCATATCTTCCTGATTAATGCAGACAAGATCGTGTTCTTCCTGTTTTACTGCACGTATCCATGATCGTACTAACTTCTTATCTACTCTGTGAACAAGGGCAACTTCTTGTATCGTGATTCTTCCCTCCAATACAGAACGGGCAATACTTCTTCGCTGAGTTGAGGAAAAAGATTTACGTCTGTGTTCAAAATAGGCGGGTGAACCAAACCTACGCATCCAGTCACCTAAGGTGGTAGAGGCCATCCCATAACGGGAGCAAACTTCTTTTCTTGATGATCCATCTTCTACTTCTTGAACAGCCTGACGGATGACTTTCTTTGAAAACTGAACTCTTGCTGAAGTGTTGTTTTTAACTGACATACTATACTTCTTTGTGTATAGTTATTTTAGGACGGGACATGAGGCGGGAAGGAAACTCTCGCTCTTGAAATTTGTTGATCGCCGGAGTTTTGGCTTGGATGTAAATGATATTTGCTTCTACATGTTTTTCTGTCACTTTTTTGTTTGGCCAAAAAGTAACCAAAAAGGCCCCCGATTTCGCATGACGGCCCGAAATCGGATTGTTCCCTGATTGTACTGTGGTACTACTGTAGTGAAGGGCATTTGTAGTTGCATGATGATCCTATGTGTTGCAGGTTGATTTGTTAGGAGCTGGTATCAGGTTCTTGAAATTTGTTGATCGCCGAGTGTTGGCTTGGATGTAAATGATATTTTGCTTCTACATGTTTTTCTGTCACTTTTTGTTTGGCCAAAAAGTAACCAAAAAGGCCCGATTTCGCATGACGGCCCGAAATCGGATTGTTCCCTGATTAGGCTTTTGTGGTACTGTGTTGAAGGGCAGAAAAACTTACACGATCAGCCAAAGTGCCGCAGTGTGATTTTTGGAAGCGGCTTGTTTTGCTCAATAAAGCTGTCATCCCGTGGTTCGAGGGATCTGTTTGGAATCAGATACCCGTATGCAGGGCAACAGCCTTTTGCCACCTTTTTTTTACTAGGAAAATACCCCTTTGGCGGTATTGGATGTGCTTCTTTTTGTTGATACCTTCCCTTCATCCAAAACTCTGCATTATGAAGCAACTCTTTTTTGCTTTTGCGCTTGTGTGTTTTATCTACTCTTCCAAAGCGCAATCAGTTATCCAGTTTACCGTGGTTCAAAAACCTTTGCTGAAAGCAGATGCGGGTAAAGACAGCACTGTTAACAAAGGCAGCCAGGTTGTATTAGGTGGTACAACATCTGCAACCGGAGGATCCGGCAACTATACTTATGCATGGTCTCCAGCAAAAGGGTTAGATAAAACAGATATTGCTCACCCAACAGCAACTGTTAACGAGGATATCAGTTATACTTTAACTGTGAACGATGGTTTGGGTTGTATCAAAACTTCTGTGGTGAATCTCAAAGTGTCGATGGCGACATCTATTGATGAACTTACTGCTATTTATGGCCTGCGCATATTTCCTAATCCTGTAAGCGACCGCATTTATATCAGAACCAGCAGGGCCTTTCCTGATAAATTATTGTTACTGGAGTTGTATGATACACATGGTCGCAAAGTGTATTCAAGACAAGTGAATGCTGCAGCCACGCTAAATCAAAGTATAGAACTGGGTTCGTTTTCAAAAGGACTTTACCTGCTGAAGTTCAGTAGTTCCAAGATCAATCATTCTTACAAAATAATCGTACACTAATCCAAAACCACTGCAAGATGAGAAAGCAATTTATACATTGGTTATTTTTTTGTTTGGCGTTGGTGAGTGGAGTAGTTGGGAGTGCACAATCAAAAGATTTTACATTAAAAATAGATGGTTATCGTGGTGAGATTCAATGGGAGCAATCGCCGGACAATATGAACTGGAGTATTATGCCCGGGGCATCTACATCTACTTTTATTGCCAAGCCAGATAAGACGACCTATTACAGAGCGAAAATTACTGAAGAGGGATGTAATGCATTATATTCTCCTGTAAAAGCTGCTTATATAGACTTGTATAAAACAATGCCTGCAAAACTTATTAAAGGGAAAATATCTCAAGGCATTGGTTTGCCGGGATTAAGTATCGTATCATTTATTGATTCTTCTGGTATTAAACCGGATGGAAGTTTTGAATTGCTTGTATCGGACTCGGTGAAAGATGATCTTTTACTGGTGATCAATCAAAGTGGAGATGTAATGATGATGGCAGATATTTTCTCAAATCAGACTGATTTTACTATTAACGACACATCAACAGCGCTAGCACTACTTCAACATTTTCCCGGCCAGTTGCCCATTGACAGCGACAAAAAAATGCAATTAAATTCTTTATATAAACGACAGACAGAATTTGGAGCATTAACGGTAGAGATAAAACAATTGATACAGGGGGGGATAAAGTTATTTTCCGGAAGTCATGCAAAGATGATTGAACTGACAGGTGTTTTAGTTAATAGAGATTTTAACAAAGATCGATTTAGGTTAAATAAAACATACAAAGATCTACCTGTAGATATAAGCTCCTTTGGCACCACAGTTAAATTAGAAAACAAAGCAAAACACAGCTATGCCGTTAGTATCGTTAAAAAATCAGATCAATCGCCAATGGAGACATTTATGCTTTATGGCGAAGAGGTTAGCGAATCGGTGATTTTGCAATCCATACATAAAATATTCCGGGGTATATCTGAGATCAGCGCAACAAAAACGCTTGATTTTTCGAAACTAAAATATAAGGCAGGCGAATATGAATTTATAATGACTGACGGTACTTCCAATTCTACAATTATTCCTTCAAATGCTCTGGCTTTCGATCAAAATCTGTATGATCTTATTGCGATCACCATCGGCGCAGTAATTCCCAATCCCACTTCGATGATTAAGGATGAATGCTTGAAAAATTTAGTAAATGCGGGAATCAATACAATCAACCCACTGAATATGGCACAGGCAGCAAAACAAGGGACCGTATTAAAAGATTATATCTACCCCATTTTCAAAGATTATGCTGGTTTCCTATCGGGAGATTGCCTTACTATAAAGTCAAATAAATTCATGGCAAAATTGCTTCCCATAATTGAAATGGGGGAAAAGGTAGTTACGATTGGTAGTTTTGTTTACAGCTGGAGTTCCAGTCCTTCGATGATTGAGGCATGCCAATACATTAACGAAGACATGCAAACCTCTACCTGTTTTGTTATGCTTCCCTATGAAAAGATAGCCGATGAGTATATGACTGGCGAGAGTGTTGATCTTAAACTTATTTGTCGTGCCGATAAAGCATATTATCCTTTTACCGAACAGGTTGTTGCTAATATAAAATTCAATTGGTTTTTGCCTGACGGTGGTTCCTTTGCCCCGGATAATTCAGTGAATCCGCAGGGGTCTACGAAAAGTGACGGTACAGCAGAAATTAAATGGCTATTGCCCTGTAATGCCAAAACATTAAATGTGCAAGCAGTAGTGCCATTTATAAGCGAAACACTTGGAAAAAATGTTTTTAGTACAAAAACATCCAATCTTCTGCTCACTACTGTAAAAGGCGACAATCAACATGGTGAAACTAACAAGCTCTTAGCAGAGGAGTTGAAAATTTATTTTTATCGTAGCAACAACCTTCCTTTTTATGCTGATCGGGTGAAAATAAGCTGGAATATGGTAAAAGGCACAGGTAAAATTGTAAAAAAAGAATCATCGTTTCTTTATGATTCCAGTTTTTCATGGACACTTGGACCAGAAAGTGGCGAACAAATAGTAGAAGCAACAATAACCAGTAAAAACTGTGATTGGGAAATACAAAAAAATGTAATTGTATTCAAAGCAATCACGCCGGATCCCCAAAACATGGCAATATTTTCGGGAAACAACCAGGTGGGTGCAGCGAATACTTTTTTAACCGATGACGTTGTTGTAAAAGTTACGGATAATCAAGGGAACGCAGTTGAGAAAGTGACCGTTAATTGGGCAATGGTTAATGGCGGAGGACAACTGCAGAATAGCACAAGTGTTACTGATGCAAATGGGTTTGCAAGAAACCGGTGGCAGTTAGGATCAACAGGTGAGCAGAAAGTAAGTGCAAGCGGGAAAAAATCAGACGGCACAGAACTTAGCGGGTCACCTGCTTATTTTACAGCACTTCTGGCAGGCAGGAGCGGTGTAACTGTGGCGCAGGTAAGTGGCCCAAACGATGTTTTTATAGACGATAAGCAAAATCTTTATATTACTGATCCTCCCAATAAAAGGGTATTGAAAGTAAATCTAATTACCCAAAAGGTGCAGGTGATTATACAAGATCTCCAGGTTGGCAGTGTTTGGGTTGATGCAAACGACAATGTGTATGTTACCGCTATTGTTCCTGTTATTAACCAGAGTTCGAGTGATGAATACAGGGTTTATAAACTTAACCAGTCGACTGGTGCACTTACCGTTGTAGTAGCGGGATTGCTTGGATCGAAAGCAAATGAATTTAGTGCAATGGATGATATTTATGTTGATAATGCCGGCAGCATTTATATAGCTGACAGAAATAATCACCGCATTCAGAAATGGCAGCAAGGTGGCAGCAGCGGACAAACGGTTGCGGGTACAGGGATTAAAGGTTCGGCACCCGGAGAACTCAGTTCACCGAGTGGAGTATATTTTGACAAAAGCGGTAACATGTACGTGGCTGATCTTGGCAATAACCGCATACAAAAGTCTTCTTCCGGAGGGTGGGTAACTATTGGCAGCGCAAATTCTCCGATCGGGATTTACATTGATGCTAATAACAATGCATATGTTTCGGAAGTAAGCAGTCATAGTGTAAGGAAAATTTTGCCTGGTGGTCAAGCGGTCATCGTTGCGGGTGGTAATGGGGGCGGTTCTGGAGCCAACCAATTATATCTTCCATGTGGCATTTATCTTGACCAAAACGGTAACATTTATATTGCTGATAAAGTTAATAACCGTGTGCAGAAATGGGACCCCTATTGAGGTTGAGATGAAGGAAGTGTTTTGCATAAAAAGAATAAAGTGTTTTTGAGATTGGTAAAATTATGAGCCGATAAAATATTCCCGGGGTTGGTTAAGGGCAGACCCCGGGCCGACAACAGCCACTCAGATTTGAGTGGCCTTTTTTGTTTTTATACGTGGTGGTGAAGCACGAATAACACGAATTTTCACGCTCTATATAGCTAGTATGTCTTTATCGGCATAAAGCGATCTTTTGAGTAATTAGCGGCATAATTGGCCTAATGCGGCAAAAGCGGCCGGTTGATTTTCCTTTGCTTTTTTGAGTTTGTAATCTTGTTGTGTCGTTGCAACTGACGGGTTTTAACAAAATGTACCCTTAGAAACTGTTTTGATTTACAGCGTCAGAAACATTTTGATTATTTGATTTTTAATTTTTAAAACGATGGCACAACAAAAAGGTATCCTTCCATTGAAGGGTACGATTGGTAACATCAATTTTTACAAAACAAAAGACGGCTACCTTGCCCGTGAAAAAACAAGCGTGAACAAGGAACGTATTGCAAACGATCCTGCATTTGCCCGCACCCGTGAAAACGGTGCTGAGTTTGGCCGGGCAGGACAGGCAGGAAAAGTGCTGCGCACCGCACTGCGTTCTTTATTACTTAACACAGCAGACAGCCGGATGCTAAGCCGCCTGACACGTGAGATGATGAAGGTGATACAGGCGGATGCTACCAATGACCGTGGATTGCGCAACGTGATTGATGGTGAAGCAGAACTGTTGGCAGGTTTTGAATTCAATGCAAACAGTAAACTCGGCACTTCGTTGTTTGCTCCTTTCACTGCGGCGATTAATCGTGTGAGTGGTGAGTTGAGTATTTCGATCCCTTCCTTTATCCCGGTGAACATGGTGGCTGCACCCAGTGGTGCAACGCATTTCAAATTGGTTTCAGCAGGTGTTGAAATTGATTTTGAAAACAAAACGTATGTGGTGGCTTTTGGCGACAGTGGTTCGTTACCGATTGATTCAACAGCGACGGCTGTATTGAACATCAGTCACCAGGTAACAGCCAACAGTACGAAACCATTGTTTCTTGTATTGGGTGTTGAGTTTTACCAGGAGGTGAATGGTAACCAGTACAGTTTGAAGAACGGGGCGTTTAATGCGCTTAGTTTGGTGAAGGTGGAAGGGTAGTTGTTAATGGTTAATGGTTAATGGTTAATTGTTAATGGTTAATTGTTAGTTGTTAATTAAAGGCACTTAACAATGGGCAATTGGCAAGAGATAAGGCTTAGCCGATAGCTGGTAGTCATTAGTAGTTAGTGAAAACAAGGTCAGTGGATTCTTTCTCTGACGGAGCCCTTTTTCTAAAAAGAAATCAGCAATTATTTGTTGCAATTAAAACATCACTCCTGAGCGGATAAGGAATTGTATTGCCCTTTGTTTTCATTCACTTTATTCTTTCAATTCTCAAATACAAAAACATGAATAAAATTTTGAAACGTGCTAAGCGTCGCACACCGAAGTTTTTTGTGCAGGTGAGGAATGTTGGTGTGGCGCTGGCTGGTGTGAGTGCGGCTATACTTGCAGCTCCTGTGGCATTACCTGCGGTGCTGATTAAAGTAGCGGGTTACCTGGCAGTAGCTGGTGCTGTTGCAGGTAGTGTGAGCCAGACTGCAGTTACGAATGAGCGGGATTAATTATTCCTATGCAAGACTCGTACTTTTTGAAAACAGGAACTGCCGGTGGAACGCTTACGATTCTTTTTGCAAACATTCACTCAGATGATATTTTTAAGACAATTGTGCTGGCTGCTATTGGAGCAGCAGTGAGTGTGAGTGTATCGTTTGTGATGAGGAAGATGTTTGGGAGGAAGAAGTAAGTGTGCTGGTTTGAGAGCCCCGATTTATGTCGGGGCTTTTTTTTGTTTGGATTGTTTGCCACGAAGACGGTAAGATTATTCACTTCGTTCATTTGAGTTGCTACGCTGCGCTCAAAATTTTTGGTCACACAGAAAACACGGAGAGCGCAGAGGATGGTGTGCTGCGCCAATTTTTCAGGGCCACTAATGAGCGCAGATGAACACAGATGTGCGACAAGTATTAATACAACTACTTATCCCTTATTTCATTCATCACAGTTAATCTTCCCGTAACAATCTGGTAACAGTTCGTACACATTACAACTGCAACTTGCGGCCCTATTCATGTGCATGAGAAGCACGTATGTAATAATCATAAACCAAAACTTACAAGATGAAATTTCGGGTAGCAACAAAAGTTTTCCTTTTTCTTGTTCTTTGTTATGTAAACAGTTTTGCGCAGTCAACAGGAAAAGAAAACAACTCTGCAGTAGTAGTGTCCGGTATAGTAAAAGATGCTGAAACAAATTTAAATGTTGCGGGTGCCACTATCAGCGATGGGAAGAAATCAATTGCAAGCACAAAAGAGGATGGAAGCTTCCAGGTAACGGTAGCGAAGGGAACTGTACTTGTTATAACAGCAGTTTCTTATGTCGAGCAAAGGGTGAAGGCAACAGTACATGAAACCCGGATGGATATTTTACTTTCTCCGGCATCAAAAGAACTGGAAGGCGTGGTGGTAACCGCACTTGGTATTACACGCAAACAAAAGGCATTGGGTTATGCCGTGCAGAATATCAACAATTCTGAATTGACTGATGCAAAATCAAACAACTGGTCGAGTGCGTTATCGGGTAAAGTAGCAGGCCTAAGTTTGTTGTCGCCGGGTTCAGGTCCATTCAATTCAACACGTATCAGTTTACGTGGCGATGTATCGTTAAACCCTGATGGTAACAATGCACTGATCGTTATTGATGGTATTCCAAAGAACAGTGGTATGACAAGTTCCGGTGTTACGAATGCTTATGGTGCCGGATCGGGAAATGATATTCCGGTAGATTTTGGTAATGGCATTGCAGATCTTAATCCTGACGATATTGAAAGCATCACTGTTTTAAAAGGACCCGGTGCAACTGCCTTGTATGGTAGTCGTGCTGCAAACGGTGCGTTGATCATCACTACTAAATCGGGAGCAAGAAAGGACAAAAGCATTGGTGTAACATTTAATTCAAATACCAGTGTGAACACGGTGTTGAAATGGCCCGACTATCAATATGAATATGGACAAGGTACAGGAAAGGCTCTTAACAGTTCTGGTGAAAAATATTATTCGTATGGGGCCAGTGCCGACGGTGCAAGCACCAGTGGTACATCGAGTGCTTACGGACCAAAATTCAACGGACAGAATTATTTTCAATATGACCCTGCAAGACAGGGCGCTGGTTTAACACGTACCTTATGGCAACCTTATGAAGATAATATCAGCAGTTTCTGGAGAACCGGTTACACTCTTTCAAATAACTTATCGCTTGAAGGAGGTAATGAAAAAGGATCGGCACGTGCATCCATCACTCATACAAAGAATGAATGGATTATGCCCAACACCGGTTTTGAACGTATCAATGCAGCATTCAGTGCAAACTATAAAGTATCAGATCGATTAAAAGTAACTGCCAAAGTAAATTATACCAATAAGCAAAGTGATAATGTACCAGGCACTGGTTACAACAATCAATCGATCGCTTATTTCATGATCTTTCAAAATCCAAACGTAGATCTGAACTGGTATCGTGACCGCTGGAAGTTTGGTTTAGAACAAGTTGACCAGGTGCATCCGTTCAGTTCATTCATCGACAATCCTTTTTTAATTGCCTATGAAATGACGAACTCTGTTAACAACAATAATATCATCGGCAATCTTGCAGCTACATTCCAGGTAACAAAAAAGCTTGATGTGATGTTCCGTTCAGGAATTGATATGACAGGTGAACAACGTCAGCAACGCCGCCCGTTCAGCACAGCAAATTTTTTAAGAGGTTATTTTAAGCAACAGAACATCACTGATTATGAAGTGAACTCCGATGTGCTGGTAACCTATCGTGATAAGATCGCTTCTGTCATCGACCTTACAGCTTCAGCTGGTGGCAACTTAATGAGTCATCAATATAACCGTATGGATGCCTATGTGGATGGTTTGGTGATACCGGCGGTGTATAAATTATCGAATGGAACAGGGACTGCTATTGTAACAGCAACTGACCGTAACGAAAAAGTTAACAGTGTGTACGGGCTTGCTTCTTTCAGCTATAAAGGAAAATATTTTCTTGATGTAACAGGGCGCAACGATTGGTCGAGCACATTACCAGCTGCTAACAATTCATTTTTCTACCCTTCAGTAAATACAAGTTTTATATTGAGTGATATTTTTAAATTACCTGCGTTTATTTCATTTGCAAAAGCACGTGCTTCGTTTGCACAGGTGGGTAATGATACTGATCCGTATAAAACGAGGAAATATTATGGTACCAGTGAATTTGCAGCTTCAGGATCAGTGCCAACCACATTGCCGAATGCAAACTTAAAACCCGAGATATCATCGAGCACAGAAGCGGGTCTTGATCTTCGTTTTTTACAAAGCCGTTTGAATCTTGATCTCACTTTCTACAATAACATTACACGTAACCAGATATTGGAAGTGCCTCTCGATCCAACAACTGGATACACAAGAGCGGTATTGAATGCAGGTAAAGTACGTAACCGGGGAGTGGAAGTTGTTATTACTGCACAGCCCGTTAAGCTTCGCAACTTTAAATGGACCACTACTGTTACATGGTCGAAAAACCAGAACCGTGTATTAGAATTAGCAGAAGGAATGGGAGGTAAAATGGATCTGGCTTATGGTGGTAACGCCACCATACAGGCAAGAGTGGGTGGAACAACTGGTGATATCTATGGATTTGGATTTGTGCGTTCACCTGAAGGTGCCGTTGTATACACCACTGATGGTTTGCCAGCAAGACCTGCAGATATTCAGTACATCGGTAATGCTTATGCCGATTGGAAAGCTGGCTGGAGAAATGAATTCTCTTATAAATCTTTCCGTTTCAGTTTTCTTTTTGATGGACAGTATGGCGGTATCATCTACTCGCAAACCCATCATAAGATGACGGAGCAAGGGAAGTTGAAACATACGTTAAGAGGAAGAGAAGAGAATTATATTATTGGCGATGGTGTTGTATTTGATGCAACCAGTAATAAATATATTACCAATACGAAAAAGGTGATACCCGTTGATTATTATGTAGAATATTACCGCAGGGCAAACGTGGAAGCCAATTCGTTTGATGCATCTTATCTTAAGTTGCGTGAAGCAAGATTAGAATATGCTATTCCAACAAAAGCATTGGGCAGAAGTTTTATTAAGGCTGCTTCGTTTGCTATTTACGGTCGTGATCTGTTGATGATCACCAGCTTCCCCATCTTCGATCCTGAAACAGCTGCATTGAATGGCTCGACCTTAATGCCCGGTGTTGAAATGGGACAGATGCCTTCAACACGCACGATGGGTGTAAACCTCACGTTCAAATTCTGATACCAATCAAAAAAAATTAACAACAGTTAAGATGAAACATACAATAAAGCTTACAGCATTCATTCTGTTTGCAAGCATCGGCTTCCTTTCATGTACAAAAGATTTTGAAACGATCAATACTGATCCTAATCGTATTGACCAGATCAGCCCGGGTACTTTACTTAACCCTATCATTTATACTGTGGCGGGTTATAATATGCAACGTTGCGATGATATTACTTTTAACCTGATGCAGGTTGCATTGCCTTACCCGAGTGCTTCGGGTGGTTTGCACCGTTATGATATAGCGGAGAACGCAGGCAATGGCACATGGAATACCTATTACCTGTGGCTGAACAATGTTCGTGAAATGTATAACGCATCTGTGAAAGCAGATGATAAGAATTACCAGGCCATTGCACTCACACTCAATGCATGGATCTATTCCAATCTTACCGATTGTTTTGGCGATGTGCCTATGAGTGAAGCATCGAAAGCAGAAGAAGGTATACTTCACCCGAAGTTTGATTCGCAGAAGGACATTTATACTGTTTTGCTTGCAAGTCTTGATTCGGCCAATAACCTGTACAATACATCTAAAAGTATGTTGTATGGTACGGAGATACTTTATGGAAATAACGTAACGAAGTGGAAGAAGTTTACTAATTCATTGCGTATGCGTTTGTTGTTACGATTAACTAAACGTACAGAAGTTGGATCATACGCTTTATTAAAAGCAATGATGGATAACCCGACAAAATATCCCGTGTTCAACAGTAATGATGAAGGTGCAGCTTTAAAGCTTACAGGTATTACGCCACTGGCATCGCCATGGGGACGACCCATTGATTTCACCACATTTCGTGCAGCGGCAAAATTTTTCCTTGACAGTCTGAATGCATTCAATGATCCCCGTAGAGCGAAGTTTGCAACACAGGCAAGGAATGCTAGTGGAACAGGAAATATCGGTTATGTAGGTATTCCAAGTGGATATACCGGCAGCGAATCTCAATTCAATTATATTCCTTCTAATGTAAATGTTGCGTTGGTTACAGCATCTTCATCATCTCTTACACCTATGAGCGTGGTGTTAATGCCTTATGCTGAAGTAGAATTTATTAAAGCTGAAGTAGAATTTCAACAAGGTAATCATGCAGCTGCTAAAACTGCTTATGAAAAAGGCGTGAAAGCGTCGATTGAACAATGGGGCGCTGTAATGCCTGCAGATTATTTTACCAATGTTGCATCTGCTGAAGCAACTGCGTATAACAATACCTTGCACAGAATTTTACTTCAAAAGTATTATGCACTTTTCTTTGTGGATTACCAGGCCTGGTTTGAACACCGACGTACAGGTATGCCTGTGCTTCCTGTGAATGCAGGCATAGCAGGTAAACAAATGCCCACACGTTTCAAATACCCGATCAACATCCGCTCAATGAATCCTGATAATTACAAAAAAGCTGTTGAAGCAATGGGTGGTGACGATAATACAACAAAGGTTTGGTGGGAGAAATAAATTAAACAGCATTAAACAACAGAAATGGAAAGGAAAGATTTTTTACGCATGTTTGGTGTTGCAGGAACTGCCATTGCATTACCAACAATTCCAACAAGGGCAGCATCAACAGTTGAAGATCATCAGCCAACGAATAAACTTATTCAGCTGAAAGGTTCAGTTAAATCCAAAGGAAAAGGCATTGAAGGAGTTGCAGTAACTGATGGAACTAGTGTAGTGTTGACCGATAAGAGTGGCAATTATTCATTTGCCGGTTCTGAAACTGCTGAGTTTGTGTACGTCTCTATACCGGCCGGTTATGCTTTCCCGCATGAAAAAAAAATCGCAAGGTTTTATGAACGCATCAATAAAGAAAAAGAAAGTTTCTCGGCCGATTTTGTGTTAGATGCGTTAGAAGCAGATGATCATAAACATCATTTTGTTATATGGGCAGATACACAGATGATCTCGCAGGATGATGTGGCGAAGTTAAAATCACAATCGGTTCCCGATTTGAAAGAACTTGTTGCTTCGTACCCAGCGAACAGTTTGTTTCATGGTATTGGCTGCGGCGACCTGGTGTGGGATAAGTTTGAATTATTTAAAGGTTATAAGGAAGCTATTGAAGGAACTGGTGTTACTTTCTTTAATGTTATTGGTAATCATGATATGGATATTACCACGGCACGTACAGATGAATGGAGTGCGCAAACATTTAACCAGGAGTTTGGGCCAACGTACTACTCCTTCAACCGTGGAAAGATCCATTACGTTGTGCTTGATGATGTGTTCTTCATCGGCACTGCAAAAAAATACATTGGTTATATCACGGAGAACCAGCTGGCTTGGCTTGAGCAGGATTTAAAACATGTTGCAAAAGGTTCAACCCTTGTGGTGAGTTTGCATATCCCAACTGATACAGGTGCTGCACGTCGTAATAAAAAAGAAGCAGAGCTGGGATCGAATGTTGCCAACCGTGAACAATTGTATAAGTTATTGGCGGGTTACAAGGTTCATTTTATGTCGGGGCACACACATTTCAATGATACCTGGGAGAAAGGCAATATGATGGAACATAACCATGGCACTGTTTGCGGTGCATGGTGGACAGGTCCTGTGTGTGGTGATGGTACTCCGAGTGGTTATGGTGTTTATGAAGTTGATGGAGATGATCTGAGGTGGTATTACAAATCAACAGGCAAGCCCAAAGAATACCAGTTGTCTGTTTTTGGCAAAGGCAAATCAAAAGATCATCCTGAAGAGGTGGTGGCGAATGTATGGAACTGGGATAGTAAGTGGAAAGTAGAGTGGCTTGAGGACGGTGTTATGAAAGGAATGATGGAACAACGTGCGGCACTTGATCCGTTAGCAGTTGAATTATATGCCGGTCCTGAATTGCCGACGAAGCACAAGTTTGTTGAACCAACATTAGCCGATCATATCTTTTTTGCAAAACCATCAGCAAACGCAAAAGAAGTGGAAATAAAAGTGACCGATCGTTTCGGTACTGTTTATACCCAGAAACTACAATTGCAATAATGCAACTGTTGGAAAGACCGAAGCCGGCTGCATGCAGCCGGTTTTTTTGTTAACCAGCTTCATCTTTTTTTTCTTTTTATGAATAATGTGAACAAGTGAATCATAAATGTGCATTGAAACAATTCCTTTACAGTACGTTCATTTATCCATACCAGTTCATTAAGATATCCTTAATACAGCACACTCACATTTGCGGAACAATCAAAAACTTACTGTTTTATGTTTCGCTCGTCACACATCAGCCAATCACTGTTATTTCTATTGCTGCTATTTTTTACTTCTGCAGCATTTTCACAAACAATAACAGGGAAAATAATTTCTTCCACAGATCAACACCGGTTGTAACAGAGCCGCATTTAAAAACTTAACACGGGGGCATGCCGGGCACAGTTAAATTTGTATGAACAAATTGTAAAATCATATGGCTGTCAGAAAAAAATCCAAAAAGCAAGCAAGGACCGAACTGCAGGATAAAATTGAACATTCGCTTCAAACATTTGCTGAAGGCATCAGCAGCAAACGACTGGAAAAAAAGCTAAAAAAGGCTAGCGCCGAACTGGCGGAGCTGATTCAAAAGCTCAGCAGCAAAGAAGATAAAAAGAAAAATTCGGGGATCAAGAAGAAAAAGAAGGCGAAGCCGGTAAAGAAAAAAAATCCTGTCCCGGCGGTTTAAAAACTCATAGTTGTAATTTCCGCAACTCATTACATTGTCGGAAAAGAGGTTAAACAGTTTAGAATTGATGATTCAAAAATGTTAGCTTACATCAACAGCCGTTTCAAATAAAGGCAAGTTGGAAAAAGATATGGATCAGATCAGCCGGGTTATAAAAGAGATGATTAATGTTACAAATGAAGAGTTGAATTCTTTCCTGGATCAAATGACCACCAGGACCTTCAAGCGGCAAGAAATAATCAGCAAGCCCAACGTAATACCGCAGGATGTTTTCTTCATTAACAAGGGATTGATCAGAGTTATTATAACAGACCATACAGGTACCGAACACAGTATGCATTTTGCTCTTGAACATCAATTCATTGCCGACTATTCGTGTTTTATAAAAAAGCAACCTTCGCTTTACAGCCTGCAGGCCATTGAAGAAACCGAAGTGGTGGTTATGCCACGTTCTGCAATAGAGTGGGGATATAAGAACTTAAAGGAAGGTGAAAAAATGGGAAGGTTAATTGCAGAATTTTATTTCATATACCAGGACGACCGCATCAAGAACCAATATGCCCGTACCCCCAAGCAACGATATGACAGCATTACGGAAGTATTTCCGAATATCCATAATCGTGTACCACAACATATGCTTGCCTCTTACCTGGGGATGTCGTCGGTGCACCTGAGCCGATTAAAAAAAACGGATGCCAAAAAAAATACTCTTCAATGAATTGAAAAAAGCGGGGTTTAGCGAAAGTATAAACATTTGTTGTCGTTTGCCGGTAGTTTCTGTTGCAGTTTTACAGGACAATTTCAATGAACGGTACATGCAACTTTCATCAAACGAAAAACTGAGACTGAAAAACAATTATGGCGAATGGGCAGTTGTGACAGGTGCTTCCTCGGGGATTGGTCTTGAGTTGGCAACACAGTTAGCAGTTGCAAGCTTCAATCTTGTTCTTAATGCGAGAAATCATGACCGGCTTTATGCTGTTGAGAAAGCATTGAAATTAACATACCATATTGAGATAAAAATTGTTGCCGCTGATGTTTCGGAGAAAGCAGGTATTGATAAACTTATGCAGTCAACTGAAGGTTTGAAGGTTGGGTTATTGATCCATTCGGCCGGCTATGGCACATCGGGTTTGTTTCTTAATACATCACTGGATACAGAGATCAATATGATTCGTGTAAACTGCGAAGCGGTACTTTCATTAACTCACCAGTTTGCACAAAAATTCAAGCAGCAAAAAAGAGGAGGAATTATTTTCCTGAGTTCGCTGGTTGCATTTCAAGGAGTGCCTTATTCGGCTAATTATGCAGCCAGTAAGGCTTATATCCAATCCTTTGCCGAAGGATTAGCAGTAGAATTAAAGGCTTTTGGAATTGATGTGTTGGCAGCCGCTCCGGGTCCTGTTGAAAGTGGTTTTGGACAAAGAGCCAATATGCAAATGGGGAAGGCATTAAAACCTGCGGACCTGGGTGTTCCCATATTGAAAGCACTTGGAAGAAAAACGAATGTGGTGCCTGGCTTGCTTTCAAAAATCCTGGTGTATTCTTTACGAACAGTACCCCGTTCAATTAAAATAAAAATCATGCAACAGGTGATGAGTGGATTTACACAGCATCAACGTTTATAATAAAAGAAGAAGACGATTAAGCGGTTTGAGCTAAGAGAATGGATATTATTTTTTGTTTGAGTTGCATAGCGATCTTTTCCTGCTGACGGGTTAGTATTTCATCGGCAAGTGGATGGCCATCGGCTCTGATGACAAAGGATTCGAATTTGGCTGCGCTAGCTGTAATGAGAAAGCATTTCTTCCCATTCATGTCTCCAATTTGATTAATGCAGACTTGTATGCCATTTGATAAGAGCAGGGTGTATTCGGGTTTGATCCTGTTTTTTGGCATTTGTATTTATTAGTTTGATAAGCCAGTTATGGCACAAAGTAATTTTGAATTTACGTTTTTTTGAATCGTGGATTTAGGTCTTTGTCACTTTTTATTCCCGAAGATGCTTCGCTCATCGGGACAGGTTGGCCAATTCTTCGACAGGCTCTGAAGTAACCGTCACCTTCGCTGAAGCTACGGTGACCAGGCAAAAGACCCCGCCAACGGCGCCCTCGTTGGCGTAATGTTCCCTAATGAAGCTGTTGTTCTACTGTCGCTTGAGCATGTGAATGCGCAGTGCCGTTTTCTATGCAGCAGTTTGAGTAATTGCTGACACACTATTATGTTTAGGTTTATGATTGGTGGAAATCTTTGATGAGTTCTTCATCGATGCCGGTGAAGAGGGTGAATTCTTTGAGGGGGATGAATGCGTCTTTGGATTGGTTGAGGCTTTGCCGGTGGTTTGTTGTGTCGCTTTTTGCTGCCGAAGATGTTGATACAGGAATGGCTTTAAGAACCGTTGATTTCTTCGATGAATTTTTTGATTTGCCTGAGGACCTGCTGCTGCGGCTTTGTGAATGATTCGCCTTCCAGCGGAGAACCATCGGCTGTGATTACGAACGAACCGTATTTGCCTGATGTATCGGTAATTAAAAAGCATTTGTTGCCGTACATGTCATCACCGATCTGGTTGATGTAAAGTAAGGTTCCGTTTGACAACTCCTTTGTGTATTCCGGTATGTTTCGATTTTTGGACATTGCGGTTGAACTTTACTGGAGTGATGCTTTCTTATTGTATGTGATTTTTAAAAATGTGTTGTTGAATTTACAGTTTTTCCCTGAACGAAGGTACAACAGCCAACTATAGCATCACAGATGAACGCAGAATAGACACAGATAAAGGAACAAATTGCACGCCTATTCAAGAGATAGGAGAATCAGGATTGGAGGAAGTCTTTGATGAGTTCTTCGTCGATGCCGGTGAAGAGGGAGAATTCTTTGATGGTGATGAATTCGTCTTTGGATTTGCCGAGGGCATCACGGATTTTCTGGATGAGTTTGCGGGCTGTGCGGCCACGACGGCCAGTGATGTTTTCAATGTCTCTTGGATATAGGACCACACGGGTGGGAATGCGGTTGGGTACTGTTTTCATGGTTTTGCATTTTACAAAGTGAATTGAATATTGTTTCAATGCTGTTGCTAAACTACTCATTCAAATCAGTAGATGAAAACCGTGTTTTCACCCTTGCCTGTCTTTTTTTATCTATTCATTTTCGTTTATAAGTAGAAGAAGTTATCATTTATTGAAGAAGTTTATTGCATTGAAGTGGGAGAAAAACATCCGGACGTGATGATGAAAATGGGATTGCAGAGTAACGTGAGAATTGCGTGCTTCGTGGTTCACCAAATCTATATTTTATGAACCATTTTATTTCGTTACAGGAAGCCATTGACATGACCACGTTGTATCGCCAGGAGCAGGAAACTATTTTGCAGCCGGAATACCGGAATCAAAATATCCTGGCAAGATCGGAAGCATTTGACCGGCTTGCTTTTGATACGTTGCTGGCAAAGAATGGCTGTGCCGGTTTACGTATTTATTACGGCATGGATGCACAATTGAAAGTACATGCCATCATTGTACCCATTGATGCGAATGGCAATGATATTCTTCCCCAATCAAATTTAATTACTGAAGAAGGAGAAGATGATATTGCTGAGCGTGGTATCAGGTGCCCGGATATTTGTCCGACGGAATCGCCTTTAAACAGCTAAGGTTATTTTATGGATTTTAATGGACATGCAATTTTTAGTTTAACGGCAGGAGCAGGTGCAATTATTGGCTGGGTCAGAATTAAAAAAACTGACCCGGCCTATTTGCCCTTAATACTTTTGCTTACTGCCGGTTTTGTTACGGAAATCATCAGCATTATTGTAACAAGGAAGGGATTTTCAAATGCACTTAATGTGAATGTGTTCACGCTTATGGAAGCCTGTCTTGTAACGCAGTTGTTTTACAAGCTCGGTTTATTTGCTAAGCGAACGTGGCCGGTGTTGCTGCAGGTGCTTTTTGTATTGGGGTGGGTGGCTGAGTGTTTTTATTACCGGAACCTTAACAGCTTTTATTCTCATTTTATTATTGGCTATTCGACCATACTTGTTTTTCTTTCCATTAACCTATTGCATACTGTACTTTTTCAAACATCAGCGAAGCTGTACCGTAACCCGGTGTTTTTAATCTCTATGGGATTGATCGTTTACTTTACCTACAGCATTATTGTGGAACTTTTCTGGTTTTACGGATTAAACAACACTGAAGTTTTCAGAAATAAAATCTACACCATATTCAGCTATATTAACCTATTTACCAACATCCTTTTTATACTGGCAACATTATGGATACCACTGAAACGAGAATATATACTGCGTTCCTCATCGGCAGTATAGTGATCGGGGCATTGTTCCTGTATTTTGCGATCAGCATGATCCGCAAGCACCGGCGGCATTTTGATCTTTTACGGAGGTATTATTTGCAGGAATCGAGAATACTGGAAAATGACCGTTCAAGAATAGCACGTGACCTGCATGATGATCTCGGGCCGCTGGTTTCTGTGGCTAACCTGCTTATCAGGAACTGTAAAGGTGCGAACGATGAAGAGCGGGAATACCTGGCTAAAGCAGAAGAATCAATGAAAGAATTAACGAGGCGATTCAGAGATACCGCCAATGGATTAGCATCGGCTGTATTAAATGATAAAGGACTGCGAGCTGCCATTGAACAGTTTATCAATAAATGTAAAACAGCGTGTGAAATTCATTTTGTACTAAGTTATAAAATGGAACAGGAGCCGGAGAAAGAATTGGGATTACATATTTACCGACTGGTTCAGGAGTTATTGCATAATGCCATTAAGCATTCGAAAGCATCTGTTGTAGAATTGCGGATCATTGAACGAAAAGAAGTTATCCATTTGTTTTACACTGATGACGGAGTAGGATTAGATATGAATAAAGATGGCGATGGTGCAGGAATTACCAATATGAACAGCAGGGTGCATGTATTGAACGGAACGATGGTTGTGAATGACGAAAAGAATAAAGGAACAGAAATTTATTTTGCTTTACCAATTAACCAGGATTATGAGTGAACCTATAAAAATTGTTGTTGCCGATGATCATTCTCTTTTCAGGGAAGGTATTTTATTAGTGCTGAAAAAAGAAAAAAGTATTGTGATTGCCGGTGAAGCTGCTAATGGTGATGCATTGCTTCAACTGATTGATGAGGTGGAGCCGGATGTGGTGATCACGGATATAGATATGCCGATCAAAAATGGTATTGCCGTAACCAAGATCGTGAAGCAACAAAGGCCCAAGGTTGGGATACTTGCCCTTACTATGTTTGATGAAGAGCATTTGCTTGTTGATATGATGGAAGCGGGGGCGAACGGTTATTTATTAAAGAGCAGTAAAAAAGAAGAGTTGCTGACAGCTATACAATCGGCAAAGGAAGGAGGTACTTATTTCTGTGAGCAGACCAGTACCCAATTAAGTAAAATGATTTCGGCAACAAAGACAGTTCAAAAGAAAGAAGCCGTAGAGTTTTCAGAAACGGAAATTTCTGTTATGAAATTTTTGTGTGAACAGTATGCCACAAAAGAAATTGCAGACCGTATGAAACTCACGATCAGCACGGTTGAAAAAACAAGAACAAGAATTATTGAAAAAACAGGATCGGTTAATACGATAGGTGTTGTGATCTATGCCATACGTCACGGGTATTTTAAACCGTGATGATTTTCACCGGATGCAGTTCATAAGAGGAGACCTGCATCGATATGAAAGGATTCACAGAAATACAAATAAGCCAAACAGAGAAGATTATCTTTTCTGATCTAAAAGTATTGCTTAGCAAGCAGGCCGGTTTTTTACTTAACTCGCAGCAGCTGGTTAAAAAAACCGGCATGAACAGAACCAAGCTCTCCTCTGGTTTTTATGCATTATTTGGATGCAGTATAAAGCAGTACCAGCTGCAACAACGGATGCTGCTTGCAAAACGAAAGCTTGTTATAACAAATCTTCCCGTTAAAGCTGTTGCACAGCAATGCGGTTTTGTCAATGAAAAATATTTCTTTACTTATTTCAAACAGAAGACGGGGCTAACGCCGGGACTATACCGCAAGCGCTATTACAGGCGTAAATAAACCTTCCACTGTAATTTCTATACTTCTTACTGCGGTTTCTATACCTCTTTGATTTGTATTGTTTTTTTTGATTGCGGAATTTTAATGCAGGAACCAAGAGGCCGATGCACTTAAATTTTTTGCAGGATGAAAAATGAGCATCTCAACGTAATTGCCAGTAGTGTGTTGATTTTACTTTACAGTTATACAGCTATGAGCAAGCTTATTGGCTATGAAGTTTTTGAAGCTAATTTAAGCCGGTCTCCTCTTATGGGACCAGGAGCAAACACAATTGCATGGGTGTTGCCAGCAGCCGAGTTAATTGTTGTTCTGCTCCTGTTTTTTGAAGCAACGAGAAAGACCGGGTTGTATGCTTCATTATTCTTACTTGTGTTGTTTACAAGTTACTTACTGTATATGATTTTGTTTGTTGCTGACCTGCCATGCAGCTGTGGTGGGGTATTGAGCAAGATGAGCTGGCAACAACATATATGGTTTAACCTGTTTTTTATTGTGGTGAATGGGCTGGCTCTTGTTCTCCATAAAAAGCAAAGACATTATAACTGAACTGCTGCAGGCCGGAGTACTACGGAATTGCGGAACAGTAGAGGCGAAGCCGAAAACCTTTAAGAGAGTAGGCGTTTAATTTAAAATTTAAGAATATGAAAAAGTTTTTATTGCCCATGCTGGCGATATTGCTTGCAGTGGGTTTCAGTGCATTTACAAAAGACAATCGTGAACGCAAAACAAATGCCGAGCAAGATGAATTGTACTGGTACAGGATTGTAAATGGTAAAATCGGTTCAGCATTGAACAGTGAAGTGTTGTCGACCAAAACAGAAGTGTTCACAGAAGCTGGTTGCCCGGATGAAACAGGCGATGATTGTGCAAGGGGTTATGAAGAAACGCAAACCCTTGGCGCTAACGCCGCAAGTGTTACCGGTAGTGACCGGCACATTATGATTGATGAGGAGTAATAGCATCCGGATAAAGCCTGTGCAATTATTGCACAGGCTTTTCTTTGTCGGTAAGGTAGAGGCATTGTACAGGCATTTCTTTTTCAACCAATACTAAACCGTACTGCTTCAGTTCATCATTCAGCTTTTGTATACTTAGTGATTCGACGACTTCACCTGATAAACGAATATCGATATTACCAGTAAACGATACATTGTTTTCAAATGGCAACTGGTATTCCGATTCAAGCCAGAAGGCGATGCTGTGCAAAAAAATCGGGAAAGGCGTATTCTTTAATTCTCTTTGCGGAGAAGTAACATCGCCACTTACAGATGAACGGTTAAAACTATTGAACGGATCTCCTCCTTTTGTTTTGATCTTCAGTTCTCCTTTTACAGTTTCGAGTACAATACACTTTTTATATACGTGTTTTACCTGTGCAGTAAGCTGAAAGAAGCGTTGCAGATCCTGTTTCATGTATATGTACTTAAGCAGTGTATCGCTCTTAGGTATAAATAATTCGTAGTTATAAGCATGCTGCTGTTTCCAATCGCTGATTTCCGCTGCATTTAAAGGTTTGCTGTATTTATAAGGATCTTCATAATCGGTGATTAAACGCCCCACCCGTTTAAAATTATACTTTCCTTCTTCATTGAAAGCGGTTACATATAAGTCGGTTGCTGATGCACATTTTACCTGGATAACTGTTAACCGTTTTCTAAACTGACTGGTAAAGGACTCCTGGTTACCTGAGATACATGTAGTTAAATAGGAAACAAACTGAAGTTTTTCTTCGTATTCTTTGTTAATGACATTGTTGATTGGCAGGCGGCCTGTTTGGTGAGCGGCCAGCTTGAGTGGTTGGTTGTTCATGAGTTTAGAGATTGATTGTTCGTTGAGATCAGAACCGTTGGTTAAGAAAAGAAACTTATGTTCACTATTGAGCCATGCATAGGCAGGTACGCCGATGTGTGGGAAGTATTGTTCTAACAGGGTATCGTTGCAGATGAATGGCACTTGCGGTATTTTGATCTTTTTTCTTTTTTCGAAAAACTCTTTCACTTTGGACAAAGGTTCCTGGTTTACTAAAATCAACTGTATGTCGTTGCCGAATTTCTTTTGCAAAGAATCTAACTTGGGGAATGACTGGATACAACCAATGCAGTTGAGACTCCAAAAGTCGAAGACGATGATCTTGTTTTTGAATTGAGCGAGATCGAGTGTGGGGTGGGAGTAGTTGAAGATGTTGGGGAAGATTGTTTGGGGGATAGGTTGGCCTTGTTGAAGAGGTTGCGCTGTTGTATATAACAGCATAAACGTTGTTATGATTGTTAGGATGAATTTGAGTTTCATGTTATTTGTGTAAAAGATTGATTAAATGTTTTCTGCTTAGCTCTGTTAGATTATGGATTTCTTTCTTTTCTTTTTGCTTCTCCAAAAAGAAACAAAAAAGAGCCCGCCAACGGACACCCCACGTTGGCGGAGGGTACCTTGATATAACTGATGTGCTACTGTCGCATCGACAAAAGGATTTCCATGTACATACTATGTGTAGCGGTTTGATTGATGGCATGCATACTGATAATGATGGTTGAAAATGATGTTTGTGTTATGTGCCCGAACAACTCTCCCTTGAGAGGGAGAGTGCGGGCCAGAGGTTGATGAACAGATGTGTGAACATGAGAAAACATACAGCGCTGTTTCAATAACCGGGGTTTTGCATGAGGAATGGATTTTTTTCTATTTCGGATTCGGGAATGGGAAATAATAGTGCTTTTGGTAACCAAGCAGGTTTGATTGGTTGTAATATTTCTGTTGCCTTGCTCCATCGTTTGAGATCAAACCAGCGATGTGCATCTTCAGCAAAAAATTCGAGACGCCGTTCTTTTTCCAAAACTGTTGTGAGTTGTTGTGCCGTGGTTAGGTTCAGTGTTGTTAACCCTGCCCTGTTTCTTATCCTGTTGATGTCGTTCAAGGCAGTGTCCAGTTTATTGAGTTGTATAGCTGCTTCGGCACGAATCAAAAACAATTCAGCCAGGCGAAGTGGTTGTTTGTTCTCGGCCAATGGTGTGTTTGTTCTCAACTTGTATTTGAACGGATAGGAATAAACAGTGCCGGACACTGTGTTTGATTTTGTCCAGCTGGACTTTCGTTTGTCATTTGGTTCAAAGAGTTTCATTAACGTATCAGTTAATGCTAATGCAGGCCGAACGGTGGAAGAAGAAGGAATGAAGGTTGCTGCTTCGGATGTATTTGCATTGTCTTTTACCAGTTGCCAGATGGCTTCGGTATTGTTGGGTATGAAACTGTTGTTGAGATCTGTTGCCAACTGGTAGTTGCCAGCAGTTATTAATTCTGTTGCATTAGCATAAGCCTGTTGCCAGTTTTGCAGATAGAGTTGCGTGCGTGCCAGCAAGGCAACAGCAGCCCATTTGTTTGGACGTAATTTGCCGGCCGTACTATAAACTACTGCAAGATTTGATTTTGCAAACCCGAGATCGAATAAGATAAGGTTATAGATTTCGGTAACCGGTGCTCTTGGTAATACAGCGTTTTCTTTGTAGAGCGTTGATGTTATCAAGGGCACATCGCCAAACAGATTTACAAGGTTGAAATAAAACCATGCTCTCATAAATTTTGCTTCGCCCATGAGTTGTTGTTTTACTGAGGGTGTGAGCATGTTTGATTTCTCCAATCCTTCGATGAGTGCATTTGCATGATAAATGTTTGCATAGCCATAGCGCCAGAAGTTTGTATTTACAATTCCGTTTGGAGCAAGCAAGGTGTTGTTATAAAACGGATCATAAGATGCCGAAGTGGCTGTAGTGTATATATCATCGGCATAAAGACTTGTGTATACAGAGAGGCCGCCATTTGTACTATGCATAGATGTTAATGATTGCGAGTACAAGCCCAGTATTGCCGATACAGCAGACTGATCATCGGTGAATAAATAATCGTTTTCAACAAGTATGGGAGATACAGGAAGCTGCAGTATTTTTTTACAGCCCTGTATGGCGAACATGAGTATTGTTGCCAATGCCAGCAGGCGAAGTGTTGTGCCGAATTTATTTTTTTTCATTGCAGTGAGTTTTAAAGTTGAATACGAATGCCTGCTACCATTGTGCGAAGCGGTGGCATGGTGTAAAGGTTTTGTGTTTCAGGGTCGGCACCTTTGTAAGAAGTAATAGTGAAGAGGTTTTGTGCCTGGAGGAACAGCGCTGCTTCGGTGATCTTTAAACGTGCTGTGTATTTTACCGGCAGGTTATACGTGAGTGCTACATTACGGAGGCGTATAAACGAAGCATCGGTGTACACCGCATCGGAATTGGTGAGTAAGGTTTGTGCGGCTGCAAATGCGGGGCTGGATGTTTCTGCCACGAAGCGCTGTACAGCAGCCTGATCGCCTGGTTTTTGCCAGCGGTTGAGGACGATAACCGGCTGGTTGTTGTATGCGTAACCGGGAACAAAGCTGCCTTGTGTGGCGAGGTAATTTTTACCCGGTTGCCTGCGGAATTCAAAGAGAAACTGCAGTTCAATATTCTTATACATGAAGCTGTTACTGATGGCTCCAAAGAAACGAGTAGCAGTGTTTTTTAAACTAACCCTGTCGGCAGTGTTCATGAGGCCATCGGCATTTGCATCGAAAAACTGATTGATGCCCGTGGCCGGATTGATGCCGAGATATTGGTAAAGCGCAACGGTGGACAGCGGATGACCTACACGAAAGGTGGAACGGTAAGGTGTTTTGTCGATACCGGGAAAGGAGAGGAGTTTGTTGCTGTTGGATGTGAAATTGATGATGGTTGTCCATCTGAATGATTCCTGTACAATGTTTTTACTTGTGAGTGAACATTCGATGCCTTTGTTTTCAATTTCTGCATCGAAGTTTTGCAATACAGTATTGAAGCCTGCCTGTATGGGTAAGGAATAATTGACGAGCTGATTGCCGCATACATTGCGATAGGCAGCTGCAAAAAGTAAGATGCGATCATTGAGAAAACCAAGATCGAGGCCGAGTTCTGTTTTTGTATTTGTTTCCCAACTGTAATCGGGATTAAACAGACGTGAGGGCTGGAGGGCGGGTGTGGACTGATAGGTAGTGGATGCGGTAGACCATGTATTAAGGTACTGGTAATCGCCCACCTGATCGTTACCGGTAACGCCAAGGGATAAACGAAGTTTGCCGAAGCTGATAAAAGAACTGTTTTTCTTTACCCATTTTTCATTACTGAATAACCATGCGGCGCCAATGGCACCAAAATTTGCAAAGCGGTTTGCCGGACCAAAGCGGCTTGAACCATCACGCCGACCAGATAGATTAAGCACCCATGTTTCGTTGTATTGCATGTTGATGCGGCCAAAGGCTGCGGTGTAACGATATAGGCTGTACTCATCCCTTATTCGGAAGGAACCTGCAGCTACGGGAGTGGACAGCAGAAGATCGCTTGTATAATTATCGGCCAACACTTTTCCTGACCTGTTTTCGGTTTGCTGTAATGAAGCGCCTGCCAGCACAGAGAGTTTGAAACGACCAAAGCGATTGTTGTATTCGAGCTGTGGCTCGGAAAGTAATGTTTGTGCTTTTGCATTTGCAAACTCGGCACTGGCTAACTGCGAAGATGAAGGACTGATGGATGATTTTGGAAACAGAAACTGTTCGTTTGTATTCAGCTGCTGAAAGCCATTACTGAAACGTGCCGTGAGGTTTGTTGTGATCTTATAACTGATGGTGAGGTTAGATAAGAACGTGCTGAAGCTACCCTGGTAGCGCCGCTGGAGCAGTGCCACAGGATTAGACAGGCCGAGAGAAGAAAGGTCGGAATTGCCCAATTTCCAATTGATGTTGCCGAGGCTATCGTATAACTGAAAGTGCGGCGGCAGGTTGATGAAGGCCGTGAGATCGTTACGCAGGAGATTATTGTTATAGCTGGTGAACCCCAGTGCTGAGTTGATGCTGAGTTTTTTGTTTGCTGTTGTGTGGCCAAGATTGAACGTGCCTGCCAGGCGACGGCCGTTTTGCGAAGAACTATAGACAGATGTTTCTTTGTTGTATGAGAGACCTAAGCGAAACTGAGTGCCTTCTGAGGATGCTGCCAGTGCAAGCTGTGCATCGTGAAATGTGGCGGTGCCGCCGGTAAACAGTTTATTGAAATTTGTATAGCGTGTGGTGTCCCATAATAAAAGGTCAGGTGCATTAGCGGTGGTTGGGGTAACAGCATCATTTGCAAACGCTTCTCTACGCATCTGGAGATACTGCGAAGTAGTGAGCATGTCCATTGAGTGGGTGGCCCGGCTATAACCTGTTTTGTATGCAGCTGAAACAGAAAGTTTACCAGCGCTTGCTTTTTTGGTGGTGATGAGAATAACGCCATTGGCTCCCCGGCTGCCATAGATGGCGGTGGCATCGGCATCTTTTAATACTTCGATGCTTTCAATATTGGCGGGGTTGATTGTGCTAAGCGGGCTGAGACCACCAGCGGTGGAATTGGTTGTTTGGCTGATGGATGTGTTACCGTTTAGGAAGGGAACACCATCAATTACAACCAGCGGATCGGTGCCCTGGGTGAGTGAGCTTTGACCACGGACCTGTAATTTGAAACCAGCACCGGGAGCCCCCGAGTTTTGAATGATCTCCAAACCTGGGACACGGCCGTAGAGGGCAGCCAAAGGATTGCTTACCGGCTGGTTTGCAATTTCTGCTGCGGTGACCTTGCTGATGTTGCCTGTGTTGAAGCGTTTGGTGGTGGTGCCATAGGCCATGATGATGGTTTCATCGAGCTGCGTGAATTTGCGTTTGAGGATGACCGTTATAAGGCCCCGTGGATTGTTTGGTTCTGTGATGGTTTGATAACCCACTGCTGAGACAATGAGTGAATCGGTAAGTTTTGTGCCAGCCAGGGTGAACTCTCCCTTGCTGTTTGCCACTGTGGAATTAGGTGTGCCTTTGATGCTGATGCTGGCTGCAGGAACGGGAGTGCCTTCTTCGTTAATAACATTGCCTTTGATGGTGATTGTTTGGCAGGCGCCGAAAAAAGGGCAAAGCAGTGCCAGGCAATAAATGAGCTTTTTCATTTTTTGCAGAATGGTTTAGGTGTTTGCGCCCCTCCAACTCCGTTTAATGGGAGAATAAAACAGAAGCAAACGGGTGATTAAATAGCCGGGAAGTTTGTAAGGCGGTAAGAGCTGTTATGCTAAAGCATAGCAGGACGGATTGTAAGTTGAAATAGTATTAACCGTGATCTTGTGGCTTGACACAAAATTTGGTTTGCAGTAAGTAGAAAGCGTTGTGATGGTGTTGAACTTTCATGTTTGTATGGTTTAGGTACGCTTGAAAGTCCCGATTTTACGATAAGTGCTCCTTGCAATTACTTCATTAAAACGAAAGGCGTGAACATTAAAGTGAAAGGCGTGGAACTCATCTTACCGCCTTGGGGTCGTCGGAGACCTGCACACGAATAAGAGAGCCCACGCCGTAACGTGGGCATTCTACTTATCATCCCGTGTGCGTTGAAATTTCCGACGTTTCAAGACGAGACTTTAAGCGAATGCGACAATTAGTTAATTGAAGTAAACGCAAATATAATCAGTATTTGTTCGCACTGCTGCCACAGATATTGAACATTTACTGTACAATATTAAACAACAATTTGTTTAATATAAAATAATTGTGTTCATTTTTTTGGACAATTCTGTTTATTTCTTTAACTTATTGAAAACGAAAGGCAAACATATCCACCGGGGTGAACTATTAGAAAAAGTAGTGAAGGGGAATCCTGTTTCTGTTACCAAGCTATCCAAACGCATGGGCATCAGCAGAGGTACGTATTACAATCATGTGGCTACAGCAGATCTTCCTTTTGAATTGCTTGAACGGTATGGTAAGATTCTGAAGTATGATTTCAGTGCTGATTTTCCCGATATGAAATCGTACACATTTGAAGAACCGATTGAAGCTTACGGTGAACCATCCACATTAGAAGAAGCTATACGGCAAAGAGATCACTGGAAGAAAGAAGCGGATAAGTGGAAGGATAAATATATTGCTTTGCTTGAAGGGAAAGAATGATTGACAATCTCCTGTCAGTTGAATAATTTAAACGCATACACAGCTGTTTAGAAAAACTACACGCATGTGTATTTGAAAAACAAATTCATATTTTTTTATTTATATTAGAGCTGCCCAGCATTGTGAAATAGCTACCGTGAACACTGGATAAGCCAGAGAATACACCAAAACTCCACGCTACTCCACGGAAATATTTTGATCGCTGCGCAGGAAAAGAGCAGAGATGATGTGCCAGCATAGGCCATTGTTTTTGTGAATAGATTATAAAGTAAAGCTATGTTCAATCGGTTCGAATCGTTTGAACAAGAGTAAATAAAAACGGATTGTACTAACAACAATTGGAAATGTATAACATAAATAATTTAAATCAATTACACTGTTGTTTATGCTGTTGCGTATAACAGCATAAATATTAATGTTAGCTGCAAGCCTAACCGACACACTCTAACTGACATTATGAGCCTAGAATACATAGTAGAAATTTGTGTAGCTATAGATATTGCTATTCTTGGAATTGCTTACCCAATTATTGTAGACAAAATATCCAATATAGGAGACAAGTATAGTTCGCAATATATTTCAAACCTTTTCGACAACGAGTTTCCCCAACTTCCAATAAAATTTAAGTTTAAGAAACGAATCTATCAGATTTCGACATTTAAACTTACGCTTTATCTAACAATAATTACTTTCCTTTCTCTAATTATTAATGCCACCCCACTTTTTGGATGGGACAACTGGTTCATAAATAATTCTGCTAAATTATTGGTATTAACAGCCACATTTCTACTCACTATTTTCTTCTTCATTTGGCTTGATAAAGTTGTACTGTATAATGGTAAGTCTACTTCTCTATTAACAAGAATAATTTCGAAACACAACATGTTGGTAGGTGATACCGAGATAAAGTCTTATCACTTAAAATCCATTAATGAATTGACTTTTTATGCAATTGAAAAACAAGACGAACACCTACAAGAAACTTTGTTAGAATTTTATTATAGAGAATTTTCTTCAATTCGAAAAAAACATGACAAATCAAAACCTCTAATTTATCCTGTGGATTTGTATTTTCTTGTAAACCGATTAAATGTTGAACTAGCCAATAACCAAAATAGAAAATTATTAGCAATAGAACATCGTGCTGTAAGTGGGGTTTGGCTATTTGGAGAAGATTTTGAAGACATTATAATTTCCACTGAAACCTATAATTGGGTATGGAGAAATTTATACACCATTTGTGATAAAGAAAAATTTATCAGAATGTATTGGGCTAACGTTAGTCAATACTTTGATTTTCGCTTAGAATTCATTCATGAGGATTATGATTTTGAAATCAAAGAGGTTAAGAACAAAGAGCAGATTAAAAAGAGAAATCAAGAAAGAAAAGAATTTCTTGAATTTCATTACGCTTTAGGTGGGCTTCTTTTTTATCGAAAACAATACAAATCTCTGAAATATATATTTCAATACACCCAATCACAACCGCCAAGATACCCATTGTTGCCAAATAGTATGACTGAAATATTTATTTGGTTTGAGGATTTCAGGAATGAATTTAAGTCGAGACGAGCACCTTTGGATGCAAAGTACTATTTCCCTGAACTAGATAATTTGGGTAACAGTCAACAAATAACTTTTTGGATTTGCAGTTATCTCACTTTGCTTTTTATAAGGCAATACTCCTTAGACACTTATTACGTTCATCAAAATCATACTGCTTTACCTCAATTACCAGACAATGTGATTGAGTTAAACAACTGGTTAGACAGTGTAAATTATTTTGAAAGATGCCTTCAAGAAACACTTAAAAACGATGAACTAGTCTCTGAATTAAGGTGGACATCACTAGTAGAAAGCAATAAAGCCAATTTTGAAAAATTTGTTCGTGATTTAAAAACTGCCATTACAGAAAAAATCGGGCAGCAAAAGTTAAATGCACCTCTCTCACAGGAAAAGATTCAAAAATTCAAAGAAAGTACAGATGCTATAATAACAGCGTCTTTCAAAAAATATGACGATATTTTTATTTCAATTAACGAAGACGAGAAGGATAAGGAACTAAAACTTTCTGTTTCAGGCCTTAGAACATTGATGACAAAGTCAGCGTTTACAGACGATGATATTCCTCATTTAAATTATGATACAATATTTGCAGAGCAAATAGCCAAATATAATATTGAAAGGTTTATTCCTAATTCGTTTCTTGTTGCTAGTACAAAAAGATACCTACTTAATACCGAAAATATATTGTTTGGAATAGAAAAGATTATTGCAAATAATAAGGACGCAATAATTATTGCAATCAATATTGGCTATGAATATAACGAGGTCTTAGCAACCAGTAAATACGCCAACCTAATAAAACAAATTCCAGCTACAGACATTAGAGATGTAATTTTTATTTTAAATAAATCTGAACTGCCATCAATCGAACATAAAGATTTAAAAGAGTCGGAAATAAAAGAGTATAAACTTGAAGGACTAAATGAAAAGATTAAAACGTTTGCCTCAGTTATAGATATAAATACGCCAGAAAATAATGATATAAAGGGTAAGTGGAATTCCGAGGATGATTCTCTTGAATTAAAAGTTCAACTAACGATTGCCTTTTTATCAGTTATCTTTTGGAAAAAGGAAAGAGAAATCATTCAGATAAATTTAGCATCTAGGTTTAGAGAGCAAGGAGTTCAAAGTGACATCAATCATATTGAACCATTATCAGATGATAAGGAGAAAGCCAGCATCTAACATTGCATTGGCAATATGGCGGGGCGACGAATATATTTTCAGCTTTTTGTTTGCAATTCAACTTTGGTTTCGTCAACAAGTTTTAAAGGTGTCAATATCCGACCTTTCGAAATATTAAACAACGATATTTTATAAAGTAAAAAACCAAATGCAATTCACAGATGATCATATATCTTGATTGGAACGTCATTAATAGAATTGAAAAGCGACTCGAATTAGAGAAGCCGGAAAGCAATAATTACAAAAAACTCCTGGTATTTCTATTAACAAGTACCGCAATTGTCCCCTATTCTAATGCCCATTTAAATGATCTTTTAAGAGGAGCGAAAAAGAACCAATCTTTTATAGCGGGCCATTTAGATATTGTCGCTTTGATAACAAAGAGTATTTGCATTTGCCAGTACTGGAACGAGCCCAAGCCAATTATTCATAAACGATCTGTTGTTGATTTTTTTCAGACAAGTTTCGAAGAGGAGCAGGATGAATATGATACATACGATGACTTAATAAATGCTGATGTTGAAATTTTTGACAATATTTCAATAAAGCCTTTTCTTTTTGGAACTTCTAATTTGAAATTTAATCGTATCCCGGAAAATTTCAGATCAATTTACAAAGAAGACCCGATTTTTTCCATCATCTATCCTCAAACAAAGGACGAAATGACTGAATACGCCATGTGTTGTGATCTCTACAACTTTTACCGGTTATTAAAAAAAGACTATTCACTTTACAAGGCTCTTAAAAAATTTATAATTCAATCTGTCAGGAAATATAATCTTGCCACTGAACCCATTAAAGCAGTTCAAAAAAGCAGTGATACTGTACCGCATCACCTGGAAAAAGCTATTGACGGAATATTTGAGCAATTGAAATTTGATAGTTATACAGGTGTTTCTAAAACATACAACACATTTTTTGAAACTTTTTTCCGGCATGATCTGCAGGGGTATAAAAGTGATCACAGATTTCCCAACATGATAGACGATGCTTTACATTCATATTACGGAGCTCATTGTGATTTTTTTATTACAAACGATGACAATTGTGTGTATAAAGCTGGAAAGACTTATGAGCGATTGGGCATAAAAACTACAGTAAAGACAGCGGAAGAATTTGTTTTGCAATATTGTTGAGTGCATTTAAAAAAGTTGCACAGTTAGCGTCAATTCCAAGTTAAAAGGCAAAAGGAAAATAAATATATTCAGCCTTTTTTAAATTGTAATTTTGCGGCATGTTTTACAGAAGGAAAATCATACTGGCGTTATTGCAACTGTTCGGCGGTGAATTGGATAAAATACGGTTACAAAAACTGTTATTCCTGTTTGCCCGGAAGCAGGGGAAAGCGGAGTATGATTTTATTCCTTACCGGTTTGGCTGTTACTCCTATTCGGCCAATGCCGATATGACGACGATGGTGAAGAAGGGATTTTTAACGGAAGATGAAAAAAGCTTTGCCAAGAAGGACAAAACCGATTACCTGCAACAACTGAAGCCTACCGACCAGCTAATACTACAGGAAGTAAAAGCGAATTACGGCAAGATGAGTGCACATGCATTGATGAAGCATACCTATCTTAACTTTCCGTTTTATGCCATCAAGAGTGAAGTAGCTGCAACAATTTTAACTGCTGCGGAACTGGAAAGAGTAAGCAAGGCTACGCCCAATAATAATAAAACAATCCTGTTTACCATTGGCTACGAAGGTATTTCGCTGGAAGCGTACCTGGTTCGTTTGCTTCAACATGATGTAAAAGTGCTGGTGGATGTACGCAACAATCCGATGAGCATGAAATATGGTTTCAGCAAAAGCCAGTTACAAAAATACTGTGCAAGCCTGGGCATTGCGTATGTGCATATACCAGAAGTGGGCATACAGGGCGATCAACGGCAGGAGCTGCATACGCAAAGTGATTATGACCAACTGTTTGCTGTTTACCGTGCAAAGAACCTGACGAAAACGACGGTGCAGCAACAGGCCATCCTGCAACTGTTAATGGAACACAAACGGATTGCGTTGACCTGTTTCGAGGCTAATATCTGCCAGTGCCACCGCAAGCACCTGGCAGAAGCCATTGCGTTGCTTCCGGGCTTTGACTATGAAGTACAACACATCTAACATATGTCGCTCACCAAAGTTCTTATTACTGTAAAAACCTATCCAACACTTTCTGCCAAGTATGACGAATTAGTTTGCACAGCAGGCTTCCGGGAAGATGGTACATGGATACGTCTTTACCCCGTTCCATTCCGTAAAAAATCGTACAATGAGCAATATAAAAAGTATGACTGGGTAGAAGTTGATCTTGTAAAAAACACAGGCGATTTCAGACCTGAAAGTTACCGGCCACGGAGTTTGGACAGTGAACTGAAAGTAGTGGGGCATGTTACCACCGCACACAATTGGGAAGAGCGTAAACAAACCTGTTTAGGCAAGATCTATTATAACCTTACGGAATTGATTGCCGAAGCGAAGAACAAAGACATCTGTACTTCGTTAGCTGTTTTTAAGCCAACAACCATTGTTGATTTTTATGCCGAGCCTGTTGAACGAAGCTGGGATAAGGACAAACTGGAGCGGCTGAACCAGCTGAATCTTTTTGAAACGGCACGTGAGGGTAAGTTTGAAGTGGTGCAGAAACTGCCTTATAAATTCAAGTTTCATTTTAAAGATAACAAGGGAACCGAAAGCCGTATGATGATTGAGGATTGGGAAACGGGACAGCTGTACTGGAACTGTCTTGTCCGGCATGAAGGCGATGAACAGAAAGCGATTGGCGATGTGCGCAAAAAATATTTTGATGATTTTGCGCAAACGAAAGACCTGCATTTCTTTTTGGGTACGACGCAGGCGTTTCATTTTCAATCGCACAACCCGTTTATCATCATAGGAACTTTTCATCCGCCCATAGAACTCCAAGGCAAATTATTTTAGCGCTTTCTACTTCTTTTGTTTCCGAACTTTCGAACTATTTAACTAAAACCATATCTACACTTCGGAGTTACGGTTTTTATCGTGATATATTTATTCTTCTTTTTTGATGAAAAGCACGGAGTAAGGTCCGTGTTGGTTTGTCGATAGGAAGAATAACTTATTGGTACAGCAACAGCTATTTTCTTCGTATGCCCCTTTTCCTTTAGATTTGTTACCGACAAAACATATTATCAATAACGCTTTGCGTTGCTGACGTTTCTTCTACAGTAAAACGACCAATTTTAGAAAACAGAAAGAAACAGCTCAAGCGATGCACCCGTGCGGGTGTATTCCTTGCTGTATTCGATTCTGTTTGGGTGCTTGGTCGTACCTACTGTAGATAGGATTCAGATGTAGGAGCACCCAATTTTTTTGCTCGTTTCTGAAATAACGTTTGGCAACCAACTCTGCCAAACTGCTTATGAACTTTCCCACTAAAGACTCTGCTATTGAAAAAATCCTGCAACTAGTTGAACGCTTTCACGAACAAAAAGAATCTTACCACCGATCTGATTATAACGAAACACTGACACGGCGTGATTTTATTGATCCGTTCTTTAAAGCATTGGGTTGGGATGTTGACAACGAACATGGTTTTGCAGAAAGTTACCGTGAGGTAATTCATGAAGACAGAGTGAAAGTAGGCGGCGCAACAAAGGCACCTGACTATTCATTCAGATTAAGCGGAGGGAAGCGTTTGTTTTTTGTGGAAGCAAAAAAACCAAGCGTGTTGATTAAAGATGATATAACACCTGCTTACCAGGTACGCCGATACGGATGGAGTGCGAAGCTGCCCATCAGCATCATCACCGACTTTGAAGAGTTTGCCATTTATGATTGTACCAAGAAGCCAAACCAAACCGATAAGGCCAGCAATGGCCGATTAAAATATCTCACTTACTCCAACTACTTAAACGAGTTTGATTTTATCTGGGACACATTCAGTAAGGAGAGAGTTTTAAAAGGAAGTTTTGATAAGTTTATCCAGAGTGATAAGCACAAAAAAGGAACAACAACTGTTGATCATGAATTTCTGCAATCGCTTGATAGCTGGCGCACCTTTCTTGCAAACAATATTGCCCTGCGAAATAATATAGATGAAGATGAACTCAATTTTATTGTGCAGCACATCATTGACCGGATTATTTTTTTACGCATAGCAGAAGACAGAAGCGTTGAGAACTATGGTAATTTAAAAGACACGTTAAAAGGGGATGATTATTACCAAAACCTTCTCCGGCAGTTTCACACCGCCGATCAGAAATACAATTCCGGCCTGTTCGATTTTAAAAAAGACAAGATCAGTGATAGTATTGCGATTGATAATAAAGTTATCAAGACCATTATCAATGATCTGTATTATCCATTAAGCCCCTATGAGTTTTCTGTACTGTCAGTAGAGATACTTGGAAGTGCCTATGAACAGTTTTTGGGTAAAACAATAACGCTTACAAAAACGGGCAAAGCTCTTATTGAAGAAAAACCGGAGGTAAGAAAAGCTGGCGGTGTTTACTACACACCTGAATATATTGTAGAATACATCGTTAACAATACGGTGGGTAAACTTACCCAAGGGAAAACGCCGAAAGACATCAGTAAATTAAAAATTGTTGATCCTGCATGTGGCAGCGGAAGTTTTTTAATTGGCGCTTACCAGTTTTTGCTTAACTGGCATAAAGATTACTATAGCAATAACGGCAAACCAAGTAAAGGAAGTAAAGACAATCCGCTTACACCCGATGGCAGCCTTACAACTGCGGAAAAGAAACGTATCCTGTTAAACAATATCTACGGTGTTGACCTCGATGCAAATGCAGTAGAAGTAACTAAGCTGTCTTTATTGCTGAAATGTATGGAAGGCGAAACAGAAGCGAGTATTACCACACAGCTCAGGCTTTTCCACGAACGCATTTTACCAACACTTGATGATAATATCAAATGTGGCAACAGCTTAATTGGTGTTGATTTCTATAATACAGAATTTGATTTTGGAGAAGAACGAAAAATAAAACCGTTCAATTGGGAAAAGGCATTCCCCGCCGTATTTAGCCAAGGAGGGTTTAATTGTGTAATTGGGAATCCGCCATATTTGAAATTAACAGCAAACAATACGGATAGCATTATTCTAAATTATTACAAAAATAAATTTCGTTCTTATTCTGGAGGAAGCTCGAAAAATTTGTTTCAATTGTTTATTGAAAAAATCATCCACTTAAAACCTCAAATATTCTCATTTATTGTACCGGAGGCATTGTTGACAACCGATAGCAACGGGAAAATAAGGGAGCTATTATTAAAAGATTATAATCCAAACTCTTTGGTCGTATTTGATCATTTTGTTTTTCAGGATGCAACCATTGGAACAACTGTTTTTGTTGCGGATAACCTAACTAAGCAAAATACAAGAGTGCTAAAAATGGATAACTCCGGCAATTATCAACTGCAACAAGAATTTAAACTTTCTATATCTGAAAATGCTTGGGAAGTATCACTTGACAGTCATGATAAGGAACTTTTTAAAAAGATTACAGCCAAAGCAACTTTGATGAGTGAACTTGTAAGTATGTCAAAAGGAATGGTTGTTAAAAATAGAAATGAGGTTCTTGAAAGTAAATCAACACCCCAAAATTTGCCATTCCTATTGGGAAATTGCATGGGTAGATACCGATTGAAATATGACAAATACGCAAATTATGATAACTTGGAAGTTATTGGTGGAACAAGAGATTACACAAAACAAACTACAACGCCACGGCTTTTAATTAGAAGGACGGGAAGTATATTATGTGCAACCTTCTCAGATCAAAAAGAATTAGTTGAAAGTACCTTGTATATATTAACCAGTGATAAAATAAACCTTAAATATTTACTAGGTATTATTAATTCAAAGCTTCTTTCACATTACTTATCAAAAAAACTAATAACAAATACCCAAGGATTCCCGCAGGTTTTAATGGGACAATTAGATCAACTTCCCATTGCTTCAGCCAATAATACTCATGAATCTGAGATAACAAAATTGGTTGACCAACTTTTGAAACTAAATGAAGAAATTACAGTTGCAACTCTCCAAACCAAAATAGACCAACTCCAATCCCGTATTGATTTTTGTGAGCAACGCATCAATGAAATTGTGTACGAATTATACGATTTAACGAAGGAAGAAATAGATCTGATTGAAAAAAGCTCACAGTAAACAAACGGCAAATACATAACTTTAGCAAAACTTCTGAATATGTTCCGGATTTATAGCCCGGGTCGCATTTTTCAGAAGTTTTTATTTTGTTACATTTTCAGGAAATTTCCGTCGGCTCTGGTCTAATATAACTGACTACGGGAGTCAGAATATATAAATCTAGGGATCTAATGCTTGACCAGTTGCTGACAAAAAGCTTTTAATGGCCCCTGGTGGAGCTGCAGGAAGGCTTGCAGCTGTGGAGGAGTTAATTGCATGCCATCCTTTGGTTTATATTTTTAAACTAATCTTTTCGTTATTTTTAATTCCTTTAAGACTGTATGAAAACATTACTTACGTCGGGACTTCTATTACTAACAGGGTTGTTTTTCATTACCATGTCTGGAAGTGTTTCAGGTTGTAAACCCTCTGATCCCATTGTTCAACATGATACAGTTGTAACATTACCCCCGGTTGTTATTATTAAGGACTCAGTTAATTATATTAAAAAAATAGAAGAAGATTATTATCAATCATTTCCCGGCTATTATTCTAAAACCAGGGATTTTACGTTTTATTATGATGCTAAGAATCGGGTGTCGGCAATAGGTATCCGTTATTATTATTCCCCGCCGTTTTCGGATTCTTTCACCACTCAATTTTTTTATAACAATAATTCAATTCGGCCGTATCAAATCATTCTTCCTGATTTTGTTATGAGCCAGCCCGGCCGCCTTCCTTATTATGATACAATCCGGCTGTCTTATAAAAACGATACCATTCCAATTATGGATTCAGGGACTCATCTTGTGTATAATGATGTTACGATTCAACCCGAATACAAACCATTAAAGCGCCTATTTCAATACCCGGACAACAAAACTGTTCTAACACATTGGTATGGCAGTTTAAGAGCAACAGATAATTTATCATTGATAAGAAGAGATTCGATCAGTTACAACAGTACAGGAACAGCGAACTTTATAAAAACAAATTTCTATGACGGCGTAAACTTACCGCAGGGTTATGCAGTGGCAAATTACTTCAACTACAGTGGTTTTATTAACCCTCTGTCTGTATTAAATATCAGCGGTAGTATCTATGCTTACATTTACGCACCGGTTCGTAAAGAAATATTGGGTAATATCTATCATCCGGTCATGTATAATGGCAGCTTTCTTCCTTACTACCTCGACTTTTGTAACAAATTTGTACCAACAAGTTTTGCATTTAGCGGATATTATAATGATGGAAGTATGATTGGCTCGGGGGCTATCAATGTGACTGTGCAAATCAGTGCCTGGCCAAAGCGAGGTACCTATCCTGAAACAGTAATTTCCAATGCTCCTAACGGAGATAAAGTGCGTCAGAAATACTCTTATTATTAATGTTTTGCCCTCTAATAAAGTTTAATATGAAGCATCAACTATTTTTTCTGTTAACTTTTCTTTGGGTAACGATCACTAATGCACAAGAAGCTGATGGGTATTATGTTTCAAAAACAGGTGATACAACCCGTGGTAAAATAAAAATACCGATTAAGCCAAAAATTAAAATAGGTGCATCGTCGCAACTTTTAACTGATCCATTAAAGGATAAGGTTCCGAATGAGTCTACTAAAATTGACTACAGCAAGCTGACGTTTGATTTTAAGTTTGCAGAAGCTGATGGCAAGTATAAAAAAACAGATCGTCTGAAAGTAAGAGGGTTTGGATTTACTTACGAAGGCAATCATTATGATTTTGAAACCTGGGATGTGTCTGCCACTAAACAAATTTATGTAATGTCGCTGTTTGGTGATGTTGCATCAAGAAAGTTGCCGGACTGTTACGGCAATTTAATAACAAAGAGTTAAAAAAAGGAAATTGTTCCCAGTGATTTTTTTTGTTTTGTCATTTGCAGGTCGTGATTTTAATTTGTTTGACAAAACTGGTTAAACGTATTGGCTTTTTGCAAACAGATCGTATTCTTATTGCGGGAACTACCGGGTGAGATCCGGGGTGGTATAAAGACCGCCCTCATTTGTTAACTATGAAAAAAGATATATTTTAAATACGCATAAAATAAGCAATTTGAAGCCGTTGAAATATTTCCTTATGGGTGATGATGACCCGGATGACCAGGAGTTATTCCTTGAAGCTCTAAAAGAACTTGATGAAGACTTTGTTTGTGTTACGGCCTTGGACGGGCAGGACGTGCTTGATAAATTATTGAACAGCTTATTTGTACCGGATATTATTTTTCTTGACTTGAATATGCCTAAAATGAACGGGAAAGAATGTCTCAGAGAGATCAAGAAAAACAACTTGCTGAGCAAGGTTCCCGTTATCATTTATTCGACCTCTTACGATAAAAAAGAAATGATTGAAGTATTGGAGTCGGGTGCTGCTTTCTTTTTTCAAAAGCCCAGCAGCCTTGAAGAACTTTCCCGTGCTTTGATACAGGTTATTTTCCATGATTGGGAAAAAAACTGAACGCTTTATTTTCATAAAAGAATTTCAACTTTAAAGTTCCTTGTTAGCCTAACAACCGGCTAATTGCTTCATTTACTTTCGGACCTAACACTATGGCTTAGCAAGTTTACAGGCCTTTGACCTCACTCAACCGCAAAGAACATTTTGTTCCATTATGACGAGGCACTACAGTATGTTGAAGCCGTATATGACAGCTTATGAACATGTACATCCTTGTAAGAGAGTGGAGCTGAATGTTAAATGTAAAAGTAAAGCAGGCAATGCGTATACCCGGGGCCTCGTATAGTTAACGATGGATGTAGAATAAATAAGTTCCGGGGTGCACAGCGTTATACGGAATTGAAAAAAAAGTTACAATCCGACCTGGTATTACTTCCTGTATTCCATAAAGAAATGTAGTCAAATTACTACAGCAAATACCCGGTAACAGAGGGTTGTTTTCCAGTAGTTTTGCTTTACATTACAATGATGAAATTAATTGTGTGACGGGTGAAGCATCCTCTGAAACATCGTTGGTATTTCGTTATTACATTTTTGATGCAGATAAGGTTTAAATTTTAAGAACTGATCCTGTTCAGTTATAACTGTTGACACGCATTTTAATTGCAACGGGAATACCCGTTCAATGGTTTGTTGCAGCAGAAATGGGTGCGTTTGATTTGTCAACTAAAAATGCTGTGAGTGTTAGTATTAAAGCTTGCTATTGTAACATTAAATTTTCGTTTATTGAACAGATAAGTAATGGTTTCCTGTTGATGTAGTGGATAAAATATAGTTTTCGTATGTCAAGTAAAAAAGCAAGCAACTCAAAATCAGTCGGTAATAAAGCTCAGGCATCCGTTCCTTTGAACAATGTTGATATTGGTGCATTTTCCGGGGGCCCGGAAATATTACCTGAAAGTTTAATAAACAACGAAAAGCGGTTTCGTGCATTGGTTGAAAACGGAGCTGATGTAATAGTGATTTTAAGTGCGGAGGGTAAACCAACGTATGTTTCACCTTCAATCAGCAAAGTATTAGGTTATACAGAAGCGGAAACGTTAAAACTCAACTTGTTTGACGTTGTTCATCCGGAAGACAAGGCGGCAGTTGGCACACGTATGCTGGAGGTGATGGCTAATCCCGGTGTGGCGATGCAAGGGCATACGGCAAGAATTAAACATAAGAATGGAAGCTGGCGCTGGCTGGAAGCAACTGTTACCAATCTCCTGGACGACCCGAACATCAATGGAATTGTTGACAATTTCAGAGACGTGACGGAACGAATTGAAGCAGAAATAAAACTGAAGAACTCGGAAGAGAAATACCGGTATATTTTTAACCTGAGTCCGATGCCTAAATGGATCTATAATCTTCAAACCTATCAGATTATTGATGTAAATCTTGCAGCAGAAAAGCATTATGGTTACAGCAGAAACGAATTTCTGTCAATGAATATTCAAGCGCTGCACCCCGTATCTGAACTGCCAAAGCTACAGCACTCACATACCGAAATAGTAAGGATGGAAGGTGTGATGTATTTTGGAACTGTTAATCATCAAAAAAAAGATGGCACAATTATACAGGTAGATGTAACCGGGCAACGGATTCAATACGATGGACAGGATTGTATAACGGTTGTTTGCATTGATGTTACCGAAAAAAACGAACTGCAACATCAGCAAAAGCAATTACTAAACACACTTGAGCAACGCAACAGTTTTATTGAACGTGTAATCGAAGAATTGCCTATTGGTATTGCCGTAAACAAAATAACAGATGGGCAGGCAACGATCGTAAATAAAGCATTTGGCAAGATCTACGGATGGGAACATGCAGACCTTACCGATATTCATACATTTTTTGAAAAAGTGTATCCCGATGAGTTATATCGACAGGAAATAATGAGCAAAATTCTGGAAGATATTAAAACCGGCGATCCTCAGCGTATGCAATGGAATAATATTATGGTGATTGCAGACAATGGGGAGAAACGTTATGTGAATGCAAAGAATATTCCGTTGCCGGATCAGAATTTAATGATCTCTACAGTAATTGATGTAACCAATGAATATCTCCGAACAAGGGAAATACAAGAAAGTGAAGCAAGGCTGGCGGAGGCGCAGGCGGTTGCAAAAGTTGGAAGTTGGGAGACCGATCTTGTCAGTTTGAATCTTAGCTGGAGTGCGGAATCATTCCGGATTTTTGAATTAGATCCGGCATCATTTCAGGTAACTTATGCTTCTTTTATAGAACATGTGCATCCGGAAGATCGTGACAAAGTGAATAACGCTTTAGAAGCATCATTGAATGAGGACGGCGGAACTACAATTGAGCATCGTATCGTTACCCCCAGCGGCTACACGAAAATAGTTGAGGAGCGATGGAAAATTGTTAGAAATGATTCAGGGCAACCGATAAAAGCTGTGGGAACCTGCCAGGATATAACCGAACGAAAACAGGCCGAGGAAAAATTAAAAGAAAGCAATCAACGATATGCGTATGTCACAAAGGCGACGTTTGATGCTGTGTGGGATTGGGATATTTTTTCGGGAAAAGTTTTCTGGAGCGAAGCCTACAACGATTTGTTTGGAGAGCTTGACCAGGATGGTATGAGTGATATCGAGAAAGTGAAACAACGCATTCATCCTTCTGAAACGGAAATGGTGCTGGCAAGTGCAAACCTTACGCTTTCTTCCAATGATCTGAACTGGGAACTTGAGCATCGTTACCGCAAAGCTGACGGCAGTTATGCCTTTGTGCAAAACAAAGCGGTAATAGTTCGGGATATCAACGGTAGAGCTTTACGTGTAATTGGTGCCATGCAGGATATTACCATCCGTAAACAGAAAGAACGTCAATTGAAATTGATGGAAAGTGTGATCACGAATACCAACGATGCTGTGTTAATTACTGAAGCGGAACCACTGCAGAACGAAGGCCCCGCTATTATGTATGTAAACGATGCGTTTACCCGCATGACGGGGTATACATCAGAAGAAGTGATTGGCAGAACACCCCGTATTCTGCAAGGGCCAAAGAGCGATCGCAAAGAACTGGATCGTTTATCCCGTGCATTGCAGAAATGGGAGGCTTGTGAAATTACAACCATTAATTATAAGAAGAATGGCGAAGAATTCTGGATCAATATGTCTATAAGCCCGGTGGCGGATGAAAAAGGATGGTTTACGCATTGGATCGCTATTGAACGTGATGTGACAAAACAGAAAATGCAGGAGTTGCAGAAACAATTGCTTGCGGAGATCAGTCGTTTGTTTAACCAGGATATAGGGTTGAAGCCTACGCTTGAAATTGTATTGCAGAACCTGGTGCAATATGCCACGATTAATTTGGGGGAAGCATGGTTGGTGAGTGCAGATAAAAAGACGATGAACCTCGTGGGGAATTATACAACCGATGAACGTTCAAATTTGTTTTACAAGGAAGCCGGACATATCAAGTCATTTTCAGAGGGTGCTGGATTACCTGGAACTGTGTGGAAGGAACGAAAAATTATTATGTGGAACAGTGGTGAAATGCGAGCAGAATATGTTCGGCGGCAGGCTGCTGAAAATGCCGGCTTTACTGCAGCACTAGGGATTCCGCTTTTGCATAACGATGAAGTAGTGGGTGTACTTGTATTTATGACGGCACATGATGTGCAGAATCTGCAACAATACAAAAACCTTTTTACAGAACTGGAGACATTCCTGGGCGCTGAGTTAAAGCGAAAATATCTAGAGGAAGAACTGAACCGGATTTTTAATACGGCACCGGACATTATTGGTTTGGCCGACTTTGATGGAAATTTTAAACGGATAAACAGTGCCGGATGCGAGCTGCTTGGATACACAGAACAGGAGTTACTCAGTAAACCTTCCTACGAATTTATGCATCCGGATGACCGTATGATTTCTGTGAATGCTGTGAATAGTTTAGCAGAGGGTGAAACTGTTTTTTATTTTGAAAACAGGTATATCCAAAAAGACGGTTCCATTATCTGGCTTTCATGGACCTGTAGTTCATCTGTTGAGGATCGGTTGATCTATGCTGTTGCAAAAAATATTACAGAGACAAAAAAACTACAGGAGTTGCTGGATAAGGCCAATCAACTGGCACGTATTGGCAGTTGGGAAGTTGACTTAACAACAAATGAATTGTATTGGTCGGATGTTACAAAGCAAATTCATGAAGTGGATGATGATTATATGCCACTGGTAGAAACCGGGATTTCTTTTTATAAAGAAGGCGAAAGCAGAACAAAGATATATGCTCTTATAGCTGCTGCTATTGAAAAAGGGGAGGCCTTTGATGAAGAGTTGCAACTGATAACAGCAAAAGGGAATGAACGTTGGGTAAGGGCAATTGGCTCACCCGAGTTTAGTGAAGGACGTTGTATACGAGTGTATGGAAGTTTCCAGGATATTCACGAACGTAAAGAAGCGAATGCAGAAATTGCAAAAAGCGAGGAGAAAAGAAGGCTAATCATGAATGGTGCCCTGGATGCCATTATTTCTATTGATACCAATGAAACGATTACCTTCTGGAATTCCCAGGCAGAAGTTATTTTTGGATGGAAAGCGGAAGAAGTGATGGGAAAACCATTATCCGAAATGATTATACCAGAACCCTTCCGCAAGTTCCATGTTGAAGGGATAAAAAACTATCTTCAAACAGGAGAAGGGAAAGCCCTCAATGTATTATTGGAATTATCTGCCATAAGAAGAAATGGAGAAGAATTTCCAATTGAATTAACAGTAATACCAATTAAACAGGGTGGTGAAGAATTTTTCTGTGCCTTCATCAGGGATATTACACAGCGTAAAAAAGCAGAAAGAGAAATCAAAGAGGCGAATGAGCGCTTTGAAAAAGTAACCGAGGCTACAAATGATGCTATTTGGGATTGGGATATTGAAACCCAAACCTTTTTTAGGGGTAAGGGAATTGAAAATTTCTTTGGAGAAAGTGCATTAAAATCCCTGGCCGAAACTGATTTTTGGACAGATCGATTTTATGAAGATGACCTTTTACAAATCAAACAAAGTCTTGAAAAGGCAATACAAAATCCTGCTGTAAATAAATGGGAAATGGACTATCGAATCATTAATGAGGACAAAGAAATTTGTTATGTAGTTGATAAAGGCATTATTATCCGAGACAAAGAAGGTAAAGCAATAAGAATGGTGGGCGCTATGACCGATATTTCAGAACGGAAAAGAAATGAAGAAAAGTTACGCCAGTCAAATGAACGCTTCGAAAAAGTAACGGAAGCCACCAACGATGCCATTTGGGATTATGATGTTGTAAACAATGATTTGTTTTGGGGTAAGGGGTTTTATACATTGTTTAGATATAACGAAGAGGAAACAGAGCCATCGTTCGAATTATTGGTTTCATTAATCCACGAGCAAGACAGAGAACGTGTAACCAATAAAGTGTATCAGTACATGATGGATCCGAATTTGAGTAATTGGTTTGAAGAGTATCGTTTCCTGAAAGCTGACGGGTCGTATGCCTTTGTAATCGACCGGGCCACATTTTTACGTGACAGCGACGGCAAAGTGCTACGGGTGGTGGGTGCCATGACGGATATTACCTATCGAAAAGAGTATGAAGAATCGTTACGTAAATTAAATGCAAGTCTTGATCAACGTGCCAAACAGCTTGCTGTTTCAAATGCAGAACTGGAACAGTTTGCTTATATCGCTTCGCATGATTTGCAGGAACCTTTACGGATGATTACCAGCTTCCTCACGCAGGTGGATAAACGCTATTCACCGGTGCTGGGCGAAAAGGGCAAACAGTATATTCATTTTGCAGTGGATGGTGCAAAACGTATGCGGCAGATTATCCTGGACTTGCTTGAGTACTCCCGCATTGGACGTGCAGGAAGCAATCCCGAACAGGTAAATCTTAACGAACTGATTGAAGAAATCAAGTTTTTGTTTAAACGACAGATAGAAGAAAAGCAAGCCCGCATCAGCAACGATAGGCTGCCGGTACTGGTTTCACATCGCTCACCACTGCGGCAACTGTTTCAAAACCTGATTGGCAATGCATTAAAGTACAGTGATGCAAATCGACCTGCAGAGGTGAATGTATCAGTAAAGGAAACCGATGGGCAGTTTGAATTTTGCATAAGCGATAACGGCATTGGCATTGACCGGGAATATTTTGAAAAGATCTTTATTATTTTCCAGCGTTTGCATAATAAAGATGAATACAGCGGTACTGGTATGGGCTTATCTATTTCCAAGAAAATAGTGGAGAGTTTAGGTGGTAAAATCTGGGTAGCTTCTGAGGAAGGCAAAGGCAGTTCCTTTTTCTTTACGGTAGCGAAACCGGTGATTCGATAAAAGTTCCTGAGTTTTACCCGCTGTTTCTGTTTTAACGGCTTAGGGTAACCACCAAGGAATTGTTGTAAATTGACTTTTTTATTGACAGCCTTCTGAAATCATCTTACTGTTTTTTATAAACCAAACACTACATTAAAACCATTAAACCTCTGTACGATGAAGGCAATCCATATTTTATTAGTAGAAGATAACGAAGGTGACATATTGCTTACCAAAGAAGCGTTTCAGGAGGGTAAGATCATTAACCGTATTACTGTGTTAAAAGATGGTAAACAAGCGATTGATTATTTAACGGCGGAGGCTGCAAGTGAAATGCCTGATTTACCTGATCTTTTGATACTGGACGTGAATCTCCCTAAAAAAAACGGGCATGAAGTGTTGCAATTTGTTAAGCAGGATGATTCCCTGAAACAAATACCCGTGATCATGCTGACTACTTCTTCATCTCCAAGTGATATTAACCTCTCTTATAAGAATCATGCAAACTGTTACATCACCAAACCGGTGGAAGTGGATGAGTTTATTACAGCGATTGGAACAATCGAAAATTTCTGGATCAATCTTGTGAAATTGCCGGATAATACCTGATCTATGATAAACGAAGTTAAGCCTTATCATATCTGTATAATTGAAGACAACCGGGGAGATATATTGTTGATTGAAGAATACCTGGCAGAGCAAATAGTGTTGCCAACGCTTTACTATGCACGGAGTTTTAAAGATGCGAAGCTATTATTTGAAACGACGGTACAGCGATTTGATGTTGTGTTACTGGATTTGAGTTTGCCTGATAAAAGAGGTGAGGAGTTAATCAAGGAAATTCAATTGCTTGCAGGGAATTCACCAATCGTTGTATTGACCGGCCATTCTGATTTTGATTTTGGCATACGTTCACTGGCATTAGGCGTATCTGATTATCTGCTCAAAGATGATATCAATGCGAGTTCTCTTTACAAAAGTATTATTTACAGCATAGAACGTAATAAATCCCTGGAGGCATTGCAGGCTTCTGAAATAAGGTACAGCCAGATGTTCCACCTCAGTCCTCTGCCCATGTGGGTGTACGATATGGAGTCTCTTGATTTCCTGGATGTAAATGCCGCTGCAGAAAAACACTATGGTTATAACCGGCAAGAGTTTCTTTCGATGTCTATCAGGAATATCCGGCCCGCAACTGATATTCCTTGGGTGGAGAAAGCTGTTGCTTTTCTGAGACAGAACAATACACTGTTGAGTGATGGCACATACAGGCACCAGAAAAAAAATGGCGAACTCATACTGGTTCAACTCAAAAGTAACATTATTGATTTCAAAGGCAGGAAAGCTGAATTAATTCTTGCGAATGATGTAACTGAATTGCTGGCAACCCAGGAATCATTAAAAGAAGCGTATACCAATATTATACAAGTAGAAGAACAGGAAAGGGAAAGGTTTGCTGGTGAACTACACGATGGCATTGCCCAAAACCTTGTAGCGATGCAGCTAATGCTCCCCGTTGTAAGAAATGCGATACCGTCGGTAGACGAACCACCGGTACTGGGCATTTTTTCACAGACACTTGATCAAACGATCATGGACTGCAAGGAGATCGTAAATAATGTGCGCCCTAAAAATTTAATTGATCATGGACTGGTGTATGTACTAGGGCAGCTTGTTGAAAAAATGAATAACATCGGCAGCCTGCATTTTACTTTACAGGTAGGTGGTGATATTGATCAGGAGATGGATTATAATAATCGCTTTCATCTCTACCGCATCATCCAGGAAAATATTAATAATGCAGTGAAGTATTCAAAGGCTTCGCAAGCCAGTATTTGTTTAAAGCAGGAGAAACAGTTGATACGTGTGCAATTTACTGACAATGGAATAGGTATGAGTGATAAGCTGTTGAACGCTGAAAGTAGTTTTTTATCGATCAAAAGAAGAGTAGGTGTGTTAGGAGGAAGTTTCCAGGTAAATCAACATCCCCAGGGAGGATTAGCGTTCCACTATGAAATCCCGATTGGAAAGTGAGCAGCCCGGTGATTTTCTGATTTATGAATTCTTGATTGCAATTTAGTTCGTGAAATGAACTGGCGGGCATTAAACGTGGAGAATAAGTGGGTGTTTTATAGCAGAGGCCTACTATCTGCGGGCAGAACTAACCGATGAACATCACCCTGTGCATGAATTAGCAAGATTGAGAGCAGATGATAACAATTTAAGAATGGCTAGTCTGGACAAGATCTGCACATACATTCAAGACAACCCGGAGATTGAAGTTTTTGGTTATCATGATATAGAAGAGTTTAATCGTCTCAGGGTGGGGGCGAAGGCTGGGGCAACTCCTATTAAGGGATCGTACATATAAATCCCGGGGCAGCAGCGAAGGGAACAAATATTTACCCGCCTATTCGCTTCGAGGGTGCACTTAGCTATACAACCGGCAAGTTTAATGTTAGTTTAAACGCTTATAATTTAGCCAACAGAAGTTATGCAACCGGTGGCTGGCGGCATCCTGATCCTATAGGAGAATATTTATTCTATCAAGGTCGTCACCGCCACTTCAGGCTGCAAATAACATTTAAGTTTTAATGATATAACCGGGAAGCCGGGACATAGATGTGCATCCGGCGCAAAGAATAACCTTAACCAAACGACCGTTCTTTCAAATTACCAACAGGCACGCTTTAAGTGTGCCTGTTTCCGTATTGCGAGCCCTGATAAATTTCTTATCTCGTAAATACTTTTACCGATTCGATACATGGGGAGATCTTAGCTGACGCACCTTTACCATCTTAAAAAAACAAGCAGAAAAAAACAAGCTAAGATGATCAGAAGACTATTATTTCTTTGCCTCTTTATTTTTCCCCTGATGGCATTTGCCCAAACAGGAACAATCAAAGGAACCGTAAAAACCAACGACCACAAAGCAGCGGCTTCGGCCACCGTTCGTTTAAAAAGCACCAAGAAAGTAACCATCACCAATAATGAAGGTGGATTTGTATTTGAACATATTGAAACCGGAAGTTACAAACTGGAAGTAACGGGAGCTAGTTATCAGCTCTCCGAAAAAGAAGTAACCGTTACAGCCGGCGGAACAACTGAAGTGAGCATCGAGGTAACAGAAACGCAAACACAATTAACTGAGATCATTGTTTCGGCCGGAAGAACAAAGGAAACCATTGATAAAGTACCTGCTTCTGTTTCGGTTGTGGGTTATAAAACGCTACAGCAAAACCTCAACATCAGCAGCAACCCCGGTGATATTCTTGAAAACCGTGTGGCTGGTCTTGCGCCCAGCACGGGCCTCAGCAGCAATTTCGGACAAACCTTGCGTGGACGTAGTTTACTGATTATGGTTGACGGGGTGCCTCAATCAACACCTCTACGTAATGGTGCTATGGATCTGCGTGCACTGGACCCGGCGGTAGTGGAACGTATTGAAGTGGTGAAAGGTGCCACGGCTATTTATGGTAATGGCGCTGCGGGTGGATTGATCAACTATTTTACACGTGCACCCAAAACAGGTAAACTATTTAACAGTCAAACGGCCTTAAGTTCAACAGGATCGTTTGTAAACGGCTCTAACAGTATGGGCGGCCGATTAAGTCAGCTGTTTTATGGCAATACAGGAAAGTTCAGCTATGTGTTGAGCGGAGTATATGAGCAAACAGGTGAGCACAAAGATGCTGATGGCGATGTGTTACCGCCGGTATATGGTTTGGGGGAAACAGATTCGTACAATGCATTTGCAAAACTTGGTTATGACATTTCACCGAAACATAAAGTACAGGCCAGCTATAACTTTTTCAGCAGCCGCCAGACAACTAACTATGTTACTGTAAACGGTGATTATAAAACTGGCAAAAAAACAACGGCTGTTGAAGGCCAGGCCAAGGGTGTGCCACAAGGTGTGAAAGGAAATCATAACCTGGGTGTACAGTTCAGCGGTGAAACAGGAGTTGCCAATACACGTTACGATGCAGATGTGTATTACCAAAGCGTTGATAATATTTTCTTCTATTCAGAAGCATTTGTTGACGGGGGTATCTCCCGCATCTTATCGAAGAAAACAGGAGCACGTGTGGTGTTGAACACGCCACTTTCTTACAGAAACTTTGATGCAAATTTTACTTATGGCTTAGATGCACAACGAGATGTTACATCGCAACCATTGGTTGATGGCCGTGTGTGGGTACCTGAAATGGATATGTTCAACCTTGCACCATTTGTTCAAACAAAATTCACCCTCTTTGATAAACTGGTATTGAAAGGAGGTGTGCGTTATGAAACCGTAAATATTGCTGTGGATGATTATGCAACTCTCCCCAGCAGAAATACTACAACAGGTGTTGTTACTCCATCGATGAATGTGAAAGGCGGAAACTTAAAATATAATACGCTTGTTTCGAATGTGGGGCTCCGTTACAACCTTTCAGATTATTTCTCACCCTTCATCAGTTTTTCACAAGGCTTCAGTGTGTCAGATCTCGGATTAGCCTTACGTTCTGCAAGGGTGAATGATATTGCCAAGATCAACACCGAAGCAGTGATCGTTGATAGCTATGAAGCGGGTTTTACCAGCAAGATCAAAAACGTCCGTTTTGAAGCAACAGGTTATATCAGCAAATCGAGCCTTGGAGCAAACAGTGTTTACAGCAATGGCGCTTTTATTGTGGTGAGGGCACCCGAACGTATTTATGGTTTTGAACTGTCGGCTGATGCACAGGTATTGAAAAATTTGCAGGCAGGTGTTTCGTATAGTTATGTTGAAGGAAAACTGGATGCGAACAATGACGGTAAGTATGATGGTGAATCAGATGAGTACCTGCCCGGTCAGCGTATCTCTGCTCCCAAAATTGCGGGGCATGTTGATTATGCTATTTTGCCCGGCAAACTGAATGTGCTGGTGCAGTATACTGGTATCATGAACCGGAATCGTTTTGCAAAGAACAGTGCAGGGTCGTATGATCCTTACAAAGCACCGGTGAAAGCGTATAACCTGTTCAATACGTCGGTGGGTTATAACTTTAATGCAAGCACATCACTGAACCTGGGGGTAGAAAATATGTTCAACGAAAATTATTTTACTGCACGTTCGCAGTGGGGAGCATTTAATGACAGCTATACCAAAGGGAAAGGCGCATCGTACCGTCTTACCCTGAGTGTGAAACTTTAAATTTGCAAAGCACAATACAATAGTCCCGGCACGCCGGGACTATTGATTTTTTTTAGAGACTATGAAGTTGAAGAAACTGATCGCACAAATTCATTTATGGCTGGGGCTGATTGTTGGCCTCATCATTATGATCATTGCCCTTACAGGTGCCCTTTATTGTTTTGCTCCCGAATTGCAGAACGGGACACAGCCGTACCGAAAAGTACAGCAGGAGAGCTCTGCTTTTCTTCCACCTTCAACACTCAAACAAATTGCAGAAAAGGCATTGCCCGGCAAACCGGCAAAGCGTATCTATTATGGAAACAAAGAACAGTCGGTGCAGGTATTATTCAGGAATAAAGAAGAATACAGTTATTCGGTGTTTATCAATCCTTACAGTGGCAAGGTGCTTAAGGTAAGGAATAACAAAAGAGATTTCTTTTCTGTGACACTCGATCTGCACCGCACTTTACTACTACCGCACGGGCATGAAGTGGTACGGTGGAGTACGGTTGCCTTCTTTATCATTATTGTAAGCGGGCTGGTTATCTGGTGGCCCCGGAACAAACGGGCAGCCAAGCAAGGCTTTACAATTAAATTAAGGGCTTCGCCTAAACGATTGAACCACGACCTGCATCGTGTGCTGGGTTTTTATGCCAGCTGGGTTATTCTTCTCACCGTGTTTACAGGATTGATCTGGACCTTTGACAGCTTTGCTGATCTTACTTACAAACTCACCGGCAGCAAAGGTTCTATTGTACAAAAAAAACCACCTGTTGGCGATACAACGCTCCTGAGTAATGCAGATGCATTGAACAGCGTGTGGGTTAATGTGCAGCATGACCTTCACAACCGTTATGCAGCCATGTTGTTTGTGTTGCCGGATAAGAAGACTGATCCTATTTTGTTAAGGGCTAATCCTGAAAGTAAAACCCTTTATAAAACTGATTTCCGTTACTTCAGCCGTAACACGGCACAGGAAATACCCGGTGCTTATGTGTGGGGTAGTTATGCTGATGCAAAAACGGTAGCTGATCATATTAAACGGATGAATTATGATATTCATACCGGTGCTATTTGGGGATTACCGGGCCGTATCGCCTTATTTTTTGCAGCACTTATTATTGCCAGTTTACCAGTTACGGGGTTTTATATCTGGTGGGGTAAACGGAAGAAATCAAAACGCAAAACACATGCTGTTATGAAGCCTGCTGTACCTGCACGAAAGGAGTTGCAGCCTGCCTAAATTCGGTTGAAGTGTTGATTAGTTGTGTTGTATTGTATGTTTGGTGGAGAGCCTTGATCTTTCTGAAAATAGAAGCCTGCATAACCCGGGCCTATGAAAGATTAGTTCCATGAAAGCCTTAGTGATTGCCTTTCCTGTAGCTAGTTGGCATGTGCTTATACTTTTTCTTGAATGCAGTGGCAAAGTTATCGGGGTTAAGAAAACCGCTGGAAGCTGCAACATCGGCAAGTGGAATGTTGGAATTTTTTAACAGTATTTCACTATGCTTTAACCTTATACTAAGCAGGTACTGATAAGGACTGCACCCAGTAAATTTTTTGAACAGCCGGCTTAAATGGAAGGGGCTTGCAAAACTGTTCTTTCCCAGCAACGTCTCCGTCTCGGGACGTTACGTGTTACGAAGCTAAGAATTAACTTCATACCCTATGCCTGTCAAGCAAAACATACCTTTTACTGATGGAATCTTCTCTATAACTTTCACTTGCACCAATTGGTTACCACTGATAGAAAAGGTAAACGGATTTGACATTGTATATAACTGGTTTGATCATTTAACATCAAAAGGACATTATATCATAGGCTATGTAATCATGCCCAATCATGTGCATGCTGTTATTGGTTTCAGAAATACGTTTCAATCCATTAATACAATCATCGGTAACGGTAAACGTTTCATGGCCTATGAAATTATCCAGAGACTGGAAGAACGAAATGAAACAGATTTGCTTGATCAAATGAGCAGCTCGGTTGAAACAGAACGAAGGAAGAGAAAGAAAAAGCATGATGTTTGGGAACTGTCGTTTGACTGGAAGATTTGTGAAACAGTAAAGTTTATTACACAGAAACTTGATTATTTTCATACCAATCCATGTAAAGGAAAGTGGAACTTGTGCGACACTCCTGCTGATTATGTACACAGTTCTGCAAAGTTTTACTTAACAGAAGAGCAGGGTGTTTATGAAATAACAGACTATGCAGAAGTTTTGGACATGAATTTAACAGTTATTAAAAAGGATGGAAATACTACTACAGACGACGCAACGTCCCGGCCAACCGCCCAAGGCTAAGGGGAGACGTTGCTGGGAAAGAAACCTATTGGGGATGAAAACAGCAACACAGTTATACAAATAGTAACATATGATACTCCAGCATTTAGAATACTAACACAACTTTTACAAAAAAAATTAAAGGATGGGAATGCGACTGAAAAAAACAAGGAGGAGCTTCGGACAATTTTTAAACTCAAAGGTTGGGAGGTTCCGAAAAACTTGCAATAATAGTTATACTGGAATCCTGGTTTTAATATTGTTTGGGTTATACTCTTGCAATACTGTTCACAAGCGTTCTTTTTTTTCTGGTGTGCCAGAAATTTATGGAGATCTTCAATTGAAGGGTTCTGGCTTAGATAGTTTTGGAATTTCGTCCATAGGAACCGAGATAGGTAATAAAGTGTATTATAAGTTAAACAATTCTAAGCGGAGCTTATTAAATATACAGGGATACCTAAGATATACAGACACAGGCATTTTGATAAGGGAGGATGAGGCAAGTATAAATGAACAGGTATTTTTGTCATTTTTAGGCACACATAAAGTAAATGAAATTGTGACTTATTTTAATGGAGTTACGAAAGTGGATTCTATTTACTTAATTAATATTTCGTTCGATCCTGAAATAAATGATAGTACGTACACATATAGAATAGAAAGTTTTATTTCACTTGGTGAAGAAAGGCAAGGGCACTCCTTAAATAACCAAACTATATTAAAACTTACAAAAAAAATTGGGTTTACTCGGATATCCTTTACCAATGGATTAGACACATTGAATTACAAGCTATTTCCAACTATACAAAGAATTGGCACGGGCACAAGTTTTAAGAATAAATTCTTATAGTTTTTAACCCGTAAAAAGGGTTCTCAAAGAACAACTTGGCAATAACCAATGAGAGGCGTAGTGTCAGATAGCTTTGTGTGCAAGGGCTGTGGCACTCGCCGTGCTTCGGGGCACTTTACTGTTACAATGCCCATGTTTTTTGCTTTTACTTTTTGTATGATATTTATCAATCACGAAGTAGATTTTATCTTCTACATCGGTGTCAAGCTTTTCGATATCCTGGCGTCTGAGATTTTGTTATCAAAGGAAGCGGGGATGCCATCAATTATGAGATAACCCATGGATACTTCAAAGCGTGATGCGAAGCGGAGTCAAGTAAAACTTACCCCTTCTTCTTCACCTCCGGTAAATCTGATACTTTCGGATAAATATCTTTCATACCATCTTCGCCATAAAAACGCATGAGCAATTGCACGCTTTCATTGAGGATGTTATAACGGTTGGCGTTAAATGCAAGCATCTTTTCTTTTGGCAAACGAAGATTAAATGCATTGTTGCCTGCAAGCACTGCATCAAAGTTTGGATTGAGCTGGTTGAAGTATAACACAGCGATCAAATAAATATGTGGATTGTTTTTTTTATTGGTTGGTGGAGACCGCAACCATCAAATTAAATCACCTAACGTTTCAACTCAATCCAAACGGGCGCATGGTCGCTGGTTTTTTGCCAACCTCTCACATGACGGTCGACGTTTCCCGAGACCAGGTTTTTTTTCAATGCAGGGCTTAAGAGTATATGGTCAATACGTATACCTGCATCTCTTGCAAAAGCGTTGCGGAAATAATCCCAGAACGTAAACAACTTTTCCGCGGGATATAAAGTTCTTAAGCTGTCGATCCATCCCTGTTTCAGCAGGGCTGCATAAGCTTTTTTTGATTCGGGGAAGAACAACGCATCCTTTACCCAGCTTTCGGGCTTGCGGGCATCAAGATCAGTAGGAATGACATTAAAATCACCCAACAAAATCACCGGCATTCCTGATTTCAACAAACTCTTTGCTCTTTTTTGAAGGCGCTTAAACCAGGCCAATTTATAATCAAACTTAGGCCCCGGAGCAGGATTGCCATTTGGCAGATACAGGTTACAGATAAGAAGACCGTTAACTATCGCTTCTATATACCTGCTTTGTAAATCGAGTGGATCACCGGGTAAACCTTTACCCACTTCCTGCAGATCGTAAGTCTTCCTGGCAAGAATGGCTACGCCGTTCCATGCTTTTTGTCCGTGCCAGATGGCTTTATACCCCGCATCTTTAATGGCCTTTTGCGGAAACTTTTCATCGGGAGCTTTTAACTCCTGTAAACAAACAATATCGGGCGATGATTCTTTTAACCAGCGAAGAAGCACGGGCAAGCGGCCGTTGACGCCATTTACATTATAGCTGGCAATTTTCATTAACTTCTTAGGCATTGCAATTTTTTTATTTCTGTAATTAATATACTTAAAAAATGATGCCACGCTACAGGCGTATTTTCTTTTGTTTTTTTAGTTGATCTTCGAAGTATGTTTGGACTATTTAAAAAGAAACTACCCCATTGCGATGAAGTGTTCGAAAAGTTTTTCAGCCCCTGGTATGATGAAGAGGACAGGCCTAAGATGGCGAGACCTGATATGTATGTAATAGCATCTTATGAAGATGAGCCGTTAAACATGGAAGAGCTGCAGTACATGAGTGACGATTACGTAAAACAAATGACCGAGCATATTAATGTAACAATGGTGGATGCAGCATTGAGTGATTTTCAACACATCATTGCACGTGATAAGATTGATCTTGCAATGCTTGATGCGGTGGATAAATATTATGACAGGGCAAGGATTGCACAGCTCATTAAAGAAAGCGACCCTGCCGATTTTTCGAATGCTTACCTGGTGACGGTATGTGAGTTTGGTGTTATGCTGGGACATTTATTTAAACAACTGGAAGGTTTTGACTGGTTGTATTCACACCCGTATTTTCATTCAATTATTGTGCATCGAGATACAGGATTTGGGATAACTGTTTTTGATTGGGCCATTAAGAAATTCAGTGAGTATGGAGTTGATGATGGTTATGTAGAAAAATTTAAAGCAGCTATTGCAGGTGTGAAAGGGGAGTGGGAAGAGGATGAAGAGGTGGAGGAATAAGTTTGTTTTGAATTTCAGGGGACAGCTATTTAACCAGGGCGAGTTCCAGTAGACTCGCCTAAGCATTGAGGATATGATAAAACTACTTAAACATACTGCCGCCTTTATGAGTCTTCTTTTTACAGAGTCATGTAACTCAATTGATCTGAATTACGTAAAATCAAAAACATGGGTATATGAGGATGGGTTTAGAATTGGTGCGGGTGATTTTATGCTTTTTACAGAGGATCAAAGCATTTTTTCTCTTCATAAGGATACTATTTTTTATATAGGCAAACCTGCTGCACTAATAAAGGAACTTCAACAAGAGAAGTTTACACTAATCATTACTTCGATTGATACGAAAGAAACCGGGGAGTATTTGAGTACGGAGGAAGCATTGCACTGATTGGTTTGTATTGCGAAGTAGATTGATGTAATGAGAATCTGTGAAGCCCACAGACGAATGCAAATAAACAAAGGTAGTGAGCCATGAATTTCACAAATTAACACGAATGAATGCAGGTGGGGCAGCACGAATTGCCTCCAGCGTTGAAACTTTGGTGGGTGGGCACGAATAGACAAGAAAAGTATTATGGCCACCGATGGACACAAATAGCAAAAAAATACAAATTGTCTTCTTCGTTGAGACTTCGAATGGAATAATACCAAGGTGTTGCACTTATGGAATTTAACTACTCACTTACAAAATAATATCAGCTAAACTTTGAAAGGGGCTGAATCCCGGTTACATTAGCTTTTTTAATTTATAATTGCTAATTGTTATATGAGCATCTCGCCATGTGTGTGTTATCCCGGCACTTCCTATCATTCGATTTCAATTTTTCATTTGTATAAACTTCTTTGATGAAACAAACATTGGCTTGTTTTTTCTTTTTGCTTACCAGCTCTTCTTATTCGCAAATAACAAAAGGGTTTTGGATGTTGGGTGGATCAGGCGAGTTTTCAGCAGGGAAAGTAGTTAATAACAACCTGCTCTATATCCCAACTACTCTTCAACTGAAGCCAAAGGCAGGTTACTTTTTCTTTGACAAATTTGCAGCCGGGTTAGATGTGAACTATACTTTTCAAAAAAGTTCTACAAGCGGGCCTATGGTAAAATCACATTTGATTGGCGTTGGACCATTTGCACGGTATTATTTTCTTGAAAAGGATAAACGGGTTAATATTTTAAGTGAGCTGCATGGGGCAATTATGACCGAGATCAATACGAGCTTTCGTTCACTTCAATATGGATTTAGTGGAGGTGTTGCTGTTTTTTTAAACTCAAGTGTTGCGATTGAGTTTTTACCAGGCTATCAAGGTTTCAAAGACAGGTACAGCCGATCTAATTATTTTATTACAAGAATTGGTATTCAGGTACATCTTGAAAAAGGCGATTAAAAATTATTTTATGAAACAAACATTTGCCTGGCTTTTCGTTTTTTCCTTTTTCTTTACCGCCGCTTCTTATTCGCAAATAGCAAAAGGGTTTTGGATGCTTGGAGGGAATGGAAGTTTTGAAAACAGTAAAACGAATTATCCTCAAGGCCAGATTAAGGTTACCCACATTCGGATAAGTCCTAATGTAAGGTATTTTTTTGTTGACAAGTTTGCGACAGGACTGCGAATAGAAGGGTTAGCATATCTAAATCCCGGGGGTCCACTATGTGAGACCCCGGGCGTACGGAAAGCTGAAGACTGTTGAAAGCAGTTATTAAGCACGTGCAAACGTTTATGAAACATTTGCACACGGATATGGGATTTGGTGGATTGTGCTAACAACAATACAAAAAGTATAACCGTAAATTATTGGTTTACAATCTTTGTTAATCAGGAGATGTTGCGTATACTAGCATAAATATTTGTGTTACCGGCTATATTATGACGACTACCAAACTTCTAATAGCATTCTTACTTCTGGGACTAAGTTCCTGCGGACAGAGTTCTTCAAAACACAAATTTGACCCAGCTGCAATTGAGCTCAATAAACAAGCCATGACACTGGTCCCCTTTATTGACAACTCCGACAGTTCACAAAAAGCAATCAATCTGCTTGACAAGGCAACAACTATTGACACAAACTATTTCCTTGGCTATTCAAACAAGCTTATGTTTTACTACCAGCTTCATCAGTTTGACAAAGCCTTATGGACAAACAATAAACTTATTCAGCTTCGCCCAACTGCACATGACCTTTATCTAAGAAGCGGTATGCTATATTTACAAATTGGCGACACGACAAACGCTAAGACATATTTCACTAAAGGGTTGACTATTTGCAATTCGGTGCTTGACACTATGACAAAAACAAATAGGGATTATGTTATGCTGACTACAAATCAGGCAATTGCTTTAATAATGTTGGGTGACACACAAAAAGCAAATAATATTCTCAAAGTTCTTTACGACAAGCAACCAGACGACCCAGACTTTGACAACGTTGAAAAGAAATACATTCATTCGCTTATGAACAAAGACCGCAAAGAAATAATTGAACTATTAAATAATCCAGACAAATACACCCGGTAACAAACGGTTTGGCGGCAGTCGGGGGGACGAGAATATATTCTCAACTTGTGTGCTACTTTCATCAATATATCCAGCAGACGTAACACAGATGAACTTTTGTAATAAAAATCAACATCAGTAACTTTAATCGGCTTCAGTTGTCGGCTGACAGTATTTCAAATGCCCGCCCGACCGCCAAGCCGAAACCGTTGTATGCAATAAGGTCCGACACTTTACACCATGACAGAAAACATAAATTTAGAGTTGACAACAATTAAACAGCTTGACGAGTGGATGATTGAAAATTGTTATGCTGACACCTATGCAATTGGAGACAGAAATATTCATGAAGGTTGCGGACTAGATACTTTTGGTAGTTTATATGTTTGGTATTACACAGAAAGAGGAGAACGGCAAAACCTAAATTATTTTCAAACGGAAAAAGAAGCAGTTGAGTTTGCTTTTAAAAAAATCACAGCGGACAAATTTGCTAAAAGTCACATGGTCGGTTTTATCAATGACAAACAAAGCGAACTTGACCTTGAAACAGAATTACAAAAAAGAAATATTGATTTTTGGAAGGACGAAATTCCTTACTATGGACTCGATAAACCAACGACACGAGTTTTTGTATTGGGTTGCGACGTCAAAAAGGTATTAGATTTACAAACAAAATACGGTAAGGTCTGACATGAATTACTGCATACAACATGGGGTTTTGTGCAACTTGGGCGGGACCAGCAAACTTTCAGCAGCAGCACGCTATGCAGCATTGGCTATGGGGTTGACCGGCAACTAATCCGCTTAAATTTTAAGTTTATAAATTTCGTTTGCTAAATTACATTCTCAGGTGGGCGGACACAGCAACAAATGCCCAGGCTGACACAAAGCCCTGGACGTTGGTAGCAATGTTTTGACAGACCCTAAGATTATGAAAATAATACCCGGAATTTTGTTTCTTTTTCTCATAAGCTGTACTGACAGTAAACCCAAAAGCGACAGGCAGATTTTGGACTTTGGCTCATTCACAATTCAGACACCAAACGGTTGGACAAAAATTAAAGCACAAGGTGTTGACAGTTATGTTGGGCGAATTGCAATTGACAATACCGACACATTACACTTTGATTTAGGCTGGTATTCAAACAAACTATATGAGTATGAGCCAACAATTTTGGACAGTAGTATGATAGGCTCAATTGACACTTCAATGATTGACCTAAGCGAAGTTATTTTTGTAAAAAATCGAATGAGAGTTGACCCAGACAAATACAAAAAGAACAATGTTTCGTGGGACACAATTGATGGACGCACAGCCAAAATTGTTTTCCCAAGAAAATCAGGAATAGGGACAACGGGAATTTATATTGACAGTTTATGGCAGAGTGGTTCTGACATTGACAGATTTAATTTGTATGGCGATAATTTAAAGCCAACAAACGAAAAAATATTTCTTCAAGCATTAAAGACATTGAAATTTCACAAGAAGAAATAACACTGCTACCAACAAGAAGTTTTGCGGCAGCGGGGGCGACGCAAAGCGTCGGTCATCACCTGTAATTCTATTTAGCTTTTGTTCCGTATGACATTTATCTATTAGGCTTTTAAATAAAATTTTATCTTTAGTAACACCTTTCAGCACTCATCGCCAGGAGCGACGTAAAAGAATTGCCCCGCTGACCGCAAAGCTGTGGACGTTAGCTGTAATCCTATGAGTCGTTTAAATGTTAGCTCTAAAATATACGAATGAAGACACTTTTAATTCTTTTTACTTTCTTATTCGGACTGACTTCTCTCATCTGGCAAAAAACACCTCAAAAGATATTTGATGTTCACTTACATGGAAGTAAGGACCCATCTTTACAAATACTGACACTACAAAAGGCTGGCGTTTACAAGGCTGCAATAAGTACTTCATGGGACTTACAAAACAGCTACGGAAATATTCCAAACGCCGATTTATTGTATGGCCTTATGTTTCCTTGTCCAAATGGCAAAGTACCATATAGTTTACAGTCCTGCTACAGTTTGGGCGAAGACTGGCCATCTATAAATTGGGTAGAGCAGCAAATTAAAGAAGGTAAGATTGACTATCTAGGTGAGATTTTGAACCAGTATTATGGTATTTCACCTTCTGATTCACTTTTATTCCCTTATTATGATTTAGCGCAAAAGTATAATTTGCCGGTAGGTATTCATACAGGAGGTGCCGGTCCAAACCACGGCAGTCCAAACTTTAAAATGGAAATGGGTAGCCCGTTTTTATTGAAAACAATGCTATTCCAATTCCCAAATCTAAAAGTATGGATCATGCACAGCGGCGATCATTATTATAAGGAGACAATTGCGATCATGCAAGAAAATAGAATGGTATACTCGGACATATCAGTTATCTCCAATCCTGATATTGTTCCTTCGAATAAGTTTTCTATAATTATGGAAGCATTTATTGATGCCGGACTTGAGGATCGCCTGATGTTTGGAACGGACAATGGAAATATTGAAAAAGTTATTATGGCGGTTGAGGCCCTTGATTTTTTGTCAGCAGAACAAAAAATGAAGTTATATCATCAAAATGCAGAACAGTTTTTCAATTGCGAAAAAGTAAAATGATGCTCAAAGCGGCCTGCAGCCAACATCGCATTGTCAATATGCCTGGGCGACGAATAGACTCTCTTCGACATTAACACAGATAAGCTTTAGTTGGGGCGACAGAATTAAGACAGGCTAATTTTAAAGTATCAACTTTTGTGCTAATTTTCAGCTGACCTTCGGGCTGGACGAATCACGGAATGCCTGCACATCAGCCATGCACGGAAGTTGGCTGTAATTCTTGACAGACCCTATCACTTAGACAAATAGTATGGAAAAAAGCACCAAGCGAACTCTCAATTCAATTTTTCTTTTTCTGACATCATTCATTTACTTTTTCCTCGCTTTCGTCGGGTTTAAAAAACAAAACCTTAGCTTGACAAATTACGACAGGTTAACAAGTGTGATTGTCGATAAAGGAATTGACTATCGCTATGGCAGCAAAGGGAATAAATCAAAATGCTTTTATATTCAATTAAGCGACATAGACAGAAAGTTAGGAGTTTACAGAATGACCAAAAACTATGGCGACTTACTTGACAAGTTTATCATTGGCGACACCGTGACTGCTTATTTTCGGGACAATAACAACACGAGTGAAAATATCAATATTGACTTAGTTCAAGTAGAAAAAGGAGAACAAATTCTGCTCGACAAAAGAGAGTACGAACAAAAGGAAAGTTCACTTATTTATATTGGCTTAATTGCCGGTGTTTTGACAATTATTTTTTCTTATCTATATTACAAGAGAAAAATTTTCCCCTGTGCGACGTAGAACTACAGCCAACAGTCAGTTTTGCGGCAGCGGGGGCGATGCAAAGCGTCGGTCATCACCTGTAATACTATTTAGCTTTAGTTCGTGCTGACATTTTTCTATTTGGCTTTTGAATAAAATTTTATCTTTAGTAACACCGTTCAGCACTCGTCGCCAAGGGCGACGTAAAAGAATTGCCCCGCCGACCGCAAAGCTGTGAACGTTGCCTGCTATTATATTGGACACCTTATGCAATTTGAGCAGACTTGACATCATAACTAAATGAAACTTTTAATTTGTACTATTTTCTCGCTTTTTTCTGTAGTCTGTTTTGGGCAGACACAGAAAACAACAACTATTAAACTATCAACAGGTGATTGCAGAACTAATGAAGCATTTTCGTGGAGAGCTGACACCGTATTGTTTTATAAGTTACCAGAGGACACAATAATGTTAAGAGTTATTCCAAGGCAATATAGACAGTTTCCAATTAACCTTGAAAACATACCAGTATCAGAATATAAGCTAACATATAAAAACAACTTCAAGCAATCAGTTGTAAGACAAATAAAATTGTCAGACCAAAAAATTAATTCAATTACTTTATGCCCTGACACTTTATTAGATTATTCACAAAACACATTAGTAAAACTTAAAGACAAAGATACCATCTCAATAAATTTTCATTCTCAAGGTTGTTTTCATACGACACTTTCCAAAATATTAATCAGCAAGCAGGACGACAAATATTTGGCAAGACTTTACGCTGTTAATTGGAGTTATGTAACTAAAAAGAAAAAAGCGATAATGGAATCTAGTGGTGACAGCCTGATAAAAACGGTTACATTGACAAAACAAAACATTCAAGATTTTATCAGGTTTGAGAACGAAATAAAATTTGTAAATGATGGAAGCTGCACAACAACAGATTTGTACGACATCAAAAGTGTGTACCTAAACATGAAAGCGACTGACGGCAGTTGTAGTTGGAATGGATTTTATTACCTGCGAAAATCTTTATTTGGCGACAAAGAATAAAAGCAGGCAACATTGGGTTTTATGCAAGTTGAGTTTGACATTGTAACATCAACAAATTGCAAATCCAAGCTTCAGTTCCAGCAGCCGGATAACTATCAGCTTTTGTACTTAACTTCACCAACCTATTTTCAATCAGCAGCGGTTGTGGGCGGACGGAATACTAATTCCCAACCTGAATAAAGCCCCGGCCAATATGCGCTATGAGTGCGAGCCTGCAAATAAATCTGACTTATGACTGAAACTGCAATGAGAGGATTTTAGGTGTTTGAACCAAATCTTGTGTGGACACTTCTCTTACTTTCCCATGTTGTGAAATATGACCTTGACAACAACGACGTTAATGCCGTGAAGTATGGTTTAACGTCTACTTCCAAAGGGAAGAACCTATGGTGGACTTACCAACTAACCGGCGACCAAACAATTGATTTGCGTTTTGTACGTGAAGCAGAGGATACTGACATCATTTTCATTGAGCTTCATTTCGACAAGAAACTGTCAGCACAAATTGACCTTTGCATATTTGTTGTTCAAGATTTTTATTTACAACACAGGAATTACCATACGGATTTGAAGGTGTATGAGTAGAACGATTGCACAGCACACAACAGCAGCTTTTGGCAATAGCGGCTTGACTGCAAGGGGTGAACAGAATATCTTTATGCAGCTTTAGTGCCATTAGTGAAGCTGAAAATCAATGAATGCCCCTACTGCTGAAAGCTGGAAACGTTAGCGGCAATGCCAGCGAACTGCTGAAAAATAGTCACTCTAAAATAAATAACGATGAAAGCAAAATTCCTTTTGTTATTTTTCTTAGTTGGGTTTTCCACATTGGTATCAGGTCAAATGAAACAAGTTAAAATCAATGAAGCAGAATTTAACTATGTAGACAAAGGGAGCGGCGTTCCGATAGTCTTCATTCATGGAGGGTTAGAGGATTACCGGACATGGGATGCCCAGGTGGATAGATTTTCCAAAAATTATCGTATCATTTCTTACAGCAGAAGATTTAATTTTCCGAATAAGAATACAACACAGTTAAAAGAGTTTTCAGCAAAAACTGAAGCAGAAGATCTGGCGACATTCATTAAAACCTTGAAATTAGGGTCAGTTCATTTAGTGGGGCATTCCTATGGTGGACTTATTGCTCTCTTTTTATCAAAGAATCATCCCGAGCTGGTTCAAACATTAACCCTTTCAGAGCCTGCTTTAATTAGCTGGTTACCGAGTTTGAAAGGTGGAAAAATCCTTCATGATAATTTTTATGACCAGTTATGGAAACCAGTTAAACAAGCATTTGAAATTAAAGACACGATAGCCGTTTTGAAACATACTTTAAAATATTTTGCAGGGGAAGACATTTTAGATAAGTTACCCGAAGAAGTAAAAACACAATTTCTCGTGAATATTCCGGAATGGCAGGCCATTGCATTTTCTTCTGATGCATTTTCAGATTTTAAGAAAGACTATTTTAAAGAAATAAAAATTCCTATTCTTCTATTATCAGGTGGGCAAACCCTACCTATCTTACAACTTACAAATAAAGAATTAAAAATCACTTTACCCAACGCTCAATTATACCATTTGCCGGAAGCTACCCATGACTACTGGATAACACATGCTAATGAGATGGGAGATGCAGTTTTGAACTTTCTGCAGACAACTTTGAAAAAGTAGCTCGAGTACGGGAGTGGAATATTATTCTCAGGCGAGCTGGTGCAACCGACTCGCTGCAATAGAACAAATAAATTGACAACGGCGAGTCCCTTTCAGGAGACTCGCCTGAGAAAGAGACGTTAAGCGTTATTTCAGTCATGTTCGTTAATCAAATTAAAACTTCAATATGAAACAACTATATTCTTAGCGATTGTTGTGACAATGGTAAGTTGTGGTGGCCCACAAGTAGATAAGAAAGCGGAAGGCGAAAAAGTGATGCAATTGAGCCGTGAATGGTCGAAGGTCGCCGCAGGCGGGAACGTGGAGAAAACCGTAGGTTACTGGGCAGATAATGCCTATATGGTTTCGGCAAGTGAACCCGAATTGCGGGGCAAGCCAGCCATTCGGCAGATGGTGGAGAACAGTTACAAAATCCCGGGTTTTCGCATTAGTTGGGAACCTCAAAGCGTTGAAGTGTCTGATAACGGCGACATGGCCTATCTACTGGAAAACTCGCAAGTTTCGTTTTCCGACTCCACTGGCAAAGAGGTAACATTATACAGCAAGGCCGTCAGCATCTGGAAGAAACAAGGTGATGGTACCTGGAAGAATGTCGTGGACATTTCGACCCCTGATGCAACAAAGACGAAATAAACGACGCCTAACAAAGTATTGCCAAAAGCAGGCTAAGTCTTAGCCTTTAAATTAAATTTTATGCGACCCAAGGGAGGCCGATGTTGAAACTGTGATAGATTTTTTACGATTAAGTTTAGATGGACCGCTCAGCGACTTTATTGTTTATAAATGGGGTTTAATATAAAAGCAGAGCAGAAAGTCAATTATTTGTTGATTGGTCGGCCGACCAACAACGGCGTAGGATTTCGGAGATATTAAAATGGATATCTTAAAATAAAGCTGCCTGTGGTTCTAAAGGATGGTCATTTCCCAATGGCGGCAGATTAGGCCAATTGTATTGTTCATGTTTTAATAAAGCATCCGGACGTGGAGTTTGTGAACGTATTGTATACACCGGTGTTTCTGCTAAACTTTCAGATGGAATCTGAAAAGCCAACATTTCTTTCATTTCATCATCCGTTAAATTCGGGTCAATCCATTTGACAGCCATTTCTGGTTCCATGAATAAAGGCATACGATGTTTGTTGTCGCCATCGTTGTGAATCATTTGCATTTTTTCATTTGCTGTCCTGGTTATCATTGCATGTGTGCCTAACAGCTCACCCGTTTCAATGTTGATAATCTTATTGATGGCTTCAAGGAATTTTTTATCGCCGGTGGCTTTAATTGCAGCAATGTCTTCAGCTGTTATATCAAGATAATTATACAATGCAGGAATAAGCATTGGTTTTTTTGATGCGAGGCGAATGAAATAAGGAACCTTATTTTTCCATCCAATTATTTTACGATGTTCATAAATGCCATCAGTAGCTATGAGGCAACGATTCTGTTTGATCTTGAACCAGGTTGATTTCGGGTCAAAAATATTTTCTGCACGGGCATTGTACATGTTATTGCCATATTTGAAAAAGTTGAGTGAATTTTTCAACATGAACTTTGTCAGTACACCCCAGCGCATTAAGGTCATGTAAGGAATGTTCTCGCTATTGGTGTAGATGATACGTGTATGCGGACGGGCATGTGCCTGTATGTGCGAATTGTTTTCAAACTTTAAACCAATCTGCGGATCAATTTTTAAGTGAGGAAGATAATCGTACAATGAATCTTCTGAAATGTCGATACGAAACGAAATGTCAAGACACATGATTTATATATTTTCCAGGTCCTCAAATTTGAACTTTATCTCATCGCCCTGGTAAGTTATTCTTGTATACAGTTCTCCTAATTGAAAATACAAAAAAGGAATGATAGTTACTTTGCCTTTGATATCCCAATCTGTATGCCGGTGGAGATAGCGTTTGGTGTTTTCTTTAAATAGAGTTGTGATTTTCTTTTCAATGCCGGGTATCATAATCCGGGAGTAAATTTTATATGCTGCCGGTTGTTCAGCAGCTGCCTGGAGTTTTTCTACATGTTCTGTGATACGTGCATCGTAGTGAAAACGGTTTGCATCATGCCTGATTGCATTGTAATGACGCTCCGCTTCGGCAGGGTCGTGGTAATGTGAAATGAGAAAAGATCCTTTGTATTCAGCAGCATCATTTGGAATGCCTCTTGGAAAGGTGGAACGAACAAAGTGCACTACCTCTTTATGGATCATCGAATCAAGCAATTCTCTTGTAAATGGATAACAGGGGTTAAACATTGTAAAGATTTATTTTCAAGATCATCAGTTGATGTTTAAATATTGCTGATATAAGGATTCAGGTATTTCAATTAGGAACCTGATGGCAGGCACACCAACTGCCATTGTTTTTACATCATCACTGTCGATGGGATTAATGAGCGAATCTGGTTCCCTAAACTTTACACGGAGATCATCTGACCTCAAGGCAAGTAAATGATAATCGTCTGCTCCTCCATCAGGTCCATTTTCACTTTCATTACCTCCCAATGAAAGAATGTGCGAATAACCTTGTTGCTGCAGGAACAGCACCAGTTCTTCTGATAACTCTGCTTTCAATATTTGATTACTCATATCTTGATCGTTAGAATTTGATTAATGTCGGTTGTGTAACAAGGAGAAAGACTTTCCTGTTTTAAACGCCACTGGCGTGAATAACCCTGGATAGCAAATTTAATTAGATCCTTACCGAAACGGGTATTGACCTTGTCGAGTGTTTTCATGAGCCGTGCATCTTTTTTCCTATCAGTTTGATCAAAGAAAGATTGTTGCACTTCTGATTCAGGAACGATGTCCATTACAATTACACCGGCTTTTTTAAAATTGTAACCCGGCTTATAAATCATATCCAACCCTTTAAGAGCATAGTGAATGATCTCGGCTGAACTGTTTGTTGCTACCGGTAGCTGTAGTGTTATATTTCTTGCATACTGTTTGTCTTGTGTACGATGCACATTGGTTTGAATGAGTACATGCATTTGAGATGCACAACTATTCTGCTTTCTCAGTTTGGCTGCACATGATGAAGCATAATTTGAAACTGCTTCCTGTATATCTTTCTTTTCTGAAAGTAATTTGCCGAATGAACGTGCTGTACATATACCTTTCTTTGGTTTCAACATATCTTCCCATTCAAAGGAAGGAATGCCTCTTAGTTCATTGAGCATTCTTTCGCCAACGACTGTCATGTTTGTACGCACCCAATCCGGATTCAGCTTATCGATAAAGTCTGCTGCCGTTTTGATGCCCATCCATTTTAACCGACGGCCATGCTGGCCACCAATGCCCCACACATCGCCGATCTCTGTCCAATGCAAAACTTCATTAATTTTTTCCTGTGAATCGAGGACGTATACTCCAATATCCCGTTGTGTTTTCTTGGCATAGCGATTAGCCATTTTTGCCAGGGTTTTAGATGGAGCAATACCAACAGTAACTGGTATGCCAATATTTTGCCTGATGGTTTTCCGAATAGATGAACCGTAGTTAAAGAGGTTGGTATAGGGCATATCGGAAAGATCAAGAAAAGCTTCATCGATAGAATAACATTCGATCCTGGGAGTAAATGTTGAGAGTAAAAGAAGTACTCTTTCACTGAGGTTGCCATATAAGGTATAATTAGATGAAAAGACGGCCACTTCATTTCGTGAGAGTAATTCCTTCATCATAAAAGCAGGTGCGCCCATTTCGATGCCGATTTCTTTTGCTTCTTCACTACGTGCAATTACACAGCCATCGTTATTACTTAATACAACAACCGGTTTTTTTTCTAACCAAGGTTGAAAGATGCGTTCGCAGGAAGCGTAAAAATTATTACAATCAACTAATGCAATCATGATCTATAGGGCTGAAATGACGGGATCAATAATTATTTTGGTCACTGTGCCCCATACCCGAAAATCCATTTCTTCTGTAATAACAATGGGATTATATTTTGGATTAGCAGGCATAAGACGCACACCGCTGCTATTTACGATATATCGTTTTACTGTAAACTCACTGTTGACAACGGCTACCACAATTGCACCGCTTTTAGGTGTAACAGAACGGTCAACGACTAACCAAGCTTTGTCGGGGATGTTTGCTCCAATCATGGAATCGCCATCTACTTTAACCACGAAGGTTGAAGAGGGACGGGGGCGTAGTAATTGATTAAAGTCAATATCTTCTTCTTTATAGTCAGCAGCTGGTGAAGGGAAGCCAGCGGGAATGGCAGTGTCGTATAGGCGAAGCGTAACACAGTCGAAATCACTGAGGCGATAGATCCTCATCTCTTCTGAACGTATGGTATTAACAAGCGACATGTTAGCTAATATTTTTAGCAATTTTAGCGAATTTTGTTCACTCCTCCTATATTTTTGTTGGGCGCAAGTAATGAGCCATCAAAATGAATCTGTTATGCCCTGGTACCGAGTGACTGTTTATCTTAAAAGCGGAGTGGTGCGCAAGGGATTGCGCCAAAATGAAAGCTGGAACATCGATGCGATGTATACTATTTATTTAAAAAAGACGAATGATCATTACGGAAGTTCCCATGTGAAAATGGTGGACGTAGTAATGGTTGCGAAGAACAGTGATGAGGTAAAGAGGCTGCGGAAATAAAGTAAACTAGCGGAAATATGGGGGATTTTAAAATGTTTCACTTAATGAGTGAATTTGAAGAACTAGTATTAAGCATTTGTATGATTGCCAGTATTGTTCGAGTGGAAGGTTGAATTCTGTTTGGGTTAAAACCAGTACAAAAAGGGTTTCAGCAATGAAGCACTTTTTTGTTTTTATTCCATTGCAGGAAGTTAAGTGCTGTGTGAAGCAGCTACGATAGAATCACAATCTGTAACAACCACTTAGCTGTTACCGTTCATGGGTATTTTTAAGTTTTGCCCCGTAATATCCGGGTGCTGTAAACAGCCATTGGCTACCTTTAAGGCGTATGAACAAAAAAGCAATACTCGACCAGTTGCATAAAAAGATGATCGCCGAAATACAGGACTATGCGATCATTTTACTTGATATTGACGGCACTATTATAACCTGGAACAAGGGAGCTGAAATGATCAAAGGCTATAAAGAAGAAGAAATATTAGGACAGAATTTCCGGTTATTTTACATGCCGCAGGACAGGCAGGCCGGGTTGCCAGAACAACTGATTGCGCAGGCCATAAAAGAAGGCCGGGCCAGCCATATTGGGAGAAGAGTGAAAAAGGGCGGACAAATATTCTGGGGAAGCATTCTTATTACCGCCCTACACGACGATGATGGTAAGGTGATTGGTTTTACGAAACTGACCGGCGAGGTGGATGATAGGGGGCAGTCGTAGAGGAATGGTTAATGGTTAATGGTGAATTGTTAATGGTTATGAAGTAACTTTTGGCGGTGAGTCGTTAGCAGGAGATGCCACAGGAATTCGCCGGTACGGCCCCTGGCCATCAGACGTAAAGAATTGCGTAAAGTCCCGAAAATTTCGACACAGTTATCGTGTTAAACGCACAGTTATAAGATTTGCCAGATTGCAAGGTTAGGTGCAGTTTGTTTTTGGTTTCTTTGGTAAAAAAACAATGAAATCCTCACTATTTGCTTTCACCCTTTTATCCTTTTTTGTTATCAGTATTACCGCATCGGCACAAACAGAAAAAGAAGAGAAAATAAAGTTTGCGCCCAACCCCGAAATGATTCCGCCTCATTTTGATCCAAACAAACATATACTGCTGGTATTGCAGTTGCCCAAACTAAGAAATCCTGAAAAAGTTCATGCTGCCGGTACAAAGGATATTGATGATGCGTTTAAAGATAATTATACGGGTTATCAGTACGTGATGATTTCGCCGGCTGAGCTGGAGGATGGAAATACGAAATACAAGGACACATCTGTTTACCGTTTTGTGCTATACAACACGGGGGTAAAAATAGGAAGGGTAGATGGTGGTTACACATTGCGCACCGACGCAAGTACGGGAATGACGATGCGGACATCCAATGCTCCCGACAGAGTTGGCCAAACCATTGTGGATTTTTACATGCACGACCGGGTAACAAATGAGAACTATGTAAGAAGCGGCCGACCTACGAGTTTTATTAAAATGACGTTGCGCCCCATTATTTTAACCATGGCACAGCAGGGAAGAAAAAAGAAAGCTTAAAGAACTAAGCAGGCGTGCATAGAAAGCTGTCGTCTTCTCTCCATCTTACGTCCGCACAGGAGGCTGCTGCAACAGTGTTCCCGAGTTAAACTTATACATCCCGGTGTGTATTATTTGAGCCGTGGAGTAGACCGAACAATTAAAAACGATCAAAAAAAATGAGTTCAACTTTTGACAAAAATCTGTTACCCGAATTTGACAGCGTAAAAGATGATGATGAAGAAATTATATGGACAGGTAAACCCAAATTCATTCCTTATTTGGCCACAGGTATTATTAGCGGACTGGGTGTATTTCTTTTTATTGGCGTTTACTACATGATGACTAAGAATGTAAAAAACGAAGACGGTACAACCGGTAACTTTCAAATATGGTTCGCTGCTTTGCCCATTGCATTTGTTCTTTGGGAGTTTTTAAGAAAATTGTTGTCATTTGGCAATACCAGTTATGCTTATTCGAATAAAAGGGTAATGATGAGAACAGGTTTTATTGGTACCGATTTCAAAAGCATTGATTACGATAAAATTTCTGACATTGAAGTGACTGTAAATTTTATTGAAAGAGCTTTTAGTGTGGGCACCATTAAATTTTTTAGCGGACGTACTCAAACAGACGATGGAAGAACCACTAAACTTTACGACCAGTGGGAAGCCATTGAACATCCATATGAGGTTTTTAAAAAAGTGAAACAAATATCAGTTGATATTAAAACAGACTTCAATTATCCCAATGCTTTGCGTCCGGAAAGCAATCCGGGTTATAAGACTAAATACGACAGACAAGATTGATAGATGTTAAGCCGGGACTGGGATACAGAAATTGACGTATTCAATCGACGGGTCAATTATTCATAACCCCGGCGGATAATAACTTCATTTGAAAACGTAATCTTCTTTATGACATCAAAGTTTATTATTTCTGCAGGGTTTCTTTTTTCAATAACGTTTACCAGTTGCGAGGGGCAAAACAGTACATCTCAATCGCAGGGATCGCAAAAAAAAGAACAGCGTGTGAATTTAACTTCTTCTGATTCTACAGGACAGCTGATGAGTGAAAATGAATTTTGGAAGTTAATTGATCAATCAAAGGCAGCTGCCCATAATAATTATCAGAATCAGAGCAGCACATTAAAAGTTATTTTAGTAACACTTAACGCAGGCCAAATCGAGAAATTTGACAATACATTTACGGCACTGTTAGCTGCATCGTATAACTGGAACCTGTGGGGAGCTTCCTATGTTATTAACGGCGGTTGTTCCGACGATTGTTTTCATTACTTCCGGCAATATTTAATCGGACAAGGGAAAGAAAAGTTTTATCAAACTCTAAATGATCCGGAAAGTTGTGTAAACTGGATAAGGTCTGAAGAAGAGGATAACTGGGAAGGACTTCAATACGCAGCAATGGAAGCTTATCATCAAAAGACAGGGAAGGATCTTCCGCAAACTTACAAGCCAAAATTTGAATTGAAAGGGGAGCCCTTTAACGAAGAAACTGTGTTCAAGAAATATCCTAAGCTGGCAAAGAAGTTTATGGGTGAAGAATAAATACCTTTCTTTCAATCTCATACTTAAAACAAACAACATTTCACACATGAGCATGATTGCCAACTTACTTCGGGTTACAAAAGCTGAGCTCGAAGAATATTTAAACGATAGCTCTTTACTGGAGAGCAGAATTTATAATGATGAGAGCGACGAAGAAGATCCCAACTTGGTTGACATCGACCAATCATGGGATGGTATTGTTTTTCTTTTAACAGGAAAAAGCTTTGAGAATAATACTCATCCTTTAGCTAAAGTTTTATTCAGCGAACAATTTATAGACGAAGAACAGGATCTTGGTTACGGCCCGGCGCAGTATGTTACTGCCGAACTGGTGAAGGAACTGCATGAACAAATTGCAAGCATATCAAACGATGAGTTAAGAACAAGATTTGATGCCAACAAAATGAAAGAGGCGAATGTTTTCCCGGATGTGTGGGAGAATCCAGACACAGTTGATTATTTGATCGAGTATTTCGAAACCATCAAGGAAGTGTATGCACTGGCAGCTAAAAACGATGAAGCAATTATTACGTTTATAAATTAGAAGGAGCAGTTAACGTATAAATCCCGGGGTCCACTATTTGAGACCCCGGGAGGACACAAATATTCACGTGCTATCATCAATACGACTGTATGAATACTACGAACAGCAACGCCGACACATACTTAAAAAAACTCAGGCATATCGTGCCAACATTTTTAATTGTTGTTCTTTCTACAGTTATCGGCCTTGCATTGCTGCGGTGGTTACTCAGCATCCGTTTTTCCATTCTTGATATCAGAGAAGAAATATGGACAATTTGGATACCAATGATCTTTCCCTGGATACCTATTACTTTGTGGTTACGTCAACGTTTCAGGGTTCTAACATTCAAGGGGGATACGGATAAAGGAAGGTTTTTCTTTCAAATTATTTCCTGGGGTGTACTGATAGCCATGCTGCTTATTTCACAATTGTATTTAACAACAGCAACTGGTAAACTTCAAGTTCTCGCTACTGTTGATGACATGGGTAAACTAGAAAAGTCACGTTATTACAGGATTACCAGATTCAGCATTGCCGATTATTATTCGGGCGCTCATACCGATATTAGAGCAAGCGGAAAGCATAATCAATATTTAAACTTCAATTTATTTTTTGTCTGTCCAATCCTAAACGATACTGCTGCATATGTTTATCCACCTCCCAAAACCTGGTATGGCGTAAAGTTTAAAAACCAGATCAGTAATAAAATCAGTAGTGCAGAAAAAGAAGAAGCGTATCATGCGTTCTACAAAAGTTGTATTGCAATTATGGAGAATTATAACTATCGCTCATTAGATCACTTTGAACGAATTCCTACGTCTGAGGACAGAACGAACTTCCTGAAAGCGATCGAATCAAGGATAAACAGAAGAGCAAACGAAAGGTTTGTAATTCTTGAACCCGTTAAGGAAAGTTATGAAAGCAGGAACGGAAATAAGTTGCCCTGGATATTTGGTTCTTTTGGCATTGGCTTTTTTGTTTTGCTTTTTGCTTTGTTATTCCCAGGTTATAGTGAAAGGGAACGTCAACGATTTTTACAAGGTAAAAAGCCAAAGCAGGACGACCTTGTTGATATGCTGAACTACCTGGTTCCAAGAAATAACCATTTTGTAACATCGATCATATTAGACATCAATATTGTTGTTTTTCTTTTCATGTTATTATCGGGGATTGATGTTATTTCTCCCAATGGACAGGAGCTGATGCAGTGGGGAGCAAACAGGCGGCAAGAGACAACAGGTGGCGAATGGTGGCGTTTGCTTACTTCGATGTTTGTCCACGGTGGCATTATGCATTTGTTGCTGAACATATTTGGTCTTGTGCTTGCTGCAATTTTTGTTGAACCAATACTTGGTCGGAGAAATTATTCTATACTTTACATTTGTTCGGGTTTGTGTGCCGGGCTTGCAAGTATTTACTGGTATTCACACACGGCAAGCGTAGGAGCATCAGGAGCAATTTTTGGTTTGTATGGTGCTATACTCAGCTTGCTGTTAACAGATGCTTTTCATAAAGACAGTAAGAAAGGAATGCTGATGTTTATTGGTATTTATGTGGGCATCAATTTGCTTTGGGGTATTACCGGCGGCATTGACAATGCAGCCCATATAGGAGGATTATTGAGCGGAGCCATACTGGCTTTTATCTTATATAAAATTGATAACGGAAGAACGGTTACAGTTGAGTAAAGGGTAATAAGAAATTTCGCTGCCGGGGGTATGGTGCAACCGACGGCGGTAGTTGGAATATTAAATCCGGAGGTCCAGTGCGTGAAAACCCGGGCGGACCTAAGTGTATGCACTGGCAGCTAAAAGCGATGAAGCAATTATTACGTTTATCAATTAGGATGAGCAGTTAACGTATAAATCCCGGGGTCCACGATGTGAGACCCCGGGCGGACGAAAGCTTCAGTTCCAGCAGACGAATAACTATCAACTTTTGTACATAACTTCATCAACATATTTTCAAATAGCAGCGGTTAGGGGCAGATGGATTTTTAATTCCCAACCTACATAAATCCCTGTTCGTAAGCTGCAACCCTGTTGGACAGCATACTACTTTCAAAGTTGACTAAACATATTGTACAAAATGTCTAACAAAAACCAACAGATAAAAGAACTTATCGAACATAACGACGAGTTAGAAAATTATTTCAGGAATACGATAATTCCACAATTATTTGTAGATGGCGAATTGAAGCTGCAGAAGTTTACTCCTCCTGCAATGAAACAGTTTAGTCTGAGCGCAAGTGATGTTGGGAGACCTATAAATGAAATAAAGGATAACTTCCGTTTTCCTTCAATTGTAGACAATATTGAGCAGGTTATTAAAAGCAATGAAATTCTTGAAAAAGAAATCCAAACTACTGACCTCCGTTGGTACCAAATGAATATCATCCCTTATGTAAAAATGAGAGACAATAAAACGGATGGCGTAATAATAACTTTTGTTGAAATTACCATGCGGATAAAAGATTTAAAAGAGCAAGAAAAACTAATAGCAGACCATGAAATTTTATTAGACACTATTTCCCATGACATCAAAAATCCGCTTACTAGTTTAGTTACGGCAATAGAATTGTTTAAAGGTGTATCTCCAAATGATGAAAAGAAATTTAACGCCCTTTTGAAAATAGTTGACACTGCCTTAACAAAAATGCACAAACTCATTAACGAGTTAACCGAAGTGAGAAAGGATGAATATAAATATAAAGCCGAAGAAGAACTTCTAAACTTTGAACATATATTGGAAGATGTTCGGCTTACTTTAAGCGATAATATTATTGCTGCAAATGCAATCATCATAAGTGAAATCAATATTTCTGAAATCAGCTTTTCCAGAAGAAAATTAAGAACTATTATTTACAACTTAATTAACAATGCTATAAAATTCAGGGCTACAGAACGACAACCCAAAATTATTGTTACTACTAACAGAAAGAATGATTTTATAGTCATTTCAGTAAAAGATAATGGTATTGGTATTGACGAAAGTAAGTTTGATGCAATATTTTCGAAGTATTACAGATTAGAAAACGCTATTGAAGGTTCAGGAATAGGGTTATATTTAGTGAAAGAAATTGTTAGTAATGCAGGTGGAAAAGTTTTAGTGAAAAGCGAGTTGGACAAAGGAACAGAATTTCAGGTGTACTTAAAGACAGAATAGATGCATGGGTGGACAAGGACTGCAGCTTACCTGGAGTTTTATGCAAGTTGGGCTTGACAAACATGGCTGAACATTTGTTCTTAACTTCATCCAAATATTTTTAGAATGAGCAGTGGCTCGGGCAGACGGCATTCTAATACCAAACTGCATAAAGCCCTGTACGTTACCGGCAAGCTTAAGGGACAGCCTACTAACAATGACGAAATGGAAACAGGACAAAAATTTAATACTCTATCACTAAAGGAATACTTCTTTTACATCGACAATTATAAGAAGTATACCGACTTCAATACTCTTGGACTTTACCGTTCAATCGTGGAGAATGAAAAATTATCTATCGACGACAAGATAGCTGTAAGAGAATACGCACATAAAACTTTCAAAAAGACATTTGAATTTCTTCAACTGAAAGACCCAAAAACATTTGTTGATGTTGAGTATTTAGGACAGGAACTAACAAAAGGTGATGAGCGAAAAATTTGGGACGACATAAGAAGAAATCAACAGCAAATATTGGCAGATAAGAAAATTAAGCACAGAAACTTTGGAGAATATTCGAAACATAATTGCGGTTACGATACCTGTGTTTACAATGGAATTATGATCAGGCAAGGTTCAATGCTTGCAGAAGGCAACATGCACTTTGATGGTGACAAAAACAAATACGCAGCAAAAGACAAATCTGATAAGCGTAGGTTTGACAGAAAGCGTGAGCGGCAAATCATCAGAAAGGAGCTTGAGAACGAATGACGAGATGCCAGCAGGTGACATTGCATTGGCCCATATGGCGGGGCGACGCAAATCATCAACTATTACCGTTAATCATCACCAGTCCGGTCAAACGGAATTCCAATGAGCATTTGAATAAAATTTTTACATTCGTTCTTTAACCAGCATCGGCCGCGGGCAGATGTTTTTCAAATGCCGCCACATCCCCAATGCTTCCACGTTGTGCCCAACCTACTATGAACCAATTCTTACAGTTAAACAGACATAAACTCAAATTTGCTTTTAAAGTCATATCACTTTTGTTTGTGACTTTGGTATCGATCGCTTTCATTTTGGCGGTGGTCAACGGACATGTGCCGGATTACGGTTTGATTGCAATTGTATTTTTGACTGCCGGCATTGCTTTCCCTTGCTTTATTATTTTTATCTCTTACCTGGGTTGGTATTACAAGCAATGGGCAAAACGAAGAGCTTTTTCAACCCAGCCCTTTAACCAGCTGTATATGCTTGGGTTTACTGACAGACTTCAAGGTGAAAGAACAAAATGGGCATTTACAGAGGAAGTAAAAGCTGGAACAATTAATGGTTTCGACCTGATAGCAGACATTTTGTACGACAATCGCCAAATTATTACAGTGAGAGCATTTACCGCATGGAGGCAAATTGATAAAATTGAATATAGGAGGCTGAGCAAGGAATTTAGTGCATATGACATTGAGTTTGATACAGGCTGTTTTGTAAAGAAATACAATACAAAACGCATGTCGCACCTTTCTATCAATAATTTGAAAAGTGACCTTGAAGAGTTCACTTCGTTGCTTAGAAGAAACGGATTTGAGCCTGAAGTTCAGCAAGGCTGGGCATAACATGGTGTTGGTTCAAGAGTGCTGAAGAATATGTTTTCAACAGGCTATCTTTAATGAACAACAGCAAGTAAGTGAAGCTGCTGTATTTCAAATGAACTAGTGACAGCAATACTTTCAACATATAGCTACTATACGCACAGACCCAGGAACTCAAAACCAATTCGTATATTTGCATACCAACTAGTAAAAGACAAAAATGTAAAATATCATTTCTTTCAGACAACTTAAAGAGGGCGAAGCGAAAATCGGTTTGCCTATTTCTTAATCTTTAACGAAAGAAGTTATGCTTATTTTACAGAACATCTCCTATACACATCCCAATAAAAATCTGTTGTTTGACAACATCAATCTAACAGTAAATCGTCACGAAAAAATTGCTTTAATCGGCAATAATGGTTCAGGAAAATCTACTTTGCTTAAAATTATTGCAAAGGAAACGGAGCCTTTGGGCGGACAAATAAATGTAGTTGCTGAACCTTATTATGCTCCGCAAATTTTCGGTCAGTACAATCATTTTACCATTGGACAAGCCTTGAAAATTGAAGACAAACTCAATGCTTTGCAAGAATTATTAAACGGTAGCACAGCTGCCGAAAATTATACTCTGCTTGGCGATGACTGGAACATTGAAGAACGCTGCAATGAAGCTTTAACATATTGGCAATTAGCAGATTTGGACTTGTCGCAAAAAATGGAAACGTTAAGTGGCGGACAAAAAACAAAAATTTTCCTTGCGGGTATTGCCATTCATCAACCTGAACTTATTTTGTTAGACGAGCCAAGCAACCATCTGGACGTTTCAGGCAGAGAGCTTTTATATGATTTTATTGAAACCACAAAAAGTACTTTGCTAGTTGTGAGCCACGACAGAAAACTATTGAACCTTTTGGACAGCGTTTGCGAATTGAGCAAACGTGGCATTACCGTTTATGGTGGTAATTATGATTTTTACGTTGAGCAAAAGCAGACAGAAACCAACGCTTTAAATGAGGATTTGCAAAGCAAAGAAAAAGCGTTGCGAAAAGCCAGAGAGAAAGAAAGGGAAACATTGGAACGCCAACAAAAACTGGACAGTCGTGGAAAAGGCAAACAGGAAAAGGCAGGCGTTGCAAGGATAATGATGAATACACTAAGGAACAGTGCTGAAAACAGCACCTCAAAAATAAAAGGTGTTCACGCTGTAAAAATTGGAGGTATTTCACAGGAATTACAAGCATTGCGTTCAGCTTTGCCAGACATTGATAAGATGAAGTTCGGTTTTGACAATTCTTCTTTGCACAAAGGCAAAATATTATTTAAGGCTACGTCGATCAATTTTAGCTACAACAATCATTTACTTTGGCAAGACAACCTTACATTTCAAATCACCAGTGGCGAACGTCTTGCATTGAAGGGGTTGAACGGTTCGGGAAAGACAACTTTAATCAAAATAATTTTAGAAAAGTTAGAACCGCAAACAGGAACAGTTTACAGGGCAGACAATAAACCGGTTTATATTGACCAAGATTATTCGTTGATAGATAACCAGCTTAGCGTTTATGAACAAGCCCTGCAATTCAATTCTTATGCATTGCAAGAACACGAAATAAAAATCAGGCTCAATCGTTTTTTATTTACCAAACACCATTGGGACAAGCCTTGCAGTGCATTGAGTGGTGGTGAAAAAATGCGTTTAATTCTTTGTTGCCTGACCATTGGCAATCAATCGCCAGACATGATCATTTTGGATGAGCCAACCAACAATTTAGACATTCAAAACATCCAAATTTTGACAGCAGCCATTAACGAATATCAAGGGACATTGATTGTGGTATCACATGACGAAACATTTTTAGAGGAGACGAAAATTGAGCAGACTATTCAACTATGAACGAAGCACTGCAGCATTGGTATTGCTGCCAGCCTTGCGGAATTTCCAGCCTGTCCTCTCTGTGGGGCCGGGCGGACTAATGGCCAGACAGCAGCGGCTTTGACAAAACACAAAACAACAAGTATGACTGAACTCTATCATTTAAACTGTGTAAAAATTGTTTCGCCCATTAACGATCATGTTTGCGGGCATTGCCTGCTGGTGAAAGAAGAGGACCGACTTATTTTGATTGATACCGGCATCGGTCTTTTGGACACGACGAACCCTATTGAACGAATAGGTAAACAGCTTATTGATATTGTTGGTTATCGTTTTGAAGAAAGTAAAACTGCAGTGCGGCAAATTGAACAGCTGGGACTTGATCCCGAAAACGTAAGGGATTGTATTATTTCGCACCTGGATAACGATCATATTGGCGGGCTGGCTGATTTTCCCAACGCCACCGTTCATGTGAGTGAAGAAGAACTGAACAATTTTCATTCGGGCAATGCGAGGTATTTGCAAGTGCCCCTGGCACATCAGCCAGTGATCAGAACTTATGCGAAGGGAACTGCTGACTGGTTTGGATTTGAAGCAAGAAAAATTATTGCCGACATTGAAACAGGGATTTTTCTTGTGCCCCTTTTCGGGCATACGTTGGGACATTGTGGTGTGGCCTTGCAGGTGGAGAACAGGTGGTTGTTTTATATCGGGGATGCTTATTACATGCCGGCGGAACTGACAGATGAACATCATCCGGTAAATGAGTTGGCGAAATTGAGAGCAGATGATAATGATTTAAGAATGGCTACTCTTGATAAGATCCGCACATTCATGAGAGACCACCCGGAGATTGAAGTTTTTGGGTATCATGATATAGAAGAGTTTAATCGTTTCAAGGGGGTGGCGAAGGCCGGTGCTAACGCAAGTAAGAGACCGCATTTATAAGTCCCGGGGTCCACTGCGTGAGACCCCTTGCGGACAGAGTTGTTGAAAACGAGCATGCAGGATAAAAGGCCCGCAGTTGTTTACCAAACGATCCAATCAAAATCTTTCAATTCATTCCGGGTGGTGGGTTTTTGCAGTCCGTTTGTTAATTGCTCCACCCGTTCACCTATCATCTTTTTAAGTTGGGATACGTGGATGTTGTTTTGCTTTTCAAGTGCTTCAAGTAAACAATATGTAAATACACCGTTTTCGAGATCGTTCCGCTCCTGTGCAAACTGTACACCTCCTGCCGCAGAAATAATGGTTGCTCCTGTGCCTTTACCAACATTTACAAACAGCGATTGCATCAATTCGAAACTGTTTTGCAAACCAACTGTTTTTGTGTTTGGACCAGTTTCACCTTCACCTTCTTCTTCTGATCCACGATTCATGATGAGGCCTTTATTGCCTGTTTTGCTTTTTGCTTCACGGATGGCCAGCATTTCATCTTTATCAACTTCACCACTGTGGCAGGCATCAATCAATAACAATTTTTTTCTCGCCGGAATTGAATCCAGTAATTTCTCAATTTCTTCATAAACGATACCCCCTTCTGCGGGATTTCTGAAGTTAACATTGTACGATGATAAATAGTAGTCGTATTGTTTGGACAGCAAACCGTGACCGGAGTATGCAATAATTACTTTGTCGTTGATATTTGTTTTGAGTAGTTTTTGTTTCAGCGCCTGTACATTTTTGAGCGTAACATTTTTATTGAACAAGGTATCAATCAAGATGGCATCGCCATACTTTTCTTTGAACTTCAATGCCAAATCACGAATATCTTTTACACACCATTGCAGGTTTCTCCTGTCGTCGGCAAACTCATTAATACCAATACCAATAAAGTGAACGGTTTCTTTAACAGGTTTGATTGGTGTGAATTTTATATATAATGGCATCCGGTAACTTTCTGTTCCGTTAATATTGGTAACAGATGTTTCAATGCGGTTTTCACCTTGCGATAACCGAATCGTAAGTGTGGTGTCAAAAATGTGGCTCTTCCGGTTTCGGATTGTTATTCCTTTCATCCCAAACAATGGCACTTCGTTGATCCAGATATTAAAATGATCGAGGGTATGCGTACTATCTGCACCCTTAATACGAAGTGTTAGTTGTTCGTTCGTGAGTTCGTATCCAAATTGCGATCTATTGAGAAAATCTGCTTGGGGTACGCTGTAGCCATTCGTAAACTGTGTGGTATCAATCCCCAGTTTTTTTACCCGTTTATGGTAAGCCTGCCTGTAAGAGGCGATGAGTGCAGTATCCTGAAAGCCGATTGCTTCCAGTACCTTATCTGGCCGGTTGAATTTTACATCCAGCTGTTCAAACGTAATAATCTTAAGATCTTTGCTTACGTAATGCAGCAAACGGCTCGCCATTTTATCGGCCATATAAAAGCCCGAAGGCAGTACACGCAGCGAATAATTTTTATCGAGCATGATGTACGAATAAAGCAATTGCCCTGTGGCGATGCTCCAGATCTTTGCCGTGTTATCTTTTGATACGGTAAGCACTTTTGTTTGATCGGGTAGAGGCAGCGTAGCCGTTACTTCATTGGTATGCCCCACGAGTTTTGTAATAAGACGGTAATCACCTGCATCATAAATAGCTACCTCATCTTTATAATAAGCAAACAGCAAACGCCCATCTTTACTTAAAACTAACCTGGTAGCAAAGGCAGGAAACTGATTCAACAGTTCGCCTGTAAGTGCATTAAGTACAATAACCCGTCCTTTGTTTGTTGAAATAAAGAGCCTGCTTTCATCGGCCGACCAACATACGTCCCACCGAGCTTCATACTTTTCGGTAAACAGCACTGCTTTTTTCCATATTGCTTTTTCTTTTTCCAGATCCCATAACGAAAACCCATCGTTGCCGGAGAAATGCGAAACAAATACACGGCTGTTGTTGCTGTTAAAGAAAGGCAGGCCTGCGGGTATGGTTAAGATGGGTTTTTCTTTTTGTTCATCGTATACCTGCATATTATCTACGCCCCCGGTTATAAAACGGTTAGTGGTTCCAATAAAGTGCATCCGGTTTAGATGGTCGGTTGTTGTCCAGGAACGGATGGTTTTATTTGCAGGTATATTCTTCAGCGTTATTTTATTTTCTGTATAGGAAACAAAGCGCTGCATGGTTGTATTTACTGCCGACTGCCATACTCTTTCATGTTCGATGCTGTAAAGCAATTTTCCGGTTGCAGCATCCAGTACATAGGATCCCCAATCGTTATTGCCAATAAATAATTGTTTACTATCTGCCGAAAAGGTAAAGCTGCCCTCCGCATTCTGCGTTAAATTCTGCATTCCTTTTTTTTCTACATCATCATCTACCAGTGTAAACGATGGGGCACGCCAGATGCTCACTTTTTCATCATTTGCAAACACATCATTGTTGCTACCTGTTTTGGAATTGATCTGCACCAGTATACTATCGTCAGGGCTATAGCGAAGAAACTTTACTCCCTGATTAACCGGGTGCACAAACGGTGAAATAAGATTGCCCTGCAGTTGCCAGAAGACAGGGTTATTCTCCGGATTGGTAACCAGTAATGCAGGCTTGTTAACCAGGAAAGCATCGTCAACAGTTTGTGTAATGGTTTTCATTTGTACAGCCAGCTTCCCGGTTTCTGCATTCCAAACTGCCAGACTCCTGTTGCTGTTAGAGGTGCCAGCCAGAAGCTTTCCCGTTGTATTAAAAACAGGAAGGGTTAAGCTGTTCGATTCTTCAAACTCAAAAACCGTATTCTTTGTGTCAACATTAAAAAGTTTGCCTTTATCATCATGTTTCAGAAAAAGCGCTTTGCTGTAATTGTTAATGGCAACGTTGCTAAACCGGCTTAATCCTGTTTTTATTTCCATGCCTGTTGTGGCATCCCATGCACGTGCACCTCCGATAGCAGTGGTGATTAAATATTTTTCATCGGCAGTGAAAACAGCTGTTTGTAACGAGCCGTAATCCGAAACTTTGAGTACGCTAATTAATTCGCCAGTTAGTGCATTCCACAAACGTGCATTGGATTCAGACGATGATGCAGTAAGCAGTTGCTTACCCCCAGGGCCAACGCTTATTGAAGTGGTTTCAGATGTATGCCCAGAAAGAGAAAACCTGACTTGATTATTTTGTAGGTTCCAAATGTATACCTGTTTGTCGTAAGATGCTAATGCAACAGTTTGCCCATCGGGAAACCATTGTGCCGCTGTAACAACTGCATGAGGTAAGTTGAGCTCTGCCACCCGTTCACCTGTTTTGGTAGAATAAATTTCCGGTTTGTCGGAATTGTAAATGATCAGCAACAAACTGCCATCAGGGCTGTACGCTGCTGCCTTGGTGGAGTATTTCCAATTTGCCTGTAATTGTACAACTGGCAATCCTGTTTCAGAACTATACAAAGCAGGTTTTTGATCGGATGAATTATTTTCTACTGTAAACGTATTTCCATCGGGACTAAACAGCGCATAAGCTATATAATAAGGCCCTGTGGAAATGCTGCGAATGCGTTCGCCTGTTTGCACATTCCAGAGTATGGCTGTTGAATCCAGATCGGCAGTTGAAAGTAATCGTGTGCCCTGCCGGTTAAACTCTATGGATAAAATATGATCTGCATGGCCTTTTAAATCGGCCAGCAGCTTTCCTGTTTGTACATCCCACAGTTTAATGGTTTTGTCTTTTGACCCGGAAGCCAGTATGCGACCATCAGGACTGAATTTAAGAAGTGTAATATCATCTGTATGCCCAACGGGTAATACCATTCGTGGTGCCTGGGCCCAACAGATAAATGAAGCAATGAACATGAACAAAGAAAGCGACAGCCGTTTCATGGCGCCAATGTAAGCATCATTTTTTTCCCAGCTATACCCCCAAAGATGTAATTTTTCTTACAGGCGCTACCGTTAATCATTTGAAATAACAAGCTTAGCCGATCAGAAAATGTTCAGTATAATATGAAAGCAGTTGGCCGGCTCCGTTAGAAGCGGGTTCAGTTCGTCGTCTACAAATTGAACTTTTCGGTCATCTTCGTTTCACCTGTTGTAATATAAATTGAAGCATGAACTTCATTACCCGAACCAACGAATCAAACTTATGACTTCTTTGGCCAGGGGTTTGGTGCCACCAACCCGGGGAGTTAGAATATTAATTGACAACGGAGAGTCCCGTTTTTCAGGACACTCGCCTGAGAAGCAATGGTGGCTACACAAAACAACAAGTTATTGATGCAGGCCCGGCAATTGGTGCTTATATCGATGCTAATCATTGCGAATAGTTCAACGCCTAGGTTTAGCTCCAATAAATAACGACTCATATTAGAAAGGCTGCTCGCATGAGCAGCCTTTTTTTGCGTTTGCTTGCCTCACTAAATTCAATAATTTAATTCCCTGTTTGGTGAAAGCAACAACCAGTAAGAATACAATACTATTATTTGCTTGCTTTTAATGCGATACCCAAATGCACTTCGTTGCGTATGAGATCATCGGGTTTACCGGGATACACGATATCCCAGTCCTGGCGGTTAATGTTGAATTTTGCAATGGCGCTTGCTGAATTACCAGTTATTGTTATCTGCGCCGGGAACGTAATATTTTTTGTTAGTCCTTTTATGGTAAGGTTGCCACTCACTGAATGTGTGGGGTTGGTTACTTTGTATTTGCTGATGGCTTCCTGCCTTGGATCAGCACTGTCTTTGGCTGTGCCTGAAAAAGGCGCTACCGATGTAATGGTAAACGTTGCTTCAGGATTTTTGGTCACATCAAAAAAGTCGGCCGATTTTAAGTGACCTAATAATTTTTCGTTGGCTTTGGTATCAGAACCTTTAGGACCCGAAACAACAATACTGTTCATATCAAGCACAAAGTTGCCACCAGTAATATTACCGTCCTTTACTATTACTTCACCACTCTTTACATTCAGCGTGCCGGTGTGGTAGGCCGAAACTTTTGTAGCTACCCATTCAACTTTGCTGGCTGTTGTATCTACTTTAAAATTTGTACCGTTGCTGGTGGTTACTTCCTGCGCCTCGGTTGTTTCAGCTTTATCTGACTCAGGCGCATCGGCGCAGGCTGCCAACAAAAACATGGCTGCAATGAATAGTTTGGAATATTGCATATGTTATTTTTTATCTATCCATCAGCAAACCACATACCTTTTTCAACTTTCCGCAAATTAAATGTCGCCTGCTTTGGGCAAACACCTGAATTTTCAATTCCCCTTTTCAAACGGCCTGCCATTTATTATTTCATTACATGTGTTCGAATTCTATCCACAGCATGGGGCATTAATTACCCGATGTACGTTCCAGCTGACTGTAACTGTGTTTGTGTTTTTATGGCACGTTTTTTTAAAAGTAAAAGGGAGAACACCGAATGGCTATCGCCATTCAATTTTATAATCATAAAATTTTTTAATCATGGCACAAGAACGTAACAGGCAATCAGAAGACATGAATCAAGGTGGAAGCAGAAGCGGAAGCCAGGGCGAAAGAGATGAGCAACGTAAGAACAGGGAAGGCGAAGAACAACGCACAGGAAATGAAAGAGGCAGTGAAGGTAACCGCAGCGACAGAAGCCAAAGCGACAGGAATGAGCAACGTGGCAACCGCCAGGGTGAAGAACAACGCACCGGAAGCGAGCGTGGCAGCGAAGGTAACCGCAGCGACCTGACCGAAGATGATGAAGACATGGGCAGTGAAGAAGAAGGTAGAGAAGGCAGAAAAAGTTCCGGTAACCAGGGAGACAGCAGAGGCAGAAATGGCGGCGCTGGTGGAATGTAATTTTTTCTAACGATTGCTAAAGAGGTCTTCTTCTAACGGGGAAGACTTCTTTTTTTGCCCACAGCTCCGGAAGTTGTTTCACTTATTCTTCTTTTCCCGGTAAATGAGGTTAAGCACCACAATGCTGATATTGGTAATGAACGATACAGCATTGGATATAATAATGATCCAGTCGCTCTTGGTAATACCATACCAAACCCAAAGGGCCAGACCGGCCATGAGTATACCCATCATGAGGAAAGAGATATCTGCGGGCTTTTTTTCTTTATAGATCTTAACGAGTTGGGGTAACATGGCAATACCAGTACAAATACTGGCGCCAACACCAATCCAGGTTTCTGCTTGCATGTATAGATAGCTTATATATCTGTGCCAAACTTACGGGTAATGATGCCGTATTTCTGCACCGGAAGAGTGAGGGTATTCGTCATTCAATGCTACTTGCCATTCTTTTGCATATTTTAGATTGTGCATAAACGCATACGAACCAACATGAGAAAGATTATCTGCAACGGGTTTATGCTGTCTTTTATTTTTTTGCATTTTAGTTCTGCAGGGCAAAACAAACTATACAGCATCAAAGAAGCTTCGGCAATGCGTGACAGTATTGCGAAAAAAAGGTGGGATGCAGGTGGAGCTCCCTCGAAATACAGTTTCAGGTATATGGCTGAGCTTTTTCCGGTTGGCATTATTCAACAACCAACTAATGCATTTGCTTTTCGTTACCTGCCACAAAAATCAATCGACAGCATCCAGGTGAAATTAAAAAGCGGCACACTAAGCCTGGAACAATATTTCAAGAGGCTGCATCTAAGTTCGTTTATTGTTGTGCATAAGGGCAGCATTGTATATGAGAAATATTTTTCGATGCTTCCGAATGATCAGCACACACTTCAATCTGTTACAAAGGTTATTACCGCCACTCTAATTACCAGTTTGATCAACGAAAAGAAAATAGGGATTGATGAATCCATTCACAAATACATTCCGGAGTTAACCGGTAGCGAATGGGAGGGGATCACAGTGAGAAATGTTTTACACATGAAATCGGGTATGGACAGTAAGTCTATCGATTATGCATCGGGTCCGTTTACAAATCCATTGCATAAAAATTATCAACTGGAATCGGCATTGGGTCTGCTGCCGAAAACACCCAACACACCTTCATCGGTATATGCATTTCTAAGGGCCATGAAAAAAGATACGGCTGCGGGTGCGGCTGCACAATACTCAAATATCAACACGTTCGTATTAGGTTGGCTTGCTGAAAAAGTGACGGGACAAAAATATGTTGACATGGTATCGGAACGAATCTGGAAACCGATGGGTGCATCGTCGAGCGCTTATGTTTGTTTGTCAAATGAAGGTATTCCATGGTATCATGGTGGTGTGTCGGCAACGTTAAGAGATCTTGCACGTTTTGGAATGCTTTTTACGAAAACAGAAATACAGAAGAGAAAGGAAAGTCTTATCAGTTTCAGTCAGCTAAAAGAGATGTTTGATGCAAAGCCTGTTGACAATTCCTTTGCGCCGTTCAAATGGACCTATCAATGGGATTTCGCTTCGGATGGTATGTTGATGAAAAGCGGTTTTGGCGGACAAGCATTGCTCATTTATCCCGAAAAAGAAATTGTGATTGCTTACTATAATTATGTTGATGAAGATTGGGGTATGAATATGGTGAGTGACGGGGTGATAAATGATATTGTGAAGTTGTTAGAAAAGCAGGCAAACAGAAGTTGATCATAAAAAAGTCCAGGTGTTCGCTGCGTAAAAACCTGGCAGGCTTGAGCCGGCACTTTAAGTGAACAACTTCTACACTTCTTTTTAAAGTTGTTGCAGAAACAGAAGCTGGAACAACGTCCTGTTATTTCAGTAACAATTTCAAATAAAAAATAAACACCTATATCCCAAACTCTGATGCAAAACAGCTTTGCAACACAAAAAAAAAGTTGTTACTTATGCTGCCAGCAGCAACTTTGTGTTTCGCACAATTGTCTCTAGTTTTCCATACCCCATGTAATAAACATTTTGCCAGTACATTTATTCATTTTGTAAAACCAGGACCGGCTGTACATGAAACTGCCCAACGTTAAAACAAGGATCATCAGCATGATTACAGCAATTCTCCTGCTGTTATCGGGGACCATGCTCTTTTCCATATTCACCATTGAAAAAGTAAAGAGCAACCTGGCGATTCAGGTGCAAACACGTACCGCCATCATTACCTTAAAAGATAATTTTGCTTTATTGCTCTCCGCCGAAACTGCAGAGAGGGGTTTTATTATTACTGCTGACTCCAGTTACCTGGAACCTTATGCTGAAACAAGACGGAACATTGATTCCATTACCGGCTTTTTAACGTCGCTCTTAAATTATAGCCCGGCCCAGAAAAAGAACCTAGACACACTTGAACATCTGATTGAGCAAAAATTTGCATATATCGAAAAACTCGTGTCCTTAACCAATAAAGGGAACCGACAGGAGATTGCACGCATTATGGTTTCAGACGAGGGCAAGCATATTATGGACGAAATAAGAGCGCTGAACAAGCGAATGCAGGCAGTGGAACTTCAACGGTTTGAAGCAAGAACAGCAAGCACAGCGGCGAGTATAGGACGAGCAAAATTTGTATTTCTGTTTGAGGGAATTTTAGCGCTGCTCATTACTGTTTTGCTTGCGATCATTCTTTCAAAAGAATTCAGCCGCAGAAAAAAGGTGGAGAAAGAACTGGCTGTTTCAAGCGAACGCTTTTTTAAGATCTTTGATGAAAACCCGGTGGCCATGACGGTTTCGGAAATCGGTACAAACAAAATTGTGTTTGTGAACAGTATTTTTCACAAACAGTTTGGCTACAGCAGGGAAGAAGTAATAGGCAGCACATCCGATGAATTGAAATTATTATCGGCCGAAGAACAGGCAAGAGTATATCCTATCCTGCTCTCGTACATCAATGAAACACGATCATTAGCGGAACTGAGGGCACTATCGCATGAAGAGCGGGAGAAATTGCTGGAGAAGTTAAAAGAAGCAATGGGCAATACTGGTTTGGATGTGTTGTACACAAGAAAGAATGGTGAGACATTTTATGCAGTGCTCTTTTACGATATGATTGAAATCGATGGTAAAAAATATACCATCAATTCGTACCTGGATGTGAGTGAACAAAAAAAGGCGGAGCAAAAAATTAAAGCGTATGCCACCGAGCTTGAACGAAAGAATAAAGAGATTGAACAGTTTGCGTATGTTTCTTCGCACGACTTGCAGGAGCCGCTGCGGAGTGTGACCAATTTTTCTTCGTTACTGGCCGGCAAGCTTGAAACGCATCCTGATAAAGCGGTGCATGATTACATGGGTCTTATTACAGGTGGTGTGAAGCGCATGTCGCAACTCATTTTTGATTTGCTTGAATATTCACGCTTGGGTAATGATGTGGCGAAAACCAAAATTGACTGTAATGAATTAGTGAATGAAGTGCTGGCATCTATGTCGGCCAGTATTAAAGAGAGTGGGGCTGTGGTGGAGGTGTCGGCATTGCCCGTTGTGGAAGGATATTTTCATTTACGGTCTCTGTTTCAAAACCTGGTGAGCAATGCCATCAAGTTTCAGCAGCCGGGTACCCAGCCACAGATTTATATTTCGGCCGTTACCAAAGGCAAGGAACATCTTTTTTCCATTAGTGATAATGGAATTGGTATAGAAAAAGAGTATCATGAACGAATTTTCATTATTTTTCAACGATTGCACAGTCGCAGGGAATTTCCGGGCACGGGTATTGGCCTTGCGCAGTGCAGAAAAATAGTTGAACTGCATGGAGGTAAAATGTGGGTTGAATCGGAGCCCGGGAAAGGGAGCACATTTTATTTCACCTTACCAAAAACGTAAAACCAACTGCTTATGAGAAAGAAACTCGATTGTATCTTGTTAGTTGATGATGACCCCGATGATAATATGTATCACCAGATCATCATTGATGAAATGAATATTGTGAACCGTATTGATATTGCCCTGAATGGTTTAGAAGCGTTGGCGTACCTGAAAAGAGAAAATCAAACTCCACCTGAAATTATTTTCCTGGATCTGAACATGCCCCGGATGAACGGTTGGGAATTTCTGGAGCAATACAAACATTTGAGCAAGGAACAAAAAGCAAAAGTGGTACTGGTGATCTTAACTACTTCAGCCAATCCTGATCATATTAAAAAAGCACAAGAAATTGAAGACGTAACGGGCTTTGAAACAAAACCTTTGTCAAAACAAATTTTGAGAGAGATATTGGTTGAACATTTCCCTGATCATTTATAATTCACCGTGGAAAGGAAATTTTACAACGCTTTCCCCGTACTGAAAACGGAAAGACTGACGCTACGACGATTAAGAATTGAGGATGCACCGGAGATTTTTACTTTGCGTTCCGACAGCGAGATAAATAAGTATCTCGGCAGGCAACCAAGTAACAGTATTGACGATGCAAAGAGTTTTATTCAAAAGATCAATGCCAGTATTGATGCCGGCGCTTCCTTTTATTGGGCAATCACTTTTAATGACAACAACTTATTTGCCGGTACTATTTGCCTGTTTAATTTTTCGGATGATAATAAGAAGTGCGAAATAGGGTATGAGCTTCTAACAAACTTTCAAGGGCAGGGAATCATGAAAGAGGCTGTAGAAAAAGTGATTGACTTTTCATTCACGACGATGAATGTTCAAACAATTGAAGCATGTTGTCATAGAGAAAATGTGCGTTCTCTACAACTATTGTATAAATTTTATTTTGAACCAATTAATGAATCGGATAACGCTGAACCTGAACTAATCTGTTACTGTTTAACAAATTCAAATCATACGCAATAACAAAATCTTACTTCATCTGCATAAAAAAGCCTGTTGTCACCGAAGATAACAACAGGCCTGCAAAGCCTTCAGCAAAGCTGATTTCACACAACAAGATCAATTAACGACCTCTGCTTCGTTCACTGCCTGAATCGGGTCTTGATCTCATATTCATATCAGAATCAGATCTCCCTTCATCAGCAGATGAACTCTTTTTCGAGACTCTACGTTTTTGATACGCTTGTTCGTGTGGTTGCTTGCTGACACGTTTTGCGTCTGCTTTCTTTTTGCTAGGGTTGTCCATAGTGTTATGTTTTAATAGGTGACCCAAATGTTGTGCCATACCGTTTCACTGACATCACCCGTTTTTCACATGCAGGCCCTTACCTGTTGTTCGGCCATACTCCTCACTTCTGCATGGGACTGACGCAAACCATTTTCCTGTTCAATGAGTAGTGAACGCAATGGCAAATCAATATCATGTTCAAGCGCTTTATCATACGCTTTTAAGGTTGCGTCTTCGCCAAAAGCGCAGCAATCAAGTGCAGCCTGGTGATCAGCGCAATCGAATGTAGCTCCAAGATTTACCCATGTGCTGTAGATCTTTCCGGGTTTGTGCTCATTTTCTGCAGGGTTTGGCCCTGAGATGAGGTCCCGTTGTTTTAACTGGTCAACGAACAAACGGCTTTGCGCCACTTTTGCTGCAAACATATGTTTCAGCCTTGGTTCAACCATTTGCTCGGTTACTTTCAGGTAGCCTGCAATGCGATCATGGTTGATTTGGATCAAATCTTCTACAATATTTTTTTCCTTCATGCTTATTGGTTTAAAAAATTTAATGAGGTTGGGGTTTACAATTCCCACTATGTATGCTTGAAAATAGCATACCAAAATTGGTTGATGTGGATATCAACCCATCAAAACAAAAAATAATAGCGTATTACTGATGTCTTTTTCGCATTCGAATAACATTCACTACCTGTTCAATTGTTTTCTTCTACAGTTCGGATGTATTTAATTGTTGATGTGTATTCCTGTTTACAATTTTGTGTGAGTAAAAAGCAATGGAAACATTGTTTCACAAAAACATATATCATCGTAATAACCTAAAGTAAACACAATGCACAAAACAAGCCCTGTATTACAACAAATTGTACAAAAGGATTTTATTGTATCTGAAATTGAAACATTCATTGAACGAGGTGGTCCCCGTTCGCATGAGTATGCTTATGCCGATTACCTGTTTGAAGAACTAGGAAGAAAATTGAAGACAGGTGAATTGCCAGCCGAAACCGGAGTTGACTTATTGCAACAATGCGCTTTTCTACACAAGAGTGAATCGGTGATGGGGCATATTCGCAACAAACCGTATGGTTATGCCGGCGACTTTATGATCATTGAGCGCATTACCTGAACCAGCCGCAATCTTCAACAGCTTATTATCATTGGGATTGCTATTCACTTGAGCATGTAGCTGCCAAAGCTGTTCGTAACAGGAAAGATTATTTTAAGAGCATCATGACAAGTCGTATACAACAAGCAGGTAAGCATTTGCAGTTACTTGATGTAGCGAGTGGACCGGCAAGAGATCTGAAAGAATTGTTTGAAATCATTCGACCGGAAAGCATGAAGGTTACCTGTGTTGAAATGGATAACCGGGCTATTGAACATGCCACAATTATTAATGCTTCGCATGGCGGCGACATCAGATTTATCAATAAAAACATTTTTAAATTTCGTACAACAGAGAAGTTTGATATTGTTTGGTCGGCAGGCTTGTTTGATTATTTCTGCGACCGCAGTTTTGTTCTTGTGTTGAAAAAGCTGATGGAGTTTGCAACTCATAACGGTGAAATTATAATCGGCAATTTCAACGATGAGAATCCAAGTCGTATTTACATGGAAATGGTGGGCGATTGGATATTGAACCGTCGCAGTGAAGAGCAACTTATTGAATTGGCAATAGCTGCGGGCGCTCAGCCTTCACAGGTTCATGTAGGAAGAGAGCCGGAAGGGATCAACCTGTTTTTACATATTAAGAAAGGGTAGTGGCTAAAAAAAAAATGAAAGGTTGGCGATGTGCCAACCTTTCATTTTTATGCGATTGAAACCGTGTAGTTATTCGCTTTGATTTACCTGTAAAACAATTCCACATAGTTTTTTGCAAATGTTTGCCATAAAGCAGTATCCCGCAGCTGCCATAAAACAGAGCCGATAAGCAGCACGATGAAAACATTGAGGAAGGGTTTGTAGTTTTTTTTCCTGTATATGTCAACAGCCAGTAAAATGCCAACGATCACAAGGTCTATCACATCGGTAATAGTTAAGGCCTCATAAATATTCATTCCGAAACTGGCACCAAGTCCACGCCCCACACCTGGTCCAATTGCAAGAATGCCCGTTGCAATCATATAGCGCATATGTGAATCGGGCAATTTGCGGGTGATCATTGCAAGTGTCCAAAAAATAGCGAAGGATAGAAATCCACGCATATCAAGTACAATAAAGCCAAGCATTTCCTGTTCGGTTCTGTTATCGGCCAATCCCCTGAAATAACCTCCACGGCCAATGAGAAAAAGCGAGATGATGATGAGTGGCCCCAATACCCAGGAAACTTTTCCAATGGTGCGATGAAGAATTGCCTTGCCCGTATGTATGAGTAGAGGTTGAACAATCAGTAACAGCATCCATGTCATGAGTAAAGCTCCATGCACATGAATAAGGGGAGTTATATTTTTAAAATTTGGAAAGTGACTTGTATAAGATTGATAGAAGCCCCACTGTACGGCAATTAAAATAACGAATACAAAAATGGCTGTGTTGAGATACGCTTTTTGCATGGTATGTTGTTAACAGGTGGAGTTTGCGATTACTGAAACTACCTGTTTCACTTAACATTTGCAAGCGTTCGATTAAAAAGTTATAACGAAAACAAATCAAGCACCCCTTTCAACCTTAATTTGTAATGTCCTAATTTCTCTTTGTCTTTTTGGTCAATGATTCGTTGTATGGCGGGTGCATAGTTAAGAAGGTTAAATACTTTAACCGCACCCGACATGTCTGCAACTTTTTTATCGGGTAAACCATAACCATCGAGGTAGCGCCATTGGGCATCAATGGAAAGATCGTGTAAGGCAATAGAAGTATCCCAGTATGAACCAATGCTGGAAATACAATTTTCCCAGTCGAGAATGGCTGTTATCTTTCCTTTTTGATCCACCATTACATTTTTTAAACGCAGGTCGCCATGATGCAGGCAAGGTGATTGTTTCCATCTTCTCATCTTTACCAGTTCCCTTGTTATTTTGCCGATCATCGATGGTGGGAGGATTTTATTTTTCCGCAGGATTTCTAACCGTGCATTTACATTCAACTCACAATCGAGGTATTCTTTCCATGTTTTATTTTTCGACAGTGTATTTGGCGACCAATCGAATACATGCCCGTAATCATTGGTGGGAATGGTATGGATCAACGCTGCATAACGACCGATCTCTCTTATAATATGCAGCCGTTTCTCATGATGAATTGCTACATCGCCTTTTATTTTTTTCGAGATCATGTATGGAAAGGGGATGATGTTGTTGCCCACTTCGAGTATGTCGGGCACAGGCACGCCTTTTTCTTTTGCTTTTGCTACTGCCCATTGCTCTTTTTGAAAGCTGTGAATTTTTTCAGCACTATCGCTGATACGCACAACCAATTCTTCCTTGCCAGCTTTCACCGCATATACATAATTAGTAAGCCCCCCGCTAAGTGCCGTTATCGTCAATCTTCTTTTTGGATAATGATGATAGATAACCTGTCGTGTAAATTCTTCGTGTTTGTGGATGTTGTAGGTAGTGCGGTTTGCCATGATTATTTTACGAGGTTGGTTTGCAAATAAGCGAATTGATTCAACAGATCTCCGTACTCCACAAAATCACGAAGCCTCAGTGTATCTTTTAATCCTTCAAAAGGTAAATTCTTTCTTCCAATATGCACCGACATGCCCACTGCTTTTAAAAAATTATCCATATCTGTATCACCTGCGCCAACAGAATGTTCAAGATCAAAATGAAGAAGGCTTGCTATTTTTCCAGTGCCTGTTAGTTTATCAACTCCCTGGTGCGTAACAAAATGACTTCTTTTTGTATGTTGATAGGCCATTAATTTATCGGTTGGTATATCTACCAGCACCAGGAGCATACAAACAGGATTTTTTAATAATTCCGTTTGCAGTTCATCCAAAGAAATGGATATAACCGATGAAGCACTGGTATATTTTTTTTGCAAATGGGGAATGCGTTGCGGATCGGGAGTCCAGATTATTTCCCCATTTTTCCAATCTTCGGGATAATAAAACAAAATGATATCCTGGATGCCGTCACTGGTAAACTGTTGCAAATTGGCTATTTCAGTTTTAATTTCTTCTGCCGATAATGGTGTGCATTGCAACTGTTCAAATGCAAATTCATTTTCTACTTTAATGATATAACCCAACTGACTTCCGTTTAGCAACACCACCGGGATGGGCGCATTGGAAATAGTATACCAGTCCAACGCAAATGTTCGTATAACGGATAGAGGAAAACGAAGTGTATTGATAACGATGGGGCGACCGATATCGTAGATTTTTTTCAAACCCACACCCACCGATTTATGAATGATGGTTCTTCCTTCAAATTCATGCACAGCCGTTCCATCAAGATCAGTAATTACTGCCCCGTTAGTGCTGAACTTGCTTTGTGAAAAAAAACGTTCAATGCGTTCGAGCTGTTCTTCTGTCAAGGTCATAGCATAGCCATGCAAAAGCTCTGCCAATCATGCCAGCAGCAAAATGGCCCTACGAATAATAGATGTCGGGATTGGGGATAATGGTAGCAACTGCATGAAAGTTGGCTTTGTAATTTTTCCGGTTCATTTTGTAATACCAGGCACCTTTCTTGGAATTTTCTTTATCCTTCTGATCAAGTTTTTCCAACAGGTTCATGGAAAGAATTTTCCTGCTGAAATTGCGGTTATCCATTTCAATGTTGTACAGTTCTTCATACAAACTTTTCAATTGCGGCAAAGTGAATTTTGATGGCAGTAATTCAAAGAGGATGGGATGGAAGGCGGCTTTATAACGCAATCTTGCTTTTGCTTTTTCCACCATTTGCTTATGATCAAAGATAAGTTGAGGATGATTGTTGATGGCAAACCACCCTGCATGAAAATCATCAGTGATCTGCTTTTTGTATTTGTTGATATCGATCAATGCAAAGAAGGCAACCGATACCGTGCGCTCAACAGGATCACGTGTTGGTTCGCTGAACGATGATAATTCTTCGAGGTACACATTGGATAAACCTGTGCGGGTTTGCAACACACGTGCTGCGGCCTGCTGAATGTTTTCATTATTAAACACAAAACCACCCATTAAACTCCAGCTGCCCATTTGGGGCTCCAGTGCACGTTGCACCAGCAGGATTTTTAATTCTTTTCCATCAAACCCAAAAATGATGCAATCAACAGCCATAAAAACCCTGGCCTGTTCAGGATAACGATCCATAGTATTAACGGTTATTAGCAAGTAAAAATAACTGTAGTTTTGACAGTTAAAAAATTTTATTTTACTTTGTTGCACCCGAAAGGGTCATAATCAATAGTCGGCAGGCAGTTTCTACTCTCCGCCCTTTCTTAATCATTAACGAACAGGATATTTAGTTTGGCCTCAGTCTTGCGCTTTTTCATCAAACAAATAAACCTGTACCAAACAGAAGCTATATGAAAGAAAAATTAAAAGCAGCGTTCAGCCAACAACATGAGGCGGAGCCTGCAATCATTGTGCGCTCTCCGGGTCGGGTAAATATTATTGGTGAACACACCGATTATAACGAAGGTTTTGTGTTGCCTGCTGCTATTGATAAAGCTGCTTATGTTACCTTATCACTTCGTGATGATGATACCATACATCTTACCGCAATGGATCTGAAAGAAAAGTTTACCACTACCGTTGCAGAATTAAAACCTGTAGGTGATGTAAGCTGGCCAAATTATTTACTTGGTTCAGCTGCGCAATTTTTAAAACGTGGCATCAAACTACGAGGCTTTAACGCCGTGCTTTCAAGTGATGTACCTATTGGTGCAGGCTTGTCTTCATCGGCAGCTGTAGAATGTGCCATGGTATTTGCGTTGAATGAATTACTGCAAACAAATCTTGATCGTGTTACCATGGTATTGATGGCGCAAAAAGCCGAGCATGAATATGCAGGTGTCATGTGTGGTGTTATGGATCAGTTTGCATCGATGATGGGTAAGAAGGATCATGTGATAAAACTTGATTGCCGTTCATTGGAATATGAAAATGTTCCGTTTAAACTTGAAGGGATAAAGATTTTATTGCTCAATACAAATGTGAAACATTCGCTTGCTTCATCTGAATATAATACCCGCCGCAAAGAATGTGGACAGGCAGTTGCATGGATACAGGAACATCATCCTGAAGTAACATCATTGCGACACGCCACTATTGATATGCTCGACAAATATGTATTACCAAAAGACAAAACCATTGATCAACGCAGCCGCTTTGTTGTGGAAGAAATAGATCGTTTGCTTACGGGTTGTGAGGATCTGCAACGTGGCGATATTGCTGCATTGGGTAAAAAGATGTTTGCCACCCATGATGGTCTCAGCAAGATGTATGCAGTGAGTTGTAAAGAACTCGATTTCCTTGTTGATTTTGTACGTAACCGTAAAGAAGTAATTGGTGCACGTATGATGGGCGGCGGCTTTGGTGGCTGCACCATTAACCTTGTGCAGGAGTGGGCCATTGATCAGTTGATTGCTGATGTGAAACCTGCTTATGAAAAAGCTACCGGTCTGCAACTCGATTATTACATTGCTTCCATTGAAAATGGAACCGAAATCATTTAATTATGTTTGATAGCAAAGAGCATTCGCACACACGTTTAAATATTCTTACAGGTGATTGGATATTGGTTTCACCGCATCGCATGAAACGGCCGTGGCAGGGAAAAGTGGAAACATTGCCTGCAGATAACAGGCCTTCTTATGATCCGGGTTGTTATCTATGTCCCGGCAATAAACGCAGCGATGGAAGTATGAACCCTGCTTATACAGGTGCTTATGCTTTCACCAATGATTTTTCGGCGTTGTTGCCAGCAACACCCGATGGAGGAGAAAATAATGAAGGTTTGCTTGTGAGCAAAAGTGAAAGCGGTATTTGTAAGGTCATTTGTTTTTCGCCCGATCATAGTCTTACGCTTCCTGTAATGGAAGAAGAAGCAATTACAAAAGTGATCGATTTGTGGAAGGAGGAATTCAAATCTCTTTCTGCAAACATGCATATCAAGTACATCCAGATATTTGAGAACAAGGGCGAGATCATGGGCTGCAGTAATCCTCATCCACATGGTCAGATATGGGCTTCTTCTTCGTTGCCTTTGGAATTAGCAAAAGAGACCACGCAGCAAAAAAAGTACTATGAACAGCATGGAAAAAGTTTGCTGAGCGCTTACCTCGACCTTGAACTGCAAAAGCGGGAGCGTATTGTAGTGGAGAATGAACATTTTGTGGCGCTGGTTCCGTATTGGGCTGTATGGCCTTATGAAACCATGATCATCAGCAAGCGACAGGTGCAAACTATTTTGCAGTTTAGTCCTGAGGAAGAAAAAGCACTGGCTTCTGTTCTAAAAGATTTAACGACTAAGTACGATAACCTTTTCAATATTTCATTTCCTTACAGTGCAGGTATGCACCAGGCACCTGTTAACGATGGTGAAGATCATGCAGAGTGGCATTGGCATATGCATTTTTATCCGCCTTTGTTAAGAAGTGCAACGGTAAAGAAATTTATGGTGGGTTATGAAATGCTGGCGAATCCGCAACGGGATATTACAGCAGAGGCAGCAGCAGCTACTTTGCAGAAACTATCGGATGTTCATTATTCGAAAAAGTAATGCTTAGTTGTGAACGACAGCATGAGCTCTAAATAAATTTATGCAAACGTTTCCCCAACTCATTTCCGGATGGATTGGATATATTTGGGCCTTATTTAAACAATAAGATAATGGCTCGAAAGACTGCTTCCATGGATCTGCTCGATAGTTTTGAAAAAATTCCCACCAAAATATTTAACAACGCAAAGGAAGGATCGGCATTTGCAGCCACGCAAATAGCCGATCTTATTCGTGAAAAGCAGGCAAAGAACGAAAAATGTGTGCTGGGTCTTGCTACCGGTTCTACTCCCAAATCGTTATATGCTGAGTTGGTGCGTATGCATAGGGAAGAAGGTCTCAGCTTTAAGAATGTAATAGCGTTTAACCTCGATGAATATTATCCTATAGAACGTGATGCGATCCAAAGCTATCATCGTTTTATGAAGCAACAGTTGTTTGATAAGATTGATATTGATCAAAACAACTGTCATATTCCTGATGGTACCACCGCAAAAGAAGATGTGAAACAACATTGCTCTGCTTATGATCAAAAAATTGCAGATGCGGGTGGTGTGGACTTACAGGTTTTAGGAATTGGTGTGAATGGTCATATTGGTTTTAACGAACCGGGTTCAAGCGTGTATACCAAAACAAGGTTAACTACACTTACCAACTCTACACGATTAGCAAACAGTTACGAGTTTGCCAACATCAGTGAAGTACCACGTTTGGCCATCACAATGGGTATTGGTACAATTCTGAAAGCAAAAAAGATCATCCTTATGGCATGGGGCCCAACAAAGGCACCCGTTATTCAGCAATCAGTTGAAGGCGATGATACAGAACATGTGCCTGCATCGTTATTGCAGAATCATGATGATGTAACATTTGTGATCGACGAAATGGCTGCGGCTGAGCTTACCCGTTATAAAAGTCCATGGCTCACTGGTGAATGTGAGTGGACGAATAAGATGATCAAGCGTGCTGTTGTAAACATGGCGTTGAAATTGGGTAAACCGGTTTTGAGTTTAACCAATACAGATTATAATGAATATGGTTTAAGTGACCTGCTGGTAGAGAAAGGGGATGCTTATGAAATTAACCTCCAGGTTTATTATATGTTGCGTGATAGTATTACAGGATGGCCTGGTGGTAAACCCAACGCAGTTATTCCACATCATCCTGAGCGCAGCAATCCTTATCCCAAAAAAGTGATCCTGTTTTCACCGCATCCAGATGATGATATTATCTCCATGGGTGGAACGTTTCAACGTTTACATGATCAAGGTCACGAAGTACATGTAGCTTATCAAACAAGTGGCAACATTGCAGTAACAGATGAGTTTGTTACACGCTTTCTCGATTTTGCTGTGGGCTTTGAACAGATGTTTGGTATCGATGCTGATAAATCGAAAAAGATATTGAGTGAAGCAAGAGGATATCTTGAGAAGAAAAAATCAAATGAAGTTGATACGCAGGCTATCCGTGAGATCAAAGGTTTGATTCGTCGTTGCGAAGCGGCAGCAACCTGTCGGTATGTTGGTTTGAAAGAAGGACAATGGCATTTTCAAAACCTTCCTTTCTATGAAACTGGTACGGTTGAGAAAAAACCAATGGGTGAGGAAGATGTACTGCTTACCATGGAACTGTTCCGTAAAATAAAACCGCAACAGGTGTATTGTGCCGGTGATTTTGCTGATCCGCATGGTACTCACTTAGTTTGTTTCAATGTAGTGCTTGAATCATTAAGAAGAATTAAGGAAGCAGGTGATGAATGGATCAACGATTGCTGGTTGTGGTTATACAAAGGTGCATGGCAGGAATGGAATATGGAAGAAATTGAAATGGCCATACCTATGAGTCCTGAGCAAGTGATGAAAAAACGTTTTGGAATTTTTATTCATCAATCGCAAAAAGATATGGTGCCATTCCAGGGTAGCGATAGCCGTGAGTTCTGGCAGCGTGCTGAAGAACGTAATGCAGCCACTGCTGATCTGTATGGTAAACTTGGCTTAACACAATATGCCGCTATGGAAGCATTTGTAAGATGGCATTATTAAGGATTTAAATATGATTAGACCAATCTGAATTCTGCTCTCATGAATAAAGGCAAAGTGAAATCTTTGCCTTTATGATTTTTATAGAAAGTTTTTTAATACAAACTCTTTTATAAGTAAGAGACTTTTAAGTAATCAATGGCCAGTGTAACTTTTCTGCCTGCACCAAATCCCATTAAGTTTCCGAAGAAAGGGCTAAAGGGCATTGTATAAAATAAGGTGCCGTTAATGAAAAAAGAGTAGGTTTTATCTGTCTTTTTTATAGTGTACACATTAAATGCATCAGAATCCAGTATGGTTTTTTGCAGCGATCCTTTGCGTGGCGTACAGGAACTTTGGTTCTTATCAGTACAAACCTGAACTGAAGCAAACCCATCTTTTGCAAACGTAAAGTAGTAACTGTTCATCACTTCCCGTCCCCAGAATAGCATACTGTAATAGTTTTTATGTTCTGCTTCCCCGCTTACAATTTTTATCCTTGACTCTATTTGAAAATCCTTTCTTGTATCAACTTTTATTTGCTGCGCTTCTCCGTATGCACGCCCGGTTGCAGTTAAATAATAAATGCCTCCTTCAATTTTTGCACTTACATTTTTATTATCGGCAACCGTCCAGTTATTGACATTGTTATCAAAGTCGTCAAAAAAAATAACTGATGTTGACGGGTTTGTCGTTTGCCCTAAACATTTTGTTGTAATCATTAATGCAAAAAGTGCAGATAATATTTTCATAGCTGAGTTAGAGACGGATGTTTCCCCGCCTTTGATTTTGTTTTATAAAAGTATGAATGTAAGGGGAGGGAAAATAGGTGATCACAGAAAAGTATCACCGCTCGTCCCATTACTGTTCCATTCATGGTTGTAAAACCACAATTCAGAGAGAATACATAAATATGTCGGTCCCTGAAAAATAGCTTTGCCAATCAATTATAAACCTTATCATCTATGCGTTTTTTATCTCTCGCAATGGCAATGTTATGCCTGCAGTTTATTATTCTTTCAGGTTGTAAAAAAGCAACTTCGCCACAACAACCTTCAATTGATTTGTCAGCCATAAAGATCAATGATTTTCGTTTTTCGGAAGTGAATTATGCGTCTATTGATATTGATCATCCAACAATCGTCAATGGTGTTGAAACAAATGCCGGGATTATTACAATTAAAATACCAAGAGGTAACACCGGCTTGCAGTTAACGCCACTTGCTTCAAATTTTAAAAAACCGGGATTCATTATTTCTCCGCAGTTAGGTAGCACAACTGATTTTCTCTACAAAGAAATTCTGTACAGCATTACTTCTGCAACTGATCCGCAGAAACAACTGCATTACTGGGTAAGAGTGCAGGAAGAAGCAGAAGCCGGCCCGTTAGCCATAACGCAGGTTCGTCTTTTAAAATCGATGAATGCACAATTGAGCGATGATGTGATTGCATCACAGGTTATTCCTGAAAACGGTTCTATTGGTAAAATACATTTATTTGTACCTGCAGGTACTCATTTTGGTGCGCTTACTGCTGTGTTCGATCATAATGGTGATGAAATCCGTTATACACAAAATGCGTTTGAAGTGCCTGCAAACAGTGCAACGGTTTATCCGCATACAGGTTTGTCACTCGATCTTGCCTATCCAAAAGGTTTTTATGTTGCGGTAAAACGTGGAGCGGAAATAAAAACTTACAGTGTAATTGTAGATGTAATAAAACCGGCAGTGTTTATAAACGATCATGTCACTATAACAGGATTACAGTCGGGCACAACACAAACGGTAAAAGTGGGAGAGTTGTATAACCGTGGCAACAGACCTATCTCCATTACACAAATAACGCATAGCGATCAGCTGCCACAAGGATCGAACCTTCGCACATTTGTTGCAGTGCCCTCGGGAGGATTATTGCCCGGCGAAAAAACAGATGTCACCACCATACTTACTGCTGGTTTTTTCTTTCCAGGTACGTACGAAGTAAAAGCAACCATGCGATCATCTTTTTTCCAGGAACCGGAGATGCAGAATTTTTTGCAGTCATCACTATTTAATTTGAAAGTAGAGTTGCAGTAAAATAAATATAACTTATCAACAGTCATCTTGTTTCGGTTTGGCTTGAAATTTGGTGCTTCAGCAGTAAAACTGTTTATGAATAAAAATTGTTTACTCCTTGTGTTTATTTGTTTTTCTCTTATCACTGCATCATCTTCCTATGCTATTGTTCCGGTAAATACAGAGCCTGTGTCGCAAGCCATAGTAGATAAAGCCGTGAATGATTTTAATGATCTGTCTAACAGAGAAAAGAAGCAGCGAATAAAGGAAGCAAAAAAGCAAATCAGCTTGTTTAAAGCAAATAAGGCAAAGGGTATGGATGCTGATGACAGAACGATTCTGTTGGTTGTGTTGGCTATCATATTGCCACCGTTAGCAGTTTACCTGCACGAAAATGCCATCAATACAAAATTCTGGATCAGCTTGTTACTTACATTGTTGTTTTGGGTGCCCGGAGTTATATATGCATTATTGGTTGTACTTGGTGTTGTATAAAAATCTGTCTTATCTAAAACGAATAGCCGCTTCATTTGAAGCGGCTATTCGTTTTAGTCTTTTATTTCGATCACCCGTTCTTCGATATTTACTATGTCTTCGGACGTGACCGTTTTTGTAAGGATGATGTAAATGGGCCAGCCATATTCATGTATCCTTGCTCCAACAAATGTTTCGTGTACCATTTCTTTCAGGTTGAAATCTTTAGGGACAGGTTTTCCAATTTTCTTTGCAAGGTTGGTTACATATTCTGTAGCGGCGGCAATAAGTTGCTTTTCATCAACAGACTGTTCGTAGCGCAATATATAATTGTCTTCTTCTGTGTTGATCTCGTCCAAATAAATAAACACATTGGCATCAAAAGGTTTGCCGCCAAATACGTTTGGTATTTCAATAGTTCCTTCAGCAGGTTCTCCTTTTGTGTATTTGCCACCATGAAACATATAGAACTGCTGAATGTCGTTTATGGCTATGGCTTCCACATTTTCTTTTGTTGCGTAAAATTTTTCCAGTTCCTTCATCACAATGTCAAAGTTTTTATCATTCCCGAATTCTGTACGCAGCAATGATGACGTTTTAAGCATATAATCCCTTACATCCTTCCAGTTAAGTATTTCTTCAAACGAACCCATTTCATCCGTTTTTACCAGGATTTTCAGACCCTGCTGTGCTGCTTCTACTTTCCTTCGCAGTTTGTCGGAGTTGGTGCTTTTGAAATTGCTGTAAGCCCACTCCAGTGTATAGGATTTTGCTGTTGAATCGATAACGGTAATCTCTACATCATACGTAAGTCTTGCTCTTGAAATAGTGTCGTTAGCCTTTACTTTAAACTTGTCGGTTACAATACTGTATTGCTGTTTTTCTTTTTTGTCCCAATAGCCAACTGTCTGTACCGAGGAATCTTTTAGATTGATCTGTGCAGTAGTAAACGTTGTAATGCTAATAGCAAGGAGGAGTGAAATAATTTTACTCATATCGATTTCTTTTCGTCGATCACCATGGTATTGGTCCATTTGTCTTGCCATGGGTTGCAGGGCGTTCCCAATGCACTAAAGGCGCAAAACGGAACTGCACGGCTGCATCCTCTTGCAAAGGCAGTAGCAAATGAAATCTTTGTTCCATCCATGTTTACAGCACGGGTTCCCGTAATTAATTTGCCAAGTGATTTGCCTTTGAACAGGCCCTCAACAAGACCCATGTATAAAGCGTAAATCAGCAACGTCAGTAAACGATCGACTAAATTGAATCCGGTCGATTCGGTATCGATATTCTCCAATGTGGAAGGCGAAATAACGACGAGTACCATGCCGAAGGCAAAGAAAAGCACATAAAATAAAACAAGATCAATCAGGTAGTTTCCAAATCGCTGGCCGGTACTGGCTCTTACAAGTTCGGTTTCGAGACTGAGGTAATCAGTAGTAGTGGTTTGTTCAGTTTGCATGGTAGTTTGTTCTTAATGTGGGTTTTGGTTTATATTATTGGCGACGGAAAGAAAGGTGATTTTTTTCTACCTGAAGCCCTTCAATAAGAATGAAGATAAGAAGTAAAGTGATTTTAATGATGGTTGTTCAACTCGAAATTTTGGATAAGGTTTTCCCTTTACCGGTGATAGAGGTTTAAACAAAAAAATGCGGACAATCGTAGAATTTGCTACTCCTGTCCGTATGAAAAAAATCAAAAAATTTTATAAAACCTGTGCCAGCTCAATGAGGTTGCCCCAGGGATCGGAAAAGAAAGCAAGCCTGCGACCGATAACAGCAAGATTGAATGGTTCTCCGACGGTTTTTACATCACGTTTATTCAATTCGGCCAATGTTTCGTCAACGCTGTCAACGTTAATGCAAAAGTGATGATAACCTGCCTGGTGAAGACTTTCATTAAGGTCGCTGTAGTCAGGTTGATTAGCTGGTGCCCCTCCTGCAAGCAATTCAATCCAAAAATTATCGTCGTTGGCAGGAGCTAAGTAAGCGAGCTGAAGATTGCCAAAAGGCCATTCATGAATTACACGGAAGTCCAGTTTTTCAATAAACCATTTTTTGCTTGCTTCAAAATCAGGAACACGCATAGCTACATGACTGCCTTTCATGCTGGCGAATTTGCTATTGCTATTAGTTGCTGGAGTTTTTACTACTGTAGTCATTGTATTATTTTTTATAACACAAAGATGAAAACAAAGTAGGGGTGCTTCCTTATTGAAAGAAAAGTATATCTTATGAATTTCAAAGATGGAAGTTTTTCCGGAATTCAGAAGGAGTAATGCCGGTGTTTTTTTTAAAGAAAAGATTGAAGTTAGGTTGGTCGGCAAAGCCCATACTGTAGCCGATATCCTGCAAGCTCCAATCTGTTTGCAGGAGCAGAACCTTTGCTTCTTCAAGCAAACGATTTTTTATGTGTGTACTTATATTTTGCCCGGTATGTTTCTTTAGCAATGCATTTAGGTGATTTGGATGAACAGAAAGACTTGCCGCAAATTCCTTTGCCGTTTTAATTCGAATGGGTGTAGCGTAATTTATGCCGGTTGTTGTTTGCTCCAGCAGTTGGAAGAATTCATGAACATATTTGTATTCTTCTGTAACAGAATCAGGCTTGGGGAAATTACCGATCTTGAGACTTTCAATGATCAATAATTGAAGGTAGGCCTGCATTGTATCTTCACTAAAACTGGTTGCGATTAATTCCTCTTCGTATAAGTTTATAAAAATACGTTCTAAAGCAGCTGCTTCTGTTTCTGTAAGGGAGATGATACTTTTCGTTTTATCTGTAAAAACTTTGTACTTGTCAATGGCTGTTTTCAGCTGTGTATGTTCATTAAAAAAAGTATTTTTAAAAAGACAATAGTAGCCTTTGTTTTGCTCTGAAAGATTTTTCCATGAAATTATATCGTTTGGATGAATGAATAAGATGGTCGGTTTTTCTATAAAATAAGTATTGAGTCCAATGGTAAAAAAACCCACACCTTCGGTAACTAACAAGATCTTGAAGAAAGCACGCCTGTTTGGCGAAATGTAATTCCGGCATTCATGCTTTCGTCTGTCGAATACCCGAATATTCCAATCCTCGTAATATTCACGGTAAACAGGAATAAGATCAGGAATATCACGAAGTGTGTCGATGGTTTTGCTGTCTAATGTGTGTAAGGCCATATTATAGTCATTCAAAAGGCAGAAGACCTGCCTTTACTCTGATTAAAGATATATTGTTTGAATTATGTTGATGGCTCTAATTTTAGTATGCTTACGGCCTACCTGATACAAATAAAAAAGCTGCCTGGTGGCAGCTTCTCACAAATCAAAAATTACTTTTAATTTTTCTTCGGCATATTCTTTCCCATTTCTTCATAATACGTTTTCACCGCTTTTATTTGTTCTGCTGTAAGAACCTCGCTGTATTTTTTTTCTTTTTCCGCTTTTATTTCTGCCAGTTTTTTTGTGCGGTCGGCTTCATTAAGACCTTCTAATTCACGGCCTGCTTTCATGCGGGTTTCGTAATTGATCTCGATAATTTTTTCTGCCTGTGCTTCGGTAAGACCTGCTTTCTCCATCAAGCCGGGCTTTTGTTGTTCTTTCATCTGTTGCAATACATTAGGTGGAGTGGCAGAAGGTTGCGCATAACTGTTAATGGAGAGGAACGCAATTAAAATGAATGTGATAAATAAATACTTTTTCATAACAGAAGATTTAATGTTTTGTAAAAGGTATTTCATTTATTCGTTTTCTTCAAGCGTGAATCTATAAGCGGCTTTTACCACTCTACGAAGCTGACGGAAAATTACCATATCGATGCTGCAGAAAGTGACTTCTAATTATCCTTGAAAGATTAGTAAGGCGTCAGCATCAAACAAACTAAGCTATGTTTTGCTATTTGGCAGGAAGATAATTTCTGTTCATCATTTAAATAGCTTGTTGGGTATGTTCACATAATCACCTGTCTTTGCTTTGTCGTCCCAACGCAATTTGTTTACATATTTTTTAGGTGTCATTCCTGTGGCATCATGTCTTGCATCAAAACTTCGTTCGCTGTCAGGGTTGTTTTTTCCCGTTGGCGTTCCTTTTACACCGCCCTGTATGGTCATTTTCTTTTTACTGACAGGATTAATGCCGGTGGCTTTCCAGCTTTTCCCCTTTGCTGTTGCTGTTTCTATTTTAAATTTTGCCATGATTAAGTTGTTTTCTTTTTCCAATTGGTTTTCATCTTTTCATATGATTTTTTTGATACAGTTTTGTCGGCTTTGCTTCTTGTTATACCTTTTTCTTTTCTTGCATTGATATTATTTACTAATGAGTTCTTTACACCCAACTTATTTGTTTTTGATTTTTTTTTAGTTGCCATTGTTTCTTATGAAAACATCAAACTATATGCCGCTAACTGTTTAATAAATCAGGTCAAAATCATGGTAATAGTTAATCGGCGTGCGTTGGAGAGACATTGTTATTCAGATATTACATTAAAAATGGGCAATAGCACACTTGCAGAAGCTTCCCATGATTGAAATGTGCCAGGCATAATTGTCGGGGAGCATATGACCTGCTGTGAAATATATCTTATTGAGTGAAACTTATTAATTCCGGTACATCATGTTTAGACCAAATCAAATTCATCATCTTTCGATCCCCTGCAAACTTCCTCCCTTTGCAAACAACCTATCAATACGTTTTTCAACTGCGGGATCTTTTTCTAATGGCGGTGCATGATGAGGTTTCATACGCACATCAAACACCACGGGGCCTTTGCAACCCCAATGTTTGTGTTCAGTAAACGAATTGATTCCATATACATCATGACTTGGATTGCAACGTGTATAAGTTACCCATAAATAGTTTTTTAATGTAGCAGCAGTAAACGAAGCATCATCACAAATAACAAGTTGGGCTACAGCATTGAGTTCATGGTTCTTTGTTGATAGTTCATGGTTAAGCCGCTCCATCTCTTTTGCAGCTTCATCATAAGTGCTAAACTTTTTTGTTTGCAAGGCAACAACACCGGGCATGCATAGTTGTGCGTTTTCAAACTGCTGTAATTCTTTCAAAGCCTTTGGCACTTCTTTGCACAATTCTCTTTTCTTGTCGCCATAGGCCGCCAGAACGAGTTTGCTTCCGCTGTTTAATCCCGTTCCGGAATAATCCAGTGTATCGATAGTTGTGTTGGTATGAAAATGCAAATCTCTTGCAAGGTCGATGCGTTCAAACACATATTCCAGGTAATGCTGAATATCGTGCGTGGTTAATTGATTGGTATCGTCAGCAGTAATAAATAAAAACTTCGCAAGACTTAACTGCCCTGTACCCAATACATGATTGGCAATGGTTAGTAATTCAGCAGGCTGTTTGGCGGGCATGTAGGGTGTGTAACGTTCGCTGCCGATGGCCAGTAACAAAGGATGCACACCTGCCGCATCAACCGCATGCACTTCTTTAACGCCGGGAATTTCCTGTGGAATAGCGTTGCCCGTTAGTTCATGTATGAGTTCGCCAAAGCTGGTATCTTCCTGCGGCGGACGACCAACAACGGTAAATGCCCAGATAGCGTTTTTCTTTGCATACACGTTGTTCACTTTCATTAACGGGAAGGGATGTGTTAAACTGTAATAACCTAAATGATCGCCAAATGGTCCTTCAGGTTTATTCTGCAATGGATCTACTTCGCCCGTAATAACAAAATCCGCATCGGTGCTGATGGCATTGCCCAATGCATCATATGCATATCGAAATCTTCTGCCTCCTAATATTCCTGCAAAAGTCATTTCACTGATTCCTTCTGGTAAAGGCATCACCGCACTTAACGTATGCGACGGCGGCCCGCCCACAAAGCAACTTACTTTCAGCGGTTGCCCTTTGGCGTTAGCTTTTGTTTGATGAATACCAATGCCCCTATGTAACTGGTAATGCAAACCAATTTCTTTGTTCAGCTCATATTCATTTCCGCTTAGTTGAATGCGATACATACCAAGATTCGATTGCATGATGCCTGGCTTGTCAGCATCTTCTGTATACACTTGCGGCAGTGTTACAAACGCACCGCCATCCATTGGCCAGTGTTTAATAAGGGGCAGATCACTCACCTTTATTTTATCAAAAGAAAAAGAAGATTGCTTTTTTGGTAATGCTTTGAAAGCTGCCAGTCCCGTACTGATATTCTGAAAAGGTTGCTTCAGCGCTTTCATAGGATCGCCTTTCAGTGCAATTAGTTTTTGTACCAGCTCCAATGTTTCACGGAAAATAAATTTACTACGGTCGAGTGTGCCAAAAATATTTGAAGCAGCACGGTATTTCGATCCTTTTACATTTTCAAATAACAGGGCCGGACCTTTTGCATCGTACACACGGAGATGAATAGCCGCCATTTCAAGATGCGGATCAACTTCTTCTTTAATACGCACAAGGTGACCGTTCTTTTCAAGATCGAGTAAACATTCTTCAAGTGAGCTGTATGCCATAATTAGCAAAGGTAGGGGAGGAAAAGGAGTTGAATAGAAGTTAAGAGTTAGGGGGTATGAGTTAAAGTTGCACCCTATGATTCATTATTGCTCTTTCTAAGGCAAAGTGGCGTCTGAAAATACAAAATGGTAAAAGTTATAACAACCCGTAACCCATAACTCATAACACGTAACTGTTTTATCCGCATCTTTGTGTTTTGAGTCACAGACGGCAAAAAAATAATACATGAACTTTCCAATAGAAGTAAAGAAAAGCAAGGTAGCTGGCAAAGGAGCATTTGCATTGAAAGCCATTCCTGCAAAAAAGAAGTTGGGCAATATGGCTGGTGAGATCATCAGTTATAAAGAAGCTCAGCGCAGGGTGAAGCAACAACATGCTGGTGAATTGCTGATGGTGGAATTTGATAATGATCCTGTGGCCCTGGATGCAAGCATTAACCGCAATGCATTATCATACATCAATCATTCCTGCGATCCCAATACGTATATGCGTCGTGCATACCGGCAAGTTGAATTCTACAGCAAACGCCCGATAAAAAAAGGAGAAGAGCTTACTTGTGATTATGGCGAAACGCATCATGATGGTAAACTGCCTTGTAAATGCGGAGCGAAGAATTGCAGGGGATTTATTTAAAAGAGAGCGGCGTGTAGTGAGTAGTGAATGGCGAGCGCAAGCTCCGATCGTGAAGCTGAATAATCAATCAGTTTTGCGGATATTCATTTTCCTCCTCTAAACTTATATCGCTTCTGCCCCCAAACATAACATAACAAACGAGGCCGATAATAGGAGCTACTACAATAAAAATGCTCCATAAAAGTTTTGTGCTTTGGTGAATATCGTCCCTACCCCAAATTGCATACACGGCCCTGATAAAAACTGCTAAAAACAGAAGGGCGAACAACGACCAAACTATCAACATCCAATCAAAGCTAATAAGTGTCATGTGCTGTGTTTTTAATAATAATGCAAATGAAAGTGTGTTATTGGTTTCGACTTTGTTTATATCCAAACAGTAAATAACAAATGATGCTGAGAATGGGAGCGAAGACAAAGAAAATCATCCACATGATCTTTGAAGCCTGATTAAGATCTTCTCTTTTCCACACGGCGATAATAAAAGTTAGAGGAATAACGATCAACAAAAAAATAAATAAGGAAAGCATAAGCCCGCTCATCGTAAATTGAAAATTCTCCATAGTCAGCATTTGATTAAAAGTATAAAATGTTTTTAGTTGATGCAAGCGCCGGGCTTTCATTACTCATAACCCCTAACCTTTAACTCACCAGGATTTGTTTCTCCTTAACTTTGTTGTATGACCAAACTTTCCGTGAACATCAACAAATTTGCTACGCTGCGCAACAGCAGAGGTGGTAACCGTCCCAACGTTTTACAAGCTGCCATTGATGCGCAGCGATTTGGTGCCGATGGTGTAACAGTTCATCCACGTCCCGATGAGCGGCACATACGTTATGATGATGTGCGACAAATTAAAGAAATCATTACCACTGAATTTAATATTGAAGGAAACTGTCGTGAGCAATCATTTGTTGATCTTGTGTTGGAAGTAAAACCGGAGCAGGTAACTCTTGTGCCCGACGCATTAGGACAACTCACGAGTGATCATGGATGGGATACCATTCAGAATAAAAAATATCTGATTGAAATGATCACAGTATTTAAGAATGCCGGCATACGCACTTCCATTTTTGTTGATCCGGAGATACGAATGATTGAAGGTGCCGTTGAAACAGGTACTGATCGTATTGAATTGTATACCGAAGGTTATGCAAAACGTTTTGCAGATGATCCACGAAGTGCAGTGCAGGAATACCTCGTTGCGGCCACACGTGCCCGTTCGATGGGCCTGGGTATTAATGCAGGTCATGATCTTGATTTGCAAAATCTCAATTACCTCGTGCAAACTATTCCATGGATTGACGAAGTAAGTATTGGTCATGCATTGGTTTGTGATGCCTTGTATCTTGGCTATGAAAATGCTGTACAGCTGTATAAACGACAGTTGAATGTGGAATAATCTGTCAGGCAGAAATATACACTGACTGTGAAAATTATTTAACAAGGTTGAAAGTGCAGCAAACAACTTAAAACTTAAAACTCAAAACTTAGAACTTTTCCCATGTCAAACATCAATCTCATAATCGAAGAGCGTGCGGCGAACATTGGAAAGTTTATGGTAGGCAGGTTGTTGCCTTTCCGTGAAAAAAGAATGGTTGGGCCCTTCATTTTTATCGATCATATGGGTCCGGTGCAAATGAACGAGCGGGAGAATATGGATGTGCTGGCTCATCCGCATATTGGCCTCAGCACACTTACGTTTTTGTTTGAAGGCAGCATTATGCATCGGGATACATTAGGTACAGAAGTGGAAATAAAACCAGGCGCTGTTAACTGGATGACTGCGGGCAAAGGCATTGTACATTCTGAACGTACGCCTGAATACCTGCGACATTCTTCTAAAGCCATGCATGGCTTACAGATATGGGTGGCATTGCCAAAAGAACTTGAATTTATGGAGCCTGAATTTTTTCATATTGAAAAAGATCAGTTACCGGAATGGACAGATGGGGCAGTTCATTATAAATTAATTGCTGGTGATGCATGCGGACACCAATCGGCAGTGCCGGTGTATAGCAGACTTTATATGATTGAAATAAAAAGTACAGCAACGCAAACAGTAAAGATCGGAAGCGAGTTGTACGGCGAATCGGGATTGTATATTTTAGAAGGCAGTATTGAAAGTGAAGGAACAGTGTTTGAACCAAAACAATTACTTGTAGCAAAAGACAGCAGCCTTTGCGAGTTTACTATACACGCAAACAGTACCATTTATATTTTTGGTGGTGAGCCTTTCGGCGAAGAACGTTTCATCGACTGGAATTTTGTTGCAACAAGTAAAGAAATACTTGCAGAGGCAAAACGTCAATGGATAGCGCAGGAATTTCCCAAAATAAAAGGAGAGGAGAATGAGTTTGTGCCTTACCCCGTGATGAAAACGAATACAGTTAAAGGTTAAGGGTTATGATTTACGGATTCTGCTAACTTTTACCTTGTCACTCATAACTTGTTCGCCACAGTTGATACTTCATTAATACCATTCCATCCATATGGTTCTTTTAGTTAAGTGGTAGCAAAATAGTTTTGATGGAAAATAAAACCTCATGAACTACATCTTGCCACACACTATTGAAAATGTACTCGGCGAAAAACTTGTATTTGTGTCTTCTCAAAAAGAAGAACTTGGCGAAAAACTTATTGTTGAAAATTTTGTTGATCCCGGTTTTGGTCCCATCATGCACACACATTGGTTGCAGGACGAATGTCTTACGGTTGTAAGAGGACGTATTGGTTACCAGGTAAAGGGCGGTAAAGAACAATTTGCCGGTGAAGGAGAAACGGTATTATTTAAGCGGGGAGTGGCGCATCGTTTCTGGAATGCAGGTAATGAGGAGTTGCATTGCAAGGGTTGGATCTACCCGGCCAATAACATCGTGTTTTTTCTTACATCCATATTTGATGCGCAAAATAAATCGGGTAAAGCACAGCCCGAAGCCTTTGATGCTGCATACCTCGCCACACGATACAAATCGGAATTTGATATGGATGAAATGCCGGTGGTTGTAAAAAAAGTAATTCTTCCTGTTACCTGCTTTGTTGGCAAAATGCTCGGCAAGTACAAACATTTTGAACATGCGCCAGCACCGATTCGGAGCTGAACTTCCCTAACGATACAAAATGAAGAAAGAATGAACTAAGCTGATACGTTGAGCCTCGGGTGTTTCAATATCATTGCGTCCTAACAGTTAAACGGGCAGCGGTCATATGAACAAAACAGTCTCCGGTGTTATTGGAAGTTCCACTGCGGAACTGCACACAGAAAAAAAACAACAGTAACAAATCTCAAACAGTTGAGAGCAAGACTTTGGATTCTGCCAAACCCGGTGCGAAGCCCCATTACCAAATATTAGATCGCCTCAGAGGTGTTGCAGCCATCATCGTGGTATTCTTTCATCTTGCTGAACCGCTTGCCAAAATCGTTTTGAGAATGTTATAAACCATGGTTACCTCGCTGTTGATTTTTTCTTTCTGCTCTCTGGTTATGTAATTGGGTATGCATATGATGACAGATGGAATAAGTTAACTATCGCTGGTTTCCTTCGACGCAGGTTAGAGCGTGTAGTATGTTGGTAACAGTTGTTTTACTGATGCCAAGAATTGGCGGTGATGCCCATTTATGGTGGAATGGTTTGTACGAAGCATTTTGCATCATCGTTATTTTTCCATTGATCGTATATGTCGGTGCAAGCGGTGTGGTGCATGGTAAAATTGAAAGTAAGATCTGTAAGTTCTTGGGCGATCTTTCTTATCCGTTATACATTACCCATTATGTGCTTGTTTATTTTTATGTGGCATGGGTAAGTAATCATAATGGCATTACATTACTGCAGGCTTTGCCTTATGCACTTCTCACATTTGCAGGTGCGGTTGTATTAGCTTATGCAAGTTTAAAATTATACGATGAACCAGTGCGAAACTGGTTACGAAAAAAAGTGAAGTTTCAAAAGAGTCGTTGATCTCCTTTCCAGGTATTCGGTTTAAACAACCGATAATTTTTTCATTATGTTCCCGTTTGCATATGTGCTCAATCTTCCAATACTAAGGGTTAAACCTTATTGTTATACCCGTTTTTTTAAATCACCTTTGAATTCATCATTGTCGGATTTTTTTTTAAATAAAGAAATTCGAGCGGCTGGCTCTTTTTAGAGTCGGCCTTTTTAATCTCCTCTATTTTTTCACGCATTAGAAGAACCCGGAAAACGCTTCCTTTTACTCAACTTATTGTTTTATAACAAGCTGCGTACCCCAATATGTAGAATAATTTGCTCAGGGTATTTAAGCTTCCATAGGCAATTACAACATGGCATGGTTTTTTAAAGTGCATTGTTAATATTATTCATCTAAAACGGAAAAAAATGAAAGCTTTAGCCAACTTAAAAACCGCATGGATTACAATGCTGTTATTCTTCGTTAACATAGCCTTATTCGCCCAGGAAAAAAAAGTAGATGTTGATATCGATCTTGATAAAGGTAATAATGCCCAATGGTATAGCAACCCCATTGTATGGGTAATTGGTGGGGCTGTATTTATTTTACTATTGGTGGCCCTGTTACGTGGTGGAAAAGAGAAGGGCTGATAGTACAATTTATTGTTAGCTGATATATTGCCGAATCATAAAGCAACTGTTTTCAGTTACGGGGCTTTATGATTCGTTTTGGTTTTTTAAACCGTCATTTATAATCTCATAAATAAATAAAGATGAAAACGCAAATTCTTGATCTGGAAAAAAAATACTGGCAGGCAATGGAAGACCATGATTTTGACAAAGTAAAAAAACTCACCCGTTTTCCTTGTATTGTCGTGGGGAAAAATGGAGTGCAGAGTGTAGATGAAGATACTTTCAAAAATATGTTTGAATCGGGCGCTAATGCTAAACTAAAAGTGCTCAATATTACTAATGTAGAAACGCAAACAGTAAGTAAAAAAAGTGCGGTGATCGCTTACCAAATAGAGTTAGGCACTGCCTATAACGAACAGAACGGCTCCATGAAATGCGCATGTACTTCAACCTGGACAAGAGAAGATGACGAATGGGTATGTGCTATGCATACGGAATCGGAACTGGTGCAGCAAAATCAATCGCACGGAGAATAATCAAGGTTCTTTTTAATAAGGTGTAGTTACTTGCCTGGTTTGCTGTAGGCGGCTTTTACATTATTGACGAGCTGCATGAGTTTTTTTTGCACAACCGGCCCTTCGTCGCTGTTGTCAATTGGCGCTATATGCATCAGTTCAATTGAGCCGGCCCTTTCAAACGTTCCGGTAAGTGTAATTGCTCTTTCTTCTTTTACGGATGTACTGCCTGGGGTTTCAAAGCCAACGTAGTAATCATAAAACACATCTTCAATAGCGGTGATAGCTACAGATGTGCGCACAAAAACATCAGAACTGTCGGTTTGTGAAATGTATTTGCGCACGACTGAAAGCACACCGCTTTTTATTTTATACGGCCCAACGATTATACCCATATCAATAGTAAGTTGATTTTCGGTGTGTGTTTTACAGATCATGTTCAGATATTGAACGAGTTCTTTCTCAGCTTTTAACTGTTGGTTTGTTTGGGCAATAACCGATTGAGTAAATGAAAGACAGAGCATGAATGCGAATGATGACAATAAAAGTTTCATGGGTATATTTTATCAATGTAGAGAATGGGTGACAGCATCAACTCACAACTTAAGACTCAGAACCGGGTTTTTAACTATCCTCCCGTTTGTCCTGTTCTCACTTTTATTTTTTTCTTTCCTGCATTTTTCTTCTCGTATTCCAGGATTTCTTTGGGCTTTGTTTTTTCTTTTGCCGCAGGCTTATCGGTTGAGTTGTTGGCGTTAGCCGGATCGTTCGGATCTTTTTTGATGATACCGTTTGCTGAACCGGTTCCATCATCAAGCTTTCCAAGAATAAAATTTTCTTTGCGTAATACTTTGCCGGTGCCCGGTTCGTAAATGGTCCAGAAACCATGCGCAACAGAAGAGGCTTCCATCTTTACTTCAACCAAATAAACCTTCTTGGGATCGTTTACATCATACACTTCAATTGTTTCAGTGGGCTTTTCAGGGTTTTGAGCCAGCCAGCTTTCTTCACGTATCATATCGCCCATTGCATTAAAGTATTGCTGCTTCCCATGTTTGTTTCCCCAACGGTAATATTCAATTGCCAACACATCGCCCATCAAAGTGTACACACGCCAGGGACCTTCCTTCTTTCCATCTTTAAAAATGCCTTCCTCTTCATAACCCGGTTCCCCACGCACTTCCTCGTAGCGTACAACCCATTTGCCTTGCTTCAGATCTTTTATATCGGTGCAATTGAGCGTATCGCCTTTTACGCTGATCGTAAAGTCCTTACATTGTGCCGAACCGCTCATCCAAAAAAACAACATGGCCACAACACTTAAAGCGGCTATTCGTATGTTTGAAAAGTTGAATAATTTACTCATCTGTTTATTTTTCATTTGATGTTGGCAGATAGGTATTAAAAACATGAGATCAAAAAACCAAAGCTGTATGCTCCAGTACAAAACGACCGCAATTCTTAAAAATTGCCTGCTCAAAGTTACCCCCGTTCTTTCGTTCCTGTTACTTGTTCTTGAAAGTAACGCACAAATCAAGCCCACTTCTGATGAAGAAAGACAGAAAGGCATGGAGTTGCGTAAGGAAATGGAAAAGAAATCTTTGTTAAAAGACGTGAAATTCCGCAATATCGGCCCCACCGTTATGAGTGGCCGGGTGAACGATGTGGAAGTAAACCCAGAAGACCCGACCGAGTTTTATGTGGCTTATGCAAGCGGTGGGTTATGGCATACCAAAAACAATGGTCAATCCTTTACACCCATTTTTGATAACGAAGACGTAATGACCATCGGCGATATCGCTGTAAAATGGTATGGCAGTCGTGTAATTTGGGTTGGTACAGGTGAAGTGAACAGCAGTCGCTCCTCATACGCTGGTAATGGTGTTTACAAGAGCAGCGATAATGGCAAAACATGGGAATATCTCGGCTTGCCCGAAAGTCATCATATAGGAAAAGTGCAGTTGCACCCAACCGATCCTAACACGGCATGGGTGGCAGCACTAGGTCATTTATATTCTCCAAATAAAGAACGTGGTGTATATAAAACAGTGGATGGTGGAAAAACATGGAAACTCACTTTAGCTGTTGACGATAATACAGGTGCAGTTGAAATGGAAATGAATCCCAACAATCCCAACGAATTATATGCAGCAATGTGGTATCGCACACGCCGTGGCTGGACGTTTACTGAAAGCGGCCCAACCAGTGGTATTTATAAAAGCACAGATGGTGGAAACAACTGGACGTTGGTAAGCGGCCCCGGTAGTGGTTTTGCTGAAGGGAAAAAGCTTGGCCGGATAGGGTTGAGTGTTTATGCAAAAAATCCCAACATTGTTTTTGCGGTGATCGATAATTATAATCCTTTGCCCGACACCGGCAAAAAACGACCAACGGGTGATACTACTATCCAGCTGAAAGATTTTAAGACCATGACGTCTGATCAGTTTCAACAACTCGACGAGAAAAAACTGGATACGTTTATGCGCAGGCAACGTTTCCCTGCAAAATATACTGCAGCGTCAGTAAAAGAAATGGTGCGTACAGGAAAAATTCAACCTGTTGCCATGTGGGATTATTTTGATGTGGGTGATGATGGTTTCAGCAATTCAGCTATTAAGGGTTGTGAAGTATATCGTAGTGATGATGCCGGTAAAACATGGAAGCTGGTGAATAATAAATTGCCCCAGGCATTCAGTACATACGGATACTATTTTGCTAAGATCTATGTGTCGCCTACGAATGTTGATAAGATGGTTGTGCTGGGAGTAAATGCATGGTTGAGTACGGATGGCGGTAAAACATTTAAGAATATTGATGGGCGTAATGTGCATTCCGATCATCATGCATTATGGATCAATCCGAAAAAAGATTCACACATGATCAATGGAAATGATGGAGGTATCAATATTACTTATGACGATGGTGTAAACTGGTTTAAAGCCAATTCAATTCCGCTTGGCCAGTTTTATAATATTACAGTTGATGATGCAAAGCCATATAATGTATATGGTGGTTTGCAGGATAACGGTACTTGGTTTGGCCCAAGCAACAACCGTGAAACAGTTGACTGGCACGATAACGGAAACTATGCATTTAAATCAATTGGTGGTGGCGACGGTATGCAGGTGCAAATTGATACAAGAGATAATGCAACTGTATATGCAGGTTCACAATTTGGCGCTTACAGCAGGGCAAATAAAAACACACCGTTTGTTGGTCGTGTAAGTGTTCGTCCGCTACATGAGCTGGGCGAAAAGCCATTGCGTTTCAACTGGCAATCGCCCATTCTGTTATCGAAACATAACCAGGATGTATTTTACTTCGGCACCAACCGTTTTCATCGCAGCTTTAATAAAGGAGAGAACAGTGTAAACCTGAGTAATGATCTTACAGGTGGAAAAAAAGAAGGGAATGTTCCTTTTGGAACATTGGTGACCATGAGCGAATCACCTTTGCGTTTTGGCTTGGTTTATACCGGTAGCGATGATGGTTTTATTCATGTAACAAAAGATGGTGGTTATAGCTGGACGGCTGTACACACAAAATTGCCAAAGAATGTGCAAGGTCTTTATGTAAGCCGTGTCATTGCATCAAAATATAAGGAGAGCAGGGTATATGCAACATTGAATGGTTACCGTAACGATCATTTCACTGCATGGGTATTTGTGAGTGAAGATTATGGCAATACCTGGAAACAGATCTTTACTGATCTTCCTGCAGAACCCGTGAATGTGATCCGTGAAGATCCCAAACAGGAGAAGCTGTTGTACATCGGCACCGATCATGGATTATATGTTTCAGTTGATGCTGGTGCAAGCAGCATGGCATGGATGAGTGATCTGCCACGAGTGGCCATTCATGATATTGCTATCCAGGAAAGAGATAATGAAATTGTGCTGGGTACGCATGGCCGCAGTATTTATATTGCTCCGCTTGGTGAAGTGCAAAAATTGGCGGCAGATAAAGCTTATCACGACCAGAAGAAGGCAAATTTAAAATAACATTAATCGCCATTTGTCATTCAGGCAACAATATTGCTGGAATTTTGTTTTAACTTGAAACCTTAATAAAAAACAGCAGAACATGAAACGTATCACAAGTGTATTATCTGTCTTTGCGTTATTCGTAGCGTTTACAGCTTGCGCACAAAATCAAAAACCTAGTCCGCCTGCATCAACTGAGTTTAAAGCAGGTGGAGCAAACATCAAAATCAATTACAGTGCTCCTTCAGTAAAAGGAAGAGAGATATGGGGTAAACTCGTTCCTTATGGCGAAGTATGGCGCACTGGTGCAAACGAGGCTACCGTGTTTGAAACAGATAAAGACATTAAAATAGAAGGAAAAACATTACCTGCAGGTAAATACGGATTGTTTACAGTTCCCGGTAAAGATGAGTGGGTGATTGTTTTCAACAAAACATGGAAACAGTGGGGCGCTTACCAATACAAAGCAACTGATGATGCTTTGCGTGTAACGGTAAAACCAACTTCTTCTGACATGACTGAAACACTCAAGATCGATGGCTCGGCTGACGGCGCCACCATCAAATGGGAAAAACTGAGTGTACCATTTAAGATTTCACAATAAGTATAAACCATCAATGTGCGATCGATCCCCTGAGCAATCGGGGGATTTTTCATTTCACAGCTTATCCACACGCAGCAAGGGTTTCAATTACACACAATAATTAATAAGTAGTTTGCACGGGAATGAAAGATATAAGGAATATACTGCTGGTTGTTGTGTCGCTCTGCCTGGTGGGTACATGGGTGTATCACCTTTATGATAAAAACAAATATGCCAATACGGATATATTGATGCCTGTAAAAGATTCACTTGCTGAGCAAACAAAGTTGAATGATTCGCTTCGGGTTGCTTATAACGGGTTATTGCAACAGATCGATTCATCACGCACTGCTTCAACTATCGATACTGCAATTGTTGCTCCCGATTCAACACGCAATGCCATTGACAGTTTACGAAATGAAATAGCGGCCATACTTGCCATCAATAACATCACCAAAGAAGATCTGCGCAGGGCCGAAGAAAAAATAAAACAACTGCAACAACGGTTATTTGCTTCATCATCAACTCCTGTTACCGCTTCAACTGAAATAAAAAATACAACCGTTCCGATAACAACCCGTGTTGAAACAATCAGCAAACCTGTTGTAGAGGAACCGGTGTTCACTGCATCTGCAATCAGCTTTCGTGCAATACAAGCAGGGAAGGACCAGGTAACAGCTGCTGCAGATGCAACAGGTTATTTTAGTATTGCCTGCACGGTGCAGAATTCAACCGCTTCATTTACTGATACGGAAGTATATATGGCGTTGATCGATCCATCTGGTGATGTGGTGCAGGATGATCCCTGGCAATCTGGAATGCTCACCACTGCCAACAACGATCGCATTCCTTATACACGCAAAACAAAGCTTTCATATGCCAAGGGCGATGCAAGCCGCATTGCCATGAATATGAAACTGCCTGCATATGATAAAGGAATGTACAGTGTGCAGTTCTATCATAACGGGGTGCGAATTGGACGTGGCAATCTTAGGTTGAATTAAAACCGGCTTTTCACTTAATCACATTTTTTTCACAGTTGCTCACATGTGCATCAGCATGGCGTTCAACAGGCATCTATTGTGTTACTTTTACGCAAAGTACAACTTACATTATGTTGAAGAACCCAGTGATGTTGCTGATGGCTTTGTTATTTGTATGGGGTCATCAGTCATTTGCCCAAACCAGCGCCTCTCCCAAATACAGTGTTCCTGATCTTTATGCCGGTATTGAAGTTGGTTCAAAAGGTGTAAAGCTGAGCGTAATTGAAATGAAGCAGAATAAGGAAACAGGAAATAGTTTCTCCATTGTAAAAGACACTTCTTTCAACACCGATTTTATTTCTTTTACTCAACCAACGTTTGATGCAACGGCTAATAGTTTTGCTGGTATGTTTCAAACAGCTGTCAACAAGTTTAATATTCCATCAAAGAGAGTATTTACTGTTATCAGCAGCGGGGTGAAGATGCAGGCAGAGAAAGACAAGAAAAATGATTGGGTGGAAAAACTCATTAAAGAATTCCGCTCAAAAATAAACGAACCGCAACGCAAAGTAGAAGTAGTAGATGTGCAGCAGGAAGCAAAATTATCACACCAGGGAATTGTTCCTGTTAATCGTCGTTACAATACTTTCTTAATTGATATCGGCAGTGGTAATTCAAAAGGCGGTTTCTTTCCGTATGGTAATGACAGTTACTTTTATCTCTTTCAATTATCATGGGGCACAAAGAGTACAGCCAACGCTGCAGAAAAAATGTGTGGTGATGATAAGTCGCATGAAAATTATACACGCCAGTTATTACGTGTAGCAGCAGGCGCTGAAAATTCAGAGATCGCTTATACAGTTAATACAAGTGGAAGTTATCCTGTGAGCGATCATATTGCATTCAGTGGTGGCATTGCATGGGCCACTGCCACATTGTTGTATCCTGAATTAAATACTAATCCTGTTGTGCCGGTAACGTACGAAGACGTGGAGCGTTTCCACAAACGTGTTACAGAAAATTATTCTTCCTTATCTGAAACCTATTTAATGAGTAAGCTCACCAATGGCAAATGGGACAAGAAGCTGATCTCTTCAGAAATAAAACGTGTTCATGGCGTCTTCGATCAGCGTTCACTCATGGCCGGTAGTGCCTTGTTGCTGCGTATCATGCGCCAGTTTAAGTCGGTAAACGAAGCCAAACAATTCTACCTCATCAAAAATGGCCAGGTAGGTTGGGTGTCGGCATATGTTGATAATGCCGTTGATTAACGTGTACTTCTACTCCATTATATAAAAGCTCCGGTATTTGCCGGAGTTTTTTTATGCAGCATTAAACCACATTCTTTTTTGATGGTCTATGCATCCAGCCTTCAAAAAAATACGTAAAAGATGAAGGCATTTAATCCGTCACCATCGCAATCGTACTAAGTAGTTTGGCATGGTGTTTGGCAATCAACAAAAAAATATGTTTATGAAAATCAAACTTCTGTGTCTTGCCTTTGTTGCTGCAACTATTAGCAGCGTATCAGCACAAAACTCATCAGTATTTATTAAAGCAGGTTATAACCTTGCAAATATCTCGATCAGTGAAGATGGAGATGTAGATGAAAACAGAGCATTGTCAAGTTTTCATGTGGGCTTGCAGGGTGATCTTCCTCTTATCAAAAACATTCTTTCTATTCAACCAGGTTTGTTGTTTACGGGTAAAGGATCAAAATTACAAAATGGTGAGCCCGGACAAAATGGGTATTATCGTTCAGTAGTTAATCCTTATTACATTGAAGTGCCAGTAAATCTTGTATTGAAAGCACCATTGGGCGGCGATGCAAAGTTCTTTGTTGGTGCAGGACCTTACGCTGCAATGGGTGTTGGCGGTAAACGTAAACTTGAATGGCAGGCAATCGGTATTGCTTACAACAGAACAGACAAAATAGAATTCTCGAATGATGATCCTACTACATCAGGAGAAGAAGGACAAGGTTACGGTATCCTTCGTCGCTTTGATTATGGTTTAAATGGCACGATTGGTTTTGAAGGTACCAGAGCAATGTTCTCTGTTAACTACGGGCTGGGATTAGCAAAGCTTCAGTCAGGTGCGGATAGTGATATTGATGAAAAGAACAAACATAGGGTCCTGAGTTTTACAATCGGTTTCCGTTTGTAAGAACCTGCCGGACTGAGAAGGGCGCATTGCTTAGCAATGCGCCCTTTTGTATTTAACCGTTGATGAAATGAACTTATTGATGCGAATGAAATAAAAAGTGAGGAAGCTGATCAACAGATCAGCTTCCTCACCCAGTTCGTGTATTCGCTTGCAGCGAGTAGCTAATAGCTTGCAGCTTATTTCTTAAACTTATTCTTTAAAGCAGCCAATGCATCGTTGACGCTTAAGTTGCTGAGGTCTTCTTCCTTCTTTTGGATCCGATAGCTATCGGATTTTGTATTTGGGTTTTTATTAAGTCTTGTTCCTCTAGCTGGTGCTTCCTGCGTTTGTTTGATAGATAGTGCAATTCGCTTACGTGCAATGTCAACTTCCACAACTTTCACCATTACTTTATCGTTCAGTTTTAATTTTTCTGCAGGATCAGTAATATAGTCATGTGAGATTTCTGAAACGTGCACTAGTCCGTCTTGCTTCACACCAATATCAACGAATGCACCAAAGCGAGTAAGGTTAGTAACAATGCCAGGAATGACCATCCCTGCATTTACATCTTCGATCTTAAAAATGTTTGCATATTCAAATGCCTGTGCTTCACTACGTGGATCAAGACCAGGCTTCACTAATTCTTTCAAAATATCGGTGATGGTTAGTTCCCCAATTGTTTCGCTCACATATTTTTTAGCGCTGATCTGTTTGATGGTGGTTTCATTGCCAATCAATTCTTCCACTTTCAACTGCAGATCGTTTGCCATTTGCTCAACAACAGCATATGCTTCCGGGTGAACTGCACTTTTATCCAATGCATTCTCACCATCGTTAATGCGTAAGAAACCTGCACATTGTTCAAATGCCTTGTCACCCAGTCTGGGCACTTTCAATAATTGCTTGCGTGAAGAAAAACGACCGATCTCATTTCTATATTTTACAATGTTTTCGGCAATGCTGCTGTTGATACCACTCACATAGCTCAATAAATGTTTGCTGGCAGTATTTAAATTAACACCCACCTGGTTCACGCAACTTACCACCGTTTGATCAAGACGTTCTTTTAAGCGAACCTGGTTTACATCATGTTGGTATTGACCAACACCAATACTTTTCGGATCGATCTTCACCAGCTCAGCCAATGGGTCCATTAAACGTCGGCCGATGCTTACAGCGCCACGAACTGTTACATCTTTATCAGGAAATTCTTCACGGGCAACTTCACTTGCACTGTAAACAGAGGCACCATCTTCATTCACAAGAAATATTGGTAAGCCAAGATTGAGTTTTTTGATGAACTGCTCGGTTTCTCTTCCAGCAGTGCCATCACCAATTGCAAATACCTGCGTGTTGTAAGTGCTTACTAAATGACGGATCGTGTGTTCGGCAGAAAACAATTTGCCCGGTTCATGAATATAAATGAGGTCAGTTGTTTGCAGCTCACCTTTTTCATCCAAACAAACAATCTTACAGCCTGTACGATAACCTGGGTCAAGTGCAAGAATACGTTTGCTGCCAAGCGGACTGCTTAACAGTAACTGGCGAAGATTTTCTGCAAACACAGTAATAGCTTCTTCATCGCCTTTTTGTTTTAGTTGCGAACGGAATTCCGTTTCAAGACTTGGTTGCAATAAACGTTTATAGGCATCTTTAATTGCTTTCTTCACCTGCGTTGTGCTTTCGCTCATGCCTTTCACATATTGTGCATCGATCAATTCAATGGCCAGTTCTTCTTCAGGTTCAATACTCATCTTTAAGATACCTTCTGTAAATCCACGTAGAATGGCGAGTATTCGATGTGATGGTATTTTATGTACAGGTTCACTGAAATCAAAATAATCTTTGAATTTAACGCCTTCAGTTTCTTTATCCTTCATCACGGAGCTCTTCACCAACGCTTCATCTTCAAAGAATTTACGCAGTTTAGCACGCACATTCGCATCTTCATTCACCATTTCTGAAATAATATCTCGTGCACCTTGCAATGCATCATCTGCAGTTGCTACTTTATCATTAATAAATGTTGCTGCCTGTTGGTTAACAGCAATATCTTTTTGCTCGAGTAATAAAAGAGCAAGTGGTTCAAGTCCGTTCTCTCTTGCGGTTTGTGCTTTTGTTTTACGTTTCGGCTTGTAAGGCAGATAAATATCTTCCAGTTCATTTAATGTCGTTGCATTATCAAGCTTTGCCTGCAATGCATCTGTCATTTTACCTTGTTCGGTTATTGTTTTCTCGATGAACGTTTTACGTTCAGTAAATTCTTTCAGGAATTTGGCTTGGTCCTGTATCTGTTGAATGGCTACCTCATCGAGGTTGCCGGTTTTGTCTTTACGATAACGGGCAATAAAGGGAATAGTGGCGCCTTCGTTTAATAATTCAATTACCGGTTCAACCTGCTGCACACGCAGGCTTAGTAAACCTGCGATCTTTGATGAAAATTCTGTCATTCTTCTTCAGTTATACTTGTTAAAAGGGCATGCAATATAGTTGTGCTTACCTAGAAAAAAAATTTGTTCATTTCATTTATCACAACAAAAAAATGATTAAAGAGGTATGACGTGATCATGACAAAACGCATGTAAAAAAAAGACGTTATGTAAAAAACGAACATTTGCCTTTGCGTTCATCGCAACTTTTTTACCACTCTTCAAAACAAACAAGTTAAAACGCAGCATCACTTAAAAATGTTTTGTCAGTTATTTATAAGTGTTCGTTATTCGCACACTTTTTAATGATCTTAACAATAGTTAGATCATTATTTTACTAACATCAAAACTTTATCATTCATGACAAGAGAAAACCTTCGGGTTCTTCTTACGTTTGTGATTGCTGTGTTTTCTTTTGCGTTTGTGCAGGCACAAACTGTAACTGGAAAGATCACATCACAAACAGGAGAACCGCAACCTTTTGCTACTGTACAAGTAAAAGGCACACAAACCATCACCACTGCTGACGCACAAGGAAATTTTTCCATCAAAGCAAAACAAGGCGACGTACTTATTTTCACAAGTACTTCTTTTGACCGTAGAGAAGTACCTGTTGATGGCGCAGTGATGAATGTAACTGTAACGGCTACAGTTAACGCATTAAGAGAAGTTGTGGTAACAGGCTATACCACACGTTCAAAACGCTCAAACATTGGTTCTGCATCTACTGTTGTGATCGATGACATACGCACACAACCCATTGCATCATTTGATCAGATACTTCAAGGACAGGCACCTGGCTTGAATGTAAAAACCGGTTCTGGTCAGCCTGGCCGTAATGCAGATGTGATCATTCGTGGACGTACATCCGTAAATGGCTCAGTTGATCCTTTGTACATTGTTGATGGTATTGAAGTAAGAGCCGGCGATTTCAGCACAATGAATCAAGGCGATTTCGAAAGTGTATCAGTTTTAAAAGATGCAGCATCAACAGCTATCTATGGCTCACGTGGTGCTAACGGCGTAATTGTGGTAACAACCAAAAAAGGTAAAAGCGGCAGAGTTCGTTTTGCTTACGATGGACAAATAGGTGTTTCTACATTACCTGAAAACAAGTTAAAACTGATGAACACGCAGGAGAAACTTGATTTTGAAATGAACATTGCAGGCAATCCATGGGGATGGTCACCTGCAGAAGTTGCTGAATTCCGCAATGTAAATACTGATTGGAATGATGCAGTTTTCCGTGATGGCAAAATGCAATCGCACCAGATCAGTGCAAGTGGCGGTAACGAGAAAACAACTTTTTATACATCATTCAATTACTTTGACCAGGAAGGTGTAACGATCAACACAGGTTTAAAACGTTATAATGGACGTTTGAATCTTTCTCATGCAGAGCGCAACATTAAGTTTGGTATAAACTTAGCAGGCGGTTGGTCAAAATTCAGAGGAACATTTGAAGGTGATCAAAGTATTGGTTCACCATTGAATACAGTTATCTGGGCATTGCCTTATGAAAAAGTGTACAATGATGATGGCACTTATGCAGGTTCTGTTCAATTTCCTTTTTGGTTAAACCCGGTTGAAGAATTAGTTGTAAATGGAGATAACAGCTGGCAATTAAAATCAACAGGTAATGTTTTTGTGGAATACAATATTCCAGGAATCAAAAACCTCACTTATCGTTTAAATGCTGGTGGCGACTATTCACAAATAGAAGCTTTTGGCATTACTAAAAATGGAACACAATCTGCTCAGCAAAATGCAGCATTTGGTAGTGCGTTTGCAGGCGAGGGTGCTTTGGCAAGAAGTCTTGATCGTCGTTTCCGTTCAACTATTACCAATAGTCTTACTTATAAAACTTCTTTTGGTGCAAATGATGAACATGATTTAACTACATCATTGTTTACTGAATATATCAGACGCAGAGGCCGTAGCTTTAACTTTACTGGTTATGGTTTGCTCTTGCCATTTGATAACGAAGCCGGGCTTGTTGCCGGCACTGCTGCTAACGGGTATATTCCTACAGTTGGTGGTGGCTTCCCCGAAAACAGTTCACTACTTTCTTATTTCGGAACAGTTGACTATTCATTCCGCAGCAAATACTTCCTTACACTTTCAGGAAGAACAGATGGTTCATCACGCCTGAGTCCTGATAATCGCTGGACACAGTATGGATCAGTAGGTGCTGGCTGGATCATTTCAGAAGAAAATTTCTTTAAAAATGTGAATGCGATCAATTATCTGAAATTAAGAGCAAGTTTTGGTGCTGTAGGTAACCAAAATGGTATTGGTGAATTCCCTTACATCCAGCAATATGGTCGTGGCACTTATGGCGGCCAGGGAACATTAAGTATCAATAGTCTCGGTAATGCTGAACTCACCTGGGAAAAAAGAAGAACAGCAAACATTGGTGTTGAATTGGAATTATTTAAGAGCCGTATCAGAACATCAGTTGAATATTACAACAGCTTAACAACAGGTTTGTATTTCCAGCCTACTGTTCCTGCAACAAGTGGTGGTAATGGAACTATCCTTGCAAATAATGGAAGTATGGAAAACCAGGGTATTGAAGTAAATCTTTCATTGAAAGTTATTGATGTGAAAGATTTCAAATGGACAATCGATGCAAACTATGCATATAATAAAAATACCATTAAATCGCTGCCCGATAACCAAACCTTCCAGTTGTATAAAAGCTTCCAGGCATTACAGGTAGGCAAGCCCTTGAACAGTTTTTATCTCGTTCAATACGCAGGTGTTAACCCCGACAACGGTAATTCACAATACCTGAAAGCTGATGGCAAAACCATCACAGAAGATTATGATGCAAATGATCTTACAGTATTGGGTGGAAGTGATGCTCCTCACAATGGTGGTCTTACAAACACCTTTAACTTTAAAGGGTTAGAACTTTCAGCATTCTTTGTTTACTCGCAAGGAAACTATGTGTATAACAATGCACGTTATAATGTTGAGTATTATGCATACACCACATCAGGTTTTGCTCGCAGCGGTTTAACAGCGTGGACAACACCAGGTCAGCAAACAAATTTCCCACGTATTGATGAAGCTACTCAAGGTCAAACAACACGTTTCCTTGAAAAAGGTGATTTCCTTCGTTTACGTAATGTGATGCTTTCTTATTCATTACCAAGAAGCGTAACAGAAAAACTGAAGATACAAGGCCTGCGTTTGTTTGTGCAAGGACAAAACCTTTACACATGGCATAAGTTCCAGGGCTGGGATCCTGAAGTATCAACAGTTGTAAACTCTGATGCTAATTCAAATGCTGCTGTAAGTGGTGCACAATATCCCTCTTTACGCAGTATAAACTTTGGTTTGAATTTAAATTTTTAATGAACGAAATTATTAATATATGAAGATGACACTAAAACCGGTTTACATCATGCTGGCCCTGCTATTTACAGGAATTGCAGCATGTAAGAAGCCATTAGACACAATACCTGATACGTCGTTAACGGATTTAAAAACCTTTGATGATGTACGCAGTGCTTTACGTGGGGCATATGACGGGTTCCAGAGCAACAACTACTATGGTAGCCCTGCTGCATCGGGCAGTGCAAGTGCATGGAGTGCATTACCTGAATTAATGGGTGATGATTTTGTAGAAGCGTTAGAAAGTTTGGGTAACTGGAATATCATGAGTGAAATGACTTATGCTTCCGATAACGGAGCAGTAGCTGCTGCTTTTATACAGCCTTATGAAATTATTTCAAGAGTGAATAACCTGTTGAAGTTTGTAGAGACCTATGAAACAGGTTCTACTGAAGCTGAAGCCAAGCGTATCAAAGCACAGGCATTGGCCATTCGTGCACACGCACACTTTGATCTTATGCGTTATTTCGCACAGGATTTTGGTCGCAACTCAACAGCATTAGGTGTGCCCTTTGTAACTGTTTTCGATCCACAAAAGCCGTTTGCTAATTTGCCAGCACGTAACACCGTTAAAGAAAACTACGATGCCATTTTAAAAGACCTCGGCGACGCATTGATTGCGTTTCGTGAGGGTGGTAACACAACCGGAAATGGGGCACGTAATTATATCGATAGCGTTGTTGTGTATGCGATGCGTACACGTGTGAACTATTATGCTTCTGAGTGGGCGGCAGTTATTGCCGATGCAAATATTGCATTAGGGTTAAGACCTGTTGGTAGTGCTGCAAATTATATTTCAACTTTTGCAACTGCCGGTGAAGCATCTCCTTCGAGTGAAGTTTATTGGGCTATTCCTTCCGATAACGCTCTGCGTCCTGGGGGTGCAATAAGTGGAAATAGTCCTAACTATCGTGTAACTGCTGCCATGAGTGCTATTTTACAGGCACAAGGTGGTGCTTATGTTGATCCCGGTGTAAACCGGTTCAACCAGGCGGGTTCTGGTGGTATTCAACGCACACTTAGCTGGAAATATCCGGGCATCAGAAGCTTTAAAGTTTTTCGTGCCGGTGAATTGTTATTGATGCGTGCTGAAGCAAAACAACGCACAGGCGATCTTACTGCATTGGCCGATCTTAATTTGTTGCGCACCAATCGTGGTGTAGCAGCAGGCGCCGAAGTTGGTGCAGCTTTGCTTAATGCTATTTTATTGCAACGTCGGGTTGAATTGCTGGGCGAAGGTCATCGCTGGTTCGATCTCCGCAGATCTACAAAGACAATTGTTCGTGCCGAGTGTGGTGTTGCCAATGGCTCACGTGCCGACAATTGCAATATCAATTCAACATCCAGGTCATGGACGTTCCCTATTCCATTCAATGAAATAAAAGTAAACCCTAATCTTGTACAGAATCAAGGTTATTAAAACGGGAGGGGATAAATAAGAAAAAGCTGTTCAGTTATAAAAAGCTGAACAGCTTTTTTCTTTACGATTGTTGCTCGTGCTCTTCCTGTTGTGGAAGATGCGCATTCAGCACTTCTTCGATCTTATCATGCAACACCGTAGTTGAAGAGGTCACCCACTCGGGTAGATCATGGTTTTCCAAAATTTTCCACTTGTTATCTTCTTTATGCATCTTGAAGAGTAACCTGTTTCCACGTTCATCTGCCACATCTACGCTGAAGATGCCTTCTTGTAAGCCACCAAGCTTCCTGAAGTTGAATTCACGTAAGCGTCCGTCTGCTTTTATTAAACGGGTGAATTGAATGTTTTTAACGACTTGTAGTTTCATCTGTTCAATTTTTTGTGTTTTTGCCAGATGTTATTCGTCATAAAGATCATCATCGCTTTTGGCGACAATTTGCTCGATAATTTTTATGACTCATTTCATCAGTATATAAGTTTTTATTGGTAAGCTGTTTTATAAATGTGGGCAAGGGAGTATTTATGAAAGCAAAACTCATGCACAACTTAATTTTTGTGGAAAACTTACAGGACAGAATAATACCCGTATCGGGCATATCAATCAAGACAGATGAGTCTAATCCTTTAGGATCCTGGCTTCTTTAATGATGTCGATCTGGGGAAATTTGTTAATGAACCATTTATTGCCTTTGAAATAAATGGTGTCAGCGGGCTTCATGGCATCATTTCCATACCCTGAATAGAACTGCCGCACTACGTCCATGCCGCTAATTACTTTGGCAAAGGGCACAAATCCTTTCACTCCGCCGGCATTAATTGTATCGTACGAAAGATTATTCCGAAGATTGATAAAAATGGATGTTTTGCGGGTATTGGGCGCTCCACGGGAGAAACAGATGGTGCTATCGGTATTGGAACCGACAACAGGTTCATCTTTCAGATTCTTTCCCTGCCAAAAGATATTTTTTTGTTTGTCTTCACTCACGCCAAACTGCACCAAAAAATCCTTTATCACACGAAAAATGACAGTATTATTATAATAGCCGCTGCGAATGAGTTGGTAAAAGCGATCGGCTCCGAGCGGCGACCAGCTACGATAAACTTCCACCGTGAAATTTCCCTTGCTTGTTTCAAATTCCGCTTTGAATGTTTCAGGTGCTTTTAGTTTTAACAGGGTGGCATCTGTTTTTAAAATCTGTGCATGCGTTTGGATCAGAAGGAGTGAGGTCAATATAGATAGAGTGAAACATTTCATGCTGAAAATTACAAAGCTTTCCTCAATTACAACTTGTAGTTGAGGAAAGCTTTGCATGTTACTAACTTAAAAACTCAGAACTATAGAACCTAGAATCTTATTTTTTTGCTACACCGCCTTTCTTGCTATCAACAGTGATCGTGTATTTTCCTGAACCCTGCACAACCCAGCGAACGGTAACAGTTGACAAGCCGGGGATATTTGCAATTTCAATTTTCTCAGGATTACTTGTTTGTTCGTTTGAAATGTTGAGATCGGTATTTTCAACGATCATTCCTGCAATTGCTTTTACGCCAGTAATTGAAATATGATCGGGACGTTCAATCTTATATTTCAGATCATGACTGCTGTGCGTTGGCATAATGCGACTGTTTGAAATAACAGCTGTTACTTCTTTCAATCCATTGCCGAGATCTTTTTCTGTAACCGTATCAACATTCAATAACGGAGTATGATATGCATGATAAATCGTAAACGCCATGTTGCGATGTGCATCACTTTCTAACAAAAAGCCCGGATGTGCACGGCCAAAGTTTTTCTTGAAACCACCAATTTCAATTTTACCATATTGCGGATGATCATATTCATGCCAATCAACAAATGCGTCTTTAAACAACAGGTAACTATCAAACTGGAAGTTTGTATTATCCTGCGGATTGCGGGTTGCATCTTTGTTGTACATTAAGAAAGGAGTCCATAATTCATTTGAATAAGTGTAAATACCACGACCACCATAGAACCAATCAAGTTCGCCACCATACGCTGCATACAGATCTTTATGAACAATCAAGTAGCGATACCCGGGAATTAACTCTTCACCTTTCTTTGCAATGATATCATACACCTGTATGTCTTGCGGATTGTAAGTTACCTGGTCTGTTGGATCACCAGGGCCACGTAAGATCATGCCACCAGCATTGTGATACGATTGTGCGCCTGCAATGTTTGGATGCTTCATTACAAAATCCATCACGGCTCTTGTTTCAGGCAATGAGAATGGATATTTGTACGCTCCATTCTGAATATAGTTTGGTTGCCATCCCCATCCCCAGTCACGGTTTGGATCGTATTGAAACGTATAGCCATCTTCATTCACTGCACCATCACCATCATCATCTTTACCTTCAAGACCCAATAATTCATAATCGCCTTTTTCGTCTGGGCCAACCTGCATCATCCTACGTGGATCCGATGGGTCAACACGGTAGCGTCCTGTCGCTGATTTGCGACGCATCAATAAAATTTCATTGTCTTTGTCAAGATCATCATAACCATCTTCATCGAGTAAACCATCACGATCATTGTCAACAGGAATAACTCCTGAACGTGGTGAGCTTCCAGTATTTGGTTCATGAAAATAACTATCACGACCGTCAGGATTAATGGTTGGCACGATATAAAAAACTTTATCGCCCAGTAATTCTTTAATGAAGCGAGTGTCTTTAAATGATTCAGTTAGGTACCATGCTGTGTACAAAGAGAACTCTGCACCTTGTACTTCGTTTGAGTGAATGTTGCCATCGATATACATGCCGGGTTTCTGGTCAGCATTTCCTTTTTTGAAATCAGTAATGGTAAGACACCAGATATCCCTGCCTTTAAATGATTTGCCGATCGATTGCAATTTTGCAAGATCGGGATGAGCTGCTGCGATTTTTTTGCATATTTCTGTAATACCTGCATGATCGTAATAACGATTCCAACTGATAGCTACTTTTGGATTTGCCGGGGAGCCGGCAGCTTTAAATATCTGGTCAACATTTTGTGCAGTGGCCAACAAGGCTACAACACTGAACGCTGCTGATGCTATGATTTGTTTTATGTGAAGTTTCATACTTGAAAATTTTGGAGTGAACATTAAAGTGTAACCTCAATTGTTTTTGTTCCTGTAGTAGGGCTGCCAGCTTCAATGATTATTTTGCCAGTTCCTTTAATAAGCCATGTCAGTTGTTTTGAACTGTAGCCTTCCAGTGCATTTAACAATTGGATTTTTTTACCACTGATGATCGATTGAGAACTGTTGTTGTTCACTTTTACATTAATGCGTTTCACCCAGTAACTGCGTTCGCCTAGTTTGGCGTGAGAAGGCAAAGCAGATTTATTGATGACATCAAGTGTTATTCTTGTTAGGCCTCTTGCAAGTTTTTCCGTTCTAACATTCACAATATCAACTTCTGGTTGTGCCGCTGCAAGTTTCATCAAAAAGTTGCTGTGCTTTTTTACAAGATCAGCAACAAGCGAATAGGGTGGGGTAGTTTGTGCAAAGGGATCAATACCACCAACCTCAACTTTTTGATTTGGGAAATCACGATGTTGAATTGTTTTCCATTCAGTAAATACATTGCCTGCATTTTGTTGCGACGCCCAACGCAAATAGTTTGCAGTTGCATCTTCAACAGTAAATGGTTTTTCATTTTTTGCAGTGTCGGGTTTTGTTTTTGGCACCCACCAACCCGGCGTACTGAAACTAAACCGCCCATAATGATAGTAACCCCATGATAACAGATCACCACCATTTACTGATGATGGAGGAGCATCTTTCAAACCAACAGTTTTATTATACAAGTCGCTCACCATGCTGTTTACTCTTGTATCGGGTTGTAACCACCCAGCAAGAACAGGAGCCGTTACAGACGCTGCGTTGAAAGAGTAAGGCGTACTCAAATTATTGTTGCTGCTGAAACTAATGACCGCATACACATTGAACCGATCGAACAACTCATCAAGCAATGCTCTTGTTTCTTTTTCTGATGCAGGGTATTCACCTGAACCTTGCGAAAACGAAGGATGTTTAAAGGATAAATTTTTATTGAACCAAACGCCGCCTTCGCCATCTTCATTAAAGACGCCGTCTTTATCATTGTCTTTGCCTTCTGTAAAAACAAGATAGTTTCCTTTTTCACCTTTGCTAACATCTGCCCGGATCAATACTCTGGGATCGTTGGGATGTAAACGGTGTGTGCCCACTGGTGATTCAACACGCATCCATGTGATCTTACCATTACCATCAAGATCATCATAATCATCTTCATTACTAATTCCATCACGATCATCATCAGTTAAAGTGGCATTGCCCTGGCGCTCGTAACGAATCGATGCAAAGAACTGTTCCATTGCGTCCGGACTCATGTTGGGAAAAATATAGAACGTTGTTTTGTTGAGCAGGTTTTTGATACTGTCGGTTGAAATGCCTTGCATCAGTTGCTCTGCAAAGCCAATAGCGAGTTCTGTACTCAACGGCATATTACCTTCTACACCACCCACTACCGCAATGGCCGGTTTGGTTTCGGTGTTGCCCGAGCCGATGGTAATTTGCCAGATGTCTTTACCGCCATTTGTTTTAGTTAACGATTTTACTTTTACCCATTGCGGGTTTGCTTTTGCCAACCCATTAATGCGGTTGGTTTGTTGAGCAAAATTGCTGTAACCATTTTGTGCTGTTAAACTGCTGTAACAGATCATACACAACAGGTAGGCACTGATTCTTTTCATCATTGTGAAATTGTTTTGGTTGCCGAATATACTGAAAACAAACCCCCATTAAATGCCTTTTGATGAATGGTGGAAATGGGGGATGAGGCGGACGGTAGTGGGTTGGTAATTTGGAATTAGGTGGATGGCGGGTATTCTTTTATCGTCAATAAACTTCAGTTATCTGAATCGTGCAGAAATAGTGTAGCACACTTTTTCATTGATACGATGAAATATTTCGTTGTTTATTTTTCTTGCACGACGCAAGTTCCGGCGATCGAGCAAGACACCATCCTTATCGTAGTACTGCGGCTGATTATAAAACGTAAGAATAAAATATTTTTCAGGAGCAAATGGTGCTCGAAGTGATCGGTTACGAATAGACATGAACGTAAGCATCCGTTTTTGTCCTTCTACATAATAGTCGAGTTTATTCACCCAGGTACAATTCGCTTTTTTCATATACTGCAATAAGTAAGCAGTAGCGGTTGTATCGTACCCATACCTGTGTAAGCTATCGTAGAGGGCCCGGTCATTGAGGTCGAATTCATAGATATAGCGGATGGTATCAGTTTTTATTTCAATCAACCCATGGCTGTATTGGTTGTCGGTAAATCCCAGCGATAATAATCTTGGTTGTGCGATATGACTATATACCGCTTCTATGCCCACAATATCTTTTTCATGTTGCTTGTAATAGTTGATCGGGAACTGGCGTGATACAGAACAGGAGCTCATGATAACAATAAGCAGGATGAAGTAAGCACAATATTTTAAGTGTGTTCTCATTGCTTTTTTCCTACGCTCCAGCTAACGCCATAGAGTAAACGTTTAAATGTATTCAATTCAATTTTTCGCAATGTATTAAAGCCCGCATCCCAATAGGTGATATTTACCATGTCGTTTTCCCGGGTTATTTTTTTTAATACGATATAATGCGTGGGAGTGTGCTTTTTTACTTTGCCATGGTTCTTGCGTCGTAGCATGCGGTTATTGAGATAAAGAAAAACTTCACCTGTCTCTAATTTCTTCTGTAGAAACTGTACAGGATTTTTCAACCTGAGTCTCAGAAGATCGTAACCCATAGACTGTATCTCCGTTTGCATGGTAGCCCGCAGCATATGATTAAACTTTGCAAGATTAGTTGCAGCCCACAGGGTTAATTCTCTTCCTTCTTCGTAGTTGCGGTGGAATATATTAATGTAACCTTTGTAATGATCGGCCAGTGTAAAGAAAAGCATTTGATCTGCATCGTTCCTGTCGAGTTCACCTTCATACAAAACCAATCCCACTTGCTTTTGAACAGCGTCAGATGGTTTATACATTACCCCGGCATATTCCGCTTTCCCGTTTTTATATAATTCAGTCATGAACTTTACATAACCAAGCGGATCATTTGTTATCATGGCATAACTCACTGCAGCAAATGCGCAGAAGTTGGTGTTGCGGCCAGCATACAAGAAAAATGGGTGCTCAATGTTCCTTTGAAGATTCTGTAAAAATAATTGCTGGTTTACCGATACCCATGGAGCATTGCCCGCAAAAGAGGATTTTTTCAGAAAGGCCAACGCCTGTTGCTGCTTGCTGACAAATACAGCTCCGTTCGTTTGTGAATACGAACAAATAGGTACGCTTAAAATGAAGCACAGATAAATAAAAGCCTTTTGAAGTCTCATGCCATAAAATGCTTGCCGGGTAAAAATAACGAGAAACTTGTTACGGTATCACGAACAGAACCTGCAGAGGTTGAGAATTTCAATTCTACACTTGCATTTGGTAAACGAAATGTTTAATTTGGAATACTTACTTCCTTAGTCCGACTCTGTCAATTCTAACAGTTGCTTTTATAAGTCATCGTTATTCGTCAGCACCTATCCTTACCCGGTCTTATTTCAAAACCTTAAAACGAAAATCAATGAAAGAGAAAAATCAAGAACAGGTACCGGCACGCAGGAAATTTTTATCAGCTGTTGCTGCTGGTGCTGCTGCTTTGGGGTTGGCATCCTTGCCTAAAGCCATCCAGGCATCTCCACTGCTTAAAGAAAACATGGTAACCGATCAAAACAGTCCCGATGAATGGTTCAACCAGATCAAGGGAAAGCACCGGATGGTGTTTGATGCAACACAGCCGCATGAAGTTTATCCATTTGCCTGGCCTAAAGTATTTCTAATGACCAACGAAGCCACAGGAACAGCTCCTAAAGATTGCAGTGTGGTAGTGGTGCTCCGGCATACGGCTCTTGGTTATGCCATGGACGATAAGATTTGGGAGAAATACAAGTTCGGCGAATTGTTTAAAGCCAACGATCCAAAAACAAGTAAGGCTGCAACCCGCAATCCTTTCTGGCAACCAAAGCCCGATGATTTTGTGATCCCTGGCATTGGAGCAGTTCCGCTCGGTATTAACGATCTGCAAAAAGACGGCGTGATGTTTTGTTATTGCCAGGCGGCTTTTGCTGTTTACTCAACCGTTGCTGCAAACATGATGAAGATGGATGTAGAAGCTGTGCGTAAAGAATGGCTTGCAGGCATATTACCTAACATTCAACCTGTACCTTCTGGTGTGTGGGCATTGGGCAGGGCACAGGAAAAAGGTTGCGGATATATTTTTGCCGGATAACAGGTCAGCGAGTTAATAAAAAAATCCCTTTCGTTAGCGATAGGGATTTTTTTTATTAGAACAGTACATGAAGCGTTATGCTTTTTTCTTTTTTCCCAACCAGATCAGCAGCAGCGAAACCAGCAGGAACGCAAGTGTAACATACACTGCATTTGTAAATGCTTTTGTATAGCCCAGCTTTCCTGCATCAATAAAAAAGTAAGGATAAAAATCACTGAAAGCTCCACGAATCAAAACATAAATAAGATAAATGAATGGATAGAATAACCACAGTGCAGTTTCCTTCCACTGTATTTCTTTAGCCGACGTATAGGCGATCCAGTAAATGATTGTCAGCAGTGGAGTAACAGAGTGCAGTAAATTGTCGGCCAGTAATTGCCAGCCTTGTGGATTCCACAAAGAGCGAAGTATAAGATTGTACACCAATCCCACGATAAGAATATAAACTGTGACAGCGGTAAACACCCCCGGCTTATTAAAGAACTGAAATCCTTTTCCTTTGTTCTGTAACAATGAAGTAAAACAAATAGCTACAATAAGATTGGTAAGAATAGTAAAGTAGCTGAAAAAGCGAACCACGGCTTCGCCTACACCGGTGGTGCGGTTTACAATTTGTAAATAAAGTTGTAGCAGGAGAGCAAACCAGGCAATAACTGCAATGCTGATCTGCACAATGCGTTTAGTTTGGTTAACAGGCATATAATTGAAGTGTTTCTTAAAGATACATATCCAAAAAACAAAAACCCGCTTCTGTTGAAACGGGTTTTGCTTGCAGCTTTGAGGCTGTATTAGTAACGATAAGCTTCAGGTTTAAATGGACCTTCTTTTGAAATACCGAGGTATTCAGATTGAGCAGAAGTCAATTCATCCAGTTCAACACCAATTTTTGCAAGATGAAGACGTGCAACTTTTTCATCAAGATGCTTAGGCAATACGTATACGTTGTTATCGTATTTGCTGTTGTTCAACCAAAGTTCGATCTGTGCTAAAGTTTGGTTGCTGAAAGAGTTACTCATCACAAATGATGGGTGACCAGTAGCACAACCAAGATTCACCAGGCGGCCTTCAGCCAGCAGGATGATGTCTTTACCATCTACATTGTAAATATCAACCTGTGGTTTCACAGTATCTTTTGTATTACCATAGTTTTCGTTCAACCATGCAACATCAATTTCAATATCGAAGTGACCAATGTTACAAACAATTGCTTTATCCTTCATTGCTTTGAAGTGTTCGCCAGTGATCAGGTCACGGCAACCAGAAGCAGTAACAATGATGTCAGCTTCTTTCACCGCATCTTTCATTTTCTTTACTTCAAAACCATCCATAGCAGCTTGTAAAGCGCAGATAGGATCAATTTCAGTAACAATTACACGGCAACCTGCACCAGCTAATGAAGCAGCAGAACCTTTACCTACATCACCATAACCACCAACAACTGCAATTTTACCAGCGAGCATTACGTCGGTTGCACGACGGATAGAATCAACTAATGATTCTTTACAACCGTACTTGTTATCGAATTTAGATTTAGTAACGCTATCGTTTACGTTGATAGCAGGCATTGGTAAAGTGCCTTTTGTTACTCTTTCATATAAACGGTGAACACCAGTAGTTGTTTCTTCACTGATACCTTTAATGCCAGCGATCAGCTCAGTATAGTTATCTAACACCATGTTGGTTAAATCGCCACCATCATCAAGGATCATATTCAACGGACGATCAACACCACCAAAGAACAATGTTTGTTCAATACACCAATCAGCTTCTGCCTGTGTTTGACCTTTCCATGCATAAACACCAATACCTGCAGCGGCAATTGCAGCAGCAGCATGGTCTTGTGTAGAGAAGATATTGCAAGAGCTCCATTTAACTTCAGCGCCCAAAGCAACCAGTGTTTCAATTAACACGGCAGTCTGGATGGTCATGTGTAAGCAACCGGCGATACGTGCGCCTTTCAATGGTTGTTGTGCACCATATTCTGCACGGATTGACATTAAGCCCGGCATTTCTGCTTCAGCCAAACGAATTTCTTTACGACCCCATTCAGCGAGGCTGATATCGGCCACTTTGTATTTCAGATCGAAATCAATAGTGCTTCTTGTAAGAGTTGACATGTTGTAATGTTTTTAGATGGCAAAGGTAGTTTTTCAGTAGAAAATAACACGAATGTGAATAAATTCAGGAAATCATTCTAAATTGGAGGTAGATAAAAGGACAAAAACCTGTTTACCCATGGCAAAAGCGACTAAAACAGAACAAATCACTAAAGAGCCCGTTACACTCGATAAAACTGACCTCAGCATTCTTCGCCTGCTGCAACAAAATGCACGGATGACGGTAAAGGAAATTGCTGACAAAGTTCACCTGAGTACCACTCCTGTTCACGAACGCATTAAGTGGTTGGAAAGAAGTGGCGTCATTAAACAATATGCAGCCCTCATTGATCATGCGAAGGTAAAGAAGGGATTGATGGTGATCTGCTACGTGTCGTTAAAAGAGCACAGTAAAAATGCAGGCACGAAATTTATTAAACATATCAACGAATTGCCGGAAGTGATCGAATGTTATAATATTTCCGGTGAGTTTGATTTTATGTTGAAAGTAGTGGCAGAGAATATGGACGATTATTATAACTTTCACGTGAACAAGTTGAGCCAGAGTGAAAACATGGGGAATGTGCAGAGTGTGTTTGTGATGGGTGTGTTGAAGCAGACACCTGTGATGGTGTGAAGAAAGTACGAAGTGGGAAGTACGGGGTACGAAGGGATGAATACAAACTGTCTTTGGCCCGGTTTATCGAACAGCAATTATCATTTTTCAATTATAAATTAACATCATGTACAGTTACGATACAGTTACCGAAGCGATCAGTGATTTAAAAGCCAGAGGTTTTTCCCTCGACTTTAACCTGCAGGTAAATACGCTGCAATGCTACAATCCCGATCTTAACTTAACGCCACAGGAATTTGAGATTAAAGAAATCTACCGGTTTGAAGGCGACACCAATCCATCTGACGAAGAAATTGTTTATGCCATTGAAACAAAAGAAGGACACAAAGGTGTATTTGTGAACGGTTACGGAATTTCGGCTGAAGAAGTTGGTTCGGAGATGATGAAAAAACTGGTTGATCATCACAACGATTAAACTTCAACATCAAGTCATTCAACTTTAGGAAGCAAGTAGATAATGAAGCTCATGAAAATAATGAGCGCTGCTACATGAATGGCAACAAATGGTTTTGCATTTTGTTCTCCTTTAGCAAGCCTTATAAAATTCCGTGCTGAAAAAAATAAGCTGATGATGGGGAATGCCCAGAATGCATACACAAGAAGCGCACTTCGATAAGGGAAACGAGGCGTCATGTAAAGATTGTAAAGGTTAACAATATACAGTAAGTAGGATACGATTGTAATACTGATGTTTAAAGCCCTGTCGGAAGCAGTGGACTTTCTATTGCTGATATGCATTAAAGCTGGGTTATTTTGATTTCAAATCAATGATAATAATTTTTCTGATTAAATGTCGGGGTGAAACATGTTCTTCGAAGTAGTATGATGTTCCTTGATTGCTTTTCTTGAAAGCCAGATGGCAAATACAAATGAAGCAACAGCGCCAAGAAATAATAAAGTATCGCTCAGATACTTGTTTACAGCAGCATTGCCTTGTAGAAACAAGAAGAAATCATACGTACCATGAAAGAATGCAGCCCAGAAAATACCGGTGAATAAATAAAACCTCCTGCGTTCAGGTTTAAATTTCGCTTTACCCGCAAAATAACCCATCAGCACGGCAAAAGCTGCATGGGCTGGTACACTTAAAAACATTCGCACAACTGCAGTGCCTAATCCATGCTGTTGAACATACAAGATATTTTCAACCGTTGCAAAACCCATCCCGATCATTACACTGTAAACAATACCATCGAATGGTTCATCAAAACTTTTTCTGGGAAAAGCGTAGGCACGCAGCATAATGTATTTGCTCCATTCTTCACTCAGGCCAACAATGATATAAGCAAATACAGCGGTGTATAAAATGCTTTCGCTCATCAGGTTTCCAACAGGCCCTGCTGTTAACAATTGAATAATGATGGCAGGTATGATGCTAAGGCATCCAAGAAAAAAGCAGATAAGCAAATTAAGATGCGGCTCACGGTTAAAGCGGTCCTTCAAAAAAATGTAAAGACTGATAGCAATACCGGGTGCAATGGAAAGGGCGAGCAGAAGCATGGTGTTGAAATTGCTTAAAGATAGTTGCTGAAGATGATTTTATTTCACCAGTTCAATTTATTTTTAAGTATGAATCGAAAACCTCTCATTGCAACGATTGTGTTTTTTGTTTTTGTGATAAGCCAGATAAAAGCGCAACGCTTTGGCGGCAATCCTACTTCGTTGAAATTTTATCAACTCAATACAGATAAGGTGCGTATTATTTTTCCGAAGGAATTAGAAAAGCAGGCGAGGGAGGCTGCATGGTTATCGCACCAGTTGGTTCGTGATTCACTTTCTTCTTCACTTGGTAACAGGTTAAGAAAGTTCAATGTCGTGTTGCAAAATCAAACCACCACATCAAATGCATATGTCGGTCCGGCTCCATGGCGCAGTGAATTTTATATGATGCCCGATCTTACAAACCTTGGCAGCGGAGCTGTTCCATGGCACCAGTATTTAGCCTTGCATGAGTTCAGGCATATTGAACAGTTCTCCAACTTTGATCGTACCATTCCTAAAATCGCTGGCTTCTTTTTTGGACAGGAAGGAAAAGCTGTAGCCATGAATCTTGCTGTGCCCGATTGGTTTTGGGAAGGCGATGCTGTGTGGCAGGAAACCATCAATAGTAAACAAGGTCGTGGGCGTTTTCCTTCTTTCTTTAATTCGTATCGTTCATTGTGGTTAGCTAATAAAAACTATTCTTATCAAAAGTTGAGGAATGGATCATATCGACATTTTGTTCCTAATCATTACGATCTCGGTTATTTGCTGGTAAGTTATGGCCGTGAAAAATATGGCAGCGACCTGTGGACGAAAGTGAATAACGATGCATTGAATTTTAAAGGATTGTTTTATCCTTATCAAAAAGCTGTGAAGCGGCATACCGGTATTAAGTACAAGCAGTTTGTAAACGATGCATTCAATTGGTATAAGGATGAAATGAGTGTAAAAGAAACGTCGGTGTTTCAATCGTTGCAATCCATCAATAAGCCCGTAAAAAATAGCGTGGTGAATTATGAGTATCCTTTTATTACTGATGATGGAAGTGTGCTGGTATTAAAATCGGGTTACAGGCAAATACCAAGATGGGTGCGGATTCACACCAATGGACATGAAGAGAAGTTAAGGGTGAAAGATATTGCAGAAGACAGTTATTATTCTTACAGGGATGGCAAAGTTGTGTACACCGCATTTGCAACCGATGCACGCTGGGGATATAAAACCTATTCTGAGCTGAAAGTGTGGGATACAAGAGTAAATGAAGTAAAAAAGATTAGCAGTAAAACAAGATTGTTTCAGCCCGATCTTTCACCCGATGCAAACAGCGTTGTTGCTGTAAATTCAGGAACAGATCAGCAAACAAATCTCCGCATCATTCAGTTGAATGATAACGCTGTTGTTGATCTGCCAAACCCTGCTGAATATGTTTATACGTTTCCTCGTTTCTCTGCTGACGGTTCAACCATTATCAGCGCTGCTCGAAATGTAAAAGGGGAGATGGCTTTGTTGCAAACAACTATTTCTTCAAAACAAGAAGAAATATTGTTGCCGTTCAGTAATGCAATGATGGCTTATGTACAAGTATCAGGTGATACAGTATTATTTACTTCATCTCAAAACGGGGCGGACGTGTTGTATTTGTTAGATGTAAAAACGAAAGAGTTGTTTCGTGCAGCCGATCTACCCAATGGAAATTACCAGGCAACACTTGATCAAAAAACACAAACAGTTATCTGGAATACATTTACTGCTGATGGTAGTATGCTGTTGAAACAAAAACTAAGTGATGTAAGATTAAAACAAGAAACAACAACTGCTCCTTTAAGCAACTTATATCTTTCAGGTAAAACATTTGCAGCAGCTGACCTGTTGAAAAATGTTCAACAGCATCCAGGTGAAATAAAACGTTATCGTTCCGGTACAGGTTTGTTGAACATTCATAGCTGGCGACCATTTGCTGAAGATCCTGATTATGGTATTACATTCTACAGCCAGAATATTTTGAACACATTTGTCGGTGAATATGCTTATACGTACAATCGCAACGAAGGTTATAACCAGGTGTCGGCTGATCTGATCTATGGTGGAATCTATCCTCAACTATCTGTTGGTGCTTCGCAAACATGGAATAGGAATTTTGCATTGAATGAGGATACAACCATTACATTCAATCAAACAAACCTGAATGCAGGAATTAATATACCACTCAACTTTACCGGGGGGCTGACGTTTAAAAACCTCAACCTTTTTGCTTCCTATAATACAGAGCAGTTCAATTTTACCGGCATTGCAAAAAGGATTTATAAAGACCAGCAGTTCAATTATATCAATACAGGGTTTAGTTGGTTGCTACAAACACAGAAGGCAAGGCAACAGATATTTCCGAAATGGGCGAACACCATTTCACTTCGATACAGGAGAACAACGGACGGACAATTAGGAAATCAACTACAAGGCAATATCGGTTTTTATCTTCCTGCTTTGTTCCGAAATCACAGCCTGTCCTTTTTTGCTACAGGGTTTGCACGGGATACGTTGCGTGGCTCTGTGTTCAGTAATAATTTTCCGTTTGCCAGAGGATACCAGGCTTTCAACTATCCACGCATGTGGCGCTTTAGTACCAACTACCAATTTCCTGTAGCCTATCCTGAATTTGGTATTGCCAACATGATCTATTTCATGCGTGTAAGAGCAAACCTGTTTTATGATTATACGGCGATCAAAAGTTTGCGCACAGGAAATGTATTCCCGTTTGAATCGGTAGGAGGAGAGTTGTTTTTTGATACACGTTTATGGAATGTACAGCCGTTCTCTTTTGGTGTGCGTTATAGTTATTTGCTGAGTGTTGATGATCTTGGATTGAATCGCAACCCTCACCAGTTTGAATTGGTGTTGCCTTTGGATTTGTTTTAACACAGTTTCACGCAAAGATCGCAAAGGAACAAAGGCGCAATGGTTGTATTGGCTTGCAGCGAGTAGCTAACAGCTTGCAACCTGCTTCTACATCACCTTTATCTTGATATCAGGCGCAGTATAATAATAACCAAACTTATCTTTCACAATAATATCGGTGATAAGAATTTCGTCTTCTTTTTTGATGATCTCGTACAGATTTTTTTGCCAGGGTTTACTGAGAAAACCAGAGTTGCTAACGTTGGCTGCGGTTGAGTTATACTTACTTTTTATTTCACCTGTTTTTTCGTCTTCATACTTGTCCTTACTGCGATGCACCACTATAAAACGGGAAATATGATATCGGTTCTTTTTATCATCGATCACCCATATGGCAGAGTCGATGGTGGTCAACACCATTTCAAGCGGAAGATCACCACCCTTTGTTTTACCCCAAAATGATTGGAGCGGCGGCGGTTTTAAGGTTGGCTTGGGTTTATCCTGCGCCTTGGTTTGTAAACACAGCAACGAAACAAACAGGAATAAAAACAAACGAAATGGTTTTTTCAACAACATGGATCAAATGATTTTTGTTATAACGAAGCAGGCCTTCTTCTATTGCACCTGCATTTCTTCCTATTTTAAAAGGAAGTTAAAGCGCTGCTAAACTTTCTTCAATTGCCTTGATCTTCGCTTCTGCATCGGCTTTTTTCTTGCGCTCAACATCTACCACTTCTGGTTTAGCGTTCTGCACAAAACGTTCGTTGCCGAGTTTCTTTTCAACAGATATAAGAAAACCTTTCAGGTAATCAAGATCTTTCAGCAATTGTTCTTTTTGTGAAGATGTATCGATTGCCTGTTCGGTTGCAATGTAAAATTTATCTTTTTGAACCACAGTAGAAATAGAGCCCGCCACTGCAGCTGAAACATAATCTATGCTCTCGGCATTTACTTGTTTTTGGAGAATAGAAGCAACGAGATTGTATGATGTTGTATCCGATGTTTCAATAGATATCCGTATCGGTTCCTTTGGTTTGATCTGGTTCTTTACCCGCACATCACGGAGAGCTGTGATGGTTTCTTTCAATTGCTCGCCAGTGCGAAGAATAGTTTCATCAGCTGGTTGAGAAGCTTTGTATTGTTTAATCGTGAGATCGTCGCCTGCTTTGCGTTCCTTTAACGAATGATAAATATCTTCTGTAATAAACGGCATAAACGGATGCAGCAATTGCATGAGCTCTTCGAAATACAAAACCGTTTTTTCATAAACAGCTGCTTCAATGGGCTGTTCAAAGCCTGGCTTCACCCATTCTAAATACCAGCTGCAGAAATCATCCCAAATAAGAGAATAAATCGTTTTCAATGCTTCACTCAAACGGAACTCTTTAAACAACTGATCGATCTCTGCTTTCGCTTCATTCAACCTGCTGCCAAACCAGTCAACTGCAAAATTGCTTTTTGCAATCTGTGTTCCGCTTTCAGTATTTTTTCTTTCTTCCCACATTTTCACCAGCTTCAGCGCATTCCACAACTTGTTATTGAAGTTGCGGCCTTGCTCATTGCTGCTTTCATCCCACAACAAATCGTTACCTGCAGGTGAGGAGATAAGAATACCAAAGCGAACTGCATCGGCACCATATTGATCGATTAAACCTAACAGATCAGGTGAGTTGCCCAGTTGCTTACTCATCTTTCTGCCTTGTTTATCCCTAACCATCCCTGTGAAATAAACATCTTTAAATGGCCGTTCATTCTTGTATTCAAAACCCGCCATGATCATTCTAGCCACCCAAAAGAAAATGATATCCTGTCCTGTTACCAACGTGGTAGTAGGGTAATAATATTCTACATCCTTATTTCCGGGATTGCTTATGCCTTTAAATACTTCCATAGGCCATAGCCATGAAGAGAACCAGGTATCGAGACAGTCTTCATCTTGTTGAATATCGTCAATGGTGAGTGGTGAATGGTGAGTGGCAGCCTGTTGATTCAATATTTCAAATGCTTCCTCTTTAGTAGCAGCAACTGCAAAAGAACCATCGGGCGCATACCATGCCGGTATCTGTTGTCCCCACCATAGCTGGCGTGAAATACACCAGTCCTTGATATTATTCAGCCAATGGCTATAAGTATTTTTTGTTTTTTCAGGATAGAATTTGATCTCATCGTTCATTACTGCCGCTAATGTCTCCGGATTTCTATTTAAGAATTCCTTCATGTTAATAAACCATTGCAGGCTCAATCTTGATTCGATGATGGCACCGGTACGTTCACTTGTTCCAACCTGTCCTTTGTAATCTTCCGTTTTTTCAAGTTGGTTTAATTGTGCAATATCATCGGCAATCTTTTTTCTTAATTCAAAACGATCGATCCCATTGTAACTCAGTACAAGTTCAGATGGCTTGTCTTCTGCAAGTTCTTCCGAAGTGAATCTACCCTCTGCATCCAAAGTGTTTAATGCTTTCAGGTTATGTTTACGACCAAGCTCATTATCGTTTTTGTCGTGAGCTGGTGTAATTTTTAATGCACCTGTACCAAACTCTGCATCCACATATTCATCTGCAATAACCGGAATGCGGCGGTTGATGATCGGCACAATTACTTCTTTACCTACCCATGTTTTATAGCGTTCATCTTCCGGATTTACGCAAATGGCCACATCACCTAAAATGGTTTCAGGTCTGGTGGTAGCGACAGTTATAAACTGATCGCTGTTTTCTGCCAATGCATATTTCACATAAAACAGTTTTGAATCGATCTCTTTAAAGATCACTTCTTCGTCGCTAAGCGCTGTTTTGCCAACAGGGTCCCAGTTCACCATGCGTAACCCACGGTAAATAATTCCTTTTTTATGCAGATCGATAAATACCTTGATCACACTTTTGTAATAATCTTCATCCATGGTAAAACTGGTACGATCCCAATCGAGACTGCAACCCAATTTTTTCAGCTGCTGAAGAATAATGCCACCATACTTTTCTTTCCATTCCCAGGCATATTTCAAAAATTCATCACGGCTGAGTGAAGCTTTCTGTATGCCTTTTTCACGAAGCATTTGCACCACTTTCGCCTCAGTAGCAATGGAAGCATGGTCGGTACCCGGCACCCAGCAGGCATTTTTGCCCTGCATTCGGGCACGACGAATCAATATATCCTGTATTGTATTGTTGAGACAGTGGCCCATGTGTAAAACACCCGTAACGTTCGGCGGCGGAATGACAATGGTATACGGCTCACGGCCATCGGGAGTGCTGTTGAAATATTTCTGTTCGTTCCAGTAGCTGTACCATTTCTCTTCGGATGCATTGTGCTCAAAATTCTTACTCAGTTCCATGCAGGATGTATCTTTTTTGGTGGGCAAAGTTAAGGAAAGCGAGCCTGATTGACCCTAGTAATCCTTTGGTTGAGAGGGGGATAAAAATAGAAAAGCTCCGTTCCCGGAGCTTAAAAAATAAGGTGAATAAGGTACTGAGCTGTTCTAAGAACAGCGGTTGAGTAAATTTCTTATCATAGGCAATTGATTAACCGAACATTAATAAGGTAATCAATGCAATCGCTGCAAAAAATACAATAACAAAGATTGTTGTTTTTGCTGTTTCACTCGTTTGTGATGAATTTGATGCCATAACTTTTAAGTTTAGAAGGTTACAAATTACTTCACAGGAAATACGGAATTTCAATCGTACTGTTGAGTTCTTACAGGAGTGGTAGAGGTAAATCTAGTACGAATTTACTTCACATTTGGCAGCCCACAAAAAATCTGCAGTTTTTATTTTAAATTGCCGGTTCGTGTTTTTACGATACTATGCTCTACGCAATTACAGATATTGAGACAACAGGCGGCTATGCAGCTTCAAACGGTATTACGGAAATAGCTGTTTATATCCATGATGGCCAACAGATTGTAGATAGCTTTGAAACACTGGTAAACCCACATCAGCCAATTCCACGTTTTGTACAGTCGCTCACAGGTATAACCGACGATATGGTGCAACTGGCACCTTCTTTTGAAGAAATTGCCCCACGGTTGATGGAATTGTTCCAGGGAAAAGTGTTTGTAGCGCATAATGTGAACTTCGATTATTCATTTATCAATCATCAATTACAATCGCTGGGTTATCATCTCAACTGTAAAAAACTATGCACTGTTCGTTATACTCGAAAAATATTTCCAAAACTTGCATCTTATAGTTTGGGTAACCTTTGCAGGCATTTTGAAATTCCAATTTACAACAGGCATAGAGCATCAGGCGATGCTAGAGCTACTGTTCATTTACTGGAATTGTTACGCAGGAATGATGTAAATAATCATTTGCATACAATGCTTGGTAAGCAATCGGGCGAACAATACCTGCCGCTTAATTTAAACAAAGAGGATATTGATCAATTGCCGCTCACACCTGGTGTTTATTATTTTCATGATGCAAAGGATAAGATCGTGTATGTGGGCAAAGCATTACAATTAAAGAAAAGGGTAACGAGTCACTTCTCCAACAACAAACCTTCACGACAAAAACAGGAATTTCAACGCAACATTCATCGTATTTCTTATCAACAATGTGGTACAGAGTTAATGGCTTCTGTGTTGGAAACAATCGAGATCAAACGACTATGGCCAAAATATAACCGGGCTATTAAAGGTTATGAAGCCAGTTATGGTTTGTATTTATTTGAAGATGGTAATGGTTACATGCGTTTGGCAATTGACCGAAAGCATAAACATCTGCCAGCGGTCTATCATTTTTATAGGAGGTATGATGGCACAGCAGAGTTGAAACGGTTGATCCGTGAATTTGGTTTGTGCAACAAGCTTTGTTTCATTGATCGTTCAACTGATGATACGTGCAGTTCGCTTGCATGTAAAGGTGCTTGCAACGCAAAAGAAACTCCGGCAGAATACAACCTGCGTGTGCAGCAGGCAATCGCTCAATTAAAACAGGAGTTGCCAAGCTTTGCTATTCGTGAAAGATCTTACTTTAATGGCAAAGACAGTTGCATTCTTATGGAAGATGGTCGGTTCTACGGAATGGGTTATGTTGAAGCCACATTCGAGTTAAAAGAAAGAGATGATTTGCGCAAACAGTTACTTGAATATCCTGAATATGATTTTGTGCGAAACATCATTAAACGTTACGCATTAGAACAACCTGATAAGGTTGTGTGGTTGTAATAAAGCTTTTATGTTTCGCTGAAAGTAGAACAAGACCGCAAGTGGGTTTAAAAACTTACAACTAAACAACTCAGAACATTTTTATTGTCTAGTCCATTTATCGGTTCTGCCAATCAACGATACACCAATATATCCACGAACATTAATGGAGTTGTTGTTATCCATACTTATTTTACAGGAATAGGTTTTGCCATTTTTAGGATCATAAATCTTACCACCGGTCCATTCGTTTTTATCAGTGTATTTGAAGCCCCACATGTTTACTAAACCCAAAACTGGCCTGTTGTGATTTTTTTCATCGGGGTGATTGATATCTGTTTTAGGCTTCCCGGTTTTAGGGTCATTTGGTTCTTTTAACCAGGTGATCTTTCCCTGGTATTTGTCGCCATTTTTATAGATCTGGATAACGCCAGTGCCTTCGCCGTTTTTCCAACTCCCGACAATAGCATCCGGATTACCTTGTTTAACACTGAAAGATGAAATAGCCAATAATAAGCAGGTAAAGAATGTTGCAGATAAGATCTTTTTCATATGACAAATTTTGAGGTTCAATATTCAAAAGTAAACAACCATTAGTATAATTTACTGCAGTTATTGATCCCTTGAAAAAAAATTTGATTATTTAACCTTCATACAACATCTTTGCAACTCAATGAACAAAGCAATTGTAAATAATCAGTGGTGGTGGCATACAACTCTAAGGGGTCTGTAATGCTATTACTGTGATTGTTCCAATCATATTCAGACCCCGAAGTTTTTCGGGGTTTTTTATTTGCTGAAACTGAAATCAATTAAACGGATCATGAAGAAAATTAAAATAGACACCACTTGTAAAAAAATGCTGGCAGATGTGTTTACACCTGTTGGTATTTACCTGCGGTTGAGGGATCGGTTCAGGGATACCATCCTGCTTGAAAGTACAGATCATCATGCCGCAGAAAACAGTTGGTCGTTTATTGGCATCAATGCTATTGCCGGTATGGAGATCAGCTCCACCACCAGCATTGAATTTAAGCTACCCGGACATAAACCTGAACGTATTGCTATCAAGCAACCCACTGAAGTGCCGCAGCAGTTGTTTGATTTTATGAACCGCTTTGAAGCAAGCGGCGATTGCAAGGAAGCGAAATTCGCACAAGGTCTTTATGGTTATACAACCTATGATGCGGTTCAATTTTTTGATACGATTAAACTAAATGCTGAACGAAAAGACTCACCGGCAATTCCGTTAATGCGTTACCGTCTCTACCAATATGTAATCGCAATTAATCATCATAAAGATGAATTGTTTATTTGTGAGAATAAGATCAATGGCATTGAAAGCGATGTAGCTGTTGTTGAAAGTTTGATACGCAGTAAAGACGTTCCCGTTTATCCGTTTGAAGTGGAAGGCGAAGAAAGTTCGAATGTAACCAACGAGGAATATGTCGAGATGGTGAAGAAGGGCATTGCCAGTTGTCACAGAGGCGATGTGTTCCAGATCGTATTGAGCAGAAGATTTCAGCAATCGTTCACTGGTGACGAGTTTAATGTGTACCGTGCTTTGCGCAGCATCAATCCTTCTCCTTATTTATTCTTTTTTGATTATGGCGATTATAAATTAATGGGTTCATCGCCTGAATCGCAGATCATCATTAACAATGGCAAAGCAGTGGTGCATCCCATAGCCGGAACATTCAAGCGTACAGGTGATGATGAAATTGATCAGCGTGAAGCCGCACGTTTGCTGGAAGATGCAAAAGAAAATGCGGAGCATGTAATGTTGGTTGATCTGGCAAGAAATGATCTGAGTCGTGTGTGTGATGATGTGAGTGTAGCGCATTACAGGCAGGTGCAGTATTACAGCCATGTGATTCATTTGGTGAGTGAGGTGATCGCAAAAGTTCGTCCTGCATCTAATCCATTTGAATTATTAGCAAAAACATTTCCTGCAGGTACATTAAGTGGTGCGCCAAAGATCAAAGCGATGCAGTTGATCGATGCGTATGAAACAACTGCAAGAAGTTATTATGGCGGTGGCATCGGCTTCATGGGTTTTGATGGTAGTTGTAATCATGCGATTATGATCCGTACGTTCATGAGTCGACAAAATACATTGGTGTATCAGGCGGGAGCAGGTGTAGTAGCAGCAAGCAAACCTGAAAGTGAATTGCAGGAAGTGAATAATAAATTAGGAGCGTTGAAGAAGGCAATTGAGTTTGCAGTAAGTATTAGTTAATAGTTGATGAACATTACAACAATGAAAATTTTAGTCTTCGATAATTACGACAGCTTTACTTATAACCTTGTTCACCTGGTGGAGAAGATCACACATATAAAAGTAGATGTGCATCGCAATGATCAGATTCCATTAGAGAAGGTTAAGGACTATGATAAAATTATTTTGTCCCCCGGGCCGGGTATTCCTGAGGAAGCAGGATTGTTGTTGCCGTTGATCAAAGAATATGCAGCAACAAAATCTATTCTCGGTGTTTGTTTAGGACACCAGGCAATTGGCGAAGCATTCGGTGGAACGTTGACGAATCTTTCAACTGTATTTCATGGAGTAGCAACGCCTATCAACATCCAAAATCCAAAAAGTCCAAAAACCAATGGCGTGTTGAATGGGCTTTCAGATACTATTGAAGTTGGCCGTTATCATAGCTGGGTGGTAAATAAAGAAGCCTTCCCTGCAGAATTAGAAATTACCGCTGAAGATGAAACAGGAATGATCATGGCCTTGCAACATAAAACATACGATGTGCAGGGTGTGCAGTTTCATCCGGAAAGTGTGTTGACGCCGGTTGGAGAGCAGATCCTTCGCAATTGGTTGAAGGCTTAATTGAAAATGAGTGAATTTGAAAATTTGAAAATGAAAAAAATACTTCAGTTACTGTTTGAACATAAAAGCCTCAATCGTCATCAGGCGAAAGATGTACTTCTAAATATCGGTAAGGGTGTTTACAACGAACATGAGATCACGGCATTCATGACGGTGTATTTAATGCGCAGCATTACCATTGAAGAGCTGCAGGGTTTTCGTGATGCGTTGCTTGAACTTTGTGTGCCGGTTAATCTCAATGGACATTCCGTGTTGGATATTGTTGGTACAGGCGGCGATGGAAAAAACACATTCAACATTTCTACACTCGCCTGTTTTATTGTGGCGGGTGCCGGACAAAAAGTTGCCAAGCATGGTAACTATGGTGCATCAACCATCAGCGGTGCAAGTAATGTAATGGAACAACTTGGATACAAGTTCAAGAACAATGTTGATCAGTTGAAACGTGAAGTGGAAGAAGCAAATATTTGCTTCATGCATGCACCCATTTTTCACCCGGCATTAAAAACGGTTGGGCCTATCCGTAAGAATCTCGGTATGCGAACCTTCTTTAACATGCTGGGGCCAATGGTGAATCCTGCAAGTCCGGCGTATCAACTGGTGGGTGTATTTAGTTTAGAGATGGCGAGAGTGTACAATTATTTACTGCAACAGACAGGTGGCGCATTTACGATCATTCATAGTTTGGATGGATACGATGAAATATCATTGACGAACGATACCAAGGTAATCACCAACAAAGGTGAATTCATTATGACGCCTGAACAGTTGGGTAAACGCATGGTACAGCAAACCGATATTCATGGAGGTAACAGTATTGACGAAGCGGCAAAGATTTTCACGAAAATATTAAGTGGTGAAGGAACATGGGCGCAGAATGCAGTGGTGATGGCAAATGCAGCAATGGGTTTGTATTGCACAGGTGCTTATAAAACCTATGATGATGCGTTTGGAGCAGCAGTTGAAAGTTTAGAGAGCGGAAGGGCAAATGATTGTTTGAAGAAATTGATTGAATTGCAATAAGTATTAGGTTATAAGTATTAAGTTATAAGCATGAATATTTTAGATAAGATCATTGCGCAAAAACGGATTGAAGTAGAAGAACGTAAAGCTACAACTCCTGTTGAGGTTTTCCGCAGCCTGCCTTTGTATGGACGTAAAACGTTTTCATTGAAACAGTTTTTACTCGATGATACAAAGACAGGTATCATTGCGGAATTCAAACGGCAGTCACCATCAAAAGGTGTCATTAACGGAACAGCGGATGTGTTGGAAGTAACAAGTGCTTACACAAACAATGGTGCGTCATGTTTAAGTGTATTGACGGATGAAGAGTTCTTTGGTGGCAGCTCCAGCGATCTGATGAAAGCAAGGATAAACAGAATTCCCATTCTCCGTAAAGATTTTATGGTGGATGAATACCAAATTGAAGAAGCAAAGGCAATGGGTGCTGATGTAATTTTGCTGATCGCTGCATGCTTAACAAAAGAAGAGGTAAAGCGATTGGCAACCTTTGCAAAAAAGCTGGGACTGGAAGTGTTGCTTGAACTGCACGACGAAGAGGAATTGCAACACATCTGCGATGAAACAGAAATTGTGGGCATTAACAACCGCAACCTGAAAACATTTGAAGTGGATATTGAACGGAGTCTGCGTATGGCAAAACAAATACCTGATACAAAAATTAAAGTTGCAGAAAGCGGTATCAGTTCAGTTGAAAATATTCAGCTGTTCAAAGCAAATGGTTTCAGGGGTTTTTTGATTGGTGAGAATTTTATGAAGGAAGAAAATCCAGGGAAAGCATTTGCAGCATTTGCACAACAACTAAAAGAAAAAGCATGAACATAAAAGTATGTGGTATTACCACAGCAAAACAGGTACAACAGTTAGACGGATTAGACATTGATTTCGCAGGATTCATTTTTTCGCCCGATTCCCCACGCTATGTGGAAGGCAAGCTGGATAAGAAAGCGATCAAGAATGCCGATTTTGATCTTAAGAAAGTAGGTGTGTTTGTCAATCCATCGTACAGCGATATTTTGGATGCAATTGAAGATTATGGTCTGGATGTAGTACAGTTGCACGGTGAAGAAACGCCGGAGTTTTGCAGCGATCTGAATGAAGATGTGGAAGTGATCAAAGTATTTCATATTGATGAATCGGTAAAAGATATTGATGCGTTGGTTGCTCCCTATGACAATGCTTGTGATTATTACCTGTTCGATACAAAAGCGGGAGAGCAGAAAGGTGGTACCGGAAAACAATTCGACTGGAGCATTATTGCAAAAAGTAAAATTGAAAAGCCTTTCTTCTTAAGTGGAGGAATAGGTGTGGAAGATATTGCACAGATCAAGAAGTTTAAGCATCCCGATTTTTACGGCGTTGATATCAACAGTAAATTTGAAACAGAACCGGGTGTGAAGGATATGGCGAAAGTGCTGCAGTTTAAAGTGGGAATGAAGTAGTCTGAAACGGGATTTATAGGATTTATGAGATTAGGAAGATGATAATTAGAAAACATCAGTCCTAACAATGACGAAACGAATAACGATTGCGTTTGCTGACAAAACCACTTCAAGCAAAGCGTATGAGAATAAAAGTTTGCGGCATGACCGAATTGGAGCAAATGCAACAACTGGGCGACCTGGGTGTTGAGTTTGCCGGTATGATCTTCTATCATAAATCGCCACGGTTTGTGTTGCGTACGCTTACGGGAAAACAGGTGAAGAAGGCAAAGCTGAAAGTGTACAAAGTGGGTGTGTTCGTAAATGCATCGTATGATGAGATCATGAACCATGTGGAGAATTTTGGTTTAGACTTGGTGCAGTTGCATGGCGACGAAACGCCGAGGTTTTGTGAAAAGGTGAGTGACTATATTTCGGTGATCAAGGCGTTTCGTATTGCAGAGGATGACAACATAGCGTGGAAGATCAAAGATTATTTTGACGCCTGCGATATGTATATGTTTGATACGATGGGTGCAGGTTATGGAGGTACGGGTAAAAAGTTTAACTGGGATATGCTGAAGGGATTGAACATTGGTAAACCATTTTTCTTAAGCGGCGGTATTGAACCAACAGATGCAGCAGCGGTGAATCAGTTTGCAAACGAACCTGTAGCGAAGGATTTGTTTGCATTAGATATGAACAGCAAGTTTGAGATCAGTGCAGGTGTAAAGGATATGAATTTGGTGAAGAAGTTTGTGGAAGAGGTGAGAGGATAGCAGGATGTCGGATTTATGATGTATGATTTCTGATGTTAAAGATGTTTACAGAAAGTGAAGGTTGAAAAGAAATGATTGAGATGCTGACTGAATGTAATCGGTATGAATTTTTAGAGATGCCTCGTGCCTCGACATGACGCACAAAGATTAAAATCATTGAATGAGCGACGATAAATACTGGAATGATTACAGTTTTTTTATCAAACGAACGGAAGAACTTACAAAGTATGCTCCTAGCTCGCTGTTGGAACTTTATGAAGATTTTGTAAAAGAATTGGAAGAAGGAGTTGGTGCCAGTTTTGAAGAATTGATTAATGATGATGTCGATCCATTAGACTTCATTCGGTTGTCATATGTAGTGATTGAAGATGAAGAATTAACGACGAATATTTTAAAAGAAGCATTTGAGCAGAATGTGAAACAGATTGAAGAAAGGTTAAAACAGTTTTTATTTCCTCATGTTAATGACGCAGACTGGAAAAGGAATTTTGAAACAGAGCATATCGACTGGAGTAAAGCTAAGTTTAATGACTAGTTCTTGCTCAATTTTGCACAACCGATGAATGGATTGCGACGCAACAGTTGATGCTATAAAAAACTGATGCTCGTATTAAAAAGAAATTATTATGGAAACAACATATCAAAAACCTTCTTCGCAAGGTTATTACGGAAAGTTTGGCGGGGCGTATATTCCTGAAATGCTGCACCGCAATGTGGAGGAGCTGCAGAGCCGTTACCTCGATATTATGAGCGATGCATCGTTTCAGCAGGAGTTTCGTGGATTGCTGAAAGATTATGTCGGTCGTCCCACACCGTTATATTATGCAAAGCGTTTGAGCAAACTGCACGGTACCAACATTTGGCTAAAGCGTGAAGATCTTTGTCATACAGGTGCGCACAAGATCAACAACACGATCGGGCAAATTTTATTGGCTGAACGTTTGGGTAAGAAACGCATCATTGCGGAAACAGGTGCTGGTCAGCATGGTGTTGCAACCGCAACGGTTTGTGCATTGAAAGGAGTGGAGTGTATTGTGTATATGGGCGAAAAAGATATTGAACGCCAGGCGCCGAATGTTGCACGCATGAAAATGTTGGGTGCAACGGTTGTGCCCGCAATAAGCGGCAGCAAAACATTAAAGGATGCAACGAATGAAGCCATCCGTGACTGGATCAATAATCCCAACGATACACATTACATCATCGGTAGTGTGGTGGGGCCGCATCCGTATCCTGATATGGTTGCAAAATTTCAAAGTGTGATCAGTGAGGAAATGCGTTGGCAGTTGAAAGAACACACGGGCACTGAATTACCAACGCATGTAATGGCATGTGTGGGTGGTGGCAGTAATGCAGCCGGTGCGTTCTATCATTTCTTAGATGAATTGAGTGTGCAGCTGGTGGCTGTAGAAGCAGCCGGACATGGTGTAAACAGTGGCATGAGTGCTGCAACAACGCAACTTGGTAAACCGGGTGTGTTGCATGGCAGTAAAAGTTTGGTGATGCAAACAGAAGATGGACAGGTGGTGGAGCCGCATAGTATTTCGGCAGGTTTGGATTACCCGGGTATTGGTCCGATGCATGCGAATTTGTTTGATAGTGGTCGTGGTTTTTTCTTAAGTGCAACCGATGAAGAAGCGTTGGCTTCTGCATTTGAAGTGTGCAAGCTTGAAGGAATTATTCCTGCATTGGAAACAGCACATGCGTTTGCGGCGATAAAGCAAATGAAGTTTACAGCAGATGATCAGTTGATCGTTTGTTTAAGCGGAAGAGGTGATAAGGATTTGGGAACTTACATGAAAGCGATGGAAGAAAGAATGTAGAATCAAGAATATAGAAGTAAGAATTATGAGTAGAATAAACGAGTTGTTCGAAAAGAAGAACGTAAGAGTACTGAATGTGTACTGCACTGCAGGTTATCCGCAACTGAACAGTACACTGGAAGTAATGACAGCCTTACAGGAAAACGGTGCAGACCTGATCGAATTAGGTATGCCTTACAGCGATCCGCTGGCAGACGGACCGGTAATACAGCACAGTAGCACCATTGCGCTTGCAAATGGCATGACCATTAAAACTCTGTTTGAACAGTTGAAAGATTTCAGGAAGACGATCAATGTGCCGCTTGTGTTGATGGGCTACATGAATCCAGTTTTGCAATATGGCTTTGAACAATTTTGCAAAGATGCAGCAACTGTTGGTGTTGATGGATTGATCTTACCTGATCTGCCTGAATACGAATTTGAAACAGAGTATGGCGCCATCATCAAACAATATGGTCTTGATTTTATTTTTCTTGTTACACCTGAAACAAGTGATGAGCGTATCAAGAAACTCGACAGCTTGAGCACAGGCTTTTTGTATGCTGTATCATCATCGTCAACAACAGGCAGCGATAAAAATATGACCGATGTAAACGCTTACCTGCAAAAATTGAAAACATTGCGTTTGAAAAATCCTGTGTTGGTTGGGTTTGGCATTAAAGACAAACAAACATTCGACACAGCTTGCAATAATGCAAATGGTGCTATTATTGGTACGGCTTATATAAAAGCATTGGAGAATACGATGGATGTGAGTGAGACAACAAAGCAGTTTTTGAAAGCAATTGTCTGAACTGTGATTTATAAGATTGATGGATTAGTGGGATGGGCTACAATAATCTCAATAATCCCAATCATCTCACTCATCCCAGTTCAGACAGTGAGCGGAAGACGGGGCTCGAACCCGCCACCCTCAGCTTGGGAAGCTGATGCTCTACCAAATGAGCTACTTCCGCTAATGTGTTTAAAGTTAAACATGAAATTGAATTTTAAGAAATGAGTACAGCAGAAAACAGCGGAGTCTTTTCAGTTCCCCCTTCAGGGGGCGGAGGGGGCAACATAGCAATTGTAAAATACAACGCAGGAAACATTCAATCGGTGCTGTTTGCATTGGAGCGATTGGGTGTTGATGCAAAAGTGACAGATGATTTTGAAGAACTGCAGAAAGCCGATAAGGTGATATTCCCCGGTGTGGGTGCTGCACGCAGTGCTATGGATAGTTTAAAGGAAAAGGGATTGGATGCAGTGATCAAACAACTGAAGCAACCGGTGCTGGGTATTTGTGTGGGCATGCAGTTGTTATTTGAACATTCGGAAGAAAGTGATACGGAATGCTTAGGCATTATTCCAGGTAAAGTAAAACTGTTCCGTAGCGAGGAAATCAGTCCGGATATTCCCATTAAAGTGCCGCAGGTGGGATGGAATGATATTTACAATTTGAAAACGCCGTTGTTTAAGAATGTGCCCGAACATAGTTACGTGTATTATGTACACAGCTATTATGCAGAAATGAATCCGTACTGTATTGCAACCACCAACTATGGTTTGGAATATGCAGGTGCTGTGCAAAAAGATAATTTTTACGGTGTGCAGTTTCATACAGAAAAAAGTGCGAAAGTGGGAGAGCTTATACTCGCAAATTTTTTGAACGGGTAGCAGTTGAAATGAAAAATGAAGAATTAAAAATTAGTAATCAGAAATGCAGATAATACCAGCCATTGACATTATAGACGGCAAGTGTGTACGATTAACAGAAGGTGATTATGCCCAAAAGAAAATTTATAACGAACATCCTTTAGAAGTAGCCAAAGAATTTGAAGGTGCAGGATTGCAACGACTTCATCTTGTTGATCTGGATGGTGCAAAAGCTGGTGCTGTAAAAAACTGGAAAGTGCTGGAAACAATTGCAGCGAAAACTTCTCTCGTGATTGATTTCGGTGGCGGCATTAAACAGGAAGAAGATGTAAAGATCGTTTTCAACTCCGGTGCTGCATTGGCAACAGTAGGAAGTATTGCGGTGAAAGATGAAGTGAGATTTGTAAGCTGGCTGCAGCAATTCGGCGCAGCAAAGTTTTTGTTAGGCGCTGATGTAAAGAATGAAAAGATTGCTGTGGGTGGGTGGTTGGAAACAACGGATATCTGGATCTACGATTTTATTGAAAAATATATTAACCATGGTGTCCAGCAAATCTTCTGTACTGATGTAAGTAAAGATGGACGACTCGAAGGGCCTTCTACTGAACTCTACAAAAACATTCTGCAGAAATTTCCTCAATTGCATTTTATTGCCAGCGGTGGTGTAAGTTCCATGAGCGATCTGGATGAACTTGCGAATATTGGTTGCACAGGTGCAATTGTTGGCAAAGCGATTTATGAAGGCAGGGTAACATTGAATGATCTCAAAAAATTTTAGCGATGTCTGCTATAGGATTTTAGTTGATTAATGTGGCCGTCACTCTCGACTACGCTCGATTGACTACAGTATCCTTCGATCCTTCGACTCCGCTTAGGATTGCTCAGGACTTCTTTCCAAATTTCTTCTTCACTACATCTACTAATTGCATGGCATCTGGTGTAAGTTTTAATGCAAAGATGCCTGTAAAGAAGATCAAAGTAAATACTGTGCTTCTTAAAATAATACCTGTCCAGCCTTCAAAGTTTTGAAATGAGAAATAGCAAATAACATAAGCTCCGATCGCTAATATCAAACTCAAAATTGTTTTGCTGCTGAAAGGTTGCAATTTGTATTTATGCCAAAGAAACCAAAGTCGAATGGCATTGTAAATGGCAAATGAAATTACATTGCTGTAAGCCGAACCAACGATGCCAAATTGTTTGATAAGAATATAATTCAACGGAAGAAATAAAGCCAGCAGGATGATCCCAGTTAAGAATTCAAAACGCCATTGAGTGGAAGTGCCAATGATCTGTGCGTTTACACCAGTACCTGCATCAATTATCCTCGCTATGCCTAAAAAGAAAATCACCATTAAACCAGCTTCATAATCTTTCTGTACGTTCAATACTGTAAACGCATCTTCAATACTCAGCCATATACCACCAAAAATAAAAAGGCCCATCAACAGCAGGTTGATGGCTGTTCTTTTATAAATGCGATCGATCTCATGCAGGTTTTTATCTTTCCATGCCTGTGATAAAATGGGAATAGTAATAGCGATCATACTACGTTGCGGAACCTGTATAAGGTTTGCAACATAGGCTGCCAGGCTGTATACACCTGCGTCAATAATTCCTTTGTCGCTTATACTGGCAATCATAATGCTATCCGCTACCTGCGATAGAATAAGGATGATGGTGCCTACATAAATGTATGTAGCCAGCGTTGCTATTTTTGTTTTGAACTTTTTAGTTACACGACTTACAGAAAACGTAAATCTGAAGTGTTTACTCTTCAATAAAACATAACAAATGATCACAGCTATTACTACATAAAGCAGGGAGAATAGTTTTATAAAGCCATCAAAACTGATCACCGAAAAAGTAAATAGCAGGATGAATACAAGCGTAAGAAACCGAAGCGTTGTTTCTTTTAAAAAGTTGGGTAGTATCGTTCTTCTGAAAATATTGGAGTAGGTTTCAAGAACGGTAAACACGAGCATGCCAAAGCCAAACAAAAATATCCAGTGGTAGTAATCAACAAACAAAGATGATTTGGTGCTAAACTTTCGTACAATAAGCGGTTCAAACAACAAACCTCCTGCAATTACCAATACAAAGCCCATTAACGGTATCACCATTCCCCAAGTGTACAGGTCGTTTTCTTTTGTGCTGAGGTTGTCGTTGTAATATGGAAAGAATTTGTAAACAGCCGGCAACATCCCTAACGATGCTACTGTGAACATCAATTGACCCACATCAAAAAACAAACGGGTGAGACCATATTCTGCTGGAGTAAAAGCGCCTGATCCATTTCTAATGAACAACCATGTGTTAATAGCGCCAATTAAAAATCCTGCATAAATAACAATGCTGGAGTAAATGGCTTGTTTTCTGATTGTTCCCATACTTGCAGCCGAAGATATTATTTAACCTTCTTATAGGTCACATAAAAGTTTTTATCCATCAACTTACTGATGTCTTCTCCCTCTTTAAAATTTGTCCGCATCTTTTGCCAGTTTTCTGTTGCCAGCATCAAACCATATTTTGGATTACTATTTCCTGGCAATCGAATAGGCATGTTGAAGCCCTTTACACAATTCGCCCAACGATAGTTTAATATCTGTGTGCCGTTTTCATCGGTAATATAATACTCAAGTGTAGGTACCTGTGTTGTGCGCAGGTATTGATCGAACATTTTGCCCAGGTTAAATCCTGTACGTTTACTCATAAAATCTTCAATCTCTGCACCTGTAACTGTTTTGTGATAATATTTTTCATTCATATCACGCAACAGTAATCGGAAAGTGCTTTTATCGCCGATGATCTGTCGAACCATGTGAACCATATTGGCCGCTTTCGGATACATATCGCCACTGCCTTCCTTGTTTACATTGTATTTGCCAACAATAGGGATATCGTTACGGATATTTCTGCGTACACCTTGCACATACGCATTGCCTGCTTCTTCGCCGAAAATATAATCAGTATAAAGTGTTTCGCTATAGTTGGTGAATCCTTCATGCACCCACATATCAGCAATGTCTTTACTGCTGATGCTGTTGCCATACCACTCGTGACCACTTTCGTGGATAATGATGAAGTCAAATTTAGTACCCCACCCGGTTCCGCTGAGATCAGTTCCTTTGTAACCATTCATGTACTCGTTACCGTAAGCAACTGCACTTTGGTGTTCCATGCCAAGATGATTGCTTTCAACCAGTTTATACCCATCTTCATAAAAAGGGTAGGGGCCAAACCAATATTCAAATGCACGTAGCATTGGTTTCACTTGTTCAAATTGCTTTTTTGCTTTGTCAAGATTATAATCAAGTACATAATAATCGAGATCAAGTTTGCCGTTTTCTCCCTGCAGTGTATCACCAAAATGAACATACTTCCCAACATTCATTGTCACATCATACAGGTTAATCGGATTTTTTACAACCCATGTCCATACTTTATTTCCTTTGCCATCAGCAACTACATTTTCTAATCGTCCGTTAGAAACATTCATTAAAGTATCAGGAGCAGTAATGCTGATGCTTACACCGTTATCAGGTTCATCGCTCTGGTGATCTTTGCAGGGCCACCATACACTGGCGCCTAATCCCTGGCAGGCAACATTTATCCATGGATTTCCATTCTTATCTTTTTTCCAGACAACACCACCATCCCAGGGAGCACGCAATGCAGGCTTGGGCACACCATGATAAACAAGGTAAAGTTGATGCAGATCTTTATCCTCAGTCAAAACTTTGGGCATTCTGCGTTTAGGCATTTCAATATACCATGCATGCCCATCTCGTGTGAAGTTCACCGGTACGCCATTCAACAACGCACTATCGATGATCAAAGGGTCCTGCAGATCGATCTGCATACGATTGCCTTTTCTTTTCACCAATTTAAAGTAGATGGTATTGCTGCCACTTATCGTGAAATTTTTGAAGTTTGGTGTTACGGCTAAATCATACTTCACCACATTCCACCATGCACGCTCTGGTGTTATTGAACCACGCAAAGTATCCTGCCTTGTTGGTTTTTGGCCTTGATGAAACGATTGCGATTGAACCAGCACGGATTGTAATAAAAGTATGAGAAGTAAACTGTGAGAGATCGATAGATTCTTTTTTTTCACCGGATTTCTATTTGGGGCTAAATTTAACGGTAATTCTTTATGTACAACACTAAAAACACAAGAGATGGAAGAATGGTTCTGCAAGGCCTGGTCCCGGTAGTTGAGGTTGCAGTTTCTCATTCCCTATTTTTCATTCTTCATTTCTCATTTCTATTTCTTTCATGTGGTAAAGCTGCAAAAAACGAGCAGAATATTTTTCGTTATAACGAAGTAAGCGGTATCAGCTCTCTTGATCCTGCGTTTGCCAAAAGTCAATCGGTTATCTGGGCAACGCACCAGCTGTACAATACATTGGTTGAAACGGATAGTCAACTACATATTGTTCCTTCATTGGCGAAAAGCTGGGAAGTGAGTGAAGATCGCATGCAGATAACATTTCATTTACGTAATGATGTGTTCTTTCAGGATCATGAGGCCTTTCCCAATGCAAAGGGACGAAAGATGATCGCATCAGATGTGGTATATAGTTTTCAGCGTTTGATGGATAAGAATACCGCAAGCCCTGGTGCGTGGATATTTAACAACAGGGTTGATGCAGCAACAGGGTTTGCCGCAATTGATGATACAACGTTTCGTATTACTTTGTTGCGACCGTTTGTGCAGATACTTGGAGTGTTGAGTAATGTCTACTGTTCAATTGTTCCAAAAGAGGTTGTTGAAAAGTACGGACCTGATTTCAGGCGAAATCCTTGTGGCACCGGGCCGTTTCAATTTAAAGTTTGGGAAGAAGGACAAGCGTTGATTCTAGTAAAAAACAAGAACTATTTTGAAAAAGATAGTGCTGGCAATAGCTTGCCTTATATTGATGGAATTAAAGTAAGTTTTCTCGATAACAAGGCCAGTGAGTTTATGGAATTCAGGCAGGGCAATCTTCACTTCATTAATGATATTGATGCATCTTTTAAGGATGAAGTGCTGAATAAGAAAGGAGAGTTGCGAAATGAATGGAAAAATAAGGTTGTGCTCAACAAACATCCTTATCTCAACATTGAATACATCGGCATATTGGTTGATTCAACAAATGCTTTGGTCAAAAATTCGCCGCTACGATTGAAAGCAATAAGGCAGGCAATTAATTATGGATTTGACAGGAAAAAGATGATGCTTTATCTGCGTAACTCTATTGGTACGGCTGCTGAAAGTGGCTTTATACCTACAGGTTTACCCAGCTTTGATTCATCAATTGTACAAGGATATTCTTACGATCCTGCAAAAGCGAAAACGTTGTTGTTGCAAGCCGGTTTTTCAAACATGAAAGAATTGCCGGAGATAAAACTGCTTACGATTCCAATCTATGCTGATCTTGGAAGTTATATTGCCCGGCAGTTGCAGGATATTGGTTTAACAGTAAAAGTGGAAGCGGTACAAAAAAGTTTATTGCTCACACAAACATCAAAAAGTGAAGCACTGTTTTTTCGTGCAAGCTGGATAGCTGATTATCCTGATGCTGAAAACTACCTGAGTGTATTCTATGGAAAAAATCCTGCGCCGCCTAACTATACCCGCTATAAAAATGCTGCGTTTGATGCGTTGTACGAACAATCAACAAAAGAACCCAACAATTCAATGCGTTACAAACTATACCAACAAATGGATCAAATGCTCATGAATGATGCACCTGTGGTGCCATTATGGTACGATATGGTGATTCATCTTGTGCAACCAACTGTAACAGGCTTTAAACCAAATGCATTAAACTGGCTTGAACTTAGAAATGTTAAGTTGAAATAAGGAAACATAAGCTGCAAGAAGCGAGTGAAACTCAAAACTCAGGACTTAGAACTATTGACTCTTTCTCTTTTTGTCTTTAAACACTTTGTCAAACTTATCGAGTTTGGGTTTAATTACGTAGTAACAATAAGGGTTTGAATTTTTATTGAGGTTATAATAATTCTGGTGATAGTTTTCAGCTTCGCTGTAGTTTTTATATGCTTCAACGGTTGTAACAATTGGCGCACTAAAAGCGCCGCTCTTGTTTAATTCATCTTTATATTTTTCTGCTTTTGCTTTTTGCTCAGCATTGTGATAAAAAATTGCACTGCGGTATTGGGGTCCATCATCATTGCCCTGGCGGTTGAGTGTTGTTGGGTCATGTGTTTGCCAGAAGATTTCAAGTAATTCATCAAATGAAATTTTCTTTGGATCGAAAACGATCTGTGCTACTTCTGCGTGGCCCGTTGTTTTGCTACTGACTTGCTCATAAGTAGGGTTCTTCACGTGGCCGCCGCAATAACCACTGCTTACTTTTAATACACCTTCAACCTGTTGAAAAATTGCTTCCACACACCAAAAACATCCGGCACCAAATGTGGCAGTATCAGTAGAAGCACCTTCATTGCCTGTGCTTCCAGCAAAGGCAACGCTTGATAAATTATCACTCATGATTTTGTTATTAGGTTCACTTGTAACACAGGAAAAAAATTGAAACGATCCGGTTACGGTCAAAATGCTCAAAAGAAATTTGCTCCACATATCGTCTTTGATTTTTTGCAACATGCAATTTACGCTTAAAATTGTGCCAATGGATTCGATGGGAATGTAGTACAAACGACAATTTAGGTGTTTTAGAAATGCTTTAACGTTTGTTTACCGGCTTAAGGGTACTTTCTCTATCTTTCAGCACCATTGTTCAACCATTACTTGTCTTTACTGCATGGACTTTAACACAATACTTTCAATCCTGGTGATAGCCACTATGGGCACGTCGTGGACAATTGTGTATTTGCTGATCATTTATCGTTCGTTTAAAGACAGGGTATGCGGTATGCCGTTTATTGCGCTCGCCCTGAATATGAGTTGGGAATTTCTGTATTCGTTTATATTCAATTCTCCAGGGCTTGAATTGCAGACATGGGTAAACCGTGGTTGGTTTGTTTTTGACCTGGCAATTGTAACATCTTTTTTTCTGTACGGAAGAAAAAACTGGCAGGCAGAAAACAGGAAACTATTTGTCCCCTATGTTTTGTTTGTCTTTATTGCTTCGTTCGGTTTACTGTACCTGCTGCAGCTGGACTTTGAACAAAGTGCAATTACTTATTCCGCTTTTTTAATCAGCCTGGTTATGTCGAGCTTGTTTATCGTCATGTTACTACGTGAGCCGGGCATACGAGGGCAATCATTTGGCATCGCTTTTTTTAAAATGCTGGGCACACTTGCTGCAACTATAGTTTTGTTTCAACGATACAGTTATTTTCTTCAATTCACCGGTGTATTATGTTTTGTACAGGATATGGTCTACATCGTTATGATTGTTAACCGATATAAAAAACTAAACCTGCAACTGGTAAACCGGAGATTGAAAATTTAACCAGGCCAGTCGATCGTTAACAGTTGGCTGCAGCACTTGCTGCGGCACAAGTGAGTGACACAAGGAACGCCGAATAGAATTACCTTTGCCGGCAACAAAAAAGAGGTTTTTAAGTGATTAAATTTTTTCCTGATTCAGCATTGGTGCAGCTGGAGTTTGATAAAGTGAAGGCGTTGTTACATGAGCATTGCAAAACGGAGTATGCAAAAAGCAAGGCGCAGGAACTTCGTATCCACACAAGAAAAGAGTACATAAAACTGGAACTGCAGCAGAGTTACGAGTTTATGCTGTTGCTGCAGCAAGCGCAATATTTTCCTACAGATTATATCCTCAATCTTTCACGTGAATTAAAATTATTATCGATACCAGGTGCAGTGTTAACCGAAGAGCAATTAGTGCTGGTACGTAAACTGGCCGCTAACGCACAAAGCATTTTTCGTTGGTTTGATGCCGAGCGCCGTTTGGCTTATCCTGCATTAACGCAGGTGATTGAAGGAACTTACTACGAGAAAGTAATTCTTGAAATGATCAACGATGTATTGGATGATAGTGGTGTGGTGAAAGATGATGCAAGTGAAGAGTTGGGAAACATCCGTATGAGTTTGTACCGCAAGCGAAATGAATTACGTCGTGAGTTTGAAAAAGTGTTGAAGCGTTTACAGAAACAAGGTTATGTGGCTGATATTGAAGAATCGTTTTTAAGTGGCAGGCGGGTGGTGGCTTTGTTTGCAGAACAAAAACGACAGGTAAAAGGAATTTTACACGGGGAAAGTGAAACAAGAAGAACGGTGTTTGTGGAGCCCGAAGAAACCATTGAACTCAACAATGATATTTTTAGCCTGGAGAATGAAGAGAGGAGAGAAGTGTATCGCATACTTAGAGAATTAACTGAACGGCTTTCGGTTTATTCATCGTTGCTTACAACCTATCATGGTATTTTAGGTGAATACGATTTTATCAGGGCCAAAGCAAAGCTTGCTGTTGATATGCAGGCAAACTTCCCCATGCTTACCGATAAAGCATTGATCGAATTAAAAGAAGCTTATCATCCGCTGCTGTTATTGTACAATAAGAAAAATCAGAAACCAACTATTCCCACCAACATCAGGCTTGATGAGAAGAGCAGGATACTGGTGATATCCGGACCCAACGCCGGTGGTAAAACTGTTACCATGAAAACTGTTGGGTTGATGCAGTTGATGGTGCAAAGTGGTTTGCTTGTGCCGGTGCATCCTGATAGTGAGTTTGGCATATTTAAACAGGTGATGATCCATATCGGCGATACACAAAGCATCGAATATGATCTGAGCACATACAGTAGTCATTTATTGCACATGAAACATTTCATGGAAACTGCTAATGGCCGCACTTTGTTTTTTATTGATGAGTTGGGTAGTGGTAGTGATCCAAACCTTGGTGGCGCTTTTGCCGAAGTGATCTTGCAGGAGTTGGTAAAGAAACATTCATTAGGAATTGTAACGACGCATTACCTCAACCTGAAAGTAATGGCGAATCATACGCCGGGCATTGTGAATGGTGCCATGAGTTTCGATGAAAGAAGTTTGCAGCCTTTATACAAACTCATATTTGGTAAACCCGGAAGCTCCTACACATTTGCTATTGCTGAACGTATTGGCTTAAGTAAGCAACTCATTGATCGGGCCAGGGCACTGGTGGACGAAGATCATTTTCGTCTTGATAAATTATTAAATACAGCTGAAAGTGATTTACGCCAGATTGAAAAGAAAGAAAAAGAATTGCATAGGTTGCTGAAAGAAAATGAGCGGTTGAAAAAAGAAATGGAGCAGGTGCTCAATAAAGAAAAGCATCAGCAGCAGGTTGAATTGCTGAAACAGCAAAACAAGATCACCGAAGACCGCATTGCCTACCTCAAGGATATGGATCGAAAGCTCAAAGCCATTGTGCAGGAGTGGAGACGAAGTGATAATAAAGCTGAGGTGATGAAACAGATCAATGCATTACTGTTTGATCAAAAGCAAAAACAGGTAGCGGAGAAAAAAGATAAAAAGCTGAACGAAAAATTTAAGGAAGTCGGCGGGGAGATAAAGCCTGGTGTAAAAGTGAAGATGATGAAGAACCGCCAGGTGGGTATTGTAAAAGAGATCAGGGGTAAAAATGCGGTGGTGCAACTGGGTGTCATTCCAATTACTGTAAGCCTTGCTGATTTGGTGGTTGTGGTGGATAAAATGGAAGAAACAGAAACGAAATAATAATAATTTTTTTCTTCGAAACTCTTTATTGGCGGCTGTTTCAGCCGCCTTTCTTTTTTCTTTTTTGTAAGAATTTGGGAGAAAGAAACTGTACCCTTACTTTTGCGCCGGAGAGATGGCAGAGCGGTCGAATGCGGCGGTCTTGAAAACCGTTGACTGTCACAGGTCCGGGGGTTCGAATCCCTCTCTCTCCGCTCAATTACGCTGAAGCTTCGTTGAGCAGGCTCAGCAAAAATCGGTCAGGTAATACCTGGCCGTTTTTTTATTAGTATACCATTTTACAAGCAATCCCACATACATCTTACCATAAACTAAAACGGGGAACAATTTTCACTTATCAGCAAGTAAATGCACCAAAAAGTGGAGTTATTTCATCTCCTGGCAAGTGGCACAAGCCAATTTTTAAATGGCACAGTTTTTTATAAATACTTAACAGAAGTTTCCCGAGGGGGTGGTTTGGAAACAAATCTGAGATCATACTCCCATCACCTGATCTGGATAATTCCAGCGTAGGAAAAAAGAAACCTCTTAGACTCCGGTTAACACCGGAGTCTTTTTGACTCAAATTTTATTCAACAGCATAAATTAACCGGCTATGGGAAAGGAAGATATCAACATCGTATTTGCAGCATGCATGGCAATCATTATGCTTATCGTTTCTGCGATTGCTGAAAGAAGAGAAAATCAGCGATTATTAAAAGCGCAGGTACATGATGCGATCGACGAAAAGCAAGAACACATGATTGACTAATTTTTTTAAAGTTAGCTATATGAAAAAGAATCCTAGTAATGAATCTCCATCAAGGAGTAAAACACCACAAGACCCCAACATGAGGCCGGAAAACAAGGATAATCTCGATAGCAGGGAAGGTGAAGAACAACTGAGAAAAGGCGATGATGTTACGCACAACAAAAAAGAAGTGAAGAACGAAAAATCTGGTCAGAGGAGAGGGAATGATCGTGGGGGCAAATAATAACTCTGTAAACTTTGATTCATTTCGGTGATGATTGTTTACAAGTTTAAAAGAGCAAGCGAAAGCTTGCTCTTTTTTTTGATTTGTAAATAATTCATTTTTTGATTATTACGAAACGGAATAGTGTTTGTCATTTTACAAATTAAAAAATGGAAAACAACGAAATAGTTATTGCCGGAATTTGTGGCAGCCTCAGGAAGGCATCATTTAATAGGCACTTATTAAATACGGCCATCAGCATGGCTGCTGCTGAAAGTATGATTATTCGTCCTCTTGAATTTGATCAGCTTCCATTATACAACGCAGATATCGACATTCCGGAAGTGCATACCAGGCCGGCAGCTGTAGAAGAATTCAGAAATGGTATCGTCAACACTCATGGATTACTCATCGTTTCTCCTGAATATAATTATTCAATACCCGGGCCTTTAAAGAATGCTTTCGACTGGGCTTCGAGAGGAAAAGATTCTCCATTAAAGAATAAACCAGTGGCGTTGGTGGGCGCCAGCACTTCGTTTGTTGGATCGGCAAGAATGCAGGTGCATTTTCTTTCACTGTTTCTTTATATGGATATGAAACCTGTTTATCAACCTGAGGTATTAATCAGTAAAGCGCAAGACAAGTTTAATGCTAACGGGGAACTTATTGATGAAACAGCTAAACAACTTCTGCAGAAAAAACTCGCCGGTTTAAAACAGTTGATTGCGCAGGAGCGTTTGCTACAGCAATCGTATAAATAATCAACAGGAAATATGGAAAGGTGTGGAATTTGTTCCACACCATTATGACGCCTGGAGAACAAGGTCGCATTGTTCTGCAGTTTCTTTACATGCATTTGCACATTGCTGGCAATGCTCTTCGGGAACATCGGCACATATTTTCATACAAGCCAAACATATTTCTCTGCAAAGTTGAAGAGATTGGTCACCAAAGCTGCTGTTCATTACAAGCAACAATGTAGTACTGTGGCACACTTCAGCGCATTCAAGACATATCCGTATGCAGTCAGCATGTGCACTAATAGCGGCTTCCTGCAGGCATGTACCGGCACATGATGAACAATGTTTCGCACATTGAGTGAGGGTTTGAATCAATGCTTCCTGGTTCATTTTATTGTTTACTTCCAATCAAGGCAATTACTCCGCCATGTTCGAAAAGAAGCCATGGCATGATGCTTGTCGGTTCATCAAGGCTCACTAAGATTAACTCTTAAAACAACAGATTGTATGAAAAAAGAACGCTTTGATTATATAGCTATGTTCATTTGTCTTTTTTTATTATCGGCTTTTATAATCATTCACAGAGCAGGGGGAGGAATAGTAGGAACAATATCGCCCACAAATATTAAAGTTTGGGTGAGCGCAATTAAAGATGGCGACACGATTAAGGTGGAAGTAAAAGAAGGAAGTTTTTCCATCGCTGATTTGAAACCGGGAAATTACACAGTTGTAGTTGAAGCCGTGGCTCCCTACCAAAGTAAAACACTTGACAGCATAAAAGTAAAAGACGGGCTAACCACCAATGTTGGAATGATTGTTCTTGGTCAACGATGAATGATTTTAGTACAGCATTGAACAAATGAGAAAGGCAATATTTGGTATTGCCTTTTTCATTTTGCGTGACTGATCATATTTTATTATCGGCCTCTTGAACTGTTTCCTCTTCCAGAAGATGATCCACCTCTGCCTGAGGATGATCCGCCTCTGCCAGATGAAGAGCTACTTCCACCGCCATGCGAAGCTTTTCCACCTTTCCTTGCTATACGTCTTACTTCTTCCGGGTTCATTGCTGCAAATCCCCGGTGTGAAGAGTTACTTGAAGATCTTCCTGAAGAAGATCCACTTCTTCCACTGCTGTTTCGGGAAGAACGATCTCTTCCACCAGCACCGCCTCTTTCCGATGAACTGTTCCTCCGTTGATTTGCGCCACTGTTGCTGCCACTACTGCGGTTACCTCCACGGCTACTGTTACCCGGTCCTCTTCCTTTTCCGTTACTGCGTTCTCTTTCGGCACCACCCCGGTTTTCATCGTTTCTTCCGCTGCTGCCCCGCCAGGCACGTCCTCCTTTGCTGGCTATTCGACTCACTTCTTCACGATCCATTGATGCAAAACCACGTGAACGGTTGCCTGAATTTCTTCCACGATCGTTCCGATAATCATCATCACCTTCTTCATCGTCATCATATCTTGATGATGTTCTTTGGTATTCATTTTCTTCCTCGTTGTAGTCTTCGTCATCATCATATTCGTTGTCGTAGTCATTTTCATATTCATCTTCCTCACCTTCATGTCTTGAAGATGTTTGCTGGTAACCACCTTCATCATCATCGTACTTCTCTTCGTAATCATCTTCATCCTCGTAACGATCTCTTCCCTGCGATCCATAGCCTCCACGGCCGACATTTTCTCTCCTTTGTTCAGGTTCCATTGATCCAAAACCCTGACGCCCGGAGTTCCTTCTTTGTACCATAGTTGTTTTATTGAATGGTGAATAAAAAACATATCGGAGATTTTTAAAACAAAGGCCATGCCCTTGCCAGCTTTTTGCATCTGCGAATTAGTATAGCAGGAAGAAAAATTGAAGTTGAGAAGAGTGATGATTAATTACACATATGATTTTTGTTGTGGAATATATTCAACAGTGGCATTGTTTTTTACACTGTACTATCATGAATTGGAAGAATATAAAAAATGAAATCACGGTTTTCATGCAGGAGTTTTCTGAAAATAGAATTCCAAAGATGTCAGCATCGCTGGCTTACTACACGGTGTTTTCATTACCTGCGTTGTTACTGATCATTTTATGGATCAATCGACTTATTTATGATGAACGCCTGGTGGAAGGAACGTTGTTTGGTGGACTTGCGGGATTGATAGGAACAGATAACGCAAAATTTATTGAGAGTGCCATTCAAAAAGTGCAGTTAACAGAAACAAACTACATCGCAAAAACGCTGGGCATAATAACGCTGCTTCTGGGCGCAACGGGAATCTTTGGTGAAATGCAGGATTCTATAAACCAGGTATGGCATTTAAAAATTGTAAAGAAAAAAGGGCGGGGATGGATACGGCTTATACTAAACAAACTTCTTTCATTTTCCATGATTGGTGTACTCGGTTTTCTGTTATTGGTATCACTTGTATTAAATAGTATGATGGAAGTTTTTATCAACAAATTAAAAGCAGTTTTTTCCGATAGTGCAGTTTGGCTTGTATATATCGTTAACCAGCTGGCCACATTTATTGTGGTGGCCGGTTTGTTTGCCGTAATCTATAAAGTATTGCCTGATGCACGCATTCGATGGAAGGATGTGCGTGTGGGGGCCATGGTAAGTGCTTTACTGTTTGTAGTTGGAAAATTTGTGATCAGTTATATCGTAGCTACTAATAAAGTGCCCGCTTATTACGGTGCGGCAGCATCGGTGTTAGTAATACTGATATGGGTATACTATTCATCTATTATTTTATTTACAGGTGCAGTGTTTACCCGTTTGTACGTGTTGAAACATAACAGAGCTATCATACCTAGTCAATATGCTGTGGCTGTTGAAAATCACGAAATAGAAAAACCGGCAGATACCGATCAACGACTGGAACAATAAATAATATAGCTTCATTTTTTGTTGAGGAAACTGTTGCCTTATTTCCCCAGGGAACATGCATCGATCTTCATCTTATGTTCTTCCTTTATTTTATGCGCATTAATTCAGGAGTAATAATTCAAAGAAAGAATTAGCTGAATTGGTATGATTTTTTAACTATACTTTGTTGATAACGAACTTTTTTGTGAGAAATCACAGAAAGCGAAAAAGGGTTGCGCACTGAACTTTTTAAAACGGGGCTTTCTTAATTGTTTTTTTCCTTTCTTCAATTTTACACGTAAGGACAGGTGTAATTTTGTTGACCGGGGCTGAAACGAATGGATAGCAAAAGTGAGGTTGCGTTAACCCTTTTTCTTATTTAACATGCAGAATAAAAATGGTGTGTGGTGAATTGAACATTCATTTTGGTAAGACAAAAATGTTTAAGCCGCAACTCATCCATTAATAATCTCTCCGCCATTTGGATGTAGAAATTGTCCTGTAATGTAAATAGCATCTTCACTTGCAAGAAACAGGTAGCAGGGAGCTATCTCAACAGGTTCACCTGAGCGTGCCATAGGTGCATCGCTTCCATGTGTAGCCACTTTTTCTTTTTTGAATCCCGATGCAATAAGAGGTGTCCACACAGGGCCTGGCGCAACGCCATTCACTCTTATTCCTTTCTTTACAAGTCCTGCAGATAAACTTCTTGTGAAAGAAACAATAGCTCCTTTGGTAGCTGAATAATCTAGCAACGATGCACTTCCACGATATGCAGTTACTGAAGCGGAGTTTATAATGGATGCACCTTTTTTCATATGCTTTAATGCCGCCTTCGTGATCCAGAACATCGAAAAAATATTTGTTTCAAATGTTTTTCTTAACTGAATAGTGGGTAGTTTTTCAAGATCAGTTTCTTCATACTGCACAGCAGCATTGTTCACAAGTATATCTATTTGCTGAAACAGTTTAACTGTACGTGCAACAATTTTCTTACAATGTCCTTCACGACCAATGTCGCCGGGAATCAACAAGCATTCTCTGCCATATGTTTCTTTTACAATGCGTGCTGTTTCTTTTGCATCTGTATGTTCACTTAAATACGATATCGCAATATCAGCTCCCTCTTTGGCAAAAAGAATTGCTACCGCACGACCAATGCCACTATCGCCACCAGTAATAAGTGCTTTTTTACCAACCAATTTCCCTGAGCCTGGCTTTTGCGGATAATCATAAACAGGCAAAGGTTTTAATTTGTTTTCAATCCCGGGTTTGTTCTGCCGTTGCGGAGGCCTTACATTTTTTTTCTTACTTGCTTTTTGCATAGAGATCTTCGTTTAAAAGCCATTCAATGTTTCTTGTCATGCGCAGGCCGCTCTCGTTAATTAGCCGTTTGTTCGTTTAAGAATAAATGTTCGCCCGAAACAACAGGCTCTGAGAAACGATGCGCATTTTTTTTCGATTGGAGCTGTACCAGTTGGTATAATAATCCGCCAATAAATGGCAGTGAAATAAGAATAATAAACCATCCTCTTTTTTGAGGAGGTTTCAGCTTTGGTGCCGTGGCAACCATAATAATTGTGAGCAACCAATAAGCTGCCGCAAAATAACCTGCAATGATTAGTAGCTCACTGTTAAGTCCTTCTCCGGGCGTTCTAAGTATAAAACTTGCAGCAAGGAGGAGGAGAGTTGCTATTACAAAAAGAAATGGAAGTTTGTTGATGGTCATTGCTATACCTGTTTTGATTTTTTTGAAAATTCTTCAACCTGTTCAATAAACGCAGCAAGAACGGGATCGGCATAAGCGCCATATGCATTAATGAGAATTCCTTTTTTTCCATCTTTTGTTTCAACCAAATAAAGGATAGAGTTTTCTGAAGGGTCACTTGCACCTTCAAAACGGTAAAAATCATTGATTGAAATTTGTTCAGATGAATAGTAATGCTCATCATCTTTTATATGAAGCCCCGCTTCGGTTACTTCAAGATCATAAGTGTACCCATCGTTCTTTGCCTTGCTTAAACAAGTAAGTAGCGTGGGCATATTCGTTGGGCTTGGTTCCTTTTTCATGTCTCAATGTTAATAAGAGGCACAACCCATGGTTGTGCCTCGTTTGTTTGATTGTTAACTCTTCTTCTCGCTGTCACGCAATAGCTTAATTCTATCGTGCGAATCTTTAATGCTACGCATTTGTTTTTCAAGAAGCGAACGAACATCTGCAGAAAGATCATCTTCCTGCAATGCTGCGCCGTAAGCTCTTAATGCTGCATCTTCACCAAATTCGCATGAGTCTAAAGCAGATTGCCTATCGTTACTGCTGAGTGTATTTTTTACATCCATCCAGGCACGATAGAATTTGCCTCTTACTGTTGTTCCCTGATCTGCCTCGTCAAGGTAAAATTGTAATTCGCCAATGTACTGACGGCTTTGTGCTGCCATATCATTAAAAAGATTTCGAAGATCACCATCTTCCTGTTCAAGATAACTTGCAGCTTTTTCGTACCCCGCAATTCTGTCGTTGTTTATTTCAACAAGGTCAGTAAGTGCTTCTCTGTTTTGTTTCATTGTTTCTGTGTTTTCCATCTTAATTATAATTTATGAATGAATAGATGCGTATTGTGTGGAAGGGATTCTACATTTATTGCCTGTGTAAAGATGATCAGATGTTATATAAGAACTATGTTCGTTCATTAAGCCTATCGTTGTTTCCCTTCATAATGAAATTTGAAAAAACCATACCAGCTTCAAACAACTATTGGTATCTAATTTGAACTTTCATCGGTATGAACACAATAACCAAACAACAAGAACTTGATCTGTTACGGGATCGTATCAGGTTAATACCTCGTGCAATTATGTACAACCACAGCGCAAACCCAGTCCATTTGCCAAATGATGTGGTGCATGTAGAAGGACTTGACAAAGAGGGTTGTCTTTGGATAACGGTAAGTTATCCGAAATACAATCACGTATTTATTGAGCCGCATTTTCCATTGAAGCTTTGTTTCTATGATAAGAGTGTGGATTTTTTTATAGAAGCTGATGGTATGGGCTATTTCAATGGTTTGCTAACCGAACGCCACGATATGCTGTTGGTGAAAGTAGTTCCCGCTTCTATAAGGGTTACAGAGTTTGAGCGGGCCAGTGTTGTTAAGCCATCGTTACGAGCCTATTTCGAGTTTATACTTGAAAAAATGCGGCAGTTGATTGCACCAAAAAGAGAAACGGTGTGGGTGTTGGAATAAGCTTTTGTGCATGAAATAATTAATTAATTGCTGTTACTTGTAATCAAGTGGGCTGTAATTATTCTTTTTAAATACCAATATTTATTAAATGGGCTAATCTTTACACTCTTTCTTAAACCAGTTTCTGTACTCTTATCAGCCGCTTCATTTCAAAACATTTTTTGTGAATGCGGAAAGGTTTCCTTTTCATTAAATCCTAAATTAATCGGCCCTGTCTGGTTTTTTTAGTGTAACTTGTTTGTATTGACCAAAATCCTCCCTAATTTTATTGTCCTCATATCCCGTTGGTCATACATTACACCTTGGTATTAGCCGCTTCTGTGTAATAGTTGTAAAGAAAAATTAGTCAAGTTTCCGCCTTATCATCAAACATGCAATTGATTTGCAAATGAATAACCTGTTCCTGTTCTGAAAGCTTTCGAGATACAGATCCGGTACGTAAAAATTGAGCAGGAAATGGAAAATGTCAGTAATAGTGAACATCCAGATGAAAATGTTTTGGAGAAGAACGTTAACATCGAAAATATTACCCTGAGCCGTATTGCCGCCATGATTGTACATGATATAAAAAATCCACTTAATAACATCCTGCTGAGTTGTTCAGCAATGGATGAAATGCAACTGCACGATGAGCACAAGAATTGCGTGGAATTGATCAGGCGAAATTCAAATCGAATAAATTTACTGTTGAATGATCTGTCGATGGCTACCACCGACTTAAGAATGAACATGCAACTTGTGAATATTCACACACTTCTTACACAAGTGCTTCGGTCGGTAAAAGGGGCCGTTCCTTTTAATGAAGTGGTGGTGAATTATAGCTACGAGCTGAATATTCCACCCCAGGTCATTGATAAAGATTTAATGGAAAAAGCATTGTTCAATATCCTCACCAATGCCTTTGAGGCGGTTGATGAGAAAAAAGGAACAGTGGAAATTACCAGCAAAACAACAGATGGAGTAGATTGCATAATAGAAATAAAAGATAATGGCAAGGGAATTGCAAAAGAGCATGAGGCTGAGATATTTGCACCTTGTTTTTCGATGAAACCTGGCCATCGTGGGTTAGGATTGTCCATAGCAAACAATATTTTAAAACAACATAATGGTAACTTGTCGTTAGGAAAAAGTACAAGAGAAGGAACGCTTTTTGTTATCCGATTGAGCAACACCACAACCGGCGGCTAAACACTGCTGAACTTAACCCTTATATACCTTTAAAAAAGAACAAACGCATGAATGGCAAAATTCTGATCATAGATGATGATATGGATCTATGTTTTTTATTGATTCGGTTTTTGAAGAAAAACGGATTTGAAGCCGAAGCTGCCTATTCGGGCCAAAAAGGCATAGCCGCCTATGAGGCAGGCCAATTCGATGCAGTTATCTGCGATTATCGCCTCGGCGATATGGATGGTATCCGCCTTGTAACAGAACTCAAGAAAAAAGATCCACAAGCCGCCATTATTGTTATTACAGCTTATTCAATGATCAAAACGGCTGTTGAGATCATTAAAATGGGAGCTTACGATTACCTGGTGAAGCCCCTTATTCCCGACGAAGTATTAAAAGTGCTCAATAAACTTTTGCTTGCAAAAAGTCAACCTGCAGGCCAGAGTTTTACTTCTGAATATGCAATGCCGGCTCAGAAACAAGTATCTCCTGAAAATGCTGCCGGCAAAAATTATCGCCTGCAATATTATGTAGGCAATTCTCCATCTGTGGTAGAACTTTATAAACAGGTTGATATTGTTGCCGCCACTAATTACAGCGTATTACTTTATGGTGAAAGCGGAACAGGTAAAGAAGTGATTGCACGCACTATACACGAACAAAGCCAGCGTGCAAATAAACCTTTTATTGCATTAGACTGCGGTACATTATCGAAAGAACTGGCAGGCAGCGAATTGTTTGGCCACACCAAAGGATCGTTTACCGGTGCGTTGGCTGATAAAGAGGGACATTTTGAAATGGCCAACGGCGGCACTCTATTTCTGGATGAAATTGGTAACCTTTCGCTTGAAGTACAGGCGTCATTATTACGTGTTTTGCAGGAACGAAAATTCAAACGTATTGGCGGAACCAAAGAAAGTCCTGTTGATGTAAGAATTATCGTGGCATCAAATGAAAATTTAAAAGAAGCATATAAGAACGGAAAGTTCAGGGAAGATCTTTATTACCGGTTCAACGAATTTCCCATTCATTTGCCACCGTTAAGAGAGAGGAAAGAAGATATTCTGCCCTTAGCTGAGTACTTCCTCGAGATGGCTGCAAATGAAACAGGAAAGCATGTAAAAGGATTTTCCGATGAAGTGAAACAAATCTTTGTTGAATATGGCTGGCCTGGTAATTTAAGAGAATGCAGAAACGCAATTAGGCGTGCAGTATTATTAACACCCGAAGACCAGATGGTTAAACCTAATTCGTTGCCACCTGAGATCAGTGGAGGTCAATTCGAAAAAGAAACTGCTCCATCTGACGAGTATTTTTTAGTGCCGAAGAAAGAGTTTGTAACAACCGACGATCAACTAAAATCTGCAGTTAATAAAGCAGAGTTTGAAACCATACTCACTGTTTTACAACAAGTGAATTTCAACAAAAAGAAAGCGGCTGAAATATTAAAGATTGATCGAAAGACACTGTACAATAAACTAAAGATGTTGCACAACGCACAATCATAAAAAAGCAAAGTGGGAATTTATTTCCCACTTTGTTTTTATATAGGGGTAAACATTTTACGTGTTAATTTTTTTACGCACTTATCTACACATATATCTTATAGGCATACTGTTTGGTGTTTTTTAAAAGCAATTGATTGTTCATCTAAAAAAAACACAGTATGGCAAACAGAAATCATTCACGCAGTGGGTTCGGGTCTTCTTCAGATAGGGACGACCGGAACATGAATTACTCAAACCGTCAAAGTGGTTACGGACAAAGAGACGATAACTATGATGATGATTTTGAAAGTACGCATGACGCATACGATGATGATGACAGTGAAGATCGTTATCAAAACACCAGCAATTACAGCAACAGTGGCCGTCATGAAGATCGTGGACGTTATGAAGACAGTGGCCGTTATCAGGGAGCAAGCTATGATGACTTTGATGATGAAAACGATGATGAAGATGTAGAAGAACGTGGATTTGGTGGCAATCGCAACCGTGAATTTGACGGTGGCGATTACCGTAACACAAACCGTGGTGGCAACGAAAGTGGTTACTATGGTTCAACAGGTAGCAGCAGCAACAGGCGCACTGGTTTTGGCGGACGTTCCGATTCTAATTGGGGCGGCATGTCTGGTTCAGGATCAGGAAGGGGCTCGTCTTCTTATGGCAATTCCGATTCAAATGATTGGGATCAGCAAAGCAGAAGAGGCAGCAGCTCAGGCTCTGGCAACTGGGGCGGTCAACAAGGAAGAAGTGGTATGTCTGGTTCAGGCAATTGGGGACAACAGCAAGGCAGAAGCGGAAGTGGTTACAACGAGCGGAGCAATATGTCATCCGGCCGTGGGGGCTCCATGTCTGGCCGCAGTGGTTCTCAGTCTAATCGTGGTTCACAACAATCTGGTGGTCGCAGTTCGCAATCTGGTAACTACGGCAATAGCAGCAGCTATGGTAATTCCGATCAAGGTTCACGCCGCAGCAGCAACAGCGATAGAAATTCTGGACGTAGCGGCAGCAACTCCGGAAGACGTAACGAACGCAACTGGTGATATCAATCATCCATCTTTTCAAGTTTAAACTCATGTGCAAATGAGAACAAAAACAAATTCAAAAACGACAAAAAGCACGATGACAAACAGTAGTAATGGCCATACTGCTGCAAAATCTTCTAATGCAGAAAACGAAAACAATACTCCTTTCCTGGAAAAGTTTTTTACTGACCAATTAAAGGATATCTATTATGCTGAACAGCAGCTGTTGAAAGCATTAGATGAAATGCAACAGGCAACAACTACTGAAGAATTGGAAGATGCATTTGAACACCACAAGAAGCAAACTGAGCGTCACGTTAAACGACTTGAAAAAGTGTTTAAACTAATAGGCGCCGAAGCTTCAGGAAAAAAATGCGAAGCAATGGATGGCTTACTAAAAGAAGCGAAAGCAATAATTTCAGAAACGAAGGAAGGATCAGCTACCAGAGATGCGGCATTAATTATTGCAGCGCAAAAAGTAGAACACTATGAAATAGCTACCTATGGCAGTCTTGTACAGTTAGCTCTTACAATGGATCTTGATCGTGCAGCGGAGATCCTGGAGAAAACTTTACAGGAAGAAGAAGAGACAGACAGAGAGTTAACGTCAATTGCCGAAAGCTATATTAATGTAAAAGCAGAACAGGAAACACCATACTCCTGGCAAAAAAAGGAAATGGCCGAACAAGAATATTAAAACGTTTTATACCGTTTATCCGGTCATTTATTTCCATACTCAAGTATTATAGCGTAAAAAACCTGGTATTTCTATACTGGGTTTTTTTTATAATAATGACTGTGAAAAATATCGTTCAAAAAAAAGCATGACCCAAATGGTCATGCTGTAATAATTGGATAATTGAAAAATTAAAAGTGCATTTTTTTGATCGCTTGTGCCGAATCAAGATGCATGCGTAATTTGCTCAACGTATTATTAGCAAACGCTTTTATATCTGCATCGCCTGCATCTTTTGCAGCATCTTCATAAGCCTTGATTCCGTTTTTATGACGATCGATCATTTCGTTAATAAATTCTTTGTCAAAATTTTTCCCGGTTTTTTCGGCAAGATCATTCACATCTTTCTGATCATCGGCTGCAATAGCGGCGGGCAATACAATGTTTTTTGATGTTGCTATCGATTTTATTTCCTGTTGCAGCGCTTCATGATCTTTTGCAAGCATGGAAGCGAAATTCTTTATATGCTGTATGCTTCCCACCTGGCCTGCGTTGCGGAGCATGGCTAATTCTGTCATTGTAGAATTAGCAGCTCTTACAAGAAACTCCGAACTTTTTTCATCTACGAGGATGGTTGTATCGTTGCGCACAATATCCTGGCGACTTTCATTTGCTGAATCGGCTTGTTCAACGGTGTCGTCGGCTTTGTTGTCTGCGTCATTACATGCTACCAGAATAGCAAAACTTAAAAATAATAGGCTGGTTTTCTTTTTCATGTCAGTTGATTTAATAATGAATTATTTGTTCAACTGAACGAAGGGAATTTCATGCCATATAAAACCTTCAGTCCAAAATTTTCGGGCAATTTATAGATCGGTGTGGCATCATTTTTTCTACTGTAAAGCTGGAGTTTCATCGAATTATTGCCGGTCAGAAACGGTTTTCAGACTTGATTTGACAGGCGTAATTCATATCAGTGCGTGTAACAAGGCATAGATATTTGATTTCTCTGAAGTTCCGGGGGCTAACCGGAACTTCTTTCTCTTAAATGAATAGAATGCAAGTTCAATGATAGCATGAAAGGGGAAATGGTTCTACATCAATTCATATTCATTTAAGCGCCTGTTTACACAGCCAGCGGATTGTTTTAAAATAGTTTGGGTCATGTGCACACAGTTATTATACAGGTTAACAAAACTGCTTATACATCTTCTTTCGGCATTGTCACAACATCACAAGGAACAATTTGGTAAGATCGGATCTGTAGCAAAGTTTTACTTAGCAACGCCATGCATTTTGTTATTCCAAACCGAAGTTTAGGATTGCTTATCAATTAAAGAGTAGCCTTAGTAGCTAAAAAACGATCAACATATATGAAAGTACTTACCAAAGAAGAGATGCTGGTTTATGACCTTGTAAAGATTCAGCAGGAGCGCATGTCGGCATGTTGTTACCTGCAAAAATGGTTAACGGATCATGTGCTGGTAGATCTTGTTGCAAGGTTAGAAGAACAGGCAAAACAATTCCAGATGGAATTGAGAAGTTGCCTTCATACTGCAAGACCTGATCCTGCAGGGCAAGCAGAATACAAAGGTGAGCTTTATCAACAATGGGAAGGCATACATAAAATAAAACCAGGATGTTCTGAATACGATCTTATTATTTCATGCGAAGAAAATGAACGCTCTACCACATTGTTGTACGAAGCTATACTGAAAGAAAAAGAAGAACTTACAAGAGATATCTGTCGGATAATTTCTACACAATTAGAAAAAATGGGGAAATCACTTGCAGTAGTAATGGAAACAAAACTTTATGCAGGTGCCGTAAATCAAAAAAACAGTGAATTGTGCATACGAGGTTAGTGAGTTTTTAAAATGGCATGGTTTTGCAGACAGTTGTATTGTCAGAAAAATTAATCATGAACAATTAAATTAAAGGTTATGTTACGGTGGACAGTTATTTTTTTAATTATTGCAATAGTAGCAGCTGTATTTGGTTTTACAGGTATAGCAGCCGGTGCAGCATCAGCAGCAAAGATTATATTTTACATCTTTCTCGTAATCTTTCTTATTTCTCTTCTTTTCGGCAGACCGAGTAAAGGCAAAATATAATCCATTCTTAATCTTAAAAATATTTACGGTATGACAACAGGATCAAAGATCATCATCAGCGTTGCCGGTGCAGTTGCAGCAGGTTTAGTTATCAATTACCTTCTGCACACCGAAAAAGGTTCTGAAGTTAGCCAGCAGTTGAAAAAAGCTGCAGGCGATCTTCTGGACAAAGGAAAAGAAATGCTGAGTAAAGCAAAAGAAGACGCAGAAACACAGTTGAAAGAAGCAACTATTTAGCAAACGATTTTTTAACGAGTGATTCCATAAAACTATGTTTGAACAAACAGCTGAACTATTGGAAGACCTGGGAGGATATGTGAAAACAGCTTATAAGCTGGGCACAATAAAAGTAACCAGGAAAACGGTTGATATACTTACTTCCGTAACAATGGTTTTGTTGATGTCGATTACCGCTCTGGTTGGATTAATATTTCTTAGCGTGGCAGGAGCTATATGGCTTGGCGATTACTTACAAAGCGGATGGCAGGGTTTCTTATGGGTCGGCTGTTTTTATGTTGTGCTTTTGTTGTTTCTCATCATTGGACGTAAAAGTCTCTTTGCACCATTTTTCAAAAACACGCTAACCAGGCAACTGTATGAAAAACAGAATGAGAGCGTATGATCGCTTGTTACTGGAAGAGTCAACATTGCAGCAACAATTAAAACTCAACCGTCAAAAAATAGGTGATCATGTACAATCGCTTAAGGCAAAGGCTCAGCCTGCTGCTATTGGTATGGGAATTGCAAAATCAATTTTAACCCGTAACGGCAGGCAACCAATTGCCCAGGGAGGGCTCGATTTAATGATTGACCTGGTAACGAAGAGATTTCTTTTTCGTAAATCAGGTTGGATCGCTAAAATGATTCTTCCGCCGCTCTTGAAAAACATCAGCTCCCATGCTTTATCATGGAAAGTATTTAATGAAAAATAAACATCTATAAGGCCGTTGCTAACCTACACCTACACCTATCAATCAGGAATTATTAAAAAAACAGCATGGTGAGTTTTTCAGAGAAGGTGACCCGGACCTTGATCTTGCTTCTCATTTTATTTTTAGTGGTTCTTTCGGTGTGGCAGCTTCAACTATTTATGCCGGGTTTGTTGGGAGCTGTCACACTTTATATTTTAAGCAGGCGCAAATTTTTTCATCTCATTTACGATCTCAAGTGGAAGAAAGGTTTTTCTGCCATGCTGTTTGTTATTGCTTACCTGGTACTGTTGGGCATTCCCGTTGTAATGATGGTGAAACTTGTTAGTCCTAAACTGCAGGATATTATTGCCAATCCTAACCAGATCATTCAAACAGTAGAAGCCGTTAACAGGCAAATAAAAGCGAGTGTTGGATTTAATGTACTCCACGGTGTTTCTCTTGCAAACTATTCCGATAAGTTGGTAACAGCATTGCCTACGTTGTTAAACAGCACCGCTATGCTTGTTTCAAATCTTGCATTGATGTTATTCTTGCTGTATTATCTTCTTTACAACGGTAGCGAAATGGAACGTGGACTGTTTCGCTTTATTCCTCTTAACGATGAGAATACCAGTCTGCTTGCGGCCGAAACCAAAAAACTGGTTACTGCAAATGCGTTGGGTATTCCCATTATCTCTGCTATTCAAGGTGCGACTGCAGCACTTGGTTATTATTTATTTGGTGTTGAAGAATGGGCACTGTTTGGATTTATGACGGGAGTGTTTGCCTTCTTTCCCATTGTGGGAACACTGGTGGTATGGGTGCCACTTGTATTATTTCTTTATTCAACCGGGCATAACAGCCAGGCAACATGGTTGTTGATCTATAGTGCCGTTGTTACTGGAAACGTCGATTATCTTGCACGAATAACTCTTATGCGCCGCATGGGTGATACACATCCCGTTGTAACAGTGCTGGGTATAATTGTGGGGCTGGGCCTTTTTGGATTTATTGGATTTATCTTCGGTCCATTACTGATCAGTTATATTATTATTCTTATTAAAATTTATAAAAGCGAATTTGTGACAGCTACAAAAAAATAAAATGCACTTTCATATAAAATCAAGTTGATCCCAGTATTCCTTCCTTAAAATAAAACTGTGGGTAAACAAAAAGCCTGTTGCAAAACAGGCTTTTGATATATAGACCCGGATACCCTGAAATTTAAACTTGCGTCCAAGCAAAATACTGAACACCCGGTGCTTATTTTATTTACAAGAGAAGACGTTTGATGAAAGCAAAATACTTTACAGAAGAAAACAAAGTGTATGCCATGGGTATCAACTGTGAAAAAATATTTTGCACTTTGTTGTCACCCATTTACAGCGCTATTGAGACAATCAATACTCAATGTCGCTCGCTTCAACCACGGCCGCATTACAATTTTGTCACTTAGTTTTCTTCGGCACTTTCGCTCCGGCTTTTTTCGCTTTCGATAAACCAATAGCGATAGCTTGTTTTTTGCTCGTTACTTTTTTGCCGCTTCCCGTTTTCAATACACCTTCTTTTTTTTCATGCATTGCTTTCTCTACTTCAGTCTGGGCCTTTTTTGAATATTTCGCCATAATGTTTTCTTGTAATCGGGCAAGGAGAGTGCCATTATAATGTGGTTCTGGCATTATTTTATTAGTTGTTTCCGAAAAAGGAATTATGCGTGCAATGTGGACCGGTTCGCTCGGATTTGGATTAGTGAATATCCCTATTCGCTTGTACAGTGCTGTGCAGAGTAGTACACTCGATCTTGATATGCTCGATAAAAAAGATCATGCGAATATTCGTTTTAAACGTGTGAATGAACATACTGGCAAGGAAGTGCCGTGGGAAAGAATTGTGAAAGGATATTTAGTGGATGACCGGTATGTTGTATTAACACCCGATGATTTGGCAAAGGCTGCTCCCGAAAAAACAAAGCATATCGACATTATGCAATTCGTGGAAGAAACAGAGATCAACAGTATTTATTTTGAAGCGCCTTATTATGCAGAACCTGATAAAGCAGGAGTGAGGGCATACGCTTTATTGCGAGAAGCAATGTTGAAAACCGGGCTTGCAGGCATTGGTTTATTTGTTATGCACAACAGGGAACATATTGTGGTGATAAAGGCTGAAGAAGATGTGATTATTGTGCATAAGATCAGGTTTCAGCAAGAGATACGTTCACCCGCAGAATTAAATATTCCCACTGCTAAATCAAAACCGGCTGAATTAAAAATGGCAGTGAACCTTATTCACCAGTTAAGTGCACCATTTGACATCAGTACTCTTAAAGATGAATACACCGGCAACTTGAAAAAATTGATAAAAGCAAAAGCCAAAGGCAAACGCATTGCCTATGAGCCAGTGAAAGCAATTCATTCGCCGGTGAAAGATATAATGTCGCAGTTGAAAGCAAGTCTTACAGAAAAGAAAAAGAAAGTATCATGAGTTTAACTCGCTACCGACAGAAAAGAAATTTTTCAAGTACTGCGGAGCCGGAAGGCAAGAGGAACGACAGCAAACAATTTCGTTTTGTAGTGCAACGTCACCAGGCATCGCATTTACATTTTGATTTTCGGCTGGAGCTAGGTGGTGTTTTAAAAAGCTGGGCGGTGCCGAAAGGACCATCGGTTGAGCCGGGAGAAAAACGATTGGCAGTGCAAGTTGAAGATCATCCTGTAGAATACATTACGTTTCATGGAAGAATTCCCAAAGGAAATTATGGGGCTGGTACAGTTGCTATTTGGGATAAAGGAACATTTGAACCACAAAGCAAAGTATCTGCACTTAGCGAAAAGCAGGCGCTTGCAGGAATAAAAAAAGGACATCTTGATGTGGAGTTGCATGGAAAAAAATTAAAAGGCTTGTTTTCCCTGGTGCGATTAAAAGATACTGAACCCAATTGGTTGCTCATAAAACAAAAGGACAAAGCGGAGGCAGATGAAACAACATCGGTAAAAGCGAAAACAAAAAAAGCAACGAAAGCCGCAACAAAGAGTATAAAAAAAAAGACTTCGCTAAGACCCATGCTGGCAAGCGTGGCTAAGCAGGCATTTGATGATAAGGATTGGGTGTATGAAATGAAATGGGACGGCTATCGTGTAATTGCAGAGTTAGAGAATCAGCAAACCTCACTTTGGTCGAGAAACGGGTTGAGCTTTACTGATAAGTTTTCTTTGATTGCTGAAGAATGTAATAAAATAAAGAAAAATGTTGTGATCGATGGAGAGGTTGTTTTAATGAATGAAAAAGACGTTCCCGATTTTCAGCGATTGCAACATTATGAAACAGGGGATCCCGGAGTGTTGCTCTATTATGTATTTGATCTCTTGTTTGTTGATGGTAAATCAATGAAAGATCTTCCATTGCTTGAGCGTAAGAAAAAATTAAAAGCAATACTTGGCAAACGGCAGCTTGTTCGTTATTGCGATCATATTGCCGGCAAAGGAATTGATTTTTTTAATGCGGTACATGCTATGGGGCTTGAAGGTATCATAGCAAAAGAAAAAGACTGCACTTATCGTGAAGGTGTTCGCAGCAAAAGCTGGTTAAAGATAAAGGGCGAAAGATCAGAGGAAGTGTTGATTGCAGGGTTTACAAATCCACGAAACAGCAGGAAGTATTTTGGTGCATTGATCTTAGCAACACCGAAAGGTAAAAAGTTTGTTTACCGTGGGCATGTAGGCACAGGTTTTTCGCAGGCATTACAAAAGGAATTGCTTGCGAAAATGAAAAAATTTCAAACAGACAGTTCGCCATTCAGCGAAAAAGTTCCACTTAATGAAAAAGTTACCTGGTTAAAACCAGCCATTACAGTTGAAATAGGATATGGAGAAATTACACAAGGTGGAATATTTCGTCACCCGGTATTTCTTCGTGTGAGAGATGATAAAGATTTAAATAAGGAAACATGACAGTAAGTACAAAATCTGCAAAGAAAACAGTACGTGCAGGTATACACAGTGTTACAATCAGTAACCCGGATAAGGTATTTTGGCCAAAAGAAAAATATACAAAAGCTGATCTGGTAAACTACTATAACGAGATGAGCCGTTTCGTTTTGCCCTACCTGAAGAACAGGCCGCTTAGTTTAAAGCGTAACCCCGATGGAATTTTGAGCCAGGGATTTTATCATAAAGATGCTGGTGAAAAAGCACCGTCATATGTTGACGTGTTTAAACAGGAAAGTGAAAGCAGCAATAAGGTAATCGATTACATCGTATGTAATAACAAGGCTACTTTATTATACGTAGCAAATCTTGGTTGCATTGAAATGAATCCCTGGAACAGTACAACTAAAAAACCCGACAATCCTGATTGGATGGTGATTGATATTGACCCTTCAGAAAAGAATAAATTTAAACAGGTAGTGGAAGTTGCATTGAAAGTAAAAGAAGTACTTGATAAAGCAAAGGTTGATTGTTGCTGCAAAACTTCAGGTGCCACGGGCTTGCATGTATACATTCCGATGAAGCGTGCTTATGAAACTTCTGAAGTAAGAGAGTTTGCAAGATTGATTGCTCTTCTTGTGCAGGAACAACTTCCTTCAACAACAACAGTTGAGCGTTCGATCAGTAAACGTAATGGCAGAATTTATATTGACTTTCTGCAGAACAGTAAAGGTCAAACGCTTGCATCGGCTTACAGTGTGCGTCCCGTGCCTGGAGCTTGTGTGTCTACACCACTTGAATGGGAAGAAGTAAATGAAGATCTTAACCCTAAAGCATTCACTATTAAAACAGTCCCTGATCGAGTAAAAGAGAAAGGCGATTTGTTTGAAGCAGTATTAGGCAAAGGTGCATCTATTGAAAAGGCAATTAAGCTTCTCAATGCCGAAGACCTTTAAGAAAAACCTAAGCGTTTGTAGTTTGTTGGTTTGTATTTGCAGCAGATCGTTGTAAGTAATGCCGTATTACGGACCGTAGATATTGTATCTCGAAAGGTTTTTCAATATACGCATCAGCACCAGCTTCAATGGAAAGCGGTCCTATATCCGGCGAAGCCGAAATCATGATCACCGGAACATCTTTTGTTTCCGGTTTATTTTTTAAGTACTTACAAATATCGAGGCCATTGTGTCCAGCCAACTGTTTGTCGAGCAAAAAAAGATCAGGAACTTCGAAAGAGTTGTTGAGGATATTTTCGCCAGTAGAGCTTATTTCAATTTGATAGCCGGCGTTGCCCAATATCAATTGAAATATATCACGGATGCTTTCATCGTCGTCAGCAATTAAAATTCGTTGTTTCATGGCAATCGATTCATTCGGGAATGCGGTCGTTGTTACCCACATAATACTACTTTTTTTCTTTAGTTAAATGAGGCATGGGTAGAGAGAAGAAAAATGTTGAACCTTCATCAGGCTCACTTGCAACTCCAATATCTCCTCCCTGCCTTCTTATAAATTCTGATGCAATATATAAGCCAAGTCCGAGGCCGGGAAAATGATGCGGCTTTTCAGTTCCCCTGTAATAACGGTCAAACACTTTTTGTTGATGCAGCGCATCAATGCCAATACCAAAATCCTGTACAAACACCTTTACTTTTTCTTTTTCCACAACAGTACTGATATTGATTTTATTGGCCTTCGGTGAATACTTTACAGCATTACTCAGCAGGTTGGTAATTACCTGCCCGGTACGATATCGATCACCAAACAAGATAACGGGGCGTGATAAGGTCGTTTCAATCACATGCTGTTTGGTAGTGGTTTGCACTTCTTCTGTTATTTCATGCACCAGCTCATTAATCTCGTATTCTTCTTCACGGAAGTGTAATCGGTTACTGTCGATTCTTGCATAATCCAAAAGATCCCTGATGAGTGTGGTAAGCCTGTCAACCTGGGTGTTCATTTTGCTGACCAGCAGAGTAGGGTTGTTATCTTTTGATTGGGTGATGTTTTCCTCCAGTATCTGCAGGTAAGCTTTTAAACTTGTAACAGGCGTCTTTAATTCGTGGCTCACGATGGCAATAAATTCGTCTTTATGACTTTCAAGTATTTTTCGCTCAGTGATATCCCGGTAAGTTGCAATAACGCCACTGATCTTAGGATCATCCAGCTTATTGTTGAAAATAGCATCGATAGTACGGTAGTTACCGTTTTTATGCCGCAGCCTGAATTCGCCCATAATGTTTTCGGTAGGGGATGCAACAGATTTTTGCAAAAGATTAATTTTTGTCTGCCGGTCATCAGGATGCACAATGGAATCGGTGTGAATATTTTTCCCCACTCTTTCTTCCGGTTTGTACCCCAATACGGGCTCTATCGCCGGGCTTTCATAAGTAATGCTGCCGGTTGCGTCAAGAACGGTAATGATATCCGATGCATTATGAATAAGTAATTGCAAACGCTCTTCATTTTCCCTTGTTTTTACTTCAAGGCTTTTTTGCTCCGATACATCCTGTATAGCCAAAAGAATCATGTCGCAGTTTTCTTCTTTCATTGAAAATTTGTTTGCGTTAAGCCACAGCGTCCTTTGTCCAACAGAGGGAAACTGATGAGATATTTCGAGATGATTAAAAGGAATGTTCTTATTCTGGAGTAACTGAAGTTGTTCTTTCAGGAGGGGAATATTCCATTGGGCAGCGGCTGTTTCGTATAAATACCGGCCTTCTGTTTCTTCAGGTGTTGTTTCGAACGTTTTGTAAAATCCATTGTTAGCATGAATTATCATCAGGTCGGCGTTGAGCAATAACAGTGACTCGTGTGCCGTTTCAAGAATTGCTTTTGCATAGTCACCCATCGATCGTTTTCGATGTTTTCCAGGAATATTTTTCACGTTGGTAATTCTTCTCTTCATCATTAACAAGAATGGTTAGCTACTCTTTCCAACCTTGGCTAATTACATAATTGGAGTTTGCTAAAGGTGTTTAAAAAATTATACCAGAAAAACCTCCGGTTTTTTTGATATAAAGATGCCTGTACAACAGAAAATGGATGTTAGCAGAAGAAGTGTGCTGTTATATTTCGGCTGATAAAACAGCAGGAGATTCAAAAACACTTTTTAAAACCGTAGCAATATCAATTTTGCTATCGGGTTTATCCATGCAGAGCGTAACATTTAATGCCTTTGCTTTTTGCCTTGAAACAGCATCTAAGGATGATGAGAATAGATACACCGGAATTTCTTCCAGGTCTTTCGTCTTTCTCAATTCTTCGGTTATTTCAAGGCCATTCATCTTGGGCATATTATACTTGATGAATATTTTTTCAGGCCGCAGGTAATGAAGCATCTTAATTGCATGCGGTCCGTTTGCTGCATAGGTGCATTTGAATTTATCGCCCATGTCATTTAAGGTCTTCACAAAAAATCTCATCTCTTCAATATCATCATCTACGAGGAAGATATGTGTTTTCATGTGTTTGTGTATTTGTCTTATTACATTTCTGCCGGGTTCGATCAATGTACACTTATTAACATCTCAATTACACCTATGAAATATCATGCCTTGTTTTAAACGAATCAAACTAGGATTTTACCTTAGTTCATTTGTTATTCTGTTGCATTATTTCCCCATTTTAAAAACGATTGCCGAATTGAAAACCTGCAGCGCAATTATCTGCCCTTCTTTTAACCAATTTTTCTATGGCTGATTTTTTGCACTATCAACTGCGATACCTATTCATGAATCAATCATACAGCACTCATGGCTACGAAAAAGAATAAACCAACAACTAACCAGGTAAAACAAGAGAGCCGTAAAATAACGGACCTCGCTCCTGAAATGGAAACCGGTTTCAACGAACTTATGACAACCGACCAAGGTGTAAGGATAAACGACGATCATAATTCATTAAAGGCGGGCGAAAGAGGTTCAACTTTAATGGAAGATTTTATACTACGGGAAAAGATAACCCACTTCGATCATGAACGGATTCCTGAGCGAGTGGTGCATGCACGTGGTTCGGCAGCTCACGGCGTATTTAGAGTATACAAAACAATGGGTGATCTTACAAAGGCAGGCTTCCTAAATGATCCTTCTATTGAAACGCCGGTGTTTGTTCGTTTTTCAACGGTTGTTGGTTCGAGAGGTTCAACTGATCTTGCCAGAGATGCAAGAGGCTTTGCAGTAAAATTTTATACACAGGAAGGGAACTTTGATCTTGTTGGAAACAACATACCTGTATTTTTTATCCAGGATGCAATGAAGTTTCCGGATTTAGTGCATGCAGTAAAACCAGAACCTCATCATGAAATGCCACAGGCAGCTGCTGCACATGATACCTTTTGGGATTTTATTTCGTTAATGCCTGAATCGGCACATATGATCATGTGGGCTATGAGCGACAGAGCTATTCCCAGAAGTTATCGTATGATGGAAGGTTTTGGTGTGCATACTTTCCGGCTGATTAATGAAGCAGGTGAATCTAATTTTGTAAAGTTTCATTGGAAGCCATTGTTAGGCGTGCATTCTGTAACATGGGATGAAGCACAAAAAATTTCAGGAAAAGATCCTGACTTTCATAGAAGGGATTTGTGGACTGCTATTGAAAACGGAGACTTTCCCGAATGGGAATTGGGCATACAGGTAGTGCCTGAAGCAGATGAACACAAGTTTGAATTTGATCTGCTTGATCCTACTAAATTAATTCCTGAAGAGTTAGTGCCAGTGCAACGTATTGGTAAGATGACACTCAATCGTAACCCTGATAATTTTTTTGCTGAAACAGAACAGGTAGCTTTTCATGTAGGCAATATTGTTCCGGGTATTGATTTTACAAATGATCCGCTGATGCAGGGACGATTGTTTTCCTATTTGGATACGCAGCTCATTCGTTTGGGGGGACCAAATTTTCATGAGCTACCCATTAACCGGCCAATAGTGCAGGTGCACAATAATCATCGTGATGGGTTTAGTCGTCAGCAGATCAATAGGGGCAAAACAAGTTATTCTCCTAATTCATTGGGTGGTGGTTGTCCTTTCCAGGCGAAGATGAGTGAAGGTGGCTTTACATCATACACCGAACGAATTGATTCAAAAAAAATAAGAGAAAGAAGCCCAAGCTTCTTTGATCATTTCAGCCAGGCTAAATTATTTTATGATAGCCAAACCGATGCTGAGAAAAATCATATCGTTGATGCATTATCATTTGAACTCGGTAAATGCGAAACTGAAGCAATACGACAGAGGATGCTTGGTATACTCTCGAAAATCGACAAAGGTTTAGCGTCCGAAGTAGCTTACAATCTTGGCTTGCATGTTCCTAATCCTCCGGAACAACCGATGAATCATAGCATACCTGCCGATGGAAAAGTAGAAGATTATCAACCGACAAAAGTTAAAAGCAGTTTGCAAAAGTCAGAAGCATTAAGCATGGCCAATACGATAAAAGACACCATACGTACCAGGAAAATTGCCATACTTGCTGCAAATGGAGTAGATGAAGATTCTTTATTGCCGGTAAAAGAAATGTTGGAAGCAGAGGGAGCAATGACAGAAATCGTAGCGCCGAAGTTAGGGGTGATAGTTGGCGAAGCAGATACAGAATTTACTGTGCCGCAAAGTTTTTTTACAACAGCATCTGTATTGTATGATGCAGTATATGTGCCCGGTGGCATTAGTGCTGCTACACTTGCAGGCGAACCTGATGCAATTCATTTTTTAAATGAAGCTTATAAACATTGCAAAGCAATAGCTGCCGATGTTAGTGCTATGCCTTTGCTACAGGAAACTTATTTCTATAAAAAGTTGCCCGAAGATCATTCAAAAGAAACTGCATTAACGGAAGGAATTATTATCCATGATGACATAAATGAACTTGCAAAACGATTTGTGGCCGCAATTGCACAGCATCGTTTTTGGGATAGAGAAAAGCCAAAGAAAGTCCCTGCCTAATTAGTAAATAGTTTTTTCGATGAATGATGTAATAATGAGTATGCTAAGGTTTGACTAAACGTTATTGTTGTTTACAATTGACCTTTTCTTCTTGAAAATGTGATGGACTAAAAACCATATACAGTTTTAATAACAGCACGATTAAAGATTTTGGCTTCAATCGAATAAATTATATGCTCTTGCGTAAAAAAACTGGGGAATAATTTGGACATATTTTTCAAACATTGATATTAACTGCCTTATCCACTCATTATCAAGCATTCATCTTTTCGAATAAATCGGATGTATTATTACTTAAATCGGTAAAAACACAACTGGTGGCACAATTTTGTATTTGTATAACATAGCTAATTCATTCTTCAAAGGGAAAACTTACCGAGTATGGACATTATTTGCTTTTGTCATTTAAGATGGAATTTTGTGTACCAACGTCCGCAACACCTTATGAGCAGGTTTGCAAAAGATAACCGTGTGTTTATTATTGAAGAGCCTGTGTTTGATGTTGAAAAATCTTTCCTGGAAAAAATTAGTAAGAGCGACAATCTGCAAATACTTGTTCCGCATTTAACTCAAGGATTATCTGAAGAAGAAAATATCAATGAACAACAAGTTTTATTAAGCAGTTGGTTTTCCGGAGAAAACATTGGCGAATATATTGCCTGGTATTATACAGCAATGTCGCTGCCTTTAGGTAATTCTTTACCAGAACCCGCATTAACGATCTATGATTGTATGGATGAACTTTCTGCATTTAAGAATGCACCGGCTGCCATGAAAGAAAATGAACAAAAACTTTTGGAGCAAGCTGATATTGTTTTCACCGGGGGGCACAGTTTGTATGAAGCAAAAAAACATTTGCATCATAATATTCATCCGTTTCCAAGCAGTATTGATAAAGCACATTTTTCAAAAGCAAGAAATATAACAAGCGAGCCTGCTGACCAGGCTGCCATACCTCATCCACGCATTGGTTTTTTTGGTGTAATTGATGAGCGTATGAATATTGATTTGTTACACCAGGTAGCAACCTTAAAACCTGATTGGAATTTAGTGCTTATCGGACCGGTTGTAAAAATTGATCCGGCAAGTTTACCATCAGCACCAAACATTCATTACCTGGGCTCACGTTCATACGATGAATTACCGGCTTATTTATCCGGATGGGATGCAGCTACCATACCTTTTGCATTGAACGAATCAACTCAATTCATCAGTCCAACTAAAACACCTGAGTATTTAGCTGGTGGTGTTCCTGTTGTATCAACTTCTATTCAGGATGTAGTTAATCCATATGCTGATGAAGAGTTGGTATTTATTGCAGATACTCCTGAAGATTTTGTTGTTGGCGTTGAATGTTCTTTCAACTTACGAAATGATCCACAGTGGATAAAAGAAGTAGATGAATTTTTAAGCAACACTTCATGGGATATCACGTGGAGCGATATGATGTCACTAATTCAAAACAAACTGGATTCGTCTTCAACAGCCGAACCGGTAAAAAAAAATAACGAATATGTTTGATTACTTAATTGTGGGAGCAGGTTTTGCCGGATCTGTGCTGGCCGAGAGGCTGGCTTCACAGGCAGGAAAAAAAGTTTTACTGATTGACAAAAGAAGTCATATTGGTGGAAACACTTATGATTATTATAACAGCGCCGGTATTTTGGTGCATGAATACGGACCGCATATTTTTCATACTAATTCAAAAGAGATATTTGATTACTTGGGAGCCTTCACTACATGGCGTCCTTACGAACACCGTGTGCTGGCGAGTGTTGATGGAATGATGGTGCCGATACCCATCAACCTTAATACAATCAACACGCTGTATGGTATGAATCTTAACAGCGACCAGGTAGATGAATTTCTTGCGTCAAAGGCTGAACAAAAAACAAGAATACTTACTTCTGAAGATGTGGTGGTAAGCAAGGTGGGGCGTGAGTTATACCAGAAATTTTTTCAAGGCTATACAAAAAAACAATGGGGGCTTGATCCCTCTGAATTAGATGCCTCAGTTGCAGCACGCATCCCCACACGCAACAACCGTGATAACAGGTATTTTACTGATACTTACCAGGCGATGCCTTTACACGGATACACAAAAATGTTCGAAAATATGTTATCGCATCCAAACATAAAAGTGATGCTTAACACAGATTATAAAGAGATTGAAAAAATGATTCCGTATAAGGAAATGATTTATACTGGTCCGGTTGATTATTATTTTGATTATTGTTACGGTAAACTTCCATACCGTTCGATCGAATTCCGTTTTGAGACAATGGAAACAGAAGTTTTTCAACCAACCGGTACAGTGAATTATCCTAATGAGCATCCTTATACAAGGTCAACTGAATTTAAATATCTCACCGGTCAGAAACATGCAAAAACAACAGTGGTATATGAGTATCCAAAAAGTGATGGTGATCCATATTACCCTGTGCCAACATTAGAAAACGCAGAGCTTTATAAAAAGTATCAGCTGCTTGCAAACAGCATGAAGAATGTTTACTTCACCGGAAGACTGGCGACGTATAAATATTATAATATGGACCAGGTGGTGGGACAATCGCTGAAACTTTTTAAAACTTTGATTAATCAAACTAAAACCGAGCGACCTGTCAATGGAAGCAAAGTTACTTCATTGCACTCCTGAAGTTTGGGCTGGAGTGGAGTGCACAATAAACCGGGTTCAAAGTAATTACTTTGATCAATTGAATATGGCGGGCCATTACGAACGGCCTGCTGATATTGAACGGTTTGCTGAATTGGGTATAAGCAAATTGCGTTACCCGGTTCTGTGGGAAACGCATGAGCCAGAAGAATCAATAGAAATTGATTGGAGTTGGACCGAGCAACAATTACATTCAATTCGCAAAAATAAAATTGTTCCTATTGTTGGTTTGGTACACCATGGTAGTGGTCCGGCATTTACAAATTTGCTCGATAAAGAATTTCCGCTCAAGCTTTCGAAATACGCTGCAAAAGTTGCTGCAAAATTCCCCTGGATAAAATATTATACACCCGTTAATGAACCGCTCACAACAGCAAGGTTCAGCGGCCTGTATGGTTTTTGGTATCCTCATATGCAAAGCGAATTAAGCTTTGTACAAATGCTGGTGAACCAGCTAAAGGGAACAGTTATGTGCATGGAGGAAATTTGGAAAGTAAATCCATTTGCAAAACTTGTACAAACCGAAGATCTTTCTAAAACACATAGTACGCCAGTTCTTGGTTACCAGGCAAAGTTTGAAAATGAACGTCGTTGGTTAACAAATGATTTGTTATGCGGCAAAGTGAATGAAAAACATTTTTTCTGGAAATATTTTATTTCATTGGGAATTGATAAAGCAGATTTGCAGTTCTTTTTAGAGCATCCTTGTCCGCCGGCTATTATTGGGTTTAATTACTACGTCACTTCGGAAAGATGGCTCGATGAGCGAATTGAAAATTATTCACTCTTTACACATGGCAGCAATGGCAAACATGTATATGCAGATACAGAAGCTGCAAGAACGGGAACCAGTATTGGTTTAGGTGAATTACTGAAGGAAGCATGGCAACGTTACCATCTTCCACTTGCAATTACAGAATGTCATTTAAGTTGTACAAGAGAAGATCAGTTGCGGTGGTTGAAAGAAACATGGGATACTTGCTGTGATTTGAAAAGACAGGGAGTGAATATCAGGGCAGTAACTGCATGGTCTTTGCTGGGTGCATATGATTGGAACAGCCTGGTAACATGTAATAACAACTATTACGAATCAGGTGTGTTTGATGTCAGCAACAATCAATTAAGAGCTACTTCATTGGGGAAAATGATTCATTCAATTGCAACAACAGGAGATTTTGATCATCCATTGTTTGCGGGGAAAGGGTGGTGGCAGAGACAAGAATTGTTTGCAAACGCTGAAAATAAACCGATGTCGAAAAAGATATCTCCTTTAATGATTATCGGTAAGACGGGCACACTTGGAAATGCATTTGTAGAAATATGTAAGATGCGTTCCATTCCATATGTAGCTGTTGGCAGGGAAGATGTTGACATTTTAAATGAGCAAAGTATAAACGCATTAGTGAATGAATACCGGCCATGGGCAATGATCAATGCAACAGGTTATGTGCGGGTTGATGATGCTGAGCAACAAAAAGAAGAATGTTTTGCTATCAACACAACTGCAGCATCTCTGTTGGCGAAAGTTTGTTATGATCATGACATTCGGTTTATGAGTTTCTCATCTGATCTCGTTTTTGATGGTGAAAAGCGAGCGCCGTATCATGAGGATGATCAGGTGTTACCGCTGAATATTTACGGCATCAGTAAGGGGCAAGCGGAGAAAATGATCATGACGGAAAATCCATCAGCACTCATCATACGTACCAGTGCATTTTTTGGGCCCTGGGACAAATACAATTTTGTGTATGCCGTGCTTGATGCTATTCAAAACAATCAACCTTATTATATGGCGGGTGATGTCATCATATCACCCACTTACGTTCCTGATCTTTGTCACAAAGCAATGGATCTTTTTATTGATGAAGAAAAAGGAATTTGGCATTTGTCGAATGAGGGTAATGTAACATGGGCAGAGTTTGGCGGCATTATTGCGGAGAGAAGTGGAAGTAAAAAGCATCAACTGATTTCGAAACCTCTTGCAGAAATGGGATGGAAAGCGCAGCGACCTCTTTACAGCGTTTTACAAAGCGATAAGGGTATAAAGCTTCCTCCATTGCACAATGCATTGGATCGGTTTTTCGAAAGCAGGCTTGCATAAAACGTTGTACAAATGGCAGGAAATAAATTCATGTTTGCCACTGGCATTGAAAACAGTTATCCCACAATTGTTTTGCCCGATGGTAAAACAAAACGAGTAGATGAAATGGAAAAGACAGATCATTATGCCCGATGGCAGGAAGATCTGCAATTAGTAAAAGATGTGGGCATCGAGTTCTTACGCTATGGCCCTCCCTACTACTCAACTCATTTGGGCCCCGATCGCTACGATTGGTCGTTTGCCGATGAAACATTTAACAGGTTAAAAGAACTACATATTACGCCCATTGTGGATCTCTGCCATTTTGGTGTGCCTGATTGGTTAGAGAATTTTCAAAACCCTGACTTTCCTTACTACTTTGCGGAGTATGCACAGGCATTTGCACAGCGTTTCCCTGATCTGCAACTCTACACGCCGATCAATGAAATTTTTATTACGGCAATGTTCTCGGCTCAGTATGGGTGGTGGAACGAACGACTGCGTTCAGATGAAGCGTTTGTTACTGCACTTAAGCATTTGTGCAAAGGCAATGTAAAAGCAATGAAAAACATTTTGAAGGTGCAGCCCGATGCTACTTTCATTCAAAGTGAATCATCAGAATATTTTCATGCAATGGATCCGCTGGCAGTTCCACGTGCACGTTTCCTCAATCAAAAACGTTTTCTTTCGCTTGATCTTACTTATGGTTATCCATTGAACGTAACCATGTATGAATATTTGCTGAAGAATGGAATGACACGCCAGGAATATGAATGGTTTATTCATAACCAGGTAAAGGCAAAATGTATCATGGGTAACGATTATTATGTTACCAACGAACATCTTGTTTTTCCGGATGGGCATACACAGGCAGCGGGAGAAATATTCGGTTACTATGTAATCACTAATCAATATTATAAGCGCTACAAGTTGCCCATCATGCATACGGAAACAAATATTAAAATGCCCGCATGCAAAGAATGGTTACTGAAACAATGGGCAAATGTCCACCGGTTAAAGCATGATGGAATTCCTATTGTTGGATTTACATGGTACAGCTTATTGCACCAGGTTGATTGGGATTCGGCCTTACGCAACGATGCGGGCAATATCAACGAGCTTGGCTTGTTTGATCTTGACCGCAAAATAATGCCCGTAGGTGAGGCGTATAAAACGCTTATTGATCACTGGAAAGATATTCTCAATGAAGAGGCCTATGGCTTAGTGTTCGATAACTGGTGATGCTAATCAACGAAGAAATACTTTTTCTTCCCTGATAATGTCTGCTGTAAATCTTGTAAACAGATCGAAAGCTTCTTTGCTGTTTGTTTCCCTATCGGCAGGCTTTTCGGTAAACGACTTTATGCCTTTTGGAATCAGCGATTTAGGTTGTTTGTCTGCACGCACTTGGTTCACTTTGTCTTTCATTTCAAGAGAGTTTAAAATGCATCACGAGGTGAGCATTGATTAGAAAATGATGCTTTTAAAGGGTCCTGATCATATGAAGGATATTATTCTACTTCAAGAAACATGCCGTTGATAGCGCAAAAGAACGCTCAGGCGGGCCAAAGGCGTCACTACAAATTTGAGTTAAAGAAATGTAAACAGCTTACAGCAAGCAGTTTATGACTTTTCCCCGTCCGTACTATTTTTCTTCGAAACAGTTTTCTGCTTCTGGTTGTGCCAGGTGTCAACTTCGTCGAGCGAATGCGAAGAGTGTAGATTTGTTTCCTCCTGGGCTTTCTCGGCCAGCTTAATGTAGAATTTTTTCATGAGCAGGATTTCCTCTTCGGTGAGGTCTTCAATATCAACCAAACGGTTGCTGGCTTTTTCATTACAGGCAATAAGTTCATTCAACTTCATTTGTATGGCAGCGGTATCCTTGTTTTGAGATTGCTGAATGATAAATACCATTAAAAATGTGATGATGGTGGTGCCCGTATTGATCACCAGTTGCCAGGTGTCTGAAAAATCAAACAACGGTCCGCTGACAGCCCAGATAATAATCACCACAAAAGCTGAAATAGATGCAAATGGGCTTCCGGTCTTTCGGGTGATCCAACCTGATATTTTATTAAACAGTCGGGCAGTGGCCAGCTTTTTTGGTGGAATGGAACTGCTACCGGTTTTTTTTTGCGTTTGATTTTTCATGCTCATGTGTTTACGTTTTACTTTCAATTGGGTTTTAAAAAGGCCAGGTGTCAACCCGGCCTTTTATGCTATACATTTCTAACTGTTTAAAAGTTATGCTTCTTCTTCTGCGGGTTCTTGCTCTGCTTCCCAATTAATATTGTTTTCAGCAATTTCAGAAAGCAAACCATCTGTTTCTTTTTCTTCTTCTAATGTAGAGTTCAAAATTTCAGCAATATCGGTTTTGCCCATGGTGTTTGCCAGGCTTACCAACGTGCCATAAGCTGAAATTTCATAGTGTTCTACTTTTTGTGCTGCCATAATAATACCGGCATCTCTTGTCATGCTACCAGGATCTGTTTCTTCCAGGATTGATTGACCTTCTTTAAGCAGACCTTCCATACCATCGCACTTTTTTGCTTGTGCTTTTTTATCCATTATTTCAAACACTTGTTCTAAACGTGCAACATGTTCTTCAGTTTGTGCTAAATGCTCATCAATTGCATCCTTCAGTTCCTGTGTGGTTGCTGCTTTACTCATTTTGGGCAATTCCTTCACCAAATGTTTCTCTGCCCAATAAATGTCTTTCAATGCATCATGAAACAATTTTTGAAGTTGAGAGTTTGATTCGGCCGCTGCCTGTCCATTTGACGATGACCGTTTACTCTTTGCTGCTGTCGGTTTTTTTGATTTTGCTGTAGGCATAGCTAATGTTTTAATTGTTTTTATAGATTGTATGTTAAGAGAAACAAAGCACATGCCATCTCTTACTCTGTTACAAATATGAATTTTCTTAGGTTTTTACAAAGATGCTGCAGTAGATATTGCACAGGGTGTCGAATTTTATAATGCATTACATCGTTTGAAAAAAACTGTTTTTGCTGATGCAATACAAAGGGAGAATCATGGTTTGGCAAAAATGAAAATCGAAAAGATCACAGTGTTCGGATGATGGAATTTTTTGATCATCACCGGAAAAGTAAAGAGGCTTCTGATTGGTTGAAAAGCGGAATCGACCGCTTGAAACTGCCTGATCATTTGGAGAACCGGGCCTTTTAATTTCTCCGCAAACGTTTTCTAACCGTGATGTATTGAAAATCATACCGGTTTTTTATTGTTGTTAGGCTATAAACCTCGGAATTTCACTATTTTACCGCCCAATTGTTGATTATGAAGATTCAATTCTATCTGCGTTTTTTTACGCAGTATGGCCAAAGCCTCTTTGTGTCGGGAAATTGTGAGGCACTTGGCAATAGCGACCCTGCTGCTGCTTTACCCATGCAATACTTAACAGATGAATTCTGGACGGTAAGTATTGATCTAGGAAAAGATTTCGAAAACGTTCTCCAGTATAATTATATTCTTAAAAATGAAAAAGATGAAGTGGTTGTTGAATGGGGTAACGACAGGTTAGTGGATGTAATGAAGTTGAATGTAGATGAATTAACGTTGATCGATACCTGGAACCATGCAGGTGAATTTGAAAATGCTTTTTATACACAGCCATTTACCAATGTGTTGCTTCCCCTGCACAAGTCACCCAAACAAAAACCGCTGAAAACCACAACGCATATCTTTAAAATAAAAGCTCCTTTATTAAAAAAACATGAAGTGCTATGCATCTCCGGCAGCAACGAAACTCTTGCAAAGTGGAGCAGCACTGACCCGGTGATCATGCAGTTGGAAGATAACTGGTGGACAGCAAAACTGGATTTCTCCAAAGAAAGTTTTCCTTTTGCATACAAATACGCTGTGTACAATACAAAAACAAAAAGTTTTGTTTTTGAAAACGGTAACAACCGTATCCTTTACGACAGCTATGGCAAAAAGAAGATCACATTATTACACGATGGGTTTGCGCAATTGCCGAATACAACCTGGAAAGCTGCTGGTGTGGCCATTCCGGTTTTTAGTTTACGTACGCAAAAGAGTTTAGGTGTTGGTGAGTTTACAGACATCAAAGCGTTGGTTGATTGGGCAAAGAAAGTGAATATGAAACTCATTCAGATTCTGCCCATTAATGATACTACTGCAACGCATAGCTGGCAGGATTCGTATCCTTATGCCGCCATTTCAGCATTTGCATTACATCCTATTTATCTCAATATTGAAACGGTCGCCGGTAAAGCCAATCATCCTGTTGTTAAATCATTAAAAAAGAAACAAAAGGAGTTGAATGAGCTCGTGGATATAGATTATGAAGCAGTAATGAAAGTGAAATGGGCTGCGGTAAAGGAATTGTATGCAGAGCAAAAAAAAGCATTGCACGAAGACACATTGTTCTTCGAATTTTTTGATTTGCATCGCCATTGGCTGGTGCCTTATGCAGCGTTCAGTTATTTGCGTGATAAATATAAAACGCCTGATTTCAGTAAATGGAAATCTCATTCGGTATATGATGAGCATGCCGTTCAGGAGCTGGTTGATCCCACTACAAAGCATTACGACGAAATAGCTTTGTATTATTTTATTCAATATCATCTGCATTTGCAATTGCAATCTGCAACGGCTTATGCGCATGTAAATGGTATTGTTGTGAAAGGCGATATTCCTATTGGTATATATCGCAACAGTTGTGATGCGTGGGTTGAGCCTGAACTTTACAATATGAGTATGCAGGCGGGTGCACCGCCCGATGATTTTGCAGTGAAGGGACAGAACTGGGGTTTTCCAACTTACAACTGGCAACGCATGGCCCAGGACGGTTTTAAATGGTGGCGTCAGCGTTTTGAGCAAATGAGTAATTATTTTGATGCATTTCGCATTGACCATATTCTTGGTTTCTTCCGCATCTGGAGTATTCCTATGCATGCGGTAGAAGGCATACTTGGATATTTTGTTCCTGCTACGCCTGTTCATATTAACGAATTTGCACAACGTGGAATGTGGTTCGATTACCAGCGCCTTTGTCGCCCATTTATTAATGATGATGTGTTGAGTGAATTAATGGCTGGCGATACAGAAACATTAAAACCATACTTGAATGATATAGGTGAAGGACGGTTTGATTTGAAAGAAGAATTCAACACGCAACGAAAAGTAGAAGCACATTTTGCAAAGCTTGAAGCAAATGATCATAACGATTGGTTGAAACATGGTTTATACGATTGCATCAGCAATGTCATCTTGTTTGAAGTGGAAGGAAGTCAGTCGCAGCAGTTTCATTTCCGTATCAGCATGAGTTCAACTTCATCGTTCCGTTATCTTGATGCTGATTCAAAAAGAAAACTTGAAGATCTGTACGTCAATTATTTTTATCGCAGGCAGGACGATGCATGGCGTAAAGAAGCATTGGCTAAATTGCCCTACCTGAAACGATCAACCAATATGTTGGTGTGTGGCGAAGATCTTGGAATGGTGCCCGACTGTGTTCCGGATGTGATGAATCAATTAGGAATGCTGAGCCTGGAAATTCAACGCATGCCGAAAGATCCTTCGAAACAATTTTTTCATCCTTCCACTGCACCGTATTTAAGCGTGGTTACGCCAAGCACGCATGATATGAGTACCATACGTGGATGGTGGGAAGAAAACAGAACACTTACGCAAAAATTTTATACGCACGAAATTCGGCAGCGGGGTGAAGCACCTTACTATTGCGAGCCATGGATCGTACGTACAATTATTGCACAACATTTATATTCACCTGCTATGTGGAGCATTTTTCAAATACAGGAATTGCTTGGTATGAATGGTGAACTGCGTAGAGAAAATCCAAATGATGAACGCATCAATGTTCCTGCAAACCCCAAACATTACTGGCGCTACAGAATGCACATTAGTTTGGAAGACTTGTTACATCAAGAAGAATTCAACGAAGAGCTGAAAGAACTGATTGTGGCGAGTGGGAGAGGATGAAGAAAGTCGGTGGGTTCTAAGTTTTGAGTTGTTAAGTTTTAAGTAGTAGGTTCTAGCTTCTTTGTCTTGCCTTAAACCTTCTGCCTTCTACATTAAACCGTGTAACTTGCAGCTGCTTATTCACCTTATACCTTTTACCTCATACATTTTTTTGATGCCTTTACAAGTACGTTATAAAAAAACTGACCTTCCCTTTCGTTATCCGTTTACAATTTCAAAAGGAACAAAAACACATCAGCCCGCACTCATAGTTGAACTTGAACATCGTGGTGCCAAAGGCTATGGCGAAGCTCCTGCAATTGCTTATTATAATTTGCCCGTTGATAAAATGGCGGAAGACCTTGATCGCAAAAAAATGTTTGTAGAAAAGTTTGCGTATACCGATCCTGGGCGTTACTGGCATTACCTGCACCATTTATTTCCGCAGAATAATTTTTTAGTGTGCGCACTCGATATAGCCAGTTGGGATATGTATGGAAAACTTAGAAACAAGCCGCTGTATCAATTCTGGAATTTAGATGATAACAAATCGCCAATCTGCGATTATACAATTGGAATTGATACAATAGAAAAGATGGTGGAAAAGATGCAGGAAAAACCATGGCCCATTTATAAAATAAAAGTGGGCGTGCCGGGTGACGTAGAACTGGTAGCTGCATTAAGAAAACATACCGATGCTGTTTTTCGTGTAGATGCAAATGCGGGTTGGTCGCTGGAAGAAGCGTTGGAAAAAATTCCGCAGTTGAAAGAGTTAGGTGTTGAGTTTATTGAGCAGCCGCTTGCAAAAGATAATTGGGAAGGAATGAAAGTGCTGTTCAACGAGTCGCCTTTGCCATTGATTGCTGACGAAGCCTGCGTAGTTGAAGCTGATGTAGAGAAATGTCATCAATACTTTCATGGCATCAATATCAAACTTACAAAATGCAGCGGCATAACGCCTGCAAAACGAATGATTGATAAAGCAAGAGAGCTTAATATGAAGATCATGATTGGCTGCATGAATGAATCAACCATTGGCTCAGCTGCTATAGCACATCTTGCTCCATTAGTTGATTATGTTGATATGGATGGTCCGTTGCTCTTGGCTGAGGATATTGCAACGGGATTAACTTATACGAATGGTAAAGTAAGTGTAAGTGAAAAACCCGGACTCGGAATTACAACAAACTTGTTTGAATAAAACAAATGCCGGGCTATTGCCCGGCATTTTATCTTGTAAGACTTTTTCAATCTTAATGTTCACTTTCCCACACTAATGCGCTTGCGCCAAGAATAGCAGCATCTGCTTCCTTCAGATCACTAAAGATTACTTTTACTTTGTTTTTGAAAATAGGGAGCAGGTTTGCTTCCATGGCCTGCACAGTAGGCTTTAAAATTAAGTCGCCTGCTTTGGTTAAACCACCAAAGAGAATGATTGATTCCGGCGATGAAAACATCACAAAGTTGGCGAGTGCTTCACCTAATACTTCACCGGTAAATTCAAAAATCTTGTTCGCAATTGCATCGCCCTGTATGGCACAATTGTAAACCGTTTCGCTTGTAAGATCATCTATAGAATAATTTCGCAACAAGCTCGATGTTTCAGGTTCGTTGGTGAGAAATTCAATGGCTGTTTCTCTAACACCCGTTGCAGAAGCATATGATTCTAATGAACCACGCATGCCTGTTCCTTTATGCAAACGGCCACCGGGTTTTACAATTACGTGGCCAAGCTCACCGGCAAAACCATCATGACCAACGACAATTTTTCCATCAATCACAATTCCACTGCCCACACCGGTACCAAGCGTAATAGTGATAAAATGTTTTAAGCCTTTTGCAACGCCATACATCATTTCACCCATTGCTGCGGCATTTGCATCGTTAGTGAGTTTGGTAGGCAAGTCAAATTTTTTCTCTATCAGTTCGGCCATTGGAATAATGCCTTTCCATTTAAGGTTTGGAGCATATTCAATTGTGCCGGTGTAATAGTTGCCGTTAGGTGCGCCCACACCAATGCCTTTAAATTTTTCGTTGCCGCCATGCGATGCAATCAGCTTCGTTAAGTTCGCATGTAATTCCTCAATAAAATCTTCTGCATTTTCATGTGCATCGGTACGCATGCGGCCCTGCTCCAGGATGTTTCCTTTACGGTCAACAATTCCGAATTTTGTATTTGTGCCGCCAATGTCAATACCTACTGCATAATCTTTGATCATAATTCGTTCTACTTTATTATAGCAAATATTTTTCCTGTTGATTAGTGCCCGCCACCACCTTCAAGTTTGTCGTAGTCGATGCCCTGCGATTTCAAAATCGATTTTGCTTTAATAGCATAAAATGCGAGGTAAGCAAAACATGCCACACCAACCAAATACGACCATTGAATACCAAGAATTGCGTCATCGGCTACCACACCTTGCAACAAGCTGATGATACCACCACCCATGATCATCATGATCAAAAAGCTTGCGCCTTCATTCGTGTGTTTACCAAGTCCTGCAATTGCCAGCGTAAATATACAAGGCCATAAGGTACTGCAGAACAAGCCAACGCTGATAAATGCATAAACACTTACCATTCCATCAGCCAACATACCAATAAACAAGGCAGCGATGCCCATCAATGAATAAATGAGTAATAAACGTGCAGGACTTCCTTTACTCATAATATCGCCCACGATCATAAATACAATAACGAGAGCATAAATAAAGAATTTAGAAAGATCGTGCTGAGCAATGGCGTTTACCAACAGGAATACACCAAATGCAATGTAAGGCATCAGGAAACGGAGAATTTGTGCCGTACTTTTTGTAACACCAAATGCACCCGTTGCCGATGTCCAACGGCCAATCATTAAGCTCGCCCAGAATAAGGAAACATAAGGAGCGATCTGATCTGTAGGAGTGTTGAGATGTTGTTTCATAAACTCCGGCAGGTTTGATGCAGTTGACACCTCAACACCAACATATACAAAAATGCCGATCATACCCAACACAAGCTGCGGGTATTGCAATACACTTTTCTTGTGTACTACTTTCGATGTATCTTCTGCTTCAGAGCTTGCAACAGCATCAAGGTCGATCTTATTAGGAACCGAAGACATTCTGAAAATAACGGCTGCTATCAGGAAAGCTGCTCCCAGTATCAGGTAAGGAGTTTTGATACTTTCAATACTGGCGGCATTGGATGCGCCAACAGAACCAAATATTGCAAAGCTTACGATCAACGGGCCAATGGTTGTACCAAAGTTGTTTACGCCGCCTGCCATGCTTAAACGTTGCGATCCTGTTTTAGGATCGCCCATTACAATGGCAAGAGGATTTGCAGCAGTTTGTTGCAGAGAGAAACCAAGACCAACAATAAACAAGCCGGTTATCATTAATCCGAACGATGCATTTTCAGCAGCAGGATAAAATAAAAGCGTTCCCAATGCAGAAATGATAAGACCTAACGAGATACCGTTTTTGTAGCCGATCTTATTCAGTACATCGCCACCCATTGCTTTCGATACCAAAAAATAAATTATTGAACCAACCGTGTAAGCAACATAAAATGCAAACGATACCATTTGCGATTGCCATTGTTCAAGATTGAGTTTCTCTTTAAAAACGGGGATTAAGATGTCATTTGAAGCAGCTACAAATCCCCAGAAAAAGAACACGGAGATGAGTACCCCAAATTGAGACCATTTTGTTTGCTGAGACATAAATCAATTAGTAGTTGTTTGTAAAGGCTGAAAGTATGCAAGAAATTGCTTTGCGAAAAATTATTTATTGTTTTTTGGTGTAAGCAAAAGTCCTTCCTATATTCAATGCAACAAATAGTTATAATCTCTTGCCAATGGAAATTCTTCATGTGAGTGCCGAGTGTTATCCAGTAGCCAAAGCAGGCGGTTTGGGCGATGTGGTTGGTGCTTTACCTAAATATCAGCAGGACGCAGGTCACCAGGCAAAAGTGGTAATGCCCATGTATAAAACCAAATTCCTTCTCAACAATGAATGGGATGTGGTGCACAAGGGTTATACAAATATTGGCGATTACTTCTTCGACTATACCATCATAAAAGAAAAAACCAACTTGCTTGGCTTTGGTCTTTACCTCGTTGATATAAACGGATTACTCGATCGGGAAAAAATTTATGGATACGATGATGATGTGCAACGTTTCACTGCCTTCCAGGTGTGCGTTGTTGATTGGATAGCTTCCTGGCAGTTTAAACCAGATGTGGTGCATGTGCACGATTATCATGCAGGGTTAATTCCCTTTATGATGCAACATTGTTACCGGTATAATCAACTTTCTTCCATTCCAACTGTATTAACAATACACAATGCACAATACCAGGGTTGGATGACCTGGGAACAAAGTACTCTTCTTCCGCCTTATGATGAATGGAAACGTGGAATGCTGGAGTGGGGTGCCAGTATCAATCCATTGGCAAGTGCCGTTAAATGTGCAAGTAAAGTAACAACTGTAAGTAACAGTTACATGGATGAGCTCAAGTACATGAGCAATGGATTAGAAGCTTTGTTTGAATATGAGAAAGGTAAATGCAGCGGCATCTTAAACGGAATTGATACAGAAGTATGGGATCCGGAATCGGACAAGTATATCAAGCATGATTATTCACTTAAAACAGTTGAAGAGGGAAAAGCAAAAAACAAAGCCCAGTTGTGCGAAACCTTCGGACTCGATATCAATAAACCTTTGTTTGTTTTCATTGGTCGTTTGGTGGGAGAGAAAGCAGCAGATCTGTTGCCCGGTGTAATTGGTGATTCGTTTTATTACATTGGAAGAAGAATGAATTTCCTCATTCTTGGCAGTGGTGAACCCGAAGTGGAAGCAAAGCTCAACGGCATGACAACCATTTCACAAAATGATTATAGTTGTTACATTGGCTATAACGAAGGATTAAGTCACCTGATGTATGCTGGTGCTGATTTCTTACTGATGCCGAGTCGTGTTGAACCCTGTGGTTTAAACCAGATGTACTCCATGCGATACGGAACAGTACCCATGGTTCGCAACACCGGTGGTTTGAGAGATACTGTAAAAGACATCCTGCTACCGGAAGGTTACGGATTGGTGTTTGATAATGCATCAGTAGGTGATGTTTGCAATGCCGTGTGGCGTGCATGTGAATTGTACAATAACAAAGAGAAATTTACTGCTGCACGTAAACGAATGATGCAGCTCGATTTCAGCTGGCAATCCAGCGTTCAACAATATCTTGCTTTATACCAAAGTTTGCGATAATTTTAGAACAAGACCCTTACACTTAAATTAGTCATATGAGTAAATCAGCTGCAAAAAGTACATTGGCTGTTATCCTTGGTGGTGGCGCCGGCACACGTTTATATCCGTTAACAGCAAGTCGTAGTAAACCCGCAGTTCCTATTGCAGGTAAATACAGGTTAGTTGATATTCCCATTTCAAACTGTATCAATTCGGGCATTAACCGCATGTTTGTGTTGACACAGTTTAATTCTGCTTCGCTTAACAAACACATCAAGAACACGTATCATTTCAGTATGTTTAGCAATGCGTTTGTTGATATTCTTGCAGCTGAACAAACGCCTGACAACTCTGGCTGGTACCAGGGAACCGCTGATGCTGTTCGTCAATGTATCCGCCATGTGCAGCAACATGAAGCAGATTATGTTTTGATTCTTTCCGGTGACCAATTATACCAAATGGATTTTCAGCAAATGATCGAAGATCATGTGGCAGGTGGTGCCGACATCAGCATTGCAACCATTCCTGTTGCAGAGCGTGAAGCACCTGAGTTTGGTATTTTAAAAGCTGATGATAAAAGCTGCATCACGTCATTCATCGAAAAACCAAAGAAAGAAATACTGGGAGAATGGGTGAGTGACACGGGTGAAGACATGGGGCGCATGGGTCGCATCTATCTGGCATCAATGGGTATTTATATTTTCAATAAACAATTGTTGATCGATCTGTTGCAGGAAGAATACAAAGATGCTACCGACTTTGGTAAAGAAATCATGCCTAAGTCGATTGAAAAATACAAAGTGGTAAGTTACCAGTACGATGGTTACTGGACTGATATCGGTAATATCTACTCTTTCTTTGAAGCGAATCTTGCATTAACTCAGGAGATACCTGATTTTAACTTGTTCGACAATACAAAACCTGTTTACACACGTGCACGTATGTTGCCTCCTGCAAAGATTAGTGGTACTACGTTGGAGAAAACAATTATTGCGGAAGGTTCAATTATTCTTGCAAGCCGTATTGAAAACAGCGTGATTGGTATTCGTACACGCATCGGTCATGGTACAACTATCGTAAGCTGTTATCTCATGGGTGGCGATTATTTTGAAACATTAGATGAAATGAATCATGCAACTGCTCGTGGTATTCCAAAGATAGGAATCGGCGAACGTTGTTACATTAAGAATACGATCATTGACAAGAACTGTCGCATTGGTAATGATGTGCGCATTAACGGCGGTCATCATTTGCCTAATACCGATCATTCTCTTTACACAGTGAAAGATGGAATTGTGGTGATCAAGAAAGGCGCTATTATTCCAGACGGATTTGTGATATAACCTTTCTCACCCGGGAAGAGGTTAATTATACTACTATTGATTATGAACCTAAACATCATCTTCTGTCCGGGACAGAAGATGATTTACTGTTATGCAGAATGTTTCTGTTTCGAAACCCAAATTAAGTCTTGTTGAGATCGTCAACATGAGTGTTGGTTTTTTCGGGATCCAGTTTGGCTGGGATTTACAACGTGCCAACATGGGACGTATTTACGAAAACCTTGGTGCCAACCCCGATGAAGTTCCCATTCTTTTTCTTGCTGCTCCTTTAACTGGTTTGCTTGTGCAACCCATCATTGGTTATTTGAGCGACAATACCTGGCATCCGAAATGGGGACGCCGTCGTCCGTATTTTATGATCGGTGCTATATTAAGTTCCATTGCATTGATAGCAATGCCGCACAGCAGTGCATTGTGGATGGCTGCTGGTTTGTTATGGGTGCTTGATGTGTTTGGAAATGTTTCCATGGAGCCTTTTCGTGCATTTGTTACCGATAAGCTGCCCGATTCACAAGTGAACAGGGGCTTTATCATGCAAAGTTTAATGATTGGTTTAGGTGGAAGCATCGCATCAGCATTGCCATGGATCATGCGCAATGTGTTTCACCTTGAAAATACTGCTGCACTTGGTGAAATACCACAGAATGTAAAATGGTCTTTTTATTTAGGTGCGTTCTTTTTTCTTTCAGCTGTATTGTACACGGTGTTTACCACAAGGGAATATTCACCGGAAGAGATGGGTATTCAAAAAGATGAAGAAAAGAAAGGTGGAATTGCTCACGGTGTAAATGAAATTTTACATGCGCTAAAGAATATGCCCAAACGCATGCAGATCGTTTCATTAGTACAGTTCTTCACATGGCCTGGTTTATTTCTCATGTGGTTTTATTATACCACTGCAGTTGCGGTAAATGTATTTGGCGGTAAAGATGCAAGCGATCCCGTATATGCAGAAGGGGCCGACTTTGGCAGCTTAACACTTTCTTATTACAGCGTTGTAACATTTCTGTTTGCATTAGTGTTGCCCTTTATTGCCGACAGGTTTGGAAGAAAATTAACTCACTCTCTTTGCCTGCTTGCGGGTGCCATTGGTTTAATAAGCGTGGCATGGGTCCAAAATAAATACATGCTGTATTTAAGTATGACGGGTGTAGGTGTTGCCTGGGCAAGTATTTTAAGCATGCCGTACGCAATGCTCAGTGGTTCGTTACCTAAAGAGAAAGTGGGCATTTACATGGGCATCTTCAATTTCTTTATCGTATTGCCCGAAATCATCGCTTCGCTTGGCTTTGGTTGGTTAATGCGCAATGTATTAAACAACGACCGGTTACTTGCTGTACAAATTGGTGGTGGGTTAATGATTTTAGCAGCCATCATCTGTTTTCTTTTTGTTCGTGAACAACGTCAGCGTGTTTAGTTTTTTTGCCTTATTATTCTTTTGATCTATTAAGATTTACATTATGAGAAAAACATTTTTAATATTCAAGTTACTGTTAACAGCAGTAACTTTTTCTTTTGCACAAAGCAGTTATGAACTTTATCCATCTAACTGGTGGGTAGGTATGAAGTATAACAAAATCCAATTGATGATCCGTGGCAATGATGTTGGAAAGCATAACGGCTTCGCTATTACTTATCCCGGTGTTACACTTAACAAAGTAAATAAGTTCAGTAACAGCAATTACGTTGTGTTAGACATCACGATAGCGCCAAGTGCTAAAGCCGGAACTATCGGCATTCGTTCGAAAAATGCAACGGGCAAACAATCAAATTTTGAATTTGATCTTGTTCCACGTCGTAAAGGAAATGGAACGGCATATGCAAACGGAGCTACTTCATCTGACCTGATGTACCTCATCATGCCCGATCGTTTCAGCAATGGCGATGCGTCAAATGATCGTGTGCCTGGCATGTTAGATCAAACACTTCGTAGGGATACGGTTTTCAATCGCCATGGCGGTGATTTGAAAGGTATTCAGAATAAACTCGATTACTTAAGTGATCTTGGAGTTACAGCTTTGTGGTTGAATCCTGTTATTGAAAATAATATGCCTGAGCGTACAGAGCATGGTTATGCTTTTACGAACCATTATCGCATTGATCGGCGTTTGGGCGGCGATCAGGCATATAAGCAACTAATCAATGCTGCTCATGCAAAAGGGCTAAAAGTAATACAGGATGCAGTGTACAACCATGTTGGACTGCAGCACATACTTTTTAAAGATCAACCCGATAGTACCTGGTTTCATCGCTGGCCGAAGTTTACGCAAACCAATTATAAAGATCAGACTCTCTTTGATCCTTACGCTGCCACCGAAGATAAACGCATCATGAGTGATGGATGGTTTGTGCCCTCGATGCCCGATTGGGATCAAAGCAATCCTTTTGTTGCAAACTTTTTAATTCAACATGCTGTGTGGACTGTGGAAGAATACGGCATTGATGGCTGGCGCATCGATACATACGCTTACAATGATCTTGCGTTTATGAATCGTTGCAATAAAGCCTTGTATGATGAATATCCTAAGATCAGCATCTTTGGAGAAACATGGGTGCACGGTGTGCCTAATCAAAGTTTCTTCTGTGAGAACAACTATACGATCAAATATAAAAGCAACCTGCAGGCCACAACCGATTTTCAAACGTTATTCTACGGAATACAACCAGCCTGCAATGAAAAGTTTGGTTGGACAGAAGGTGTAAATAAACTCTACACCACAACAGCGCAGGATTTCCTGTATAAAGATCCTATGCGCCAGGTAATCTTTTTAGACAATCATGATCTGCCACGTTTCTATTCAGTAGTGGGGGAAGATACAGCGAAATACAAGATGGCTTTCGCATGGATGCTTACTTTCCGTGGTATTCCTCAAATGTATTATGGCAATGAAATTTTAATGACGGGTTTAACTTCACCGAACGATGGATATGTTCGACAAGATTTTCCTGGTGGTTGGGAGGGAGATAAGACGAATAAATTTACTTCCGCAGGGCGCACAGAAAAAGAAAATGCAATCTTTAATTATATTCAACGACTGGCTAATTTCCGTAAAACATCATCTGCTATTAAAACGGGCAAGCTCATGCAATTCTTGCCAATCGATGGCGTTTACGTTTACTTCCGTTATGATGTAAAGGAAACGGTTATGTGTGTGATGAATACGAATGCAGAAGCAAAGACAATTGATCTTACACGTTTCGCAGAAAGATTAAAAGGTTTTCAAATTGCAAATGATGTAGCGGCAGGAGTTCAGTTTACGCTAGAAAAGAATTTGCAACTAATGCCCGTATCGAATTTAGTATTGGAACTGAAATAACGAAGTCTTTTATATTTTTATCTCAATAATCAAAAACCCTAAAAAACAAAAAATGGAAAATCAAGAATCTAACTTCAACCTGTTCGACTGGTGGAAAAAAGTAGTATTTCAAAATTACGCCAACTTCAGCGGCCGTGCCCGCAGAGCTGAGTATTGGAATTTTGTGCTGGTAAATATCATCATCTACATTCCCCTGTATATTGTGATTATTGTTGGCGGTGTCAACAACTCAGACTTGATTGGTTTTACCGGAGTGGGCATTATTGGCCTCTTCGCACTTGCAATGCTTATTCCCAGTCTTGCAGTATTGGTACGCCGTCTGCATGATCTGAATAAAAGCGGATGGAATTTCCTGATTTACTTTATTCCAATTGCCGGCCCGATTATTATGCTGGTATGGTTATGTACAGAAGGAAATAGTTATCCGAATAATTATGGCGATGACCCAAAAAATCCAGGCATACCTGAATTGGAATTTACGGGGAAGTAATAACGAAGTTGTTGTATATGCAAAGCGGCAGAACGAAAGTTCTGCCGCTTTATTTTGGATCAATCATTGCATTCTATAGCATACTATTCCACAAAACCTTTGCACCATATTTACCCCATTCGCTCATGGCCTTGTTCAAATCTTTTTCATAGCTGGCCCATGTTGCTGCTTTCCCTTTTTGTTTCGGCGTAAGTGCAGCTGCTGTTGGTTCTTTTAATTCAACTTTTGTTGCAAACCACGTCATTTGTAAACGGGGTACTGCAAGCCCAAGTATCATTCCTGGTAAACCACCAAAACTTTCGGGCCCGCTGCTAACAGTAATTTCTTCCGTGTAAAACGCAACAATATAAACCGAATCTGAAATAATGGTTACTGCCTTGCGGCATTCAAACCCGGCAATAGTTCTTGTTTCATTTGTCATGCGCCATTTGTAATTACGCATACTGTCTTTCACCAGGTAAGTCTGTTCAAATATGTCACGCTGCAAAGCAATTTGCCCGGTTTTAACATCCTTTACAGTGATATCGGTTTCACTGGGCTTTCTTCCCCAAACATATTTTCCTGATGGATCTTCTTTCATCATTTTGTAAACGCTTTTTTCTTCATTGAATTCCATCACATACGTTTCCGTTACCATTTTCGGAAATGATTTTTTCATTTCAGCTACCCAAGGGCTTCCATCATCTTCCTGGTCGTAGTAAGAGAATTGATTGCTGCGTTTTTCAAATTCAATTCGCCCGGTGCTAATAAATTTCACCTGTGCCTGAGCAATAAAAGATGCAACTGATAAAAGGCTTAACAAGAAATATTTTTTCATATTTATCTGCATTGATAAGGTTAGAAATTAGAAGGTGATCCGTTCTTGGTAAAATTCCAGGTGAAGCTTAGCAACCAAAAACGACGGATATTCTGGAATGTGTTTTCAGAAATGAAGTTGCTGTTGATGTTTCTCCTGATACCGAGGTTTTGATTCAACAGGTCATTTACGGATAGTTTTACTTCAAATGCATCTGTTTTACTAAATGTGCGACGTAGAGAGCTGTTTAACAGAAATACATTTCGTTGGTTAGCGAATGTTGAAGTTTTTTGATAAACATTCAATTCGCCGTTTAGATTGAAATATAACTTTTGTTTTTTGAATTTCGTTTCAATGTAAGGGTAGGCGTTTACGCTCCAGTATTTTGTAATAATTCCTTTGTTAATGGAAGAACGTGAGTTGTTATAACGTGGTTCAATGTTCAGATTAAAGCTGAGCCATTTATCGCTCCACTTGCCAAGGCCCAGGCCTGCACCAATGCTATAATTGTCACTGACATTTCGAATGCCATTCACTTCATTAATGAAACGACTTACGTTGCCATTCGCATTAAAGTTGAGGTTTACTCCTTTGTACACTTCAAATCCGTACATGGTCCAAACATTACCATTGTAATTTCCATTGCTGTTAATGGTTTTATTGGTCCGTTGTCCTGTGAGTACATTCAGTGTATTTGAATTAGTGATTGCATTATTCACAAAAGAGAAATTTCCTGATAGATAAAAATTCCTGCTTTTAATGATCTTGTAATCATTCATGTTGATCGAAAAGTTATGACGGAACGCTTGCTTCAGATCAGGATTGCCCACTGTTATGTTCAAAGGATCAATGTTGTCAATAATAGGATTGATCTGTTGTAAAGTTGGATTTTGCGTGCTGCCGTTATAAGATAAAGTAAAGCTTTTCTGCTTCTTTGGTGAGAATCGGATGCTTGCTCTCGGCAACAAATTGGTAAAGGCAATTGTGCGAACTTCTCTTTTATTCAATTCTTCAAGATTGAAATTCGTGCGACCAACCCCTGTACCAAATGAAGCCACAATTTTTTTACCATTATAGCGGAATGAAAACCCACCGCTATGATCAGTAGTGCGGAATAAGAAATGATTACTCAATGTATCTACGATATCCGTGTGTTTATCATTAGGAGTGGGACGTTCAAGTGTATTGCGTTCGGCATCATTACGACCGAAACTATTCTTATAAGTTAATTCAAGATTCCAGGTTTTGCTAAGCGGTTCGGTATAAATAATACTATTCTGTATTGTTTGCTGGCGCTCGTTGTTTGTTTTTTTCTGATCAATATCCAGCTCACCCGTTTGTGCCCCGGTGTTGTCGAAGAACTGGTTGTTTGAAAAGAGAAAACCGTCTCCGATTTTTGTGTTATTGCTGAAGTTGCCAGTATAACTAATGGTACGCCCCGCCTTTTTTAAACGCTTGCGGAAACTTAATTCCGAAGTGAAATCACGGTTGTCCGTTTGGGTATTGGTTGTTCGGCTTTGTTTGTTGATCATATTTCCGTCGTCACCAAAACTCTCTCCACTGAAAATGTTTTCTCGTTGACCGGTTACAAATGATCCGTTTGCTTTAAATTTCAAACTGCTGCTTGAATCGATATTCCAATCATAGATTGCATTCAGTTTGTGCCTTCGGCGGTGGGTATTAAATACTTCAGAAGTTGTATTGGTAAAACTGCTGTTCTCTAAAATACTTTGTGTAATGCTTCCGTTACGACCCGTTACATTTTGATCATTGAATTGGTAACTTCCGTTAATGCTGTTTTTGTCTTTATTCCATTTGTTGATATAGGAAAGGCCGCCAGTTGTTGCTACCGGTAAACCCTGGCCATTGGCAAATTCATCACCACCATCATTCCAGATCATAATTCCGCCATCCTCCATCACCATCATATTGTCGTTCGAAGAACTTCCAAAGTTGCGCTGCTCATTCCAGTTAAGCCCTTCAAATGTTGTGTTATTATGAATGATGTAGCCAGCAATTTTTTGTTTTTTCTTAAACGAATTGATCATTGCTTTACCAGTACGGTAATTGTCGAAGTCGGTACCTGCTTCAATTTTCCCGAAGTATCCTTTCTTTTTATCATCCTTTAATTCAAGATTAATTGTTTTTGTTTTCTGTCCGTCATCAACACCTGTAAATTCGGCTTGCTCACTTTTCTTATCAAACACCTGCACTTTATCTACAATGTTTGCACGAAGGTTTTGCGTAACAACTGCAGGATCGTCACTAAAAAATTCTTCACCATCAACCAATATTTTTTCTACTTTTTGTCCTTGGGCAGTTATCTCACCTTTTGAGTTTACCTGTAAGCCAGGCAAACGTTTTAATAACTCCTGCACATTTGAGTTTGCATCAACCTTAAAACTATCTGCTTTATATTCTGTAGTATCACCTTTAATTCGGATGGCGCTTACTTTTTGTTGTACAATGATTTCTTCCAACAGCTTGCTTCGGGGAATAATTGTAACAGTTTTGTTTAACGCAACATCCCCATTAATGTCTACTTCATCAACATACTCCGCATAACCCGGATAGCTGATCATAAAAATATATTTCCCTTGCGGAATATTCTTCAGTTCAAAAAAACCTTCCTCGTTTGTGCGTGTAAACTTTGCAAGAATGGAATCTTGTGTGCGGATGAGGCTCACAACCGCATGACTGAGTTTTTTTCCCGAACTCGTATCGGTAATGTATCCGGAAATTTTGTTTTGCTGACTGAATGATTGGAAAGAACAGAACAAGCAGATACTGATAAGCAGTAAGAGTTTGGGTGATTGCATGGTGTTGGTTAAGGGATGATGAAGGTTTTGGTTTTAATAATTGACCGCTATATTAGAATCTTTTTATTACAGATAATGTATGAAAGATGTTAAAGTGTTATATTTCCATACAAACGGCAACTCATTTTTTTACAAGTGTGCTTATTGATAAATAACTGTTAGCATTCAACATAAAAACCAAAGCCAATGGGAACTGTGCAGAAATACGAAGACCATCATTTCATTGATACTACAAAGCCGGTTTGGAATTATTCCCGTTTTGAGGGAGATGATATCGCCAATTTCCAAAATGGAACGAATTATCGTTGCGATGAATTATTTGGTTCGCACCTGATGGAAGTGATGGGTACAACAGGATATTATTTTGCGGTGTGGGCACCCAATGCCACTTTCATTTCCGTGTTTGGAAGTTTTAATGATTGGAATAAAGAAAGTCACCCGTTATTTGTTCGTCTCGATAGTTCAGGAATATGGGAAGGCTTTATTCCCAATCTTAAACAAGGCGAATCGTATAAATATCACATTCATGGTTATGCCGGGCAGAAATTAGATAAGGGTGATCCTTATGCTAATTATTGGGAAGTGCGACCCAACACTGCATCAAGAACATGGCAACTCGATTACGAATGGCAGGATACAGCCTGGATGGAGAAACGCAAAGAACATAATAAACTTGATGCACCATGGAGTGTGTATGAAGTGCATCTTGCCAGTTGGATGCGTCCTGATAAAAACAACGAAGAGATTTATCACTCTTATGATTTCTTTCGTGACAAGTTGGTGAACTATGTGAGAGAACTGGGCTTTACGCATGTAGAGTTGATGCCAATTATGGAACATCCGTTTGATGGCAGTTGGGGTTACCAGGGAGCCGGTTATTTTGCACCAACATCCCGTTACGGAACACCGCAGGAATTTATGCAATTAGTAGAGGCATTCCATAATGAAGGCATTGGTGTTATTCTCGATTGGGTGCCTTCTCATTTTCCTTACGATGCACATGGATTGTTTATGTTCGACGGCACACATACCTACGAGTATGCTGATATGCGCAAAGGCTATCATCCCGATTGGAACAGCTATATCTTCAACTATAAACGTGGAGAGGTAAAATCGTTCCTCATCAGCGGTGCCATGCATTGGTTCCGGAAATATCATATTGATGGAATAAGAGTGGATGCTGTTTCATCGATGTTGAAACTGAATTATTCCCGCACGGCAGGGCAGTGGGAGCCCAATGAACATGGGGGCGATGGAAATCTTGAGGCCATTGCATTTATCAAGGATTTGAACGAAACCATCTTTCGTGACTTCCCCGATGTGCAGACCATTGCCGAGGAAGCCACGGATTGGCCCGGCGTCAGCAAGCCAACATTTGGTGATGGCTTAGGTTTTGGCATGAAGTGGATGATGGGATGGATGCATGATACGTTGAAATATTTCAAACAAGATCCATTCTATAGGCAATACCAACAGGATCAGTTCACTTTCAGCATGATGTACTATTACGACGAAAATTTTATGTTACCCTTGAGTCACGATGAAGTGGTGCATGGGAAAAGCCCGATGTTATATAAAATGCCCGGCGATGAGTGGCAGAAATTTGCCAACCTGAGATTAATGTATAGCTATATGTTCACGCATCCGGGAGGTAAGTTGCTATTCATGGGCAACGAATTTGGTGCAACAAGCGAATGGAATTACAAAAGCGAACTGCAATGGGACTTGCTCCAGTTCGATTCGCATAAAGGCGTACTGGAATGTGTAAAGACACTTGCCCGTTTGCTGAAATCAGAGCCAGCGTTGTACGAAAATCAATTCAATAAATTCGGGTTCGAATGGGTGGATCTTAACCATGGAAAAGAATCGGTGATGGTTTACAGGCGCAAGGGCAAAAAACCTGACGACGATATTGTAGTGGTGCTCAACATGACACCGGTTGTTCGAAGAGATTGGAAACTGCACCTACAAGGCAAGAAAAATTGGACGGAGCTTTTCAATAGCAATGATCAGAAATTCTGGGGTACGGGGGATGTGTTTAACCCGGAAATTGACATGCGGGTGGTGGACGAAGAAGCTGGCTGGTACGAGCTAAATCTGCATTTGTCTCCTTTGGGTGCAATTTTGCTAAAGTAAACACTTAGTTACGTAAAAAATGGCAAGATTTATGCGAGTAGAAGTACGCTTGTAACTAAATTTATAATCTCTAATTTTACACAATATCCAAAATAGAAATCCCATGAAAACCCGGTTAATTATTGCCGCTACTTCACTACTTCTTTCCTACGGTGCACTTGCACAGAACAGGGACAGTTCCAACGCCGTTTTACAAAGAGCCATTACCGCCAAACAGGAGCGTCGTATCCAATTGGCTATCAATCTTTTTGAGCAGGCTGTAAAGTACGACACCTCCAACATTGAAGCCCTTAAAGCAATGGGTGAATATGGTATGGAAAGTAAGAACTATCGCCAGGCAGTTGATGCCTACACACGCTGGCACAGGCTGGAACCCAACAACGAAGCAACTTTTCAACAGCTGGCAAACCTGTATTTCAATCTTGGCCGACATAAAGATGCTTTAGAATTTACGTCAAAGTGGGAGAAATTGCATAAGGATAAACCCATGCATTATATCTCAGGTATGTGTCATTACTATTTAGAAGATTATCCACAGGCCATCAACCGCTTGCTGCATGCAGCTGAAACGGACACTTCAAATGCCGTAATGTTTTATACTATTGGCCGTAGCTATCTTGAAATGGAGCGCTACAAACAAGCGATTCCTTATTACCAGAAAGCAGCGAATGCCGATCAGAAAAATGCACGCTATCTCTACGAAATGGCAATGGTTTATTATGCCATACCTGATGACAAAAATGCAATTGCAACATTTGAGCTTGCAGCACAACGTGGCTGGCAACAAAATGCTGATTTCTTTGAAAGCGTAGCTTATTGCTATATGAACCTTGGCAATTTTGCTAAGTCAACCGAAAACCTTGAGAAGTCGTTGGAGAAACGTCCACACAGCTTAACAGTTCGCTATGCATTAGCTGAATCGTTGTACAAAGGGGGGCGTTACAAAGATGCCATCGACAATTGGGATATGGTGTTGCAAACAGATAATAAAAACGCAAGAGCTTTATATATGATTGGTATGGCCTATCAAAAAATGGGTCAAAAAGATAAAGGCATGGCTCTTTGCGATAAAGCAATTGAAATGGACCCATCTCTAAATAGTTTGAAGCAGAAGAAAATGGACATGGGTATGTAAGATTTTTTTGCGATTCCTTATAGACAACGGGCTGCAATTCTTTGCGGCCCGTTTTTTTATTCTACACATTTGTGGATAGATGAACGACTGTTGAAACATCAAAAAATCAATAAATTTGCCGTTTATGGCAGATGTAAAACAGGTGCGTGTTGCAATATTGGATATGTATGATGGCGTTGCCAACCAGGGCATGCGTTGTATACGTGAAATACTCAACAGCTTTGCTGATATGAATGTATTGGATCTTAGTTGGGATGAGTTTGATGTGCGGGGAAAATGTGAAGTACCTGATCCATCTGCTTACGATCTTTTTATTTCCACAGGTGGGCCCGGCAGTCCTCTGGAAAGTGAAGGAACTGTATGGGAAAACAAATTCTTTCAATGGATTACAGAAGTAAAAGCATGGAACGATAATTCGCTCAATGAACAAAAGAAACCGGTGTTCTTTATTTGTCACTCTTTTCAATTAGCCTGCCGCTATTTTACTGTTGGCAATGTTTGCAGTCGCAAATCAACTGCCTTTGGTGTTTTTCCTGTTCATTTTATTGGTAACGCTTCCGATGAAGTAATTTTTAACGGATTGAGAGATCCTTTCTACGCAGTGGACAGTCGTGATTACCAGGTGATACAGCCTGATCATAAACATCTTCGTGAAATTGGAGCCAGGTTGCTTTGTATTGAAAAGGAACGTCCGCATGTGCCATTTGAACGAGCTATAATGGGTGTACGATTTAATCAATACATGATCGGCACACAATTTCATCCTGAAGCCGACGCTATTGGTATGAGCATGTACCTGCAAAAGGAAGACAAAAAGAAAACAGTGATCGATAATCATGGATTTGAAAAGTGGAAGAGCATGATCGAACACCTGGAAGATCCTGATAAAATTCTATTGACTTACTCTCATATACTTCCCAACTTCCTGCACCACGCTGTATTTTCAATGGATGCAGTAGAAGCATAAAGTCTTTCTGATGTAAATAAAATCTGATACTTTTAGAAGACAAATCATCTTCTATGGTTCCGTCTATTCGCAAGGCATTTAACAGCAGCTTTACCGTTGAAAAATATGAAGCTTTCTTAACAGATCTGCACAGTAAACATCCGGGTGAAATTGAATTTCATGTTTGCGAAACGCCTGTGTTTATTGACAAAGAATTTAAACAAAAACTGATAGATGCCTGTGAAGGTATTGTCGATATCATATGCAGTGACAATTTTTTGAAGATGACCGAGCGTGCAATTCCTGCAGGCGAAAAAGTGCCGAATGAAAATAAGCAGTCACACATGATCGCTTTTGATTTTGGTGTTTGCATCAACGAAAGTGGTGAGTTGGAGCCACAACTCATCGAGATGCAGGGCTTTCCAACATTGTTTGGTTTCCAGGTTTATTATCCGGAAGTTATTGAACGACATTTTTCTATTCCATCAAACTATAGTCAGTACTTAAGCGGATACACGAAAGAAACATACATTGATATGTTGCGTAAACTGCTCATAGGAAATTTGCCAACTGAGAATGTAATATTGTTAGAAATAAAACCTGAAGAACAAAAAACACGCATCGATTTTTACTGCACCAAAGATTACACAGGAATTGAAGTTGTTTGCTTGACAAAACTGATTCAGGAAGGGAGAAAGCTTTTCTATTTTAAAGATGGAGTAAGAATAGAGATCAAACGAATTTATAACCGTATCATCTTTGATGACCTCAAAGCCAATAAAGAAAAGCTGGGCGATGTGGTAGACATAACACAGGACTTAGATGTAGAGTGGGTGCCACATCCTAACTGGTTTTATCGTATCAGCAAATTCACATTGCCGTTTATTAACCATCCTTATGTGCCGGAAACTTTTTTCCTGAATGAGATCAAACAATTGCCATCTGATCTTTCAAATTATGTATTAAAGCCTTTGTTTTCTTTTGCGGGACAAGGTGTGATCATTGATGTAACACAGGAAGATATTGATGCAATTAAAGATCCGGAGAATTTTATCCTGCAACGAAAAGTAAAATATGCTGATGTTATTGAAACGCCCGATGATCATGCAAAAGTTGAAATACGTATGATGTATGTGTGGCCCGATGGCGATGAAAGACCGCATGCTGCTATTAATCTTGCACGCATGAGTAAAGGGAAGATGATTGGTGTACGTTACAATAAAGACAAAACATGGGTAGGTGGGAGTGTGGCGTATTTTGAAAAATAAAAACCCGTCGTGCATGCGCATCAGACGGGTTGAGTATTTATAGGTAATTAATTAAGTTCCACTTAAAAACTCTCGACCTATATAATCAACTACTGAAGGAAGACTTTTCGTTTCTTCATATATTTTCAATTGTCTGTCTGCACCTGTTCCTTTGTTCAACATTTCAGGAATATAATTGATGGCATGGCGGCAACCTAAATCATCTACAACATCATCAACAAAATCGAGCAGTTCGTAAATCAGTGCACGTGTATTGGTTTCTTCTTCCTTACCAAAATCAATTAAATAGCCATCAATACCGTAGCGACTAGCTCTCCATTTATTTTCATTGATTAAGGCACGTTGATACTGTATGAAATTCATGTTTGTATTTCGCAGCTTGTAAAGCTTGGCAGTAATGGCCTGGAACAATGCAGTGATGGCAATAGTTTCTGCAACCGTCATTGGTACATCGCAAATACGAAACTCGATGGTGTTAAAGAATGGATGCACACGCAAATCCCACCATATCTTTTTCGCATTGTCAATGCAATTTGTTTTGATCAGTAACGAAACATAATTTTCGTATGCTTCAATACTATCAAATGATTCAGGAATACCTGTGCGGGGAAATTTATCAAATACTTTTGTACGAAACGATTTGTAACCCGTCATCCTTCCTTCCCAAAAAGGAGAGTTGGTGCTTAATGCATAGACATGGGGTAAAAAATAACGTGCACTGTTTGCTAAGTGAATCGCCATTTTCCTGTTCTCCATACCCACATGCACATGCAAACCAAAAATGAGATTGCTACGTGCTGCTTCCTGCAGTTCATTCACAATTTGATTATAGCGAACATGATCTGTAATTAACTGATCCTGCCAATGACTGAACGGATGCGTTCCACTTGCACCAACTGCCAAACCAAGATTGCTGGCAATGCTACTAATTGTTTTTCGCAGTAACGATACATCGGTAATTGCTTCATCAATATCCTGGCATATATCAGTGCCCACTTCCACAACAGCCTGGTGCATCTCAGCCTTTACTTTATCCCTGATAACTTTTTGCCCTTCGCTTACAATCTTCTGTTCATGGCTTTTTAATTCCCTTGTTGTGGGATCGTACACCATGTATTCTTCTTCAACACCGAGTGTGAACTGTTTATAATTAATGTTACCCATTTTTGATAATCGGATTAATAAAGCGGTTGTTTATTTGCACCACGTTTTACATATTCGCCCCAGGTTAAATTATCCGCACCTTCTTTTTGTTCCAGTGCACGTTCAATTGCATAAGATGCGGCAGCTTCCACCACCCAATCAAAATTTTCTTGGCCAACACTTGCAAGATCAGCATCGGGTGCGGGGTTGCAAAAGTCGATGGCATAAGGAACGCCATCTCTTAACGCCAGTTCAACAGTATTGAAATCGTAACCGAGATAATTATTAATGCGAAGTACAATATCGGTCATCATTTCTAACTTTTCAGGCGACGGTTGAAAATCTGCAACGTAACGAAGATGATGTGGGTTGCGTGGCTCGTAACTCATGATGCGCACATGCTTGCGACCAATGCAATAGCAACGGTAATATTCTTCAAATACAATTTCTTCCTGCAGCAACATCACCAGTTGATTTGTTTCAGCATGCTTGTCAAAAAAATCTTCTGCATTGCGAAGCTTGTAAACATTTTTCCATCCACCACCGGCAAATGGTTTCATGTATGCGGGAAAACCAATATAGTTGAACATACCTTCCCAATCCATCGGGTAAGCAAGGTTGCTGAATGATTCATCGCTTGTATCATCGGGGCGTTCTTTCGATGGCAGGATCACTGTCTTTGGAACGGGCACATCAATTTGTGTTGCAAGACAGTTATTGAAAAATTTATCGTCGGCACTCCACCAAAAAGGGTTGTTGATAACAGCTGTTCCGGTGATGGCTTCGTTTTTTAGATAGGCACGATAATGCGGCACATCCTGCGAAATACGATCGAGGATCACAGCATACCCGTTGTTGACACCTTGCACTACTTTTTTAATAAGTACAGGTTCGGCCATAATGCCGGGAACGTTCTTACTGTTGATTCTTTCCACAAAAGCAGTAGGAAAGGAGCGCTCTTTGCCATGAAGAATACCGATCTTTTTCATTTGTTTATTTTTTATTGGTTTTAGCCAAATAGTCTATCAACAAAACATAATCAATGCAGTTATATAAATTGCCTGATTATTTTTTATAGACATTTCATGTTAAGCATTTAAAGTCTTGAAATGAATATTGAAGTAGCGTAATCTCTTAATTATTGCTTTAATATAGTACACAATTCGGTAAGATTAACTTGCGCCGGAAAATAATTTTAACTGCATTTCCTTATTTTTGAAAATATGCTTAAGGAGAAAATGAAGCACGTGGTATTTGAATCGGTGCTGTTGAAGTCGGAGTTGCTGGAACGGGATGTAAAAATTGATTTGTATCTCCCTACATCGGTGCATGATCCATCCGAGCTAAGTTTGTTGCTCATTAATGATGGACAGGATCTTTCCAAAATGCCTTTTCATGAAATGCTCGAGGAGCTATATGTGCAGAAAAGAATAGCACCGATTTTCTGTGTGGGCATCCATTGCGGAGTTGATCGTAAGATGGAATACGGCATTGCAAAGCAGGCCGATTACCTGGGCCGTGGTGCAAAAGCAGGAGCTTATACTTCTTTCATATTCGACGAGTTGCTTCCTTTCTTACGCAGTCAATACAATGTTCCACAGTTTAAAGAAAAGTCATTTGCTGGTTTTTCTTTAGGTGGATTAATGGCCATGGATATTGTTTGGAATTATCCTCATGAGTTTAGCAAAGTGGGTGTTTTTTCGGGTTCGTTCTGGTGGCGACAAAAAGCGTATGAAGATGGGTATACCGATGATGCGGATCGAATAATGCATAACCAGGTGAGAGATGGCATTGTAGCGCCATGGTTAAAGTTTTTTTTACAAACGGGATTGCTTGATGAAAAGCTGGATCGTAATAATAACGGCGTTATTGATTCAATTGATGATGCCCTTGATTTGATAGCAGAATTAAAAAAGAAGGGATATACTGATGATGCGATCCGTTATCTTGAAATGGAAGATGGTAAACACGATGTACCAACATGGGCCAAAGCTTTTCCTGATTTTTTGGAGTGGGGTTGGGGCAGGTAGGGATGTTATTTTTTAAGGCATATAAAAAGAAAAAGCGGTTCCAGAGAAACCGCTTTTTCTTTTTATTCTAAGTAGTCATTAAAATATGTAACGAAGACCTACCTGTATACCCCATGTGCTGGATGTAGAATAGTTAGCCTGGTACACTTTTGATGCGCCTTTAGGATCAAAAGTAAACTTAGGATCAGTTCTGCTGAATGCTTCGTTTCCAGTGTTGTTAGTAGAAGAACCACTGGTTGGAACACCCAAAATCGGAATATCCTGGAAGCCTGAACCATAAGTATAAGAATAACGGTAGCCCCATTTGCTATTCAACAAATTCAGGAAGTTAGTAAAATCAGCATTTGCTTGTAAAGTGTGTTTCTTACCTGCAATGGTGAAGATAAAGTCCTGAAGAATTCTCAGGTCAAGAGAATGTGCCCACGGTAACACTGCGCCGTAACGATCCATATACCTTCCTTTATTATTTTTCAGGTAACGATCATTCTCAATGAATTTGAAGAATGCATCAGATTGTTGTGCTGCAGTATAGGTATTTGTACCCACTTTAAAACCTTCAACAAATTTAATTTCAGAAGGATCTTTCGGAATGTAGATCATGTCGTTTGTTGCAGCATCTCCGTTGATGTCAGCCGAATAACGATAAGAGTATCTCTCCTGAGCAGCACCTGAGTAGAACGCACTGAATGTAGTTGCGAAGTTTTTGCCGTATTCAATTTTCTTCGATACTGATGCAACAATGCGATGAGGAACAGCAAAATTAGATTGACCAAGTTCCGGATTATTAGGATTGCCGGCAATGTTGTTGGTCGTCCAACCGCTACCTGATTGATCAGATGAACCAATAGCAACATCTGTAGCCATTGTAAATGTATATGCAACTGCTGCTTCAAAGTTTTTAGCAAATGAACGTTGCAATCCCGTTGTGAACGCTGCGCTCCAACCTTTATTTGTGTTGTCAAGAACAGCCATACGATCTACGTTTGCATTTAAACGACGATTGTAATAAGGACGTTTGTCTGCAACTCCGCCGAGAGGTCCTACCAATGTTCCAAGATTTGCATTTCTGAAATAAACGTTGTTCAACATTTTTGTGTAGATACCTTCTACAGTGAGAGTTAAATTTTGCGCCAGCTTCTTATCAACAGCAAGGTTTGTTCTCCAAACCTGAGGCATTTTGAAATTCTTATCTACACCGCTATAAGTAACACTTGAAGAAGTAGATGTTCCTACTGCTGGTGGAGTAGTTGGGATATAGGTTGTTCTATCGGTGTTGTATTTGATAGAAGCAAGTGCTGCACCCGATGCCTGGTAAAGGCCACGGATCACACCATTATCACCCACCTGGTTAACCAGCCAGATAAAGGGTATACGACCAGTAAATATGCCAGTACCACCTCTTACTACTGTATTTTTATTTCCCATTACATCATAAGTAAAACCTGCTCTGGGTGAAAAAAGCATTTTAGAATCGGGCCATTTGCTTACATCAAACTGCTCATTTTTACCATTTTCATCCTGGAACACAACAGCTGCAAGGGCAGGGTTCTGTTGTGGCTTGTAAGGATAAAATGGTTGATCAACCCTTAAACCATAAGTGATCTTGAATTTTTCTGATACAGACCACGCATCCTGAACATACACGCCTAATTGGTTAAATTTCGCTTCAGGTACTTTAATGCTTTTAGGATTTGTTGGATCGTATGCTACTGCAAATACAGTAGGTGCGCTTTGAGCAATAAAAGCAGCCAATGATGCGTAACGATAATAAGCAGGACCGCCAGCACTTGTAAATGAGTTGTTGAAATACATTTTTTCAAAACTTAAGCCTGCAGTTAAACTGTGCTTGCCTAAGTTTATTGTAACGTTATCAGCAAAATTCCAAGCCTGGTCGTCGATGCTGTTTTTATAAGAAAACAGATCTGTACCAAATGAAATATAAACATTTGTGGGACTTCCATTATCCATAATATCAACAAATGGTACATTGATATTTGGGTCACGTTTTAACTGGTTACTTGTGTAAGAAACGAGAAGCTGATTGTTTATTTTGGAAGACAATGTTGAGTTAAGCTCGGCAACGCCAGATGTAACTACTACATTGTTTTTGAAATTTGAAGATTGGTAAGCCATACCACTTGTTCTGCCACCTCTTCTGCCATTGCTTGTGCCACCGCCACTAGGCAATGAAATACCAGTTGTACTTGTGTTATTGATCTGGTCATCATCATCAGTTTCCGACCTGTTAAAACGCACGGTAAACTTGTGATTTTTTGTGATGTTCCAATCGATTCGTGCAGTTGTTTTAAAATTCTGCGTTTCGAAATTGTAGTTTTCGTATCCACCTGTTTCAATACCGAAATTGGTTTTAAGGTATGTACTTAAGGCATCAAGGTCGGTAGCTAATACCGGAGTAACCTGTGGATTATTATCATTTACACCTGGACGTTTAGCAAACCACGTTTGGCCCGGGCTGGTACGTTTTTCAAACTCTGCGTTAACAAAGAAGAACAATTTGTTTTTAATAATTGGACCGCCAATGCTACCGCCATAGATTTGAGTTTTCCTTGGTTGATTCGCAACTTTGGTACCTAACACTTTTGTTCCGGTAAAAGATTGATCTCTATAAAAAGAGTAGGCAGTACCATACCAGTTATTAGTACCTCTTCTTGTTACGGCATTAATACCGCCTCCGATAAAGCCCGACTGACGAACATCGTAAGGAGCAATATTTACCTGTATTTGATCAACCGCATCAATTGACACAGCACCTACAGCACCACCTGGAACCAAACCGTCGCCACTGCGACCGAAGTTGTTGTTAAATAATGAACCATCAATGGTAATATTATTGTAGCGGTTGTTCATACCGGCAAAACTGTTACCGTTTGACTGAGGCGTACCCCTGGTTACTGCGGTTAAGCTGCGGTTTACGTTTGGCATATTATTAATCTGCCTTCTTGAGAAGTTTGTTGCCGCACCTGTTTTTTCTGTGCCTGAAGCTCTTGATCCTGAAACCACGATTTCAGAAAGCGTTACTTCCTGGCTGCTTAACACTACCGTCGATACGTCAAACTTGTCACCGAGTGGAACAGTAATGTCATTAATTGTTACTGGCTTAAAACCCACATAGGTAACTGTGAGTGTGTAAGGACCGCCAGGAATAATATTCACAAGATCAAAGCGACCTTCAGAACGGGTTCTTGTGGTATAAGTTGTGCCAGTTGGAACATGCGTTGCATTCACTGTGGCCCCACTAAGAAAGGCGTCTTTGTCATCTTTTATTGACCCGGTAATACTACCTGTGGTTACTTGGGCAGTTGCAGCCATGCTGAGTAAGATGGTTACAGCCGCCAGCAGTAGTTTTCTGATTTTTAGCATACTTGTATAGTTTTACGTGTGCAAATAAACAACAATCTTCCCTATGGAAAGCAAACAAATATTAACATTTCGTAAAGAAAGACAAGGGCTTTCAAAATGTTGCTGCAAGGCCAAATAATATCGTTTAAGAGTGGGGATGATTTGTGGAAAGCCTGTTGTTTTCAACTAACTTTGCGGCCTTAAATTAATTGAATGCTTCATACTATTGAAAGTGCAATCGAGGATATACGTAATGGCAAAATGGTGATTGTAGTAGACGATGAGGATCGTGAAAATGAGGGCGATTTTATAATTGCTGCCCGTCACACCACGCCGGAAGTGATCAACTTTATGAGCAAAGAAGGGCGGGGGCTGATTTGTGCCGCCATTACCGACGAACGTTGCAATGAACTTAAGCTGGAGCCAATGGTTTCGTCCAATACGTCGCTTCACGAAACAGCTTTTACTATTTCTGTTGATCTTACCGGGCCCGGCACCGGTACCGGCATTTCAGCCCAGGATAGAGCCAAAACCGTTCAGGCACTTATTAATAAGGATACTAAACCAGAAGATCTGGCCCGCCCCGGCCATATTTTTCCTCTTCGTGCAAAACCGGGGGGTGTACTCCGCCGCAGCGGACACACAGAAGCTACCATTGACCTTGCACGCCTAGCCGGTTGTGAACCAGCTGGTGTGTTGGTTGAAATCATGAATGAAGATGGAAGCATGGCTCGTCTTCCTCAACTGGAAATAATTGCAGAAAAATTTGATCTGAAAATTATATCCATAAAAGATCTTATCGAATACAGGTTAAAGACCGATTCGTTGATCGAAGAAATTGTTCGGGTTGATATGCCAACTGCTTACGGACACTTTAAACTGATTGCTTTCCGTGAAAAGGAAACAAAGCAGGAACATCTTGCATTAATCAAAGGAAATTGGGAAAATGATGAACCTGTGCTGGTACGTGTTCACTCATCTTGTTTTACAGGTGATATTCTTGGTTCACTTCGCTGCGATTGTGGTGATCAGTTACATAGTGCCATGCAAATGGTAGAAAAAGAAGGGAAAGGTGTTGTGTTGTATATGAACCAGGAGGGAAGAGGCATTGGCTTGTTCAATAAACTCAAAGCATACAAACTACAGGAAGAAGGATTAGATACCGTTGAAGCAAACCTGCATTTGGGTTTACCAATGGATGCCAGAGATTATGGTGTGGGAGCACAAATTCTTCGCACGCTTAATGTTACCAAGCTGAAACTCATCAGCAATAATCCAAAGAAGCGTGCTGGTTTATTGGGTTATGGTTTGGAAATCGTAGAAACTGTTCCGGTAAGAATTACTCCAAACGAACACAATCAAAAGTACCTGGAAACAAAGCGTGATAAATTGGGTCACGAAATTCTGAAGTAAGATCAGAATTCAAAATCTCTCACGTAAGAGAAGCTGATACCTGTGCGGTTGGCTGCACGCCATTGCACATCATACACGCTTCTGTAAAAACCAATCAAACGCAATTTGCCATCGGGAGTAAGCAACCATTCCAATGTAAAATCGGGGGTGAGCTGGTTGTTATTAGCGATCGGTGTGTTCTGACCAGTGTTTACCAATAAAGATCCACCCGCTTTCAAAATCAATCTTCCATTTAATAAACGTTTTGTTACGCCAAACCTGCTGGTGCCTCCAAAGTTTTGTGTTTCGGCATCAGTTCCTGAAATTAACCCAGGTGTAAATGTTACATAAGGATCGAGATTCAATTTATTAATCCCCGGAATATTTTTTAGAATAATACCAAGGCCCGATTGCACCTGCTGTGCAAGAAACTCAGTTAATGTTCCTGCTACACTTGTTCCAATGCCACCGATCGCATTCGCAGCACTTGCATTATTACTCAGGAATTGATTAAACACCAACAATGAAAACACCTGGTTATTCAATTCATTCGGGTTACTATACATGCGTTGAAAGCCACTAATCGTGATGGGATTGGTACGACAAGGATGACCTTGCGGTAACTCAAAGCGGAACGAAATAACAGGATTTGATAATGAACCTGAAAGATTGCTGATAACAGTTAATGAGTTTTGTTCATTGGTGCTGCAAAGATCTGCAGGCAGAGCAACTCTGTCAATTTCATAACGTGCATCAATATTAATGCGTGCATTGTATGGATCACCATTCCATTCTACAACACCGTTGTTGATGAGGAACTGCTTTTTAATCAGAGCTTGCCAGTTAAATGTGTAACGTCCACTTGTAATATTGTAACGGCCCTGCATAGACGTACCATCAGTAGTTGAAACACGAATATTTAAGTTGCCAGTTCCCTGGCCTTCAATAATATCATTTGTTGTTTCATCAAGTATCAGATAGATCTTCGCCAGTTCATTGGGAAACACATCAAGATCAACCGTCATTTCCGATGACTCCCTGATATTCGATTGAACCTTCATTTCTTTACCATACTGGCGGAACACAATAAAATCGGCTGTGCCTGTTACACGTGAATCGGAGGTAGGCAAATAAACTTTAGAACTGTCAGTTGGTGTTCCTCTTAATCGCATAACAATATTATCGACATCGCCTCTTATAGTACCGCTGGCATCTGCTACAACCTTCCCATAAAAAAGACTATTGTCTTTTTTTGTTGTATTCAACACAAGGAAGCCTCGCTTTGTATCATTAGCATGAAACTCCATATTGAAAGACATCTCTTTAAAAAATTGATGTTTCATTTTGCCGGAGAAAGTTGCTTTTCGGTTAGCAGTGTCTGTAAGTATGATGCTGCCAAAATCAATTTCACCTTCCTTAAAAACGATCTCCGTTCCTTCGTTCATTTTATAACGGCACTTGGTGTAATCAAGAATGAAAGATGCATCGCTTAATTTTACATTGCCTATAAGGTCGGGAGCCGTAGCCTTCCCTTTTACATTAATCACACCATTGGCAACTCCTTTCATATCGGTCATGATAACCGATAGATATTTTTGAAGTATGCTTAATTTTAAATTCTTAGCATCAATCACCTGGTCGATAGTGGGATTCTTTGGATCTTTTAGATTGATCTTGCCGCTGCTTAAAAATTCATACAATGGATTATCAGAAACAATGTTTGAATTGATTTCACCGGTTTCCACATTATAATTGCCGGTAATTTTTACTACACCAATTGAATCGTTATTAAAACGAAAACGTTCTGCGCTAAGATCAGCATCGATTCTTACTTTGCCGTAGGGGTTTACAATATTCACCTGGCCTGTAACCTGTCCTTCAAGCCTTGGATCTTTCAGAATGTAAGGCATCACATCATCGATCTGTACTTTATTCAGTTCAATCACAAAATCTTCCGTTGAACCGGTTTCTGAAAACTTTGTATATGCCTTGATCGATTCATTGCCCGATTCAAGTTTTATACTTTCCGAATGGATCATTTTTTTACCAATGAACAGATCACTCTTATCTTCAATATTCCAAACCTTATCATTGATCACCAAAGTGGATGGTTGAAACACAATTTCAACACCATCTCTTGTTGTCTTCACTTTTGCATTAAGATTTGCATCTTTTAATGTTTGCGATGCTCTTGTGCGAATATTAACCGAACCTGTATCATTTGCTGCCGATACTGTGAAAGTTGTTTGTGGTAAGCTAAGACTGTCGTTAAGCCTTATTTCGTTAATGGCGCCGTTTAAGTTTAGTTTATTGTAATCACCTGTGGCAGTAATTGCAATGCTGTTGAAGCCAATGTCTTTGTATTTAAATTCAGGTACATCGGTTTGCAGGCTGAATGTATTTTCATTGGTGCTGATGCGACCTTTAATTGTACTATTATCAAAACCTTTCACTGGAATGTTCAACATGTCGATGTATTCGGCAACATTCCTTGTGGCAATATCAAATGTAAAATCCTGGTTCTTTACTTGTTTCTTGGGCTGCGGAATGTAAGCGGGGAAATAAATATTAAGGAACGACAAAGTTGTATTTGGCAGATCAAGGATATTGAAATTGCCTACAACATTTATATCTGCTTCGTTACTCCTTGCCGTCAATTGTTTTTTGCCATCAACAATAACAGAAGAGAGTGAAAAATAATCAAATGAAAGCTGGTTAGAATCATTCGTTAACACTGCATTCTGAAGATTTGCAGTGCCGAGAAAATCATCAATTGTTCTTCCTTTAAAATCGAGATTAACATATGCTTTTAAGCGAAGAGGCGCTTTCATTAAACCAAGCTCCTTGAAATTGATATTGTATACATCGCCTGTAACATTGTAAACAGGTGTGTCTTTACTTAAGTTAACAATACCTGTAAGATTTACACGAAGATTGCTATCATTTACAACAAAGGCGCCATCAAATTTTCTTTTTTCATAAATGCCTTTTGCATTAATGTTTTTATAAGTATAGCCATCAATATAGATCGCTTTAATATTTCCGTCAACTTCGGCAAACATTGTCTTCGGATTAAAACCACGACCTTTTATTGAACCATCCATTACAATATTTCCAAACAATTCATCTTTTATAAATGTGCCTAAAGCAAAGCCACTTGTTTTAATCTTACCAGAATAAATGGGTTCGCTTTTTTCAGGAAGCTTTAGGTTGAGATCGGTCACTACAGTGCCAAGATTTGTTTGCAACGTGCCATACGTAACAAAGTCTTTAAAGAAACCGGTATACGACCCGGTAAAGTTGAGGTAACTGATCTTTGAAATAGCAGGGTAGGTGATTTTGCGGATAGGTGGATAAATTGCAGCCGCATCTTCGTAAGACGTTTGCAGCCTGTTTGCTTTCAAATCAAGAAAAGTATTGTTCACATCAGGCAAACCATCCATGGTAAAGTTGCCATCAATAACAGTTCTGGTAAGTGTACGAATAACTATATCTGTTCCCTTTAGGTGATCAACTGTTCCTCTTACTTTTCCTTCAATTGTTATTTTATCGTTCCAGTCTTTTAAAACAGGAGCAAAAAAAGCAATATCATCACTATGCAATTCGCTGTTTTTAAACTCGCCTTCCATTCTAACATGAGTGATGAATTCACTCATGTCATGTTCAAATTGTTCGAAACGCATTGCAAAGAAATCAGTGAGCTTGCTTTTGTTGGTGCGTGCAGTCAAGTTTCTAAACTCCATGCCTTGCGGATAAAACAGGAAATCGGCATCGAGTTGTTTTACTTCAAAGCCGCTACGCTCTTTTGCAACAAGCTGAATATTGGCAGTTAAACTATCGCCTATAAACCGCAGGTCTTTAAACTTACCGTTGATGTTTTTGAACTGCAGATGAGCGCCATCAAAATATTCAAGCGGCGCTCGCTCGGTTGCATTGTCAATTTTAAATTCACCATCATTGATCTCAACATTCTTAGCTGTCATTTTCCAACCGGCTTCATTCCAATGCTGCACAATAATATCTCCCGTGTGATAGCTGCTATCGGGGCGGGGTAAACGCCGGGCTCTTTTGCCCGTATAGCTGTTAATAGAAAAATAAGGCGAAGTGATGTGTATGGTTTCAGCTTCAATGATCTGTTTGGGCAGATCAAATGTTTTTAGATCCACCAGCATATAAACCAACTTGCCCGTCATGGTTTGTCCCCGCCAATCATCTTTTTGAACAATGGTGATACTCCTGAGCTCAACCTTTTTCAAGTTGAGTTCTGTTTGTGTTTTTTTGCCCGCCGTTTTATTAGGAGATGAAAAGTAATCGATCAGGAACTGGTAATTCCAGACGCTATCGGAACGGTAAGCATATAAATGCGTTTGTTCAAGACCGATATAATTCAATTCGATTTTATCATTCAGGAAAAACCAGTCGGTGAGATTTCCGGTGAGGCGGCCGATATACGCAAGAGTATCTTTGTTACGGTCTTTTACCAGAACACCTTCAATCAGCGCTTTGTTGAATAAAGCAAAATCAACATGTTTTACTGACACTTCTGTCTTTAGCTCACTTGCCAACCACTTCGCAGCCTTTCTGCTGAGCATGTTTTGTACGGGAGTTGTTTGAATGAGCAGCCACACTGCAACTAATAGCAGGAACAGGACAATTAAAATGCGGGTTAGTATTTTTAAGATTTTTCTAGCCAAGGTATTTGATGTGTAAAAATAACCATTCGGCCTGTTACGGCAAATTCAATACCACTATTAACAAAACAAAAATTGCAATTTCGTATGGCAAGGTCCTTGTTAAAACCCGTAAAATCTAGTGGAGAATTTCCTGAACGTGTTTTTTTATGTTTGATGCGATCTTTTCCATTGGCAGATCATTGGCATCGCTGCCAAAAGGATCTTCAATTTCTTCAGCTACCAATTCAAGACTGGCCAATACATAAAACACAAATGTAACTACGGGTATTACATAATAGCCCATGGTAAATACATACCCGAATGGCAGCGTCATCACGTAAAAGAAAATGAATTTCTTGATGAACACGCTATATGAAAAGGGGATAGGGGTATTCTTTATTCGTTCACATGCGCCGCATATATCAGCAAATGATTGTAACTCGGCGTTAAGAATAATCAGTTCATCGCCTGTGATCTTGCCCTGCTGATGTAACAGATGCACCCGTTTGAACAGCTGGGCTGAAATCTGGTTAGGGATATGTTTCCCCTGGTCAATAGTTTTTAGCAGGTGACCATGATCATCTTCATCAAACAATGCGGTTTTGGTCGATTCCTGTTGGAGATGATTCATTAAACCATAGGCATAAAATGGAATGCTGCTGCTGAAAAATGTGCGGTTATTTTTATCATCATCTTTCAAAATAGCCGCCAGTTTTATGGACAGGTTGCGACTGTTATTTACTAGTGCACCCCAAAGTTTACGACCTTCCCACCAGCGATCATAAGCAGTGTTTGTACGAAATACAAGCAACATGGAAATTGCAAAGCCTAACAGGCTATGCATCATGGGTATGTTCTTGAGATGATTGTTGTCGGAAAGGTTAAATACTTCCACTTCAAGTACCGCAATAATTGCAGAATACGCTGCAATGCCCAACAGTAAAGGCGCCAGTTTACGAATAGTATCCGATTTATGCAACCGGAAGATGAACGTAAACCATTCTTTAGGGTTATACCTGATCATAACAGTAATTAGTAAGCGACAAATGTCTTACTTTTTCTTTCCGAACCAATATCCAATTCCTGCACTGATTGCCCGGTAGCGAAGGTTGCCTGCGCCATCTGTATTGATCATATTGCCCAAACCATGGGAGTAGTTAAGTAGTAAGCGAAGTCCGTTTGTTGTTTCGTAACCTAAGCCAAGATGATATTGCGCATCGAAACGACCATAGCGGGCAAAGCCATAATGCAGGTCTCGGTCGGCAGGCGTGCCACCACCATCTTGTTTTACCTGTTTACCCAGCAAACCAAAACCTAATGAGGGACCTGTGCTGAGGAAGAACGTGTTTTCGTTTTTATCAGGATGCTTGAACTCGATTTGCACAAGTGGCATCACCCTGAACTGTAACTCACTTATTTTGCTGTACTCATTCGGTACTAATGTTTTCGCTTTCATACCACGATAGTTAAAGTCAACCTGTGGCGTAAAATATAACCGGTTATCAAAAGGAACTTTCATCATTACACCAACATCGCCACCATGTGTAGGTTCAGTTTTTGAAAGCGTAAAGGGAGCAATTATATAACTGTAGCTTCCTCTTAATCCATAGTATATTTTTCCAAGTCCTTGCGATTTTGAAACAGTTGAAATAACAGTGCAGAAGGTAAGCAGTAAGAAAAACGATTTCATTTAATTATTGATTTAGTGATTGCCAAACATTTTAATACAGTTCTATTAACTGAGCAAGTCTTTCAAGATCGGATCTTAAATGGAGGGCATTCACCACGACCCGGTTCACGGGATCGCTTTCAGGATGAGGATAACTGAAGGAGGAAATGATAACGTTGTTCTGTAACAGGTACGGGGCAATGCCTTTTTTCGCTACTACAAATACAGGAGTTCCTTCACCGGCCACAAATGTATAGTTTGTTGTGATTTTTTGCAAGTATTCAATGTTTTGCAGCAATATTTCCTGTTGCTGAGCAACTATTGCCGATGCTTCGGTCCAGGCATAAGCCAACGAGGGCATGAGTGGCGTGCTGGTTGCATAGTTCACATGTCTGCGCACAGCGGCTATCCATTTGCGTGAGCCGCAAATAGCGCCACCGTTGATATGAAATGATTTGGATAGGGAAAAGTTCAGGAGCAATTCAACATGCGGAGGCAATTGGAAGGTTGCTGCAATTCCTTTGCCTGCCTTTCCTAACCAACCAATACCATGTGAATCATCGATGATGAGTGTGATGTTGAAATAGGAAGGAGTAGCGTGGATAAAAGAAAAATCGTTGATGTGGCCGGGAGTGGGGTTGATGCTGTCGGCAACAACTGCAAATTGAAATTCACCAGCAGCATTACGTTCATCAAGGAATTGCTGCCAGATTAATGACTCTTTTATTTTAATTATACCGGGCAATGCCGAGGAAGATGGATGCGTATGGGGTAAACAATACACATTCATTTCCCGGCTCACAACATCAACTGCTGTTCGTGCCGATAAAAAACCCGAAGAAAAAACCGCAGCCTCTTCAGCCGATGTAAATGCAGCAAGTTGATCCTCCATTTTTGCATAAAGATCAAGTGCCGTATTAGAGATGCGTGATGATGGATAAACCACACCATACAGATCAATACCTTTTTTTACCAAGTGGGTAAATTCTTTATTCAATCCTAATCCTAAATACGAGTAACCTGAAAAGAATAGATGTTCTTTTCCATTGATCAATGTTGTTCTGCCTGGGGCTTGTGATAAAGTGACCATCAGGGTTTTTGCATTTGATCATTGAATTGTTGCGACTGGCCTTTAGGTAGCGACAGACTTTGCCATTCGTTATCTTTTATCATTCGGCCAATGTAAACGATTTGTCCAACATGATAGGGGTAATGTGCCAATTGACGATTCAATGCATCAATAACAGAAAGCTCTTCACTTCTGATAGTAATAGTTTTCAGAAAATCCTGTTCAGTGAGATTTTTTACGGCATTTAAATAACAGTTCCAACCTTCTTCCCATTTTTTCAATAATGCATCTTTGCTCAGTTGCTGTTCTTCAAATTCTGTATCACGGTTGCGCCATTCCTTTTCTCCATCTTCAGTTAAGAAGTTGGTGAAACGACTCAGCATGTTACCAACAAGATGTTGCATGATGATGGCAATGCTATTACTCGCTTTATTTGGCTGATAATGAAAATCGGCTTCGCTTAATTGTGCAAATGTTTTATCAGCAAGTTCCTTGTAATAAGTGCTGCGTTTGATGTAAGATGATAAAAAGGTTGATGCGAGTGACATGAGAAAAGATATGAGTTTATAAGTTCTGAGTTCTAAGTTTTAAGTTATGAGTGAATGCTGCTGTATAGGTCTTGTTCTTTATTCGTACTTCTCACTTCGTACCTCGTACTTTGTATTTTCCTAGTATCCTTCTGCATGATCATCTCCACGATTATCTGCAACAGCTTCCACAACTCCGTTTACAATTTTAATTGCTTCAAAGCGACCAATATTTCCACGCTCTACAATTTTATAACCTATCTGTTCAAGCTTAGTCCTTAATTCCAGGGGAAATGCTTTCTCCACATAAACAACATCAGGCAACCATTGGTGATGAAAACGGGGTTTCCATACTGCATCTTCAAGACTCATATTAAATTCAAGCGTGTTCAACAACACCTGGTAAACCTGTGTAGGAATAGTTGTTCCGCCTGGTGAACCAATAACGAGAAATGGTTTTCCGTTTTTCAATACAATCGTCGGCGTCATGGAACTTAGCATGCGTTTGTTTGCTGCAATTGCATTTGCTTCGGTTCCTAATGCACCATACATATTTGGAACGCCGGGTTTAACACTGAAATCATCCATTTCATTGTTCAAAATAAAACCAGCACCGCCAACAACAGTTCTGCTGCCATAACTACCGTTAAGTGTAGTGGTAACTGAAACTGCGTTTCCCATTGCATCGTAAACTGAAAGGTGAGTTGTTTCTTCGCTCTCCGGGTTGATAGTGCCATGTTTGGTTGTTTCACTCTTTCCGGCTTTACCCAATTCAAAATCGCTCATACGTTGCTGTAAGTATGCGGAAGAGGTGAGTGTTTTAACAGGCACTTTTACAAAATCTCTGTCGCCCAAAAATTCTGCCCGGTCGGCATAAGCCCTTCGTTCTGCTTCAACCATTAGCTGTACTGCCTGCCATGAATGAAAACCATACTGTGCAAGATTCCTGTTCTCTACCATACCCATCATCTGTTGTATCAGGATACCTCCGCTGCTTACTAACGGCATACCAATAATTGTATAATCTTTATACTTCGACTGCATCGTTACACGTTTGGCTGTTTTATAATTTTTCAAATCAGCCAAAGTAATCATGCCATTTCCACGTTTCATTTCAGTAACGATCAGTCGTGCAGTTTCACCTTCATAAAATCCTTTCTGCCCAAAATCACGAATGCGTTTAAGTGTGTTGCTGAGTTCTTTTTGAACGAGTGTGTCTCCTTCTTTCCATCCGCCATATTTTACAAACACAGTTGGCTTTGTGCTATAGCGCAGGAACTCACACATTATATTGTTTAAATTTCTTGCTTCGGCTGCAGTAAGTACAAATCCTTTTTCTGCAAGATCAATAGCTGGTTGTATTAATTGTTTAAACGGAAGTTTTGCATAAGCATGTGCCGAAAATAAACCTGCCACTGTTCCTGGTACACCTGATGCCAGATGCCCGTTTTGACTAAGATCGGTTTGCGCATTTCCATTTACATCAATATACATATCCCTGCTTGCAGCTGCGGGCGCTTTCTCCCGGTAATCAAGAGCAACCTGTTCACCTTTACTTGTTACTGCCAACATAAATCCGCCACCACCAATATTGCCTGCACCTGGATAAACTACTGCCAATGCCAATTGGGTTGCAATAGCAGCATCAAATGCATTGCCTCCTTTTTTCATAATCGCAATACCCACTTTACTTGCCAGCGGATGTGCACTTACTACGGCAGCCTTTGCTTCCGTAGCTTTCTTTTCAATGGTATAATTATAAGGATTGTATTGCGCCAGCGAAGGAATTGCTGCAATCAGCAGAAATGAAACAACCAGTTTTCTCATGAACCTAATTTTACCGAAATTAATTTTTTACGGCTAAAGTCCGCTTATCTTAGAATTAATTTCAACGAACTGAATGATAAGCGGCTGATTTTATGTTTTTGCTTGTTTTAAATTGCAACCTTTAATTCTAATTATGAGAAAAAATCTTTCCCTGTTTTTTGCACTGTGCATCTCTATAGCAACAATGGCACAGGTGCAAAGCCCTGAACAATTTCTTGGTTATAAGATCGGCACACGTTATACTCCACACTGGAAAGTGATTAGTTATTTTCAGCATGTGGCAGCTAACGCTCCAAAAACTGTCAAGCTGCAACAGTATGGACAAACAAATGAAGGTCGCCCTTTGATGGTTGCTTTTATTTCGAGTGAAGAAAATATGACTAACCTTGAAGCAATCCGTGTGAATAATTTACGCCTGGCAAATCTTACAAAAGATAAAGCGGCGCCAAATGAAAATGCACCGGCTATTGTGTGGATGAGTTATAATGTTCATGGTAATGAAACGTCGAGCAGTGAAGCAGCCTTAATGACGATATATGCATTAGTTGATCCTTCGAATACAAAAACAAAAGACTGGTTGAAGAATACAGTGGTTGTGATGGACCCATGTATTAATCCTGATGGTCGTGACCGTTATGTAAACTGGTTTAATTCGGTTGTAGGTGTAAACGCCAATCCACGTATGGATACCCGTGAGCACCGTGATCCATGGCCCGGTGGAAGAACCAATCATTACAACTTTGATTTGAACCGTGACTGGGCGTGGCAAACACAGGTGGAAAGTCAGCAACGATTAAAATTATATAATCAATGGATGCCACAAATTCATGTGGATTACCATGAACAAGGGATCAATGAGCCTTATTACTTTGCACCTGCTGCAGAACCTTTTCATGAAGTGATCACACAATGGCAACGTGATTTTCAAACAACCATTGGTCGTAACCATGCGAAATATTTTGATGCGAATGGATGGTTGTATTTCACCAAACTCCGCTTCGATCTTTTTTATCCTTCTTATGGCGATACTTATCCAACTTATAACGGAGCAATTGGTATGACCTATGAACAGGGTGGTGGTCCTGCAGGTGGCGCAACTGCTTTAACTGAGGAAGGAGATACGTTGACTTTATTAGATCGGGCAACGCATCATTTCACCACGGGATTAAGTACTGTTGAAATATCTTCAATCAATGCAGGTAAACTCATCTCAGAGTTTCGCAAATATTTTAATAAAGGTGTAAGTAATGGTTTTGGTGAATACAAAACATACGTTATTAAAAACGGTGCAAAAGATGCGGATCGTATTGCAGCATTAACACAGTTGCTCGATAAGAATGGAATTGAATATGGCTCTACATCAGGTGCAGGTAAAGGCTATAATTATTTTACAGGTAAAGATGAAAGCTTTAATATAGCGAATGGCGATTTGGTTGTGAGCTCTTTTCAGCCACGCTCTGCAATGGTGCAGGCATTGTTTGAACCAAAATCAAAACTCAGCGATTCTGCAACGTATGATATCACTGCCTGGAGTTTGCCGTACGCTTATGGATTACAAGCCTTCGCTTCAAAAGAGCGTATCAACACAAGTGCCTATCAAAAACCTGCGCAGGTAAATAATTCTTCAGCCGATGCATATGCCTATGTTATTAAGTGGGAGAGTTTGCAAAGCGCAAAAGTAGTTGCTGATCTGCTTGAAAAAGGAATTACACTTCGCTATAGTGAAGTGCCTTTTGAAACTGGTGGACAAAAATTCGATCGTGGAGCCATCATCGTAATGAAAACAAGTAACCAATCTTTCGGAACAAATTTGTGGAAGCATGTTGCGGATGCAGCGAATGCTGCAAACGTAAAAACATATCCTATAGCTACAGGCTTTGTTGATGCAGGTGGTGATTTGGGAAGTGATCTTGTGTCGCCATTCAAATTCAAAAATGTTGTGTTGCTTACAGGTGAAGGTGTAGGAGGTAATGCAGCAGGTGAGATCTGGCATTTCTTCGACAAACAACTTCAGTATCCACTTTCATTGGTGTACGCAAATGATATTAGCAGGATTAACTGGCAACAAACTGATGTGATCATCATGCCTGATGGTAATTATCGTTTCATGGGTGATAAAACTTCAACTGATCAATTGAAAGATTGGGTGAGCAAGGGTGGTAAGCTCATTGCTCTTGAAGGAGCGGCCGCAGCATTTACAAGATTGGATTGGGGATTGAAATCGAAGAAGACAGATGAAGCTTCAAGCAAAGATCCTTACGATCCATTACGTTCTTTCGAAAACCGTGAGCGTGACTATGTGCGTAACATTACGCCAGGCTCTATTTATAAAGTAGAGCTTGATAACACACATCCGTTGGCCTTTGGTTATCCCAATTACTATTATACATTGAAGATGGATGATAACATTTTCGACTTCTTTAATAACAATGGCTGGAACGTGGGAGTGATCAAGAAAGATGGTCAGCTTGCCGGTTTTGTAGGCTCTAAACTTAAAGACCGTTTGAAAGATGGATTGTTGTTCGGTGCACAGAATATCGGACGTGGGTCAGTGGTTTATCTCACTGATAATATTATGTTCCGCAATTTTTGGGAAAACGGAAAGCTGATGTTGTGTAATGCGGTGTTCTTTAATTAAGGTATTGAATAAATAATGCGGAACCCCGGAACTTTCCGGGGCTTTTTGTTTTGTGCAGGCTGACGCTTGTTCGCAAAGTTTTCCACATTCCTGCAAGTTGTTGAGAGTTTGTGCGGTTTTTTGCAGCTATTTAGTACATTTATTCACGCCAAAAACCAAACCGATTGCTTAAAAAAGAACGACATGCCTTTATCATGCATCAGCTAAACCTGCATAACAAGGTTTTGTCGAACGACCTATGTCAAAGCATAAATGTGTCGGAGGATACGATTCGCAGAGATCTGCAGGAGCTTTCAGCAGCAGAGAAGTTAATTAAAGTTCATGGTGGTGCCTTATCGCTTTCGTTTAATGAAGTCCAATTTTCAACTGATCATTTATATTCTCCGGAAAAGAAACGCATCATTGCTGAGAAGGCAGTGAAACTGGTGAAGAATGGAATGTTTGTTTTAACCAGTGGTGGTACAACAATTGTTGAAATGGCAAAAGTGTTACCGCACCCGTTAAAGGCAACGTTTATTACAGGAAGTATACCGGCGGTAAATGAGTATTTGAAACACCCTTCAATTGATGTGGTGATGATTGGCGATAAAATTCTGAAAGATTCAAAGATCACTTGTGGGTCAGAAGCCATTAGTAAAATAAAACAAGTAAATGCTGATATCTGTTTCATGGGCATTAATGCAATGGATGCAACGCATGGTGTTACAGAAAATGATTGGGAAGTAGCCAACCTGAAGAGGGAGATGATCCAGGCTTCGGGCAAACTTGTTTGTCTCACAATATCCGAAAAACTAAATAGCAGTCAATCGTTACGTATTTGCGGTTTAGATAAGGTTAACTATCTCATTACAGAACTGGATGCAGATGATAAGAATTTAAAACCTTACCGTGATGCAGGCGTTACCGTTTTATAAAATTGTATTCATTAAACAACCAAAATAAACTTAGATCATGAGAAAAATCTTGAAGTTCAAGGAAAGGCTTTTGCTTTTCTTTTCCTGGTTGCCTTTTCTGGTGCTGGCACAAGAAAAAACAATTACAGGAACCGTTCTATCAGAAGATAACACCCCTTTGCCAGGCGCAACTATTACGGTAAAAGGCACTAACAAAACTGCAGTAACTACTGCTGCCGGTAATTTCTCTATTAATGCGGAGCAAGGAGCAACGTTGGTTGTAAGTTTTGTGGGATACGAAGAGCAGAGTGTTAGAATTGGCAGCTCCACAACGATAACAATTAAATTGAAATCAACTGCAAATGCGTTGGGCGAAGTTGTTGTAACAGCTTACGGCATCAACAGGAACAAAAAAAGTCTTGGTTATTCAACACCAAAAGTTTCTGGAGATGAAGTGTCAAATACGCAACGGGAAAATTTTCTTCAGGGCTTAGCTGGAAGGGTTCCTGGGCTTTCTGTAAATGCAACTTCAGGTGATCCGGGAGCTTCTTCACAAATTGTTCTTCGTGGATTTGTTTCGCTTAGTGGTGACAACTCACCATTAATTGTTATTGACGGTTTGCCTATTGATAACTCAGTATTCAGCCAAAGTACACTTGTTGCTACAGGTACCCTGGGCACAAGCAGAGATCAGGATTATTCCAACAGGGGAATAGATATCAACCCCGCCGATATTGAAACCTATACCATTTTGAAAGGGCCGGAAGCAACAGCACTTTATGGCAATCTTGGTGCCAGCGGCGCCATTGTAATTACAACAAAAAAAGGAAAGGCAGGACGGGGCACTATTTCATATACAAACTCGTTTCGTTACGAAAAACAGATCAACTTTCCTGAAGTGCAACAGGTATACAGCCAGGGAACTGGCGCAGGCATTCCTAACACGAGCGTTCGAACTTATTTTGGACCGAAGTATGCAAGTGGGCAGAAGATCTATGATAACATTCATAATTTCTTTCAACCGGGTTTCGCACAAAAACATAATCTGGTTTTTGAAGGTGGTGCAAACGGATTTACCTATCGTTGGTCCAATGAATATTCAGATAATAAAGGAACAATTCCCACAACTAGGTTCACCCGTTTATCATCAAGAATTTCAGCTACAGCTACAATTTCGCCGAAGCTCAATTTGTCTACCACCTTTAACTACGTTAATTCATATAACAAAAAAGCAAACAAGGGTACAAGTGGATATTTGATGGGCCTTTTGAGTTTCCCTTCCCGCTTTGATGTAAGTGTTTACCAGGATGCCTTCGGTAACCGTAAACTCACTAACAGTGACATTTACAATGAACCCGATAATCCATTGTGGGATGTAAACAAAAATCTTAATGAAGATAAAACACAACGGATGCTGTCAAATACTACCCTAACATTTAAGCCTCTTAAATGGCTTACATTAAACGGTACCATTGCGGCAGATATCTCTTCTACAAACGGCGTAACAGTGTATCATACCCAATCGTTTAAAGGCTCAGGATCGAGCAGCACCCCAACCGGTGGACGAATATCAACTTATAACCAGGTAGCTCGTATTTATAACGGTTCTTTTGTGGCTACTGCCATACATAAGTTTAATCGTTTCAATAACACTTATATTCTTGGATACAATTTCACAGATAACAATTACACGACAAATGCGCAACTAGGCGAGAAGTTTTATGATCCTAATTTTTACAGCATAAATAATACGCTTACTACTACTCAGAGAAACAAACTTTCAATTAACAGGTTTAGAGGATTTGGTGCTTTTGGTCAGGCGGTGTTGGGTTATGAAACGTACCTGTACTTAACATTAACAGGAAGGATGGATGCATCTTCCCGTTTAATGCCAAACAATCCTTATTTCTTTTATCCTTCGGCAAGTCTGGCTTTCAACTTTACCGATCTGTCTATGTTTAAAGATATTAACTGGCTAAGCTCTGGTAAGTTGAGATCATCACTGGCATATACAGGTAAAGAACCCAGAGCATATTATGGAACATTGTCAAGGCTTGTGCCCGTAACATCTACTGGCGGCGGTTTTAACTACGACCTTGCAAATGGTGGAAACGACAAATTAAAACCAGAGTACACAAGAAACTTCGAAGCTGGTTTAGAGATGAAATTTTTGAAAGACAGGTTAGGTTTCGATTTTACTTTTTACAATTTGCATAGCTATGATCAGATCATTCTTCCACGACTTAGTTATGGTAGCGGCTTTGTTTTACGTTTAATGAACGGAGGCGAAGTTGTGAATCGTGGCGTTGAGCTCCAGGTAACAGGAACACCAGTGCGTAGTAAGAATTTCAATTGGGACATGATCCTGAACTTTACTCGCAATCGTGGTACTGTAAAAAGTATTGCTGAAGAACTGCCAGAGTTATATGATTCTGATACATGGCTGCAAAACGGTGTAAGAAGCGCCGTATTCCCAGGTTCAAGCACTGGTGCCATGGGTGGATGGAAATTCGATAGAAATAAGAACGGTGACGTCATCATTAACCAATTAAACGGTTTGCCTTTGCTCACAAATTCCAACGACTTCTTTTTAATTGGTGACCGCACCCCTAATTTCCTACTTGGTTTCTCGAACAATTTGACATACAAAAACTTTAACTTGTCATTTCTCTTCGATTTACGTGTTGGAGGAGATGTGTATAACGCTACCGAGTACACGCTTTATACAACTGGCCTAAGTGTTAAAACGCTTGATAGGGAAGTGCCACGTGTCATAAAAGGTGTTGTAAGAGATGGTTTGGAAAACACAGCTACACCCACCGTAAATACGATGGTGGTAACTCCTTACTATAATTCATCCTACTACTCATCCACAACAAATGGCGTAGCACCTGAAATGTTTGTAGAAAAAGATATCAACGCACTTCGTTTGAGAGACATTAGTCTTCAATACAACTTCAATGAGAAACTCTTGAATCATACTAAAGTGATTAGAGGATTAAGTGTTTTCTTAACTGCTACAGATGTATTCCTGATTACTAATTATTCCGGAATAGATCCAGATAGTAATGGTAATAATCCAAGCTTAGGTGGCATGGGTGGTTATGGTATTGATCTTGGTAACATGGGCCGACCATTAGGCTTCAATTTTGGATTACGCTTAAAACTCTAACGTTAAAAATCTGAACAATGAAACGAATTCAAATAGTTTTTTTACTAAGCCTGTTACTTGCCACTGCCGGTTGTAAAAAGTGGCTGGATATTAATACAGACCCTGCAAATCCACAGATCGGAAAGGGGGAAGCACTTATTGCTCCTATTACTTTTCAGATGGCAAATAATCTGCAAAATGATTACAGGGGATTGTTTAAGTATGTACAATATTGGGGCAACCAGGCTGCCGATGTGGAGTGGGAAAAACATGGTTACACTCCGGCCAGTGATTTTGGCGGTTCAATATGGCGAATGACTTATGTAAATCTTGGGCCTAACCTCGAACTAATGATTAAAGATGGCGAAGAAAACGGTAAATGGTCTTTTGCCGGCATTGGATATGCAATTAAAGCATGGGCCTACCAGATAACTACCGATTATCATGGTCCGGTTATTTTAGATGAGGCATTTGATAAATCGAAATTGACATTTCATTACCAGGATCAGCCAGAAGTTTATGAAAGAGTGAGAGAATGGGCTGCAAAGGCTTTACAATATCTTGATAAAACAGATGACGGCGATTATACAGCTGTATTAGCTGGACCTTCAGGTGACCTGGTTTATGGTGGCAATCGTGCAAAATGGAAAAAGTTTGTATACGGATTATTAGCCCAACAGTACAGCCACCTGATTAACAAACCCAATTTTGCAACCACGTACGCTGATAGTGTTGTAAAATATGTTGATCTCTCTTTTGCTGATGCAACTGAAGATGCAACAGTATATTTTAATGCAAGCAATGCGGCTGAATCAAGCGGATGGGGCGTGAATCCGGCACTGATCACCAGTACTGCTTATGGTCGTCTCATGCAACCCATTGTCTCGCTTCTTACAGGTGGTGTGAGGGGAACGCCGGCAACAAATCCAAAAACTTCTATTGATCCTCGTCTTACGAGAATGATCAATTACAATCCTACTGATTCTGTCTACAGAGGCATGATTCCAACTTATGGTGATCCTAATTCAACCAAACGTATACCGCACGTGTTAGGTTCTGTAGCAGCTCCCTTCCCAAGCAAATACATTTTCGCAGATAAGGCAAGATTTCCTCTTATGACTTATTCTCAATTACAATTTGCAAAAGCAGAAGCACTGTTTATTAAAGGAATTAAGGCTGGTGCACATGCTGCATATTTAAAAGGAATTGAGGGGCATATCCAATTCATTAATTTATATGGTTTGAATGGTGGTGCAACAGCAATAACTAATGCGCAGAAAAGTGATTACCTGGCAAGTTCTGAAGTAGCCCAAACGCCTTTGGATTTAACGATTGCCGATATCATGCAACAGAAGTATATAGCTCAGTGGGGCTGGGCGGGATTGGAACAATGGAGTGATCTCCGTAAGTATCATTACGACCCCGCAATATTTAAAACATTTTATCAATTAAGCACTTCGGAATTTTATACAACGAATAACAATAAGTACGCTTATCGGGTAAGGCCACGTTATAACTCTGAATACATCTGGAACAGAACTGAGTTGCAAAAATGGGGTGGTCTTGATCCGGATTACCATACAAAGGAAATGTGGTTCAGCCTGCCATGATCTTTTATTTTAAATTCTTAAACATGAAAAAAATATCAATCATATCATTACTGGCTTTGTTTGTTCTGCTTGGCTGTACTAAAAATGAAATAAAGTATGGCGATTTTGAACTCGTGGACAACAGCCAGTCTTTTTTGAAAATTAATTTTGCCTCGGCATATAACGCCAACCCAAGCGTTCAATTAACTATAAATGGTGTAAGAGTAAGCAATTTAATTACAGCTCGAACGCCTTTTCCGGGTGGCGGTTATAATACCAATGGTGGTTCAACACCTGATTATTTAGCGGTTAAACCAGGGCCATTAAGTTTTAAAGTAGTTATTCCGCAAAAGAATACAAATATTGATTCTGTGGTTCTCTATTCAACAGATATTAATGTTAAAGCAGGTGATTATAATACCTTACATATTACCGATACTTCCACCAGCACACAGTCAATACTTACTCCCGATACCAGGGTAAGTCCGGATTCAGGATATGCGAAGTTTCGAATAATTAACCTGATGCCAAATGTTGCGGCAATTGACTTGTATTATGGAACAACAGTAGTAGCAACAAACATTCCGTATAAGGGCATCAGTGATTATTTTACATTGGCCGTTCCTGCAACCGCTTTAACGTGGGCAATCAGGCCAGCAGGGGCTGCAGCCTCCACAACCGCATTAGCCACTTATTCGAGTGCATCCACAACAACAAATGGACGGAGTTATACCGCTTTTGCCATGGGTTATTCGGGTCAAACAAGTACAAGTAGGAAACCTTATATCTCGTTTTTCCTGATCAAATAAAAATAAAGTAGTCCGGTTTATTCAATCAACATGAGAAAAACAAAACTGCAGTAATGCAGTTTTGTTTTTTTATATCTTGCTGTTACTTAAAGAAGCATTTTGAAACGCAGTGATCTCTTCTACATCCGTCTCTCTTTCATCATCAGCACATTTATCTGCGCTGTAAAATTTATTGCCTGGTTTATTACAGGTTCGTTGGTGATTTTATCTGATGCATTAGAATCGATCATTAATGTTGTGGCAGCGGCGTTTGCATGGTATAGTATTTATCTCTCCAATAAACCAAGGGATAGAGAACATCCTTATGGTCATGGTAAGATTGAGTTTTTTTCTATTGGCTTTGAAGGCGCCATGATTCTCATTGCAGGCTTCGGTATTTTAATACAAGCAGTGCTTTTCTTTTTCAACCCACCCGAATTGCATGCATTAACAACAGGTATTTGGTTAACACTTGCAGGCGGCGCTGCAAATTTTTTATTAGGTTTCTTTTTGGTTAGAAAAGGAAAAGAAAACAATAGCCTCACACTACAGGGAAATGGCAAACATATTTTAAGCGATAGCTATTCAAGCATTGGGGTGCTCGTGGCCATTGTATTAATCATGCTTACTGGTTATAAATGGATCGACCCGATTGCTTCAGCAGTTGCTGCCGCCATTATTATTTTTACAGGCTTCAAACTCATGAGTAAATCTGTGCGTGGATTGATGGACGAGGTGGATATGAAAGTTGTAGATGAACTGGTGGCGATATTAAAAGAGCAACGTCAGCCAAACTGGATTGATATGCATAACCTGCGTGTGCAGCGCTATGGCAACTATTATCATGTCGATTGCCATGTAACCATGCCGTACTTTTTTTCGCTTGATGAAGTGCATGATGAGATTACCAAGCTCGATAAAGTACTCAACTCAAATTTTCAAAAAGGAAGCATAGAGTTTTTTATTCATACTGATCCATGCGTGAGTAGCAGTTGTTCGCATTGCCCGTTAACGGCTTGTAAAGTACGTAAGCATCCATTTATTCAAACCATTGAATGGAGCAGGGAAAATTTATTACCCAACAGGAAGCATTCATTTCCTGAGTAGTTATTTATTCATCATCGTAACTGAACTTCAGCGGTGTGAGTGCCTCAATCAATGGTTTCACTCTATAGATATTGCGGTTGAATTTATTTCCAAGTATAATGATGGTGAGCGAATCGGGGACCACACGATAGAATGTTGAGTTATTGCCGTGCCACCAACCATTGTGATAAATGATCTTGTTGTTGTTGGCCAACGTGTACATTCTCCAACCCAAACCATAATTATGAATTCCGGGTTTTTCAAAACTGTAAGGTTGAAATGCCGAATCAAGTGTTGACTGTTTAAACAGTTTGTTGCCATACAATGCCTGGTCCCATTTCAACAAATCCTTTACGGTGCTGTAAATGTTCTTATCACCATACGTAACATCAAGATAAGTGAATGCTTCCTCTACACCATTCCACATGTACGAAGGTGTAACAGTAGCAGAATCGTTACGACTAAATACTTTTGTACTGGTCATTTGCAGCGGCGTAAAAAAAACTTCCTGCAAATAATCTCCATATGATTTACCCGATACACGTTCAATTACCAGAGCGAGCAATACAAAGTTTGTATTTGAATAGTTGAAACGCCTGTTAACTGCATTCTGCAAATCGGGCTTATGTACAATTAATGTTTGCAAGACATCTTCATTCGTCACTTTTATATTTTTATCCCATTGCACTTTTTCCAGATAGTAAGCATAATTAGGTAAGCCACTACGTTGACTCAGCAATGTTTTCACCGTCATACCTTCATAAGGAAAGCCCGGGAAAAATTTCTGCAATGAATCGTTGATGTTGAGCCTGCCTTCTTCTGCCAGTTTCAACACAGCCATCGCAGTAAATGTTTTGCTGGTAGAAGCAATATGAAATGGAGTATTGGCTGTAATAGAATCTTTGCCCTTCAAATGTGCAAAGCCATTGTACTGTTCAAAAACAATCTGGCCTTTTTTTGCCACCAACATTGCACCATTAAAACCGGTGCGCTTTAATGATGAGTCATAAAAATCTTCGGCAATACGTCGGCATCTGTCTGCTTCCGCTTTTGAAAGTGTGTTGACTGCAGTGATGATGTTTGCAGTTGTTTCTCTATGTTTTTTTGAAGAGGAGGCTCCACAACCCGTTAACAACAGCGCAGAAGCCATATAAAAGAACGTTCGTTTTCTAATCAATATCATGCTTTATAATTCGATCAATTCAGTTTGGTAATTGAGTTATTGACAGCCCGTTTAGAAAAAATCCAATCAACCCGATTCTATTGCTCTTTGGTGGACTATCTTTGCGCTGCAAAATAAGCAAATCACTCATACGATCATGGCAGAAAAAAATACGACCAGTTATCCCAAAGACAAGATCAATATTTTATTGCTTGAAAATATCAGCGAAGCAGCTGTGCAAAATATAAAAGACAGCGGTTATGCAAGTGTTAAAAAACTCAGCGGTGCATTAAGTGAAGAAGAATTGATTAAAGAAATAAAAGATGTGCATTTGCTTGGTATCCGATCCAAAACACAGATCACTGAAAAAGTGTTGGAGGCTGCTAAAAAATTACAGGCCATTGGCTGTTTTTGTATTGGCGTTAACCAGGTGAATTTGAAAGCTGCCACAACAAGAGGAGTGGTGGTGATGAATGCACCTTACAGCAATACACGTAGTGTGGCCGAATTGGTGATTGGGTTAAGTATTGTGCTCATTCGCCGCATCATCGATAAAAACAAAGCGGCGCATGAAGGTATATGGAATAAAGAAGCAAAAGGCAGTTATGAATTGCGTGGTAAAACATTAGGTATTATTGGTTACGGCAACATTGGCAGCCAGGTAAGTGTATTAGCAGAATCGCTTGGTATGAAAGTGATTTATTATGATGTTGTAACAAAATTGCCTTTGGGTAATGCTGTTCAATACAAACAGTTGAAAGATGTGTTGAACAAATCAGATATTGTTTCACTGCATGTACCTGAAACAAATCAAACAAAAAATCTCATTAATAAAGCTGCACTGAAGCAATTCAAAAAAGGAGCAATCCTTCTCAACTATGCAAGGGGAGAAGTGGTTGATCTGGAAGCATTACGCCAGGCTTTACTGGATAAGCATTTGTCTGGTGCAGCAATTGATGTGTTTCCGTGGGAACCTGAAAAAAATGGCGATCGTTTTCAAACACCGTTGCAGGATTTGCCCAATGTTATTCTCACTCCACATATTGGAGGAAGCACTGAAGAAGCACAGGAAAATATTGGTGAAGATGTAAGTAACAAGCTGGTGAAATACCTGGAAGGCGGAACCACCATTGGTTCACATACTGTGCCTGAATTGGCATTACCGGTACAGGAAGGCACTCACCGTATTCTGCATATTCATAGAAATGTGCCGGGTGTGTTGAGCCAGATCAATACACAGCTGAGCAAGCATAATATCAACATTCTGGGTCAGTATTTAAAAACCAACGACCAGATCGGTTACGTGGTATTAGATGTTGATAGCAAACTTTCAAAGAAGGCTGTTGAACTGCTGAAAGAGGTAAAAGAAACCATTAAAGTAAGGATGGTTTATTAAGATTAATTGTGTTTTCATAAATAAGGCCCTGTTATTGCAGGGCTTTTTTGTGCACTTTTTAAATTGTTCCGATATTTTCAAAAAATACTGAAAACATCGTAACTTTGAGACATCAACCAATTAACTTAACATGAAACTCATCATACTTGGCGCAGGCTTTGGCGGTTTACGATTGGCACGTTTACTCAGCAATAAACAGGGAATCGACATTACACTCATTGATCGGTTTAACTATCACCAGTTTCAACCTTTGTTTTACCAGGTGGCAACAGCTGGCCTTGATGCTTCCAACATTTCATTCCCTTTACGTAAAGCATTTCAAAAAAGTAAGAACGTACGTATCCGCATGGCAGAAGTTGAACGTATTGATACATCGTCAAAACAGGTGATCACCAATGAAGACACTTACACATACGATTACCTCGTGATCGCCACCGGTGCTTCTACCAATTTCTTTGGTAATAAAAACCTGGAAGAACATGCATTTCCTATGAAGTCGACAGTGGAAGCATTGCAACTGCGGCACAAACTAATTCACAATTTTGAAGATGCGTTGCATGCCGATAATAAAGAAGAATTGCAACGACTCATGAATGTGGTGGTGGTAGGTGGTGGCCCAACAGGTGTTGAGTTAAGTGGCGCTATTGCCGAAATGAAAAAATATGTGCTGCCAAAGGATTATCCTGAACTCGATTTCAACATGATGAATATTTACCTGTTGGAAGGTACTGGCAAAACACTTGCTGCTATGAGCGAAAAGAGTAGTGCAGAGAGTTTGAATTATTTGAAGCGCTTAGGTGTTACGGTTATGACCAATTCATTGTTGCAGGATTACGATGGCAAAAATGTAACATTAAAGGATGGTACAACCATTCCATCAACGCTGGTAATATGGGCGGCAGGCATCAAAGGAAATATTCCTTTGGGTATTGACCCTTCACTCGTAGCAAGAGGCAACCGCATTAAAGTGGATGAGTTTAATTTTGTGCAGGGTTTCAACAATGTATTTGCCATCGGTGATATTGCTTACATGGAAGAAGAGCATTTTCCCAATGGTCATCCACAAGTTGCACCTGTTGCCATACAGCAGGCAACATTACTGGCAACAAATTTGCAGAATCTGCGACAAGGAAAAATTGCAGAACCTTTCCGGTACAAAGACAAAGGTGCAATGGCTACAGTTGGTCGCAACCTTGCTGTTGTTGATGTGCCAAAGCCTCGTTTACATTTTGGTGGTTTTTTTGCGTGGCTTATCTGGATGGGTTTGCATCTTATGTTGATCCTTGGTGTAAAGAACAGGTTCTTTGTTTTCAGCAACTGGTTGTATAACTATTTTACGTACGACCAGAGTTTGCGTTTGATTTTTAAAGAATTTTATCGTGAAGAACCTAAGAATTAAAAGAGGAAGGGAGATTGAAACGGGGAGCGATCTTTTACGTGGTATACTAAAACAATTTGAATGAGTGCATTTCTTACTGCTAAATGGCAAAACCTCGTGATGATGAATTTTGTGGTGCCTGAGCATGTGTTAAAAACTTATTTGCCAAATGGAGTGGAGCTCGATGCGTTTGATGGCAAATGTTATATCAGTTTTGTGGCTTTTCATTTTATGGATACCAAAATCAAAGGCGTAGGTATTCCTTTTCATAAAGATTTTGAGGAGATCAACCTGCGGTTTTATGTTCGTTATAAATCAGGTAATGGTATAAAACGTGGCGTGGTGTTTATCAAAGAGCTGGTGCCAAAACCAATAATCGCCTGGGTGGCGAAACTAATTTACCAGGAGAAGTACGCCTATTCACCTATAAAAAGTAAAGTTGAACAAACCAAACAACGTTACCTGCAATTTGAATGGGGCAAAGAACTTGAGCATGAATTGAAAGTTGAAACAACCATTCAAACACAGCCGATGATCAAAGGCAGCAAGGAAGAATATATTTTTGAACATCATTGGGGCTACACTGCGTTATCGGCTTTTCGTACAGCAGAATACCAGGTAGAGCATCCCCGCTGGAATATTTATTCTGTAAAAGGATTTTCTTACAAAATAGATTTTGAACAACTCTATGGTAGTGATTTCGCCTTCATGAATGATATGCAACCCGATTCTGTTTTTGTGGCCGAAGGATCGGAAGTAAGCGTGAATGAGCGCAAGGTGTTGTGACCCCGTCTTTTATTCAGGTCCGAAGACGTTCAGCTCATGAAATTATTTGACGTTTATTGTGTGGGCTGTTTGCTTAAACTAACCTTCTTCATATTGTTTAATATCTTTTTTTTCAACCGATTAAGCATTTGCTTATGCATAAGGCAACTCACGTAACATTGTAAAGAATAATTTCTTATTTAAGCACAGTTAAGGTTTCATGAAAACAGTTATTGCATGTTTGGACACAGTTATAAAAAATAAGGCGTACAGACAATAAAGAAGTGCAATAAACGGTAATAAACGCCGTGTTTACACGTTTTGAAATTTGGACGATGTTGCCTATAATAGCACTGAAAAGTGCGTGGAGTATTCTTTATTTAAACTCAATATAAACCCAAACTAAACCAAATGAGAAAACTATTATTAAGCACAATTGTATTAACAGCATTTTCTGCATCAATCATTGTTTTTCAGATGAGTTGTCAGAAGACCGCTGATGCTCAAACGACAGATGTTACGGGCTTTTCACCTGATAAGACACTTATCTCTAAGTCAGTTCAATTACAGATTGGGACTAAAACAGATTCTTCTGGCAGTCATCCGATTTACGTTAACGCAGGGGACTATTTTTTAATTAATAATGATGGAACTAACTTAACAAAAATTAGTATTCCTTTGTTGCCGGCGGGCGAATATCCTATGGCAGGACTGAATTCTGCATTGCTTAGTAATGACGGTAAAAAAATAATTTTTCAATCTATGTCAGGAAATTTTAAGGCTTCTATATATGCGTTAAATTTAACTAATGGAAGTCTTGTAAAGTTAATTGACAATAGTAGTTCATCAAATTCATACCAATTATTAGATACCAAATAAATTAAAAGCCAACCGTTCTCTCAGTAATAGCAAAACCTCAATCAATCAACAACCTCATGCGAAAAATAATTTCCTTCATGCACATATCCCTCGATGGATTTGTAGCAGGCCACAATGGTGAAATGGATTGGATAAAAGTAGACGAAGAACTTTTTGCTCATGTGGGCAAACGCATCAGTGGCGGCGATACTGCATTATACGGACGTGTAACTTTTGAAATGATGGAGGGCTACTGGCCAACTGCAGCCGATTCGCCCACCGCAACCAGACACGATATTGAACATTCGAAGTGGTATAGCCAAGTGCATAAAGTTGTATTGTCAAGAACAATGCCGGAGGAAGGTTTGAACAATACCACGATTATCAATGATCATCTTTCTGAAAAAATAAATGACATAAAGCAGGGTGAGGGTGAAGACATTTTGCTCTTTGGCAGCCCCACAGCCACTCATTCGCTTATTCAACAAAACTTGATTGATGGGTACTGGTTGTTTGTTAATCCAATTATTCTTGGGCAAGGTATTCCGTTATTTACAAACATAAAAGAGCACATAAAATTGAAGCTGCTGAACACACATCAACTTACCTGCGGTGTAACGGAACTGAACTATATAGTGGACAAGTGATAGCTGCCCGACGATTTTATTTTCAACTTTTAATGGCTAACTTCCACAACTTATATTCACCTTCACCCAAAAAGCTATTCATCATCAGTGATGATACCTGTTGTACGATTTTGCGTGCTGCTATTTTTGCTAACTATTGCAACAAGCCTGGTTGCACAACACCGGCTGTTTACTAATCAGCAATTGTTTACGGTAGAGGATGGTTTGCCACAAAATTTCATAAGCGGTATTATACAGGACGAAGATGGTTTTATATGGCTCTCAACAATGGATGGGCTTTCCCGTTACGATGGACGTGGATTTAAAAATATCCGTTACAATCCCAAAGACACGAATGGTCTTTTTGCAAATGTCATCAACAATATTGGAAGGTTTAGGAACAATATCATTACAGTACATTATGGTACAAACGAAGCCGATGATTTTAACCTGCGCACCTTCAAAGCAAAACGAAATAAAGTTGCGGAGCTGCTGAACAAAATTCCATTTGCACGCTGGCAACCTTATCACGTAAGTTATACTACCGATAATTGGCTTTTTATCCTGAGCAACAACAAAGGAATGGGTTGGCTCAATAGTAAAACAGGAAAGCTGTATTATGCTAACAAAGCAAATGGTTTATTGCAACAGGATACCATCAATGCTGTTGTTGAATCGAATGAAGGTCAGTTGTATGTGATCAGTAGAGATGGCGTGCATGTAAGCGACACTACTCGCAGTAAATTTCAATGGCACCGGTTTACAACACATGTAAAAAAGGAAGTATTGTTGTCATCGGAGTTAAGTGAACGGTTCTCCATTGCCTGTTTGAAAAATGATCGTTTAATTGTTGCGCAGGATGATAAGATCATCCTGTTAGAACTTAAAGAAAAAACAAGTCGGTTTATTACGCCTCCTGCAAATTTGAAAGCACCGTTCGTTTCTGTGAATTGCGAGTTGCAGGTTGATACCAAAGGAAGGGTTTATTTTGAAAATGGCGGACGTATTTTCAGGATCACGGAAAGTGGTGACATGAAAATGCTTTGGGAAAATACAATTAACCCTGCGTTACGTATCAGCGCTTTTTTTATTGATCGCTCAGATGTGTTGTGGGTGAGCATTAATGCGCAGGGATTATTAAAGATCGATCTGCAATCAGCACCATTTGAGTCGTATAAGTATCGTATGAATTTTATTGCTGATATTCTGCAATATGCCGGAGTAAAGTTGACGATGCCGCTAAACGAAAAGATAAAAGGAGAAGCCTCCTATTACTTCAGGCAAACCTTTGATAAAAAGAACAATCATTTTATTTACTCTGGATGGTTAGATGCTGGTAGTATTTTTCAACTTGCTCCTGCAAGCATTCATGCTGTTTTACATTTCCCTGTGCAGTATGATAATTCAGCGTTGATCAGCATGCCGGACGGTGCCTTGTGGGTGCTTAGTCAGCAGCGACCCGATTGGTATTTTTGGAAATCAAATTCTGCAGACCCTGAAAAATTATTGATTGATGCAGAGATATCGAGCCTGGTGGAAGTGAATGATGCAAAATATTTTGGGGGTTCTGTGTGGATGGCAACTTATAAACATGGTTTGTTACAATATACTCCATCCAAAAAAGTAAACAGGTTTTCAGGTCCATTAAAGAACGGAGTAATGCCCGAGAGTCTTACTGAGTTTTGTGCCGACCCGGTTGATGCAACAAAGTTCTGGATAGGTTCACGTGGCGGCGGTTTAATACTATGGGATCTACAGAAAGGATTGCAGAAAATTTACACCGAAGAAGATGGTTTGCCCAATAACACGATCTATTGCATATTGCCCGACAAAGCTGGCAATATATGGTGCAGTACCAACAAAGGCATTTTCCGATTTAATCAAACAACAGGGCAGGTAACAGCTTTTGAAAAAAAAGATGGCCTGCCGGGAAATGAATTCAACCGATCACACAAATTTATGTTTGCTGATGGACGACTGGCATTTGGAGGTTTAGATGGTTTCACTGTTTTTAATCCTGCCGATTTTAACAGTGATAATAAAAAAATAAACGTGCCGGTTATGCTAACAGGTCTGCAGATAAACAATCAACTGCAGGATTTTAATATTGCTAACGGCTTCGTAAAGGAACCATTGAATATCCTATCCCAAATTGACTTGCCCTACAATAAAAATAACCTGCGTTTTGAATTTGCAGCATTATTATACAATCAGCCGCAAAAAATAAAATACCGTTACCAGTTGAAAGGAGCGGATCATGATTGGATTGAAAACGGCACATCAAATGTTGCTTCCTATGCATCGTTACGGCCTGGCAATTATACGTTTCGTATCAATGCATCAGATCATAGTGGAGTGTGGAGTGATACGATAAAAGAAATAGGCATTAAAATTCATCCGCCGTTTTGGGCTACATGGTGGGCTTATCTTGTTTATACATTGTTGGTGCTTGCTTTAGTGAAATGGTATTTCAATTTCAGGGAAGGAAAGTTAAAAGCCGAACAAAACCTGGCATTTGAAAAAAGAGAAGCACTTCGTTTAAAAGAAGTGGATGAATTAAAAGACCGATTCTTCAGCAATATCACACACGAGTTCCGTACACCACTCACTCTCATCATTACACCCTTAGAAAAGTTAGAACTTGATCAGTCCCTTTCCCCAGCAGCCATCAGCAGTGTAAAAACGGCACAACGAAACTCAAGGCAGTTGTTGCGGCTCATCAATGAATTTCTTGATTTCTCAAAACTAAATGACGGGCAACTCAAATTAAAATTATCTACGGGTGATCTTACGTTGTTTACCAGTGAGTGTGTTCAGTCATTTGAAGAAGCAGCTAAAGAAAAAAACATCACACTCACTTTTTCATCCAATGCTGTAGAAGGGTTTTATTTGTTTGATGAAGAGAAATGGAATAAAGTTGTAACAAACCTTTTGAGCAATGCCTTAAAATTTACTCCTGCAAACGGTGAAGTTTCTGTTTTGCTTTCTGTTGAAAATAATCTTATACATCTGCAGGTGACAGACAACGGTTCTGGCATCCCTGCTGATCAGCAACAAAAAATATTCGATCGGTTTTACCAGGTCGATGATTCGTCTGTACGAACGTATAGCGGCACAGGTATCGGTTTGTCATTGGTAAAAGAATTGATCGAGCTCATGGGTGGTACTATTGAGTTACGAAGTGAGCCGGGAATAGAAACTTGTTTCACCGTTTCAATTCCCATGCAACGAATGCTGATGAAAGAAGCACATGTTGCAGCTGACGTAATGAATATTGAAATGCCTGGTGCTGCCAACGGACAAGAACTGCCCTTGTTGCTGGTAGCTGAAGATAATGATGAGTTACGAGCGTTTTTAGTGGAAGCGATGAGCAGCAGTTACCGTGTAATAGAAGCTGCCGATGGATTGAAGGCATGGGAAATGATACTGAAGGAACTTCCGGATATTATTATCAGCGATGTAATGATGCCGGGGCAGGATGGTTTTGATCTTTGTCGTAATTGCAAAGCCGATAACCGTACTTCTCATATTGGTTTTATACTGCTCACTTCAAAAGCTGCTCATGAAGCCCGCTTAAAAGGATTGGGTACCGGTGCCGATGACTACATTACCAAACCTTTTCACCTGCAGGAGCTTGAATTGCGGACTGCTAACATTTTGCAAATGCAGCAAAAGCAAAGAGTATGGTTACAGGCGCAGTTGATCAGTTCCGCTCCAAAAGAACAATTACGCGAAATTACTGATCCGTTTTTGGTCTCTCTTTATGAAGCAATGGATGCCAGGCTTGATGATGCTGATCTGGGTGTCGACTATTTGTGTAAGGCCATGGCCATGAGCCGCAGCACACTCAACCGGAAATTAAAATCTCTACTCGATATTTCACCCAACGATCTCATTAAACAGTACCGTTTGCAACAGGCATCGCAACTTATTTCTTCAGGGCTCGACATTGCCAGTGCTGCATACCGGGTGGGGTTCAGCAGTCCTTCTTATTTCAGCCAGTGTTTTAAGGAACAGTACGGAATTACGCCAACAGCCTATGTTTCAGGGCTGAGTTGACGCAAAATTGATAGTCTTTGAACCGATCCTTATAGCCTCCCGGCATGTGGGGAATGTAGTTTTATGCCATCAGAAATCACCTGTATTCTTCACAAACCAAACACACGCAAATGAAACAATTTACCAGGATCGTTGCGGCCTCCCTCGTTTTTGCTGCAATAGTAACCAACACTACAAATGCCCAACAGTCAACAATCAATTCGTCAGCCGACGCTGCGTTTGTAAAAAACAACATTCCTTCTACTACCGATATTGTTAGCTCTGCTGTGCCGGCGGCCAATCCCAAAATCGAAGCCAGGTTTGCGGCTTTATTTCCTAACGCTACAAATCTGCAATGGGCCGCAGGTGCAGATCATTACTGGGTTTCTTTTTTAAATGATGGTCGAAAGGCCAGCGCCAGTTTTACGCCAAAAGGTAAAATGAATTATGCCATCACCGTTTGTGATATGGCCCATTTGCCCGAAGCCTTATGTAAGATGATTCAAAAAGAATACACCGCTTACAGCCTGCTCCAGGCTATTGAAATAAAAGCACACGATGCTGTTGCTTACCAGGCAATTTTAGAAGATGCCAACGGTTATGTTACACTTAAGTGCACAGCTGATGGTATTGAGAAAATAAAGCTGGTGGCAAAACAGTAATGGCTAAGGACTTTTGGTAGAAGTTACCCGCTTTACAAATAAGGATGTTTGAATTGCGGGTACTTTTTCTTTCGTTCATTTAATTCCTGCAGGTAAAGTTCCATGCCTGAGGGATCATAAATGTTATCCTTTGCAAAGTGCAACTGTCCTTCATGGTAGTTAAACACACACCAGTTGCAAGATGGATCAAATATCATTGCGTCGCCGATAATAAAAATATCGAATGCATATTTGATCAGCATTTTCCATGTCATGTATAAGGTTTCTCTATCGCCCAGTACAAATACATAATGGCTGAAGGGAATACCCCTGCTATATAGCCATTTTTTCAGTAGGGGAATATTTTCCTGCAGATCAACTGCATGTTCATACTGTTCCACTGTTTTAAAAATTCCTGTTGAGAAAGGTGCCCAGCCACCATCCGAGATTAATCGGGCATTGTCGACAAATTCAAGGAGAAACTTTTCTGCATTTTTATCAAGAAAAATGATCTGAGCTTTATGCGTTTCGGGCAGTGCATCAAAATCTGCTGCAGAACCAAACAAGGTTCCGTTTTGTGGCGGAGGAATGCTGTGCAGGTGGATGTTAGAAAAATCGATCAAAGGCTTGTTGATTTAAAGCCGTAAGATAAATTGTTTTCATATTTCAAATCATCTTCGTTTTCAACTGTTATGTATATTGATGTCTATAAGATAATTTAAAACTATGCACATTTCAGCTTCAGTTCGCAATGCGGCACAATTACACGAAGTGTTTGTTACTACTAATGATGTATCCAAACAAGTGGCCATTCCGCCCAAAACAACGGGAATGGGTTCATCCGTAAATGGTGGTGAATTGGTGTTTTTAGCGCTTGCCACTTGTTTTTGTTTACAGGTTGGCTTTGGTAATTTCGTAATGTTGCGTTCAAAGAAGCAAATTTAGACCTTATGACGACGTATAATAAAGAACGGTTTAAGGAGTTAGATGCATTACGAGGTGCTGCTGCGTTGCTGGTTGTGTTCTTCCATTTTACAATGGGGAGGCCAGAATATAATCAATTTTTCAAACTCGGAACTACCGGTGTTGACCTTTTCTTCATCATCAGCGGATTTGTAATATCAATGAGTTTACAGCGTTTATCACGAGCATCTGATTTTGTAATTAACAGGGTTAGCAGATTATACCCGACTTATTGGGCGATTGTGACTTTCACCTTTCTTCTAGTTAGTATTCATGCGATTTATAATAGTACTTTCGTTGCCACTGATCTAATTCGATATCTTGGCAATTTGACGATGTTTCAATTTTATTTAAGAATATCAAATCTGGATGGCCCATATTGGACAATGATAATTGAGATGCTTTTTTATATCTCGATGCTTATTCTTTTCCGGTTGAAACTACTAAATCATTTGAACTTTATTGGCATATTTCTCTGCTGTATTATAGTCGCAGTCTCTAATTTATTGGGGGATATCAAATTGGTCAAACTAATTATCGGAGGAATACCTTTGTTCCAATTTTTACCGCTCTTTTTTGTTGGGACCGTTTTTTATAAAATTTATTCCATCAAAAAAAAACTCCTTGCCAATTACTCGATTGTCTTTTTTTGTTTATTAAGTCAAATTTTACTTTTTCCTTACGCTGGTCATTCACATGTATACATCGGCCAGGCCGAATACAATCTTGTGCTTTCTATTTATTTTCTCCTCTTTATACTTTTTGTAAACAATAAATTGAAATTTATTGTAAACGACGTAACCCTTTTTTTAGGTAAAATATCATATGCGTTGTATTTAGTCCATCAGTACATCTCACTTAAGTTCATCATTCCTTTTTTTTACCAGGAGCTTGGTGCAAATTTTTGGGTAACTGCCGTCCTAATAGATTTGCCAATAATTATCGGCATAGCTGCCTTTGTTACATATAAAATAGAAATACCCTTTTCACGAATAATGAAAGAAAAACTGCGCCTAGCCTATGCGTAGAGAAATTTGGCAGCGGTATATTGACAGTTAACAGATAATTTACACCCATGCACATTTCAGCCTCAGTTCGCAATGCGGCACATCTACACGAAGTGTTTGTTACTACTAATGATGTATCCAGACAAGTGGCCATTCCGCCCAAAACAGCGGGAATGGGTTCATCCGTAAATGGTGGTGAACTGTTGTTTTTAGCGCTTGCCACGTGTTTTTGCAATGATGTATATCGGGAAGCCGCAAAGAGAAATTTGAAAATAAATTCGGTGGAGGTAAATGTATTAGGTGAGTTTGGTGCAGAAGGTGAACCTGGCAGGAACATTACATATGATGTGAATATAAATGCCGATTTAGAAGATGAAGTAATTAATGAACTGATTGCATACGTTGATAAAATTGCTGAAGTGCACAATACACTTAGGGTGGGAACTGAAGTTAAACTAAAACGATAAGTGACGCATTGAACAGAACCTGGGCCGGCCCCAAGGCCGTTTTTTTGATTTTCCCTATTTTTGCCAGATGCTAAACACCTTAATTGAAACCACCGTAAACGACGCTGAAGCGATGTTGAAAGGGGGCGTTGCTAACCACAAAATTCTCACACATCTTGTTTTTGCCGCCCAGAAGGCCATTGGCAATAACTGTGTTTCTTCTATTCTTATACTTGATAAAGAAGGTTTACTTCGCAATGGAGCTTCGCCAGGTCTTCCCAGTGATTATCTAAATGCCATTGATGGATTAAGACCATCGCCGGCAGTTGGTACTTGCGCCGCCGCAGCCGCCACTGGTACAATGGTAATCACCACCGATTTTTTGCATGATGATAAATGGGCCGAGCTACGTCATTTGCCACTTGCGCTTGGCTTCGAAAGTGCATGGAGCGTTCCTATTATGTCAGACAAAGGGAAAGTATTAGGCACATTTGGTACCTATTTTCGTGAAAAGAGAGGCCCCGAACAAAAACATATTGATGCCGTTCATTCTCTTGCTCAAATGGCCGCAGTTATATTAATGGGTGGGTAATCGTTTTCCTGATTTGTTTTTTTAATATTCCAACAAATGAAAAGCAGTAAGGGTAATAAATCATCGGTGTAAATAGTAAAAGATGATTGACGGGGCTAATACCAGGAAATGAATGCTTTCATTGGGTTAGTTCTTGCTAAACAATCATTTATTCTACATAAATGATTGGCACGATATTCCCATCGTCTCATTGAACAAACACCTTTAATTTATGAAAAATATTTTCTTACTGCTGTCATGCGTTATGTTAATTGGCAGCATACAGGCACAAAACAATCAGTCGCAAAGAATAGGAGCAGTGTATATCACTGTAAATGGAAACCGGAATCTTCAGGTTGCTATTGACGGCGATGTAAAAACTTTTCTAACTAATACCAGCACAAGTACGGTTTATAAAACATCTCCCATTACAAATCTTGAAGCAGGGAGACATACTCTCACTTTTACTGTAACAGGCAATAACCGCATGGTTGAAAACATGACAACTGAGTTTAACCTGCGCCGGAATTTTGATATGTATATCAATGTGAATGCAGATGGTAGTCTTGAACTAATAGAAAAACGAAAAGTTGGTAGCGGTAACAATGTTGCACAATTCAATACTGTTCTTAGGAATCTGAAAGCACAAACCAGTAATCAAAGCAGGAATACCTACTTGAATTCAGTATTTAGTACGCCCAACACTTATTTTACATCTATACAAGTTGTGCAATTGTTGCAACAAATACGCCTGGAGGCCGACAGACTTCCTTTGGCTAAATTATCTTTCCGTACAGTTTCGGATCCGGATAATTTCAGTCCTGTGTATGGTTTGTTTAACGTGCAGGCTAATAGGACGGAACTCGAAAACTATGTAGATTATTATGACGGCGATGGAGCTGTTTCCACAACAACAACCACTGGTACAGCAATGTCAAATAGTTCGTTCAGCAACTTGTATCAAACAATCAGGAATCAATCATCTGTTTCAACACAAGTAACTTCTATAAATAATGCTTTTAACAACAGCGGAAATTATTTTACATCAAGCCAGGTAGTGCAGTTGTTGCAATTGATCAGTTCAGAGACAAGCAGGTTGCAATTGGCAAAAGCATCTTATAGAACTGTGGTTGATCCTATTAATTTCACATCTGTTTCTAACTTATTGTATTCGCAAAACAGTCGTGATGAACTTGCAGCTTATATAAACAATGGTGGCTCATCAACAACAAATGCTGGAGTCGCTATGTCAGATGCTGATTATGCAACGTTGCATCGTAACATCAGCTCTCAATTTTTGCCTTTTTCAAAAATTACATTGCTGACAAATACATTTAATAACACATCTTATTATTTTACCAGCAGCCAGGTGAGAGGACTGTTGCTGTTAATCAGTAGTGAATCGAACAGGTTGCAATTAGCCAAAAAAGCATATCGCAATACGGTCGACCGCTCGAATTATACTCAGTTAAACGATTTATTTACCAGCACAGCTTATAAAGATGATTTAACTGCTTATATAAATTCATATAGAGATTAAACAGGGCGATTTGCTTTATGAAATAGTCATTCTTTTTTTGATGAAAGAGAATGACTATTTTTTTGTTGATAGCAGGCCGAGCATTTTACTTTCTGCTTTTCTTCAAAATTTTTCTCGCCCTTGAATGAAACGCAGCTGTTTCATAATCCCACCGTTCTTCAATAACTGTTATTATTTCAGGCAATATCTCTGGGTATTCTTGTGCCAGGTTTTCCAGTATGCTTAAAGAAAATGCTTTTACGGCTGCCTTTTCCTGCACATCGCAAATAAAAGAAAAACAGGCGTCCATTACATCGCCTTTTAATTTTTCGGGAATTGAAATGTATTGCAGCAATCGTGTAATGTTTCGGCGAACAGCATTGTGCAAGCCAGGCTTTCGTAATAATGACACGAATGTGGGTAAATGTTTTTTCAATAACAGCGGATGTGTCTGACCAATAATGCCGATAGGCCATGCGGCCCGTTGCACCACACGATACTCATCATGCAAAAATAATTTCACCAATTCATCAAAACGTTTTTGCGAGGCGCCGATCCATGCGATAATCTTATTTGTTTGTTCCCTTGAATGTTTGGCTAATATTTCTTCACGAAGATTCAAACAGAAAAAATTAGAAAGTATATGATTTTATTGCAGTTTCTTAAGTTCTGCAAGACAGGCAGCTACCTCAACTGTATCAACGTTAACTGAAGACATTGTTTCATTCATTTGATCGTTGCTGTATACCATGCCTGTTGCAATATTTGTTCTTGCTGATGTATGAAACTCAACGGCACCGGTGTAATTCGCCAGTTCAGCAAGATTAGTATGTCGTACGCCACTGCCCGGCATAATAAAGATGCGGCTGTCGGCAGCAGTTACTAATTCTTTCAATAAATGCTTGCCTCCGCTTACATTGGGCATCAATCCCGAAGTAAGTACACGTTCGCAACCAATCTCAACGATTACCTCCAGCGCTTCAAAAGCATCACGTGTACGATCGAATGCACGATGAAAAGTTACACCAAGCGGATAAGCCAGTTCAACTAATTGTGCTGTGCGTTTTTTATCAACTGTACCATCTGCATTTAATAAACCAAACACCACACCGTCGCAACCAAGTTGCTTGCAGAGTTTAATGTCTTCTTTCATAGCATCAAACTCATCAGCATGGTATAAAAAATCGCCGCCACGAGGGCGAATCATTGTGTAGAGCTCAATGGACGCAAGCTCTCTTGCTTTTTTGATCATACCGTACGATGGAGTAGTGCCGCCTTCGCCCGGATTATCACATAGCTCAATGCGATGTGCACCTGATTGTTGTATCAATGCACACGATTCAATAGAAAAAGCAATTACTTCGAGTTTATAGTTCATTGTAAAAGGTAGAAGGGTTAAGATGGAAGCTGTAAGATGAATGATATATTGACTTTACGCACCAGGCTTTTTGCCTTTCTGTTAAAACCAACTCTTCACATCAACTGCAGTTTCCATTTTGTTATTACGCACGGCCATAGAAAAATTCTTCATGACTGAAAACGCTCCATACTCGCCTTTTTTATTAATAGCAATAAAACCTCCCTGCACATTTTTTGCTTTGTCGCCGTTATTTTTTACAATTCGTCGCACGGCTTCTTTACAAGCTTCTTCAGGCGTTGCACCATGCCGCATCATTTCAACAATGGTATGAGCACCGCAAATTTTTACAATTTCTTCTCCAATACCGGTGCATGTGGCAGCGCCAACTTCATTGTCAACAAATAATCCTGCACCTATAATGGGTGAATCACCTACACGACCTCTCATTTTAAAAGCCATTCCGCTAGTGCTGCAGGCCCCACTCAGGTTGCCTTTTGCATCAATAGCAATCATGCCAATAGTATCATGGTTTAATGTTTCTGCAGGCCATTTGTGAAGCATTGCTCCATCATTATTTTTTTCACGTTTTATTTTTTCTTCAAGGTCCCGCATGGTGCGCATAGGATCATAATTTGAAGTTTTCAACCACTCTTTCCATGCTTTCTCCGATTCAGGTGTAAGCAGGTTCGTTCGTTCAAAACCTTTGCTTAATGCAAACTGCAATGCGCCTTCGCCAACAAACTGCACATGTGGAGTTTGTTCCATTACCAGTCTTGCTACTTGCACGGGATGCAAAATTTCTTCCAACCCCATTACCGATCCACATTGTCCTTTTTCATCCATAATGCAGGCATCAACCGTAACACGGCCATCACGGTCGGGCAAGCCTCCATAACCCACACTTGTATCAGTAGGATCAGCTTCCGGGATCATAACACCGGCTTCCACCGCATCAAGTGCACGACCTCCCTTGCTTAGCACTTCCCAGGCGGCCTTATTAGCCTTTACGTTTGGCGACCAGGTGCTTATTACAGTGGGGCCTTGGAATTGAGCTGTTGATGCCAGGCAACTTTGTGTTGATAATAAAGCAGTTGAAAGACCGGTAAGCTGTATAAATTTTCTTCTGTCAAGCATAGGATCGTATGTTAATGAGCGGTGAATGTAAGATGATTTTAAAATTTTCCAAGCTTCACATTAAACCTTCTTTTTAGGCGGCCGTCTGTTATTACGTACCTGAAAACAAAAAAATAAAACTTTAAAAATCACCACATGAAGAAGCTTATCATTTTAACCGTAGTTGCAGTAGCATCAGTTACTTTATCCGTTAATGAGTCTGCTGCGCAAACAAGGCGCAAGCTTGACCGTAAAGAAAACCGTGTTGACCGCCGTGAAGATGTTCGTGATCGCAGAGAAGATTTGCGTGATCGTCGTGAAGATGTGAAGGATCGCAGAGAAGATGTTCGTGACCGTCGGGAAGATGTGCGTGATGCAAAACACAACGGCGGACGAAGAGATCGTATAGAAGATATTCGTGATCGTCGTGAAGATGTTAAAGACAGGAAAGAAGATATTCGTGACCGCCGTGAAGACAAACATGACCGTAGAGAAGATGTTCGTGACCGTAAGGAAGACCGCAGGGATCACAAACGTGGCCGTTTCTAATCTTACAAAACCCTATGCTAAAGAACTCTTCCCACATACCCGGGGTAACATGCAAATGTTACCCTTTTTTATTTCGTCGGCACGGAAATTCAGACGAAATAAAATCAATGAATTCGATCTCCCCGTATCTCCATCCTCTGCATCAAGTCTTTTTCAAAGGCCAACCATTCCTTCCAACGATCACGCACTTTCTTTTTAGGCAGGTAATGTTCAGCCATGGTGATGAATAAGGTATAATGCCCGGCTTCGCTTTCCATAAACTTGCGGTAGAACTTGCGCAGGTATGCATCATTCAATCCTTCACTTAGTCGTTTAAAACGTTCGCAACTACGTGCTTCAATTAAGGCCATAGTTAGCATTTCATCAAGAAAACGATCATCTATATGCCCGCCTTTTTTCTGGAAGGAAAGCAACTCATTTACATAAATGTCTTTTCGCTGACGGCCGAGTTTTAATCCTCGTTTATGGAGCTCTGCAAGCACTGCACGGAAATGTCCCCATTCTTCAGTAACAATTGGAGCCAGTTCTGTTATCAGTAATTCGTATTGGCTATAACGTTGAATGAGTGTAATGCAGGTAGTGGCAGCTTTTTGTTCGCAATAAGCATGGTCGGTTAAAATATCTTCCAATGAAATTGCTGTAAGATCAACCCAACGGGGATCACTGGGTAGCTGTAATCCAAGTATATTTTTTACATCAACAGTTTCTTTCTCCATGCAGCAAAAATAAAGCTCTCTTTAAAAGAGAGCTTACTTACTTTAAAAAACCTGAAGATGATAAGGTGCCTGTCATAGGTGCGCAACAGACCACGAATTAGAAAAGGTGTTTGTTAGCTGATTTGATGCAGCAAAGTGAAGGAATATTTCAGTATAGAACAATACCTCAAAGCGGGTATGTTGTGCTAAGTTTTTGTTAAGTGACTTGTGGATGAGCGGTGAAATTGCAGCGTTAAAAATGAAAAGCACCTAAGCTGAATTTTCGTTTAGGGCCCATGGCGATGAACACGACCCGTTGCTAATGATTTTTTTAGTTATTTTACTCTTTTATACCCCTGACTATGCGATTGATCCCTTTCCTGATTTCAATAACAATAACTATTGTTCTTGTGGTTGTACTTAACACAAGAATTGGCCCGGCACCGGCATTTGGAAAATTTTTAAGTCCGCAACATGGGTTTTGGCAAAATGCTGACGATGCTGAACAAAGTTTTACTGAAGAGTTAAGCTTTACTCAACTAAATGGTACAGCTCATGTTTATTTCGATGAACGTTTGGTGCCGCATGTGGTAGCGGAAAATGATGCTGATGCTTATTTCATTCAAGGTTACCTGCATGCAAAATTTCGTTTGTGGCAAATGGAATTTTCAACACGGGCTGCAGCAGGCCGCATTAGCGAAGTGATTGGTGAGCGTGCAATAAATTTTGATAAAGAGCAGCGACGAATAGGGATGGTATTTGCAGCAGAGAACATGCTGAAAGAAATGGAAGCCAATGAATTCACTAAACTTTCAGTTGATAATTACACAAAAGGGGTGAATGCTTACATTGAAACACTCACTGAAAGCGGAATGCCCATCGAGTATAAAATACTCGGCTATCAACCGGAGAAATGGAATAATCTTAAGACAGCCTTGTTCATCAAACAAATGACAAAAACACTTGCCTTTTCGGTAGATGATCTTCCATTAACAGCTTTGCGTAAGGTATTCAGCGATGATCAGATAGAAATTCTCTGGCCGCAATTGCAGGATTCGTTGGATCCTATTGTGAGTAAAGGAACAACATTTGATCCACCTGCTGCAACTGCTGCTGCACCTCCAAGTGTTGATTCGCTTTATCTTCTTAAAAAAGATTCAGCATTAAAAGTGGCAATGGTTGAGCAGCCATCAAAAGATAATGGTAGTAACAACTGGGCAGTAAGCGGTGCAAAAACAAAAAGTGGCGCCCCCATTCTTTGTAACGATCCGCATTTGGAATTGAGTTTGCCCGCCATTTGGTACGAAATGCAGATCACTACAAAAAATATGAATGCGTATGGTGTATCGTTTCCAGGTATACCAGGAGTTGTCATTGGTTTTAACGATAGTATTGCATTTGGTTTCACCAATGCGGGAAGAGATGTGCGTGATTTTTATGAGATCAAATTCAAAGACGAAAACAAAAAACAATATTGGTTCAATAACCAGTGGCAAACTGCACCTCAGCGTGTGGAGGAAATAAAAATAAAAGGTAAGCCTTCGGTTTTTGATACAGTTGCATACACGGTGTTTGGTCCGGTTACGTATGATGAAAGTTTTTCTACACCACTCACAAATAAAAAAGCAATTGCAACGAGATGGATCGCTCATGATCCCAGCAATGAATTGTTGATGTGGCATTACCTCGATCGTGCAAAGAATTATGATGATTATTATAATGCCATCAAATACTTTACGGTGCCGGCCCAGAATATGATTTTCGCCAGCAAACGTGGCGATATTGCCATTTGGCAACAAGGTCATTTTCCTTTGCGGTGGAACAGGCAGGGTTTATATGTAATGCCGGGCGAAGACAGTAGTTATATGTGGCAGGGTATTATTCCCTTGGCTGAAAATCCCCACCAGGTAAATCCTGAACGTGGTTTTGTAAGCAGCGCTAATCAACGACCTGTTGATGGAACTTATCCGTATTTTATTCCGGGTGGTTATGATGTCTATCGTGGCGTGGAAATCAACCGTCTCTTAACAGCGATGAATAACATTACTCCGCAGGATATGCAGCGTTTACAGAATGTAAATTATAATCCGCTGGCAGAAGTAGTAACAAAACTGATGAAGAAGTATACCAACGAAGCGGATCTTGGTGCCGATGAAAAGCGTTTCTTCAACATGATCAAAACATGGGATTTGCAGAACACAGTAAATTCAAAAGCTGCTACCGTTTTCCAGGTTTGGTATGATAGCCTTGAACGAAATGTTTGGTATGATGAATTAACGCAACAGGATTCTGTAGTATATGAATGGCCATCTGAATACACACTTGCTGATGCTTTGACAAAAGATTCGTTGTTTACATTTATAGATGATGTACGCACACCAGCAAAAGAAACCATCTTTCAATTATTTGCTTCTTCAATAAAAAATGCTACGGTGGAATTACTGAAGATGGAAAAGGAAAACACATTGGAATGGGCTGTGCATAAAAACACAACAGTATACCACATACTGAAAGATGCTGTGATGCCTTTTGCAAGAAAGGGTTTGCAGATAGGTGGTGGCCGACATATCATTAACGCCACACAACATAGTCATGGCCCGAGCTGGCGCATGATTGTTCATCTTACAAATGAAACAGAGGCTTATGTTGTTTATCCCGGAGGACAAAGTGGAAATCCCGGAAGTAAATATTACGATCAGTTCATTGACAAATGGGCTGCCGGTGAATATTACCGAGCATGGATCATGAAGAAAGGAGAGGAGAAGAACGAAGAAGTTAAATGGACAATGACGTTTAAAAAAGCATAATCTTCGTCCTGCACCCGTGTAGGACGGATAAAAATAATACGATGAAATTTTTTATAGCCCTTTTTCTTACTGCATTATTGAGTTACGCTGCTGGTTTTTTCCTGCCTTGGTGGAGCATTGCACTCACATCATTTTTAGTTGCTGTTGTTATTACGCAAAAACCATTGAAAGCTTTTCTTGCAGGTTTTCTTGCAATGTTTTTATTATGGATCACCCTTGCCTTGTACATCGATATGGGCAATCAGCATATTCTATCGATGAAGATCGCTGAGTTGCTATTCAAATCACATTCGCATGCACTTATAATGAGTGTTACGGGCTTAGTAGCAGGATTGGTGGGAGGTTTTGCGGCGTTGAGTGGAGCTTATTTACGGCAACCTAGCAAAGCAACCGCATAATTGATTCATCAATGCCCTTTGAAGAATTAGTTTTTTCCTAACAACAGCGCAAGTATTTTCGTGTACCATGCGCATACTATTACTGCTGTTCACTGTTTGCATTTCCTTATCATCTTTTGCCGGTAAAATTTCGGGCACTATTACCAACGAAAAAGGCGAACCGCTGCCTTATTCTTCGCTCACAATTAAAGGAACAAAAGAAGGTACATCAGCCAATAGCCAGGGGCTTTATTTTTTTCAATTGTCCGCTGGTACTTACACAATTATTTGCAGGCATGTTGGTTTTGAGCGGCAGGAGAAAACTATTACAATATCAAACGAAGATGTGCTGCTCAATTTTGTTTTGAAAGAACAAACAGTGAGTCTTGGCGAAGTAGTTGTAAAAGCAGGGGCAGAAGATCCGGCTTATGCCATTATACGCAAAGCCATCAAACAACGGAAGAATTATCTCAACGAAAATGATAGCTATACCTGCGAAGTATACAGCAAGGGCACAATGAATCTTCGTGACTTTCCAAAGAAGTTCATGGGAGAAACAGTTGATTTTGAAGATGGCGATACCAGTAAAAAGAAAATGATCTATCTCTCTGAAACCGTCTCGAAACTTTCAGTAGATAAACCCAACAAACTAAAGATCGATGTGCTTAGCACAAGAGTGAGCGGACAAAGCGATGGTTTTGGTTTTGCGGGTGCCCGCTATTTTTCCTTCTACGAAAACAATGTGCAGATTAGTAATTCACTTAACCCTCGTGGTTTTGTTTCACCCATTGCAGAAAATGCGTTACACTTTTATAAATACAAATACGAAGGCGCATTTAGTGAAGAAGGAAAACTCATCAGCAAAATAAAAGTAATACCCAAACGAAATTATGAGCCTTGCTTTAGTGGTTATATCAATATTGTGGAAGATGAATGGCGCATTCACAGCCTTGAATTAACGCTCACCAAGCAAAGCCAGATGAACCTGGCAGATACTGTTCGTGTTGAACAGTTGTATCGTCAGCTTGGTACTAATTTTTGGGTTATACAAAGTCAACTATTATATCCAGCAGTAAAGTTTTTTGGTTTTGATGCTTATGGCAGTTTTGCCAATGTGTACCGCAATTTTGATACGGAGCCATCATTCGATAAAAAATATTTCGGCAACACAGTTCTCAAGTACGAGAAAGGCAGCAATAAAAAATCCATCAACTATTGGGACAGTATTCGTCCGCTTGCTTTAACTAAGGCTGAGCAAATCGATTATATTAAAAAAGATAGCCTTGAGCAATTGCGAAAAGACCCGGCTTATCTTGATTCAATTGACAAACGAAATAACAAGATCAAATTCAATCATCTTTTAACTGGCAAAACATTTAATAAGCAAACAAAAAAACTAAGCATTGGTTTTCCTGGCTTACTGAGTGCCGCCAGCTTTAATACAGTGGAAGGGTTTGTGCTTGATGTGCCCATTACTTTTCGCAAAGAAATAACGGATCGAAAGAGTGTCACATTCATTCCTCATTTTCGTTACGGTTTTAGTAACGAGCGATTCAATGCATGGGCAACTGCCAGGTATAATTTCGGCAATACTTTTCTTTCCTCGTTCAGCATCAGCGGAGGTAAACGTATATTTCAATTGAATAATGAAGAACCGGTAGAGCCATTGGCAAATACTATTGCTACATTATTTTATAAAAACAATTTTATGAAGTTGTATGCCGCTGATTATGCACGCATCAACTTCAGCAAAGGATTAGGCGGAGGTGTTACTGTTAATGCATCAATGCAATATCAAAACCGGCAACCGTTAGAAAATACAACCGATTATACATGGGCCAATAAAAGCACCAAGCAGTACAATCCTAATTATCCTATTGAATTAATGTCGCAGAATTTTGATGCTCACCAGGCTGCAATTGTTTCTGTTGGTATAAGTGTGCAGCCGGGCGCCAGGTATATTGAATTCCCGGATCGTATTGTGACTGCGGGAAATAAATGGCCGGTATTTAACCTGCAATACACAAAAGGATTAAAGAATGTTTTGAATAGTGATGTTGATTACGACAAATGGCAGCTGGCTGTAAGAGATAATATCAACTTTAAAATGATAGGTAGGTTTAACTATCGTGCACAGGCGGGAGGTTTTCTCAACAGCAACAGTGTATTTGTACAAGACATGAAACATTTTCCCGGCAATCGTTTTATTCGCTCAACTGATTTCATGACTACTTTTCAGCTTCCGCAATATTATCAATACAGTAACGACGACAAGTTTTATGGAGCTGTGTTTTCCGAACATCATTTCAATGGCTTTATCACAAATAAAATTCCAGGCCTTAAACAATTGAACTGGCATTTGGTAAGTGGGGTAAGCGCATTATGGCTGCCGAAGCATACCTATGCTGAGTGGCATGTTGGACTTGAAAATATCTTTCGCTTTTTCCGTGTAGATGTAGTTACCGGCTACCAGCAAACGATGAAGCCAAGAATGGAGGTCAGGTTAGGAACTATAATAAATGTGGGAGGGAATAGTTCTGATTAAAGTTCTGCAGTTCTAAGTTGAAATAGTTCTATAGTTCTGAGTTCTGAAGTTGTGAATTGTGAGTTGGAAATTGTTTTACCCCTTATACCTTTTGCCTTTTGCCAATTGCCCTTTGTTTCTTGTGCCTTTCTTTTTTATCTTTACCGCCAGAATTTGGTTCAGCCTGCAACTGTCCAATTGATTATTAATTACCAGGAGCATCATTTTATCAATGTCATCCCGGTTCAAATTCAAACAATGGCCGCATTACACAATCGTATCTCCCGCAAGGAGCTTAAGGAGCGTATCATTAACGATGCTACAGCCCGCACTACCATTTCCTTTTATTGTTATTTTAAAATTGAAGAGCCCAAGACTTTTCGTGACCAGCTGTACAAAGATTTTACAGCGATAGGCGTGTTGGGTCGCATTTACCTTGCCCATGAAGGTATTAATGCACAGATCAGTTTGCCCACAGCAAATATGGATTCATTCCGGAATTATTTATACGCAATAGAACCTTTGAATGGATTGCGATTGAATGTTGCCGTGGATGATGATGGTAAAAGTTTTTATGTATTAGATATTAAAGTGCGAAACAAGATTGTTGCTGATGGTATTGATGATCCTGCATTCGATATGGCCAACAAAGGCAAATATGTAAATGCAGAACAGTTCAATCAACTCACCAATGATCCAAATACCGTAGTGATCGATATGCGTAATCATTACGAATTTGAAGTGGGACATTTTGAAAAAGCCATTGAAATTCCCAGTGATACTTTCCGGGAACAATTGCCGATGGCTGCAGATATGATGAATGAAGATAAAGAGAAGAACATCATCATGTATTGCACCGGCGGTATACGTTGTGAAAAAGCGAGTGCATACATGCTGCATAAAGGATTTAAGAATGTGTTTCATCTCGAAGGCGGCATCATCAACTATGTAAACCAGGTAAAAGAAAACGGACTCGATAATAAATTTCATGGAAAGAATTTCGTCTTCGATCAACGTTTGGGTGAACGTGTAACAGAAGAGATCATTGCTCATTGCCATCAATGCGGTAAACCTGCCGATACACATGTGAACTGTGTGAACGATGCCTGTCATCTGCTATTCATTCAATGCGATGAGTGCAAAGAAAAAATGGAAGGCACTTGTAGCAAAGAATGCTTCGATTTTATTCACCTCCCCGAAGAAGAACAAAAACGTTTACGAAGTGGTATTGATAAGGGTCGAAATGTGTTTAATAAAGCAAAGTCGAGATTGAAGGATTTGAAAGTGGAGTAGTGATTTTTTGATTCTTGCATCTAAAGGAAAGAATTCTATCTTCATCTAATGGTCGTTGTATTCCAGATAATCACCGTATTGTTGCTGCTTGTGCTCATCATTCTTATTGCAATGCGGATAAGAAGAACAAAGTTTCAAAGTCAGCTGCCGGATAATTATAAAGAGTTGCTGGCCGACTATGTAAAATTCTATCAGCATTTAGATGAAGAAGGTAAAGTAATGTTCGAGAAAAGGGTAGAGCAGTTTTTAGCTGCAGTAAGAATTACCGGCGTTAATGCTGAGGTGGAAGATCTCGACAGGATTTTAATTGCAGCTGCCGCTATCATTCCCGTGTATTCCATTCCTGATTGGCAATATATTAACCTGCACGAAGTATTATTATACCCCGGTACATTTAATAACGAGTTTGATCAACATGGCGATGACCGAAACATTGCAGGCATGGTGGGCACAGGTGCTTTGCAAAATGTAATGGTGATCACGAAATGGCAAATGAGGCAGGGCTTTATCAATCAGAATAATGCACACAATACCGCCATACATGAGTTTGTGCATTTGGTTGATAAAATGGATGGCACTGTGGATGGGGTGCCGGAAATTATTTTAGAAAGGAAGTATACGGGTAAATGGAAGAACCTGATGGAATCCACTATTCAGCAAATGAAAACATACGGGTCGGATATCGATATGTATGGCGCAACCAACACAGCTGAGTTTTTTGCAGTGATCTCCGAATATTATTTTGAGCAACCGGAATTATTGCAGCTCCGTCATCCGGATTTGTTTGAGATGCTTGCACTAATCTATCGATCCGCCAAACATCGGTAAGCTATAAACAATAAAGCCTCACAATTGTGAGGCTTTATTGTTGAAAGGCATATAATAAATTAATACCTGTTTCTGTTGTAACCGCCGCCGCCGTTATTGAAGCCGCCGCCGCTGCGTGCAGGACGATCTTCTTTTGGCTTAGCTTCTACTACTTTAATAGCACGACCTTCAACAGTTGCGCCATCAAGTTCAGCGATTGCTTTTTTAGAAGCAGCATCATCACTCATTTCAACAAAACCGAAACCACGTGAGCGGCCAGTTTCTCTGTCGTTAATGATTTTAGCTGAAGTTACTTCTCCGTAAGGAGTAAAAAATTCTCTTAAGTCTTCATCTTGTACGTTGAAGCTCAAGTTTGAAACATAAATGTTCATGTTCTTGAAAAAATTAAAATTGAAAATGCTTGAGGCACAAGAAGTAAAAAACTAACTAAGATGCAGATTACTGAGCAGACTAATTAACTATACTGATGCGAGACTCAAATTAACCCTGCAAAGATAGGGGTTCTTTGCATTAGAAGTATTAAATCTTTCACTTATCTCCATATCATTTACTGTTTGCAGTAATATAACTGCAACGTACCAGTTCCTGAAACGTAAACTAACTGCCGCAGGCTAAGCCTGTTACAACCTAACCTGCAGCAATTGTTAATTTAATAAATGCCGCAATGAAATTTCTTTCAAATAAGGTTCCAGCGGGGCAGTGCCATCAAACACACGGTATTCGGTAACCGCTTTGTTGGTGTAACTGCACCAGGTTTCCACATAATAACGATCGAGCTGAAACAGGAAGATCATACAACTGCTTTGTTTACGCTTGGCAATTAATACGCCCCTGTGTAAAACAGTGTGTTGCTTTTCCACTTCATTTAACAGAATAAATTCAGAAAGCTTCATCGTACAATTGTTTAAAAGTGTGAACTGATAAATACAATACTGACGCTAACGATGCTAAACTGATAACCTGACTAAACTGAATGTAATACTGATGCTGAACTGAGCACTTACCGGCAACATTGTAACAAGAATCTGTGAGGCAGTTGCTTGCCGGCTTTATTTAAGACATGGTGAAGATAAGGAATCTGGAAAACAAAAGGCAAAAAACACCATACAAGGTTTAAGATGCAAGGCAAAAACTAAGATGCAATAAACAGGATTGTTCATAATTATTCGCCGGTTTTTGTTGTACATAAACTACTATTTCGTTTTGTAGGTTTGTTTCATATCATCAATTTCAAAAACAACCATCAATAACCAGAAATCTGCTATGAACAGAAAATACACACGCTTGTTGCCAGCTAAGGTTTTGTTCTTTGTATTCTTATCCCAGGTAGCTGCCATTGCTGCTCTTGCCCAGGCGCCTGCGCCGGGACCACGGCCGGCACCATCACTGCCACCAATTCCTCCTAAAGGCGACACCACGCATACTCTTTCCAAACATTTTAGTGTTGCTTCTGCTGCAAAGAAAACTCCGAACGGCAAAGGATTTATTCAACGTTGGCTTGTGCTTGAACCTGTGCGGAAAGACATTGCCCGCAATAATATTTTCACCGACAACTATCTCAGGACAACTTTTTCAGCCGATAATTTTTCCAGCGATTACAATACTGTTCCGAAGCATGGTGACAAGGCAAAAGTGGGAAACCAGGAATTGCAATGGCATGCACTGGAAAGTAAAACATTCAACTTTAATTTATACCATTTCACATACGCCATTAACAAACCGCCATATGGTATACTTGTTTGGCTCGTTACCGTTATCGATAGCCCTGAAGAAATGAAAAATGTACGGATGACTGCGGGATGTAATTCAGGAAGCATATGGTGGTTGAACGGACAGGAAGCGCTTTTGCTATCAGGCGACAGAGATATGATTGTTGATAATGTCACCTCTTCACGTTTAACACTTAAAAAAGGAAAGAACATTATACGTGGTGCAGTAATAAACGGACCGGGCATGGCTAACTTCTGCGTTCGCTTTGTAGATGAAAAAGGAGCACCCATCAAAAACTTCAACATCAGTTACCAATAATATTTACCGCTTGTTTAAAGCGATCAATTATTCTGAAATCATCAATATGAAACGAATGAAAATAACGATAACTGCATTGTGGGCAGTAATGACACAAATAGCAATAGCACAGGTTGGAAAACCATTTATTCATGATCCGTCAACCATTGTTGAATGCGAAGGAAAGTACTACACGTTTGGTACCGGCGGTGGCGGATTAATATCAGCTGATGGTTTGACATGGTATGGCGGTGCTGTGAGGCCCGGTGGTGGAGCTGCTCCCGATGCCATCAAAATCGGCGACCGCTACCTCGTAATATATGGAGCCACAGGTGGTGCAAGTAATCATAAAGGTGCTATTCTTACTATGTGGAATAAAACACTGGATCCAACATCACCCGACTTTAAATATTCTGAACCAATTGTAGTTGCTACTTCCGACGGTTATGAAGAAAATGATGCCATCGATCCCGGTGTAATGTTAGATCCAACTACAGGACGTCTTTGGCTTACATACGGAACTTACTTTGGCTTCACTCGTCTTATTGAACTGGATCCAAAAACAGGGAAACTCAAAGAGGGAAATAAACCGGTTGATGTAGCAATTGTTTGTGAAGCCTCCACATTAATGTATCGTGATGGTTGGTATTACCTGCTTGCCACGCATGGCAGTTGTTGCGATGGTGCCAATTCAACTTATAACGTAGTGGTGGGTCGTTCAAAACAAATAACAGGGCCTTACCTCGATAACGTGGGAAGAAGTATGCTGGAAGGCGGCGGCAAAATGGTTGTTGCCACACGTGGAGGATTAATAGGCCCCGGGCATTTCGGACATATCAATCTGGAGAAAGGAGTGGAGAAAATGTCCTTGCACTACGAAGCAGATCTTGAGCAGGGTGGTCGCAGTGTATTAGGAATTCTTCCATTGGTCTGGAAAGATGGTTGGCCCGTGGCCGGAGAGAAGTTTAAAGAAGGTACTTATGAAATTGAATCGGTGCGGAGAGGATATGCTTTAGAGCTGGCTGTTGATTTTACAAGAATGCCGGGTGGCCCACGTGGCTTTGGCCAGCCCAACAATGAACCAATAAAACCTGTTGCGCCCCAGGCACTGGCCGATGTAATAAAAAACTGGCCAACAGGAAATATCAATTTGAGAATAGGCGATTACATGAGTCGCCCTCACCAGCAATGGACCATTACAGATGCTCCTGATACAACAGGATATTTAGGCGCACCTTATTATAAAATTGTATTGGCAGGAACAGAGCGCACATTAGCTGCAACAGCCGATGGAGAAGTAATAACAGTACCTGCATTTACCGGCGCTCCTGAACAGTTATGGCGCATCGATCAGTTGACTGATGGCACTTACCGGATAATACCAAAGATAGTTCCCAATTCAGGAAAAAAGTTAGCACTGGTATCGTCAGGCGATAGTACACCAACACTTGCCGAATTTGATTTCACGAGTGATAATTCGAAATGGAACCTTAAGCCATTATAATAACAAGGAGTAAGTGTAAGGCATAAGGCTTAAGGCTTTTTCTAACTTAGAACTTGAGAACTCAGAAATATAGTTGGAACTTTGAATTAGAAATTTTGTGTTCATCGGCACAGTCTTGGCTTGTTTTATTTTACAAAAAGTAAAACAATGAAGATTGAATCAAGCAATTTCAAACGATTAATTGGTACTTGGAATACTCAAGGGAAAATTTATAGTGAAGAGAATACTTTAGTCCTGGCTGGCACCGATAGTTATGAATTTATTCTTAACGGCAATTGTATTTTGCACAAGGCAGAGGTCAAAATGGGTGATGAAGAAGTGGAGACCTTTGAATTAATATTGCTGGATACTTCTCTTGAAAAGGTGGCGATGCACTATTACAATTCAAAAGGGGAGACTGGAGCAATGAAAGGTACCCTGGAAGAAAATGAATTCAATATTGAAAATGAATCACTGAAATTTGACGGCCGCATTAACGAAGAGAATTCAGAACTTGTTGGTAAGTGGTACCGGATAGCAGACGACGGCAGATGGGTAGTGTTTATTGATCTGAAACTTACAAAGCAATTATAATGGAAAACAACAGCAGCCAAAGCCAATCAACAAATGCTGCAGCTTTTGCCTTTATACAAACATACTTCCACGGCACAAAAGCTGATCTTAAATCTGGTGACTTAATTCAAACAGGAATTAAGTCAAATTACGGACAGAGAAAGGACGCAAAATATATTTATCTCTCTGCAACACTTGATGCAGCAGTGTGGGGTGCTGAGCTCGCCGAAAGCGACGCACCCGGAAGAGTTTATGTTGTAGAGCCAACCGGATACATTGAAGACGATCCTAATTTAACCGATAAGAAATTTCCAGGGCCCAACGGAGGATGATATTTTCTTCGGCATTGTGCAGCGTGGTGCTGCCATGATCATGATAAAAGATATTGGAGTTGATCCCGTGCCCAACTACACAAGAGATATTCAAAAGGGTATTGCCCGTTGGGATGCTTACCTGCATGTGCCGGACCCGGATGCATTGGCGCAGGAATTTCAACAACGTAACGTTGAGTTTTTTACTCCACTTAATAGTAACGATGATGGTTTGCGTGGTTTTGAAGTAAAAGACGCTGACGGATACCTGTTGTATTTCGGTTGTCCTCAAAAACAAGTGGATTAATAATTTCAGGTAAGAATCATGTAACAAACTTATCGGCAAGCTTTTCTTATTTTCGATTATGAGTGCTTCTAAATATCATACCGGTCTCAGGCGCCTGGCTGCTGCTATAATCGACAGTATTATTTTTACTCCCTTGCTGTTTGCTGATCTATGGGTGTTAAATCAAACAGATAATGTGTGGATCGTTTTTGCGTGGACGGTTTTCAATGCTTCGCTTTATTATTTGTACAGTATTTTTTTTCATTACAGGTTTGGCAGAACAGTAGGTAAGTGGATCGTAGGAATAAAAGTGGTCGACTTGAGCGAAACAAGGTTGCTGAGTTTAAAACAATCTTTCCTTCGTGATTCGTTGTATGTAATTCTGCAGGTACTTGGTTTTATTTATTTTCTATATCGTGTAGCCCAAACCGGCGATATTGACATTATCATTATGGACTATCGCAATTTTATCGACTATAGTTTTTTAAGTTGGATGGCCATAGAATTGCTCTCCATGTTAATGAATGAAAAACGAAGAGCTATTCATGATTTGCTGGCGGGCTCGGTTGTTATTGTTACCCGGGGTTCTTAATTTAACGATCCATATATAAAAAACAGAAAATGAGAAACCTGATTGTTGCATTGCTTTGCCTCATTTCATTCAATTCTTATAGCCAGGAAATATCAAAAGAGTTTGATGGACATAAATGGGAAGCACCTTATGATTTGATGATACCAGCAGGATGGACGATTGAACGTTTTCTTGTGCCTATCAGTTTTGCTCCGCAAATAAAATATAAGGGAGTAGAGGATATTCGCTTTGCGCCAGGTTGGGCAAATACAAAAAGCGAAGAGTATTGGACCTATGCTTTTTTATGGTACTTAGATGCACAGCCGCAAACCAATGAAAAAATTATTGCGGATAATTTAAAAGCGTATTACACGGGTTTGATCCAAGTCAATTCTGTTCCGGCGAAAACTTCAAAAGAAAAACCATTGCCCGTAGCAACTTCATTCAAGAAAACAACGACGTTTAAAGACGACGTCGAAACATACACCGGGAAAGTAATGATGCGGGATTATATGCAACGCAAACCAATTGTGCTGAACTGCATTGTTCATTTAAAAGTTTGTGCTGAAGATAATAAAGCTTTTTTGTTTTATGAATTATCGCCCCAGCCTTTTACACATGGCAATTGGAAAAGCCTCGATGAGATGTGGCAAACTTTCAAGTGTCGTAAGAGTTAAATCCTAACTTTATTCTTCAACTCCTTTGCCATGCCACGTATTTATCTTTTCCTTTTGTTCATCTGTTTGCATTTCTCGGTTTATGCTCAACAACCTTTGCGTATTGGAGTTGTTGGTTTAACCCATACACACGTGCACTGGATATTGGGCCGTGCAGAAAGAGGTGACATAAAAATTGTTGGCATTGTAGAAGCGAATAAAGAGCTGGCAGAACGGTATGCCAAACAGCATGGTTATTCAATGAGCATTGTGTTTAACACGATGGAAGAAATGATTGCTGCAACTAAACCTGAAGCAGTTACTGCTTTTGGAACTATCTATGAACATTTAAAAGTTGTTGAAATTGCGGCACCAAAGGGCATTCATGTAATGGTTGAAAAACCTTTGGCAGTAAGCGTTGAACATGCACAGAAAATGGAAGCTCTTGCAAAAAAGCACAATATTCATTTGCTTACGAATTATGAAACAACCTGGTATCCGTCAAACAAAAAGGTAAATGAACTTTTGCAAAATGGAACAGTGGGAAGTCTTCGAAAAGTAGTTGTGCGTGACGGACACAGAGGACCAAAGAAAATCGGAATCAACAAAGAATTTCTTGAATGGTTAACCGATCCTGTGCAAAACGGGGGTGGTGCACTGATCGATTTTGGTTGTTACGGTGCCAACCTTGTCACATGGATGCAGCAGGGCAAGCGACCAAGTTCCGTAACAGCCGTTACGCATCAATTGCAAAAAGAAAATAATCCTTTGGTTGATGATGAAGCAACGATCATTTTAAATTACGATAGTGCGCAAGCCATCATCCAGGCTTCATGGAATTGGCCCATTGGCAGAAAGGATATGGAAGTGTATGGATTAACAGGCGCACTCTACGCCGATAATAGTTCAACAGTCAGGTGGCGAAAAGCAGATGGTTATGATGGATACAAAGAAGAAACGTATCTACTCAAACAAAATGAAACACCTTATGATGATCCGTTTGCATTTTTTACCGCTGTGATAAGGAAGAAGATCATGTTGAAACCATATGATCTTTCATCGCTTGAAAACAATTTGCTTGTGGTTGAAATATTGCAGGCAGCGAGGGAAAGCGCCAAAAGCGGCCGCACTATTCAAATGAAGTAATGATTGTAGGAACTGCTGCCGGTTTTTCTTACCTTGTACAAAATATCAACGTATGAATTGCTATAAACTGTTGCCTGCCTTGGTTTTCCTGTTGCTTTTAACTGCTTGTGGAAATGGTCTTGAAGAAGGCAGTAATAAAACTCAAACAACTACAACTCCGCCTCCTGCTACAATACAACCTGCAACACAACAGACAGCACCTGTTGCTACAACTTCAACTACAAATACAGCGGGTCTAAATCCGGCGCATGGCCAACCGGGTCATCGTTGCGACATACAGGTTGGGGCTCCATTGAACAGTGCACCAGCAGCAACCACAACGGCAACGCCACAACAACCACAAACAATTACATTGCCACCGGCAACAACAACACCAGTTACAACTAATGCAGCAGGAAAGAATCCGCCGCATGGTCAACCCGGCCACCGTTGCGATATTGCCGTGGGAGCTCCATTGCCGAAATAATTTTGGTTTGAAAAGCGGAGGGAGGTTAATTAAACCACTCACTAAATTTTTTAAGATCAACATTGCCGCCGGATACAATAATTCCAATGCGTTTACCTGCAAACAATTCTCTGTTTCTAAGTACTATTGCTAATGTTACTGCACTGCTTGGTTCAACAACAAGTTTCATGCGTTCGTATACCAAACGAAGAGCGGCGATAATTTCTTGATCGCTTGCAGTAAATACATCTGAAACATGTTGTTGAATAACGGGGAATGTTTTGTTGCCGAGTTTAGTTAACAACCCATCAGCAATGGTATTAATATAAGGAGCAGTTTCTATTTGCCCGCTTTTGAAAGAAAGAATTGCATCGGCCGCACCTTCAGGTTCTGCTGCATAAACTTTTGTTGATGGGGAAAAATAATGAGCACTTAACGAAGTGCCGCTTAACAATCCGCCTCCACCAACCGGTGCTGCAATAATATCAAGTGATGGAATTTCTTCAATCAATTCTTTCGCACAAGTTGCCTGTCCCGTCATTACACGTTCATCGTTGTATGGATGAATAAATTCAGCACCTGTTTTGTCAACTATCGCCTGCAATGTTTCTTCTCTTGCCTGTTGATTGTTTTCACAAAAAGTAACTTCTGCACCATAGCCTTTTACCGCATTCACTTTAACCGAAGGAGAATTGTTGGGCATTACGATATATGCTTTTGTACTCAACTCTCTTGCAGCATATGCGATAGCCTGTGCATGATTGCCTGATGAATGCGTTGCAATTCCATTCGCCATTTTTTCTTTTGGTAAACTTAATGCTGCATTCATGCCGCCCCGTATTTTAAATGCTCCGATCTTTTGGAAGTTCTCACATTTAAAAAATAATGTTGCACCTGCCAGTTCATTAATTGTCTTGCAGGTTAATACCGGCGTTTGGTGAATAAATGGTTTTATTCGCTCGTGTGCCTGTTCAATATCTGTTTTGGTAATACTCATTGTTATTGTTCTGCTGTTGCTGCAATACAATCAATTTCAATTCCGCAACCATAGTTGAGCTGATTGCATGGTACTACAATTCGTGCAGGTTTATGTTCACCCATGATCTCGGCAAACACCTGGTTGAATTTTGGCCAGTTGCTGATGTCAGCAATAAACACATTTACTTTCAGAATATGATGTAAACTGCTGCCGCTTGCTTTCAGAATTGTTTCAATGTTTTTCATGCATTGTCTCACTTCATCTTCAATACTCCCAATTTGCGGCTCACCATTTTCATTGATCGCTAATTGTCCGCTAACGTATACTGTTCCATTGTGTACAATAGCAGGTGAATAGTAACCTTTTGGTGTTGGCATTGTTTCGGGATAAATCTTTTTCATTTTTTATACTATTTAGTAATGATCCATTTGATACAAACAGGTTTCGATACTTTAATACGCTTCTTGGTATCTTCTAATAAACCAGTCGATTTATCTATCTTGAATATTACGATCTCGTCTGAATCACGATTAGCTACCAGTAAAAAATTTCCTGAAGGATCGAAATTGAAATTGCGTGGATGAATACCAAGGGCCGGTTGAAAGCCTACAGGTTGTATCATCCCTGTTTCCTGATCGATCCTGAAAATAGCAATGGAGTTTGCATCACCACGATTGCTGGCGTAAAGAAAATTTCCGTCAGGTGATACATGAATATCGGCAGAACCATAAGCTCCCTGGTAACTGATAGGATGCGCAGAAGTATTTTGTACCAGCGTCATTTTGCCATCATTATATTTAAATACACTGATGGTTCCCGTCAGTTCTTCAATGAGATAAGCAAAATCTAATTTCGGATGAAAATCAATATGACGGGGACCAGCACCTGCATTCACCTCAACAAAGGGATCTTCTGCTGGCTGAAGGGCTCCACTCCCTGGAGTAACTTTGTAGATCATCACTTTATCGCTGCCCAGGTCGGGCACAAAAAGAAAACGGTAATCGGGTGAAAAAAGTGTTGCATGTACATGTGCTTTCTCCTGCCTGCTGCGGTTTACACTGCTTCCTTTCAATTGAATGATTTGCTTTGGCTGGTTCACCTGTCCATCTTGCCGTACTTCCATTACTGCAAAATTTCCTCCGGCATAATTTCCTGCAACAAGAATATTTCCTTTTTTGTTAATGCTGATGTAGCAAGGATGAGCGCCTGCAGTACTAACCTTGTTCAAAAATTTAAGCGAACCATCCTGTTTATTAAATTGAAATGAACTAACCATTCCTTGTTCGTCATGATTGGCTGCGTACACATATTTGTTATCGGGTGAAACTACAAGATAAGATGGGTTGGATGTTTTAACCGAACTGGCAAGAACAGCATCACCCGTTTGCGAATTGAATTTGTAGGTGTAAATTCCATCGCTGACAGCATCGGTAAACGTACCAACAACCAAATGATATTGTTGAGCTATAGACGACGTGGTTAACAGCATGCAAAGAGGAAGCAACAGTTTACGCATGATAGAAAATTTAGAATGAACAGGTTGCAACAATGTATTTTCTGTCATTTTTGCAACGGCACTAAAGGTAAGGCATTCAATGCCTGGAACAAAAGAGCTGTTACAGCAGCGGCATAAATTAAGCTTAAAAGAATAACCTGTTGTTTATTGCGTGTGACATAAAATCCAAGCAGTGGTAATAATTGCAATGCATGCATTCCGAAAAAATGCGCAATGCGCAGGTCGCCCGATTCTCTGCTCCAGTTTACTACCGGCAATACTTTTACCGTGTCCATTGCGGCGCCTACATTATGACTCAGTCTGGCCGCCATCATTCCGCCTGAAAAAGCAAACACGACGAACAGCACAAGTCCAAAACGAATACCCCAAACATAAGCAGGAGGCAATTGCGGAAAAGATCGCTTCCAGAACAGAAAGGCAACAAAAGCTGTCCACAATGTGATGATAACAATGGCCAGGCCCATTAAATTAAACATGAGGGCGTTGAACGAAGTAGAGATATTGAAATGTGATAATTGTCCTTGTGAAGCACGAAGGGTGATATAGATTAATTCGAATGAAAGAGTGATGATGAGCGTCCAGCTATAGAACAAAGTGTGCAATGGTTGTTTGAGATAATACATAAACCAACCCATGGTACAACTGAAAATAAAAGTAGAGAGAAAAAATTTCATTGGTTTGTACCATGCATTAATGCCCAGCACAACGGTGTTGCTTGCAAAAATCATAACAAGACAAACCATTGCGCCGATAAAACATAGGCAGCTAAATAAATATAATGGGTGGTTTCTTTTTTTTAGTTCGATGAGAAAGTAAATCATAGCTTAATAATTGTCGGCGAAGTATTGTTTAGTGTAAACAAACCGAATGATAAGATAGAGTAACAGTCCAACAGGGCCGAACATAAATGTAAAAAAGAGGCATGGAATGAGCAGCCAATGATTGATGCCGTGTTTCTGTGCATTTTTCTTGATCCAGATGCCCGTCATAAGATCAAACGCCAGGTAGTGCACCCAGCCAGCAGCAACAGCAGTTTTGTTTGTGAAGAGTAGCATTACTCCATCGAGTGTATTGAACTTTTCAATATCTCCGAAAGTAAAACCCTGGAAAATGAGCCATGCATATACAATGGCGAATAGCGTGATGACTACCCCGATCAGCAATTTGTCAACAGAAGGCCAAAAAGGACTTGTGATCAATAAAAGCAACCATGCCAGCAAAGCGATGGTGCTGCATAATTGAAAAATAGAATCGGGGCTCATGCAGGAAGTTTTTTGAAAGATAAAGATTTTCCCGGCTGTTCTTTCGTCCCGTCTATATCAATAAAACTATGCTTTGAGTTCAGCGAGTGAGGTCATAATACGTGACTGCGTTTCTTCATCACTTAATTCTTCAGGCACAAATGGTTTACCAATTACTTTTTCATACAATTCAATATAGCGTTTGCTGATAGTATTGATCCATTCATCGCTCATTTGCGGAACTGTTTGTCCTTCCTTGCCCATGAAATTATTTTCGATCAACCATTCACGCACAAACTCTTTACTTAATTGCTTTTGACGTTCGCCGGTTTGCTGACGTTCTTCAAAACCATCGGCATAAAAATAACGTGATGAATCAGGAGTATGTATTTCATCCATCAGGTAAATGGTTTCACCTATTTTACCAAATTCGTATTTGGTGTCAACAAGAATCAAACCTTGTTTAGCTGCAATTTCTTTTCCACGGTTAAACAGTTGCAATGCATAATTGCTCAACTGCTGCCATTCTACTTCGGTACAAATGCCTTGCTTAATGATTTCAGCTGGAGAAATATCTTCATCGTGACCTGCATCAGCTTTTGTTGAAGGCGTAATGATAGGAGTAGGGAAGTAATCGTTTTCTTTCAAACCATCGGGCATTGCGGCGCCACAAAGTTCTCTTTTTCCCGACGAATAAATTCGCCATGCATGGCCAACAAGATTACCCCGAACGACCATTTCTATTTTAAAAGGAACACAACGTTTGCCGATACTTGCATTAGGAGCTGGCACATCTACCAGCCAGTTGGGGCAAATATCTTCAGTTGCGTGTAACATGTAAGCAGCAATCTGGTTCAAAACCTGTCCTTTATAGGGTATAGGACGTGGCAGAATAACATCGAAAGCGGAGATACGATTACTGGCGATCATTACCAGCCAGTCGGCACCAATACTGTACACATCTCTAACCTTGCCTTTATAGTAGTTTGTTTGATTGGGAAATTGAAACGAATTCATGCGCTAAAGTAAAACGGGCAAACATGTCTGCCAAGTTTTAAACTAAAATTCAAAAGAATCGTTCTTAATTGGTTAGAAAGAAAATTTTTCAATAATACTAACAATCACTATTTTGCTAATTACTTAACCAAAAACGACTTGATTATGCCAAAAAAACTGTCAGTTTTATTACTGCTGTTAACGTCCTGCCTTATTTCCCTTTCTTCTTATGCACAGTCTGTTACCATAAAAGGTAGTGTAAAAGGCACCAGCAACGGAGAAGTGTTGCCAGCTGTTTCAGTAACAGTGAAAGGCACATCCGCCGGCGTTTATACAAATGACAGAGGTGAGTTTAGTATCTCTGTTCCTTCGCTTCCCGTAACGCTTATTATTTCTTCAGTGGGTTTTGAAACGAAGGAAGTAGCTGTTAGTTCTGCATCACAGTCTGTTGATGTAACACTGGCTACAGCGTCTTCGTTGGGGCAGGAGATTGTTGTATCGGCTACGAGGGTGGCAACACGCATTTTAGAATCGCCGGTAACCGTAGAAAGAGTTGGAGCAGTTGCTATTCAAAATGCTCCTGCTGCATCCTATTATGATATCATCGCCAATTTTAAAGGAGTGGATGTACTTGCATCGTCACTCACGTTTAAAACTCCTACCACAAGAGGTTTTCTTGGTAGCGGTAACGTACGTTTTAACCAGATTGTTGATGGCATGGATAACCAGGCACCCGGTCTTAACTTTTCAGTAGGTGGCGTTATTGGTTTATCGGAACTGGATGTTGATAATATGGAATTACTGCCAGGCGCATCATCTGCACTATATGGTCCGGGAGGTATGAATGGAACGTTGCTGATCAACAGCAAAAATCCTTTCAAGTACCAAGGCCTATCGTTCCAGGTGAAACAAGGAATTATGCATACCGACAGAAAGTTCAGAGATCCATCCGGCTACAGCAACTGGACTGTACGCTGGGCACAAAAAGTTTCTGAACGCTTTGCTTATAAAGTTACAGCCGAGTTTGTGCAGGCTAAAGATTGGGTAGCTGCTGACTATCGCAATTATAATAAAGGCACTGGTAAATTCATTGGTGGCGATAGAACCACAAACCCTGATTACAATGGTGTAAACGTGTATGGTGATGAAGTTGCACGTGATATTCGTCCTATCCTTAATAGTATTATCGCTAATGTGCCTCCTGTTGGTACAATGCTGGGGACACTGCCTGCATCAATGCCTGTTTCAAGAACAGGGTATACTGAAAAAGAATTGATTGATCCTAATACTGTAAACTTTAAACTCGGTGGGTCATTAAACTATAAGATCAATAACAATACAGAAGCTATTTTGAGCGGTTTCTGGGGAACTGGTAATACTGTTTATACAGGTAGCGACCGTTATAGTTTGCAGGACTTAAAAATGGGCCAGGCGAAATTTGAGATCAATAACAAGAACTGGTTGGTTCGTGCTTACACAACTCAGGAAAATTCTGGTAACTCATATAATCTTACTGCAACTGTTTCTTATTTTAACGAGTTATGGAAGCCAACTGAAGTTTGGTTGCCTGAATATGTAGCTGGCTATATTACCGGTCGTTCAAATGGTATGAATGATCAACAGGCGCACATCGCCGCAAGAGCATTTGCGGATCAGGGTCGTCCAGTTCCAGGTACAACTCAATTTGCTCAACAATTTAATTTCATTAAAGGCGTGCCAATTGGTAAGCCGGCGGCCGGTGCCAAATATGGTGGTGGTCGTTTCCTCGACAAAACAGATTTGTACGCTGTAGAAGGTCAGTATGATTTTTCTCATCTAACCAATGGCTTTATGGATGTTTTGGTTGGAGCAAACTACAAACGCTATGTACTGAACTCGCAAGGAACATTGTTTGCTGATAGCACTGGTCCTATCGGTATTAACGAAATGGGTGCATATGCTCAGCTTGCAAAAGAGTTGTTTAATGAAAAAGTTCGTTTAACAGTTAGTGGACGTTTTGATAAAAACCAAAATTTTAAAGGACGTTTTACACCCCGTGCCACTGCATTAATTCGTTTGGCACCAAACAACAATCTGCGTTTTTCTTATCAAACAGCTTATCGTTTCCCAAGTACACAAATGCAATGGATCAACTTATTTGTTGGAAATGATTATTGGCTGATTGGTGGTGTTCCTCAATTCAGGGATTATTACAACTTCAACAGTAATCCGGTTTATGCTGTTGAGAACGACATCGTAACTGCAAATAAAGTAACTGTTGTTGATTTAAAACCTGAATCGGTAACCTCTTTCGAATTTGGTTATAAAGGGCTCATTGCTTCTAAACTTTTGATAGATGCATATGGATACTTTGGTAAATACCAGGACTTCCTTACAAGAAGAATGGTTTACCAAACCTCCAGTAGCAGAAAATTCTCAATTCCAGTAAACACTACCAATACTGTTAACAGCTTTGGTTATGGTATCAGTCTCGATTATCGTTTGCCCGCTAACTTTATTGTAGGTGTCAACTTTGCGAGTGATGAATTAACGAATGTGCCCCAGGGCTTCGAATCTGGATTTAATACGCCGAAGTATAAAACAAACATCAAATTAGCGAACACAGGTTTTGGAGCTAAAAAGAATTTTGGATTCAGCCTTGTTTACAAATGGATGAGTGATTATAATTTCGAAAGTGATTTTATTGATGGTAACGTTCCTGCCATTCATACAATGGATGTGCAGTTCACTTACCGGAAAACAGCCAGTAAATTCATTTTCAAACTAGGAGGCAGTAATATTTTCAATGAATATTATGTGCAGGCACCAGGAAATCCTGCGGTGGGCGGTTTATATTATGTAAGCCTTGGTTATAACATCTTTTAATTAAATCACTAAAGAAATTACTATGTTGAATAAAAATTTCAATATATCACGTTTTGCACTGCTTGCCTCTGTTGTTATGGTGCTTGGTGCATGTAACAAATTATATGAACCGGTGCCGTACACGGCATATACCGAGGGCGATGTAGCAAATACATTAGCAAAGAAAATTGCTGCTAATTCAAGTTATTCGGTTTTTAATACGGCACTTGTTCGCACCGGACTTGTTGCAGACTTAGATGTAGCGAATGCAAATTTTACCGTGTTTGCGCCCGATAACACAGCTTTAGCTGCGGCCGGCATTACCTCTACAACAGTTAGTGCTATTCCTTTAGCTCAACTGAGTGCTGTTATTAGTTATCATATTATTCCCAACGAACGCATTACGGCTGCGCAAATACCAACTACATTTCCAAACGTTGAGAAAAAAACGAAACTGAATATTACTGCGGTACCATTTGTTTCAACCATTCCCACAACAAGTATTCCGCTGCGTATGTCCATTTTTCCTTCGAAACGTGGCTCAGTTGCATGGGCAAACAATATTCCTTTGGCAGCAACGGATGTAATAACCGGCTCTAACGGTGTTGTTCATCGTGCAGCTGCCGTTATTGCACCGCCTTCTAGAGTATTGCTTGATACCATTAGCCGTGACCCTGATTTCGCATACCTCGTGGCAGCTATTGTACGTGCAGATTCGGGGTTAGTTACCACTGCGTCTCCAAGCCTGCAGTATGCACTGGCGCAACCGTTTGCTAACCTTACTGTATTTGCACCAACAAACGCAGCTTTCCAGGCCACTCTAACAGGTGCAATAACGCTTGGATTAATTAACATGGGTGTTCCGCCCGCTACCGCTGCAGCTCAGGCAGCAGTATTAGCATCATCGCCAACTGTTTTTTCTAATCCGGCATTATACCCCGTGCTCACTGCTCAAGTAGTGCGTGGAATTGTAGTGTATCACCTTTTAGGTGTAAGAGCATTTTCTGTAAACTTTGGTGCAACGGCAGCTAATTATCCAACGTTATTAAATGCAGCTATTCCGGCTCACCCTGGACTGACCATTTCATCAACGCTGGTTACAAATCTTGGCGTTGGACTTTCTGTTAAAGGGGCTGCAAATGCAACTGCTGCTACAGCAGCAGCTACTTCACCAACTAATCCGTTGGTTGATCGCATTGCAGTGAATGGAAATTTTTTCAAAATAGACCAGGTACTGATGCCTCAATAATTTTTCGCTACTGATAATTAAGAATGAAAACTGCTCCACTTTGGAGCAGTTTTCGTTTATACAAGGGTGGTAAAGATGATTGCTGTATTTTTACAGCTATCCAATTTAACCGGCAGATGCAGATCATTCTTTTTGATACAGAAACAAGGACAGCATTTTACCCGTTTTCACTTGTGAGACCGATATCTGCATTTCGTTGCGGAATTTTTACTGCGCAGGAACGTTGGGCCATTGTTTTACAGAAGAACGTTTTTACTCTTACAGAAGATTATTTAGCAACTGCTTTTCCATTTTCAATTAACCGGGGAGAAGATTTTTTATACATTAACGCATCTGTTGTTTTTTCAAATGAATTGCTGAATGAAGTGCACACACTTCAACCAGAAACTAGTCTACTCAGGAATAATCATCTTGTGGCTGTGAGAACAAAAAACAGGTTATTGTTTCCAATATCAACAGACCAGATAAAGCATTGCAAGCAAGTTAAATTAAATGCAGCGGTTCGTTTTTTATATTATCCCCATGATCTTGTGCTTGCAAACGACCGGCTTATAAGAACAGATTTTGAATTAATACGTTCAAAAAAAATAGCGACAGTTATTTCGTCAACCAATCAACTTATTAATCCCGAAAATATTTTCATTGAAGAAGGTGCGGTAGTAGAGTATTGCACACTTAACGCTTCAGCGGGTCCAATTTATATTGCTAAAGATGCATTACTGATGGAAGGGAGTATGATTCGGGGGCCTTTTGTTGCTTTAGAGAGTGCCGTTGTAAAAATGGGTGCGAAAATATATGGAGCAACAACAGTAGGGAAAAAGTGTACAGTTGGTGGCGAAATCAAGAATGCCATTTTCTTTGACTATTCTAATAAAGCACATGATGGTTATTTAGGCGATGCAATTATCGGGTCGTGGTGTAATATTGGCGCCGGTGCATCTTGTTCTAACGTAAAGAATACTGCAGGCGAAGTGAAGCTTTGGAATCCGTTATTGCATCAGTGGATAAGTGCAGGAACAAAATGTGGTGTGATGTTGGGCGATTATTCAAGAGTTTCGATCAATGCTTCTCTAACAACAGGAATGGTAAGCGGTATTTGCAGTAACATATTAACGACAGGATTATCACCCAAGTTTGTTGCTGATTTTATCTGGAATATTCACACCGGTGAAAAATATTTATTGGAAAAAGCATTGCAGGATATTGAGAACTGGATGCAGATGAAACAACAAAGTTTAACTAACAACGATAAGCAGATACTGGAATATATTTACGCCCTACAAAAATAAACTACGAATAAAAAACAACTAGATTATGAGACAGCAAGTAGCAGCAGCAAACTGGAAAATGAATTTAACTTATCAACAGGCCGAAGAATTAATTAATGGTATCATTCACACCCCATTTGAATTAGGAAAAGACCAACGTGCAGTATTTGCAGTTCCGTTTCCTTACCTGACAATGGTGGTTGATAAGTTGAAAGACAAGATCAATACAGGAGTGGCTGCACAAAATGCTTATACAAAAACATCAGGTGCCTATACAGGTGAAACTTCTGTTGACATGTTAAAGTCGATCAATGTGGGTTATGTGGTATTGGGACATAGTGAACGTCGTGAGTATTTCAACGAAAGCAATCAGATGCTGGCAGAAAAAGTGAACACCGCTTTGGCAGCAGGCATTACTCCAATTTTTTGTTGTGGTGAAGCGTTGGATATTCGTGAAGCAGGTACACAAAACGATTATGTAGGTAATCAACTGAAAGAAAGTTTGTTTCATTTAAGCGCCGATGAGTTAAAGAAAATCATCATTGCATATGAACCAATCTGGGCCATTGGTACAGGTAAAACAGCAACATCTGAACAGGCACAGGAAATGCATGCTCACTTGCGTAGCGTTTTAGCCGCACAATACGGAACAGAAGTTGCCAATGAGATTTCCATTTTATATGGCGGCAGTGTAAAAGGATCGAATGCAAAAGAAATTTTCGGTCAGCCCGATGTTGATGGCGGCCTTGTTGGCGGGGCCTCTTTAAAAGCCGATGAATTTGTTCAGATCATTCAGTCATTAAAATAAAATGGTATGAAGCGTGATGAACAGTTGCAACCACTTTCGCATCAACATCACAACGGGTTAATGGCTGCATTACTTCTGAAGAAGGGAGTAGATAAACAAGCCGATCCAGCGGTGATGAACGACTTTATTGTATCTGTTTGGAATGGTGAACTAAGAAATCATTTTATTAAAGAAGAGGTGTATCTGCATCCGCATGTATTGCAGATACCTTCTTTGATGGAGAAATACGAGCAGATGAAGAATGAGCATCACCAGATTCGTCGTGTTGTTGATGCAATACGTAGCGGCGATGCAGATGCAGCGCTGATTACCGAATTTCATACCCTTCTTGAGAAGCACATACGTTTTGAAGAACGTGACCTGTTCCCGTTTATTCAGGACAATATTCAACCGGAGCAGCTAAACGACCTTGGCAAAAATTTGCATGATCTTGAAAGCAAAGCTTGTTCTGATTACCCGGTAAAATTCTGGGAATAATGGTTTGATCATTTTTAAAACACCGTTGCTATGGCAAAAGTTCTAATTCTCTTTGCACATCCTGCAATGGAAAAATCAAGAGTGCACAAAAGGCTTGTGGAACACATTCCAAGATCGCCTGATATACGTTTTCATGATCTGTATGAGCGTTATCCCGATTTTGATATCGATGTGCCTTATGAACAACGTTTACTGTTGCAGCATGATGTAGTGATCTTTCAACATCCGTTTTATTGGTACAGTTCGCCGGCAATTATTAAACAATGGCAGGATCTTGTGCTTGAACATGGGTGGGCTTATGGTACAGGTGGAAGGGCACTTGCCGGCAAAAAATTTATGCATGCGATCTCTGCCGGCGGTTCTAAAAATTCATACAGTTCTGAAGGAAGAAATAAATATTCACTTGCAGATTATATGTTGCCGTTTCAACAAACTGCTTATTTGTGCGATGTTGATTATCTTCCGCCGTTTGTAATACATGGCACGCATCGTTTACCCGAAACCGATATGGATTTGCATGCGTTGCAATATGAACAAATGTTGATTGCTCTCACGCAAGACCGAATCAGCAAGCCGGAAATTGAAAGCTGTATTTATATGAACGATCTTGTTCCTATTCCTAACGCAATTCAATCATAAGCCATGGACAATAATTCATTTCTTTTCCAGGCTATGGTTTATTTGGCCGCCGCTGTTATTATGGTGCCTCTTGCAAAGCGTTTAGGCCTTGGCTCTGTACTTGGCTATTTACTTGCGGGTATTTTAATTGGTCCAACAGTATTACAATTTATCGGAACGGAAGGGCAGGACCTAATGCACTCTGCTGAGTTCGGAGTAGTAATGATGTTATTTCTCATTGGACTGGAACTGGAGCCAGCATTGCTTTGGAAATTGCGGAAAGCAATACTGGGGTTAGGTGGCTTGCAGGTACTTATTACTTCCATTATTATTTCTGGCATTGCTTTATTTCTTGAATTGCCGTGGCAATCATGCCTGGCTATAGGTATGGCATTGGCATTAAGTTCAACAGCGTTGGTTTTGCAAACTCTGGCTGAAAAAGGAATCGATCGAACAACAGCCGGGCGAAGCGCCTTTGCTGTTTTGCTTTTCCAGGATATTGCAGTAATTCCAATGCTAGCGTTATTTCCGCTGCTTGCAATTGCGGGACTCACCAACAACGAAGTATCAACACATGATGCCGAAGCCTGGATCGAAAGTCATAGCGGCTGGATGCGTGCTTTAATTGTTTCCGGTGCTGTCATATCAATTATCATTGCCGGACGTTATATTATTCCGCCAATTTTTCGTTTGGTAGCTTCCACGCAGTTGCGTGAAATGTTTACAGCCACAGCATTGCTGTTGGTTGTCGGAATTGCTGTGCTTATGTCAACAGTGGGATTGAGCCCGGCATTGGGCACATTTCTTAGCGGCGTAGTGCTTGCAAACAGTGAATACAAACATGAGCTTGAAAGCGATATCGAACCATTTAAAGGATTGTTGCTTGGTTTGTTTTTTATTGCTGTTGGTGCATCTATCAATTTTGAATTGATCATGAATCAGCCCGTGTTGATCTTAGGGCTGGTATTGGCATTGATGTTTGTAAAAGCAGTTGTGCTGTTAGTACTGGGTAAAATTTTTAAACTCCGTGTTGATCAGAATATTATTTTTTCTTCTTCTTTATCGCAAGTAGGAGAGTTTGCATTTGTGCTGCTTAGTTTTTCATTGTCGGAAGGTATTGTTGAACGCCAATATGTAGAGATATTAATGGCGGTGACAGCTATCAGCATGGCACTTACACCCATTGCTTTTTTCCTGAATGAAAAAATTGTGCTTCCGTTTATTGATAAGCGTTTGGCGCTAAATGAATCAGAAAAGCAAGCTGATACAGTAAGTGAAAAAAATCCGGTGATCATTGCAGGCTTTGGTCATTTTGGAAATACGATCGGGCGTTTTTTACGTGCACATGGTGTAAATACAACGGTATTGGATATCGACAGTAATCGTGTTGAGTTTTTGCGCAAGATGGGCTTTAAAGTTTATTATGGCGATGCAAGTCGTTATGATATTTTATTGGCAGCAGGTGCAGCAGAAGCCAAGATGATCATTATTGCTGTAGATGATGCGGAGAAACGATTACAAATGATTGATACAATCAAAAAACATTTTCCCGATTTGCAAATGCTGGTGCGCAGCAGTACGAGGGAAGATACATACGACCAGATGAATGCAGGTATCCTGCACATTTATCGTGAAACGATTGATACGTCGTTGCGCATGGGAGTCGATGCGATGAAATTATTAGGGCATCGTTCTTATACGGCCCAACGCGCAGCACGAACATTTTTTCGTTATGATGAACAGAAGCTAAAAGATCTTTCAAAATTGCGAGATAATGAAAAGGAATACATCAACCAGGCAAGAGAATATATTGAAGAGTTAGAAGAGATCATCAAAGCCGATACCAAGCAACTCCACTTGGTAAAAGATTTTGGTTGGGATGAAGATAGTTTGATCGCCGATGAGAAAGTGAAGAGTGAATAAGTTCTAAGTTTTATATTAATTCGTTTCGCCTGACGCCTTGGTTTGACGGAACAAGTTTGCATTAAATCAACTTTTCATGCTATGCTGTGCTCTTTCTAACCGATCGTTCACTGCTTTTCCCAAACCCTCATCAGGCAATAATTCGGCTAGTATTACATCTGCATCAAGATTATCGGCTTCACGTAACACACGAAAAAGATTTTTTGCTGCTTCATTGGCATTGCCATCGGTTGATAAAACAAACTGATGTTCCTTTTTAACAGTCGGGGAATATTCTTTAAAATTGATAAGAATAATTTTTTTGCCTGCAAATTGTTGTTGCAGTTCAACTGTATTTCCTAAATACAAAGCTGTGTGCGTTGCATAATGACTTTTTAATTGTCCGGGCGCTGTTGGATTATCAGTAATCTTTTTATGATGCCTGATTTTCTTGCCGATGATATGTTCAATCTGTTCGACAGCAATACCACCTAAACGATATAATTCTAATTCATCTTCTTCATTCCATCCAACAATTGTCGATTCAACTCCCACACCGCATGCGCCACCATCAAGTATATAGGGAATTTTTCCATCCAAACCTTCGAGCACATGTACCGAAGTTGTTGGACTTACATAACCTGAAGGGTTTGCACTAGGTGCTGCAACCGGGAATGTGAGTTGAGAAAGTAGTTTCAATGTCAATGCATGATTAGGCACACGAATAGCCACTCTTTTACTACCTGCTGTTACAAGATCAGGAACGTTTTCTTTTTTGTTGAACAAAATGGTTAGTGGGCCAGGCCAAAAAGCGGTAGCTAATTGTTCCGCTTCTGCAGGGATATCTTTAATATATTCCTTTGCCTGTTCAAATGATGCCACGTGCATGATCAACGGATTAAACTGCGGTCGGTTCTTTGCTGCGTAAATTTTTAATACCGCATCTTCATGTAAAGCGTTTGCTGCAAGCCCGTACACTGTTTCAGTAGGTATTGCAACCAATTCGCCATTTGAAAGATAGTCAGCTGCTGTTGATATGTCTGCACCTATTTCTGTCTTCATCTTAAATGCTTACAGGTAATTTTTCTTCGTGATAACTATCTATCTTATCCATATGCAGCAAAGTTGTGCTTTTATCTTCGCTGGCCTCGTACATCATATTAAATTTCGCTCCGTAAATAAATTCGCTGGCAACGTATGAACTTCTGCTTACCACTGTGTTCGCATATTCTTCATCATAGCCTTTTACAAAGGCAAGTATCTCCGTTTCAGCTTCTTCAATTTCTTTTCTTGTAAGTTGGTAAAGCGGGCTGTTCTCATTTATTACATGCACAATCGTCCAGTTGCTGGCTAATGAGTTTGCTCTTGACAATTCGAGGTTAAGATTGTAAAAAGTATTCCTGCGTTCGTTGTCATTTTCTGTATATCGCATAACGCAGGTAACTTTTACTTCAACATCTGTTAAGAAATGTTGTTTAAATGGAGCAAAGCGAAACATTAATGCATAGCCATCTTTAAAGGGAGAGAACAAAGCAATGCTACTGTATTTAATATATGCTTTTGGTTGCGAAAACCGACCATAGATCAAGCCCGTTGCTAAGGCAAGCATTAAAATTCCCATGAACGATTCTATTGCCGCAATAGTGTTTGATGTAAGTGAATCGGGGAATACGTGTCCGTAGCCAACTGTTGAAAGTGTTTGCGTACTAAAGAAAAAAGCTTCCCAAAACTTACCAAGCACAGTTATTTCTTCCATACCACCCAAGTGATGCACACCTACAAAAAAATAAACGCATGCAAAAAATAGATTCACCACTGTATAAGCGATTGCGATGAATAAGATAAATTTCCACGATGGGATTTTAAGCATGTATTGAAAAACACTGAAACGCTGCAGGAGAGAGATACCACGGAAACGAACATTGGGTCGGCCATCTTTTTGAAAAAAGCGACCCCCGCTTTGCTTGCTGTTTACGCTAAGCCCGGTTTCTTTATTTTCTGTTGCCTTACGATTATGGCGGCTTCGGGATGATACCATGAGTCAAATATCAGTAAAACTACAGAAATGAATGCATCGCAGATTTGCCGCAGTTGTTAAAGGGCAAATATTGTTTTTTGTACAACCTATTCGCTATATATTTGAAACTGACTATCCTGAATATGAAACTTGCTACTGCACTTTCCAAGAGTATTTTATGGCGTGGGTTTTACTTTCTTTCGGTGATGTTACTCAATGTCCTGGTGGCAAGACACTTTCAATCGGATGGCAGCGGTCAGATCTACTACATTATAAACCTTCTTGCTTTTACGCTCATCATCATCAGCCTTTGTTTGGAAGCACCGATGGGCTACTACCTTTCGCAACAAAAATTAAATGAAACACAGCTGGCTTCTATTTCCATTTTATGGACTGTACTTATCATGTTGCCTGGTTGGTTCATTATACGTACCCTGGAAGTCCCAAAAGAAGGGTTGTTGCAATTGGAAGGTTTCCATCTGTCTGCTGTGGCTTTTTTAACTGGAAATTTACTCATCAGTTTTTTTATTTCTTTGTTTTACGCAAAAATGGATTTTGTATTGCCTAACCTGTTATTGGTGGCAGTTAACTTATTTCTGATTGTTTTTGTACCGAATAATGAATGGATGAGTAGTTTGATCAGCAATGAAAAGTATGTGCAGCTTTATTTTCTTGGTTTTTTTGCACAGGGTTTGTTGTTGATGATTGCTTTTCTTGTTCGTTATTTTAAAGTGGGTGATCTGAAACGAATTCCTGCTGAGCTTGTAAAGCCATTCACATCTTTTGCATTCATTGCCGTGGTTACAAACTCAATGACTTTTTTAATGTACAGGATTGATTATTGGTTTGTGAATAAATTTGTTGCAAACGATGCCGACCTGGGCAATTATATACAGGCATGTAAACTGGCCCAATTATTTTTTATTGTTCCGTCAATTCTTGCTGCGGTTGTTTTCCCGATGACAGCATCGGGAAGGAGGGAGGAGATGAATGAAAAAATGCAATTAATGTCACGTGGACTGATCTTATTTTACTGTATTGCCTGCGCAGGTTTGGTTCTGTGTGGTTACTGGTTGTTCCCGTTTGTGTTTGGCGAAACATTTAATAATATGTACTGGCCGTTTGTTTTACTGGTGCCTGCAATCCTTTCTTATTCGGTTATTCATTTGCTCGCAGCTTACTACAGCGGTAAAAAAGTACTAAGCGTAAATTTCAAAGGGAATCTCCTTGCATTGGTCATTATCGTAGGAGGTGATATGCTGGTGATCCCTTATTTTGGAATCAGGGGAGCTGCAGTGGTGAGCAGTGTTGGTTATATCTGTTACATGAGTTTTATTTTGCTGATGCATCGTAAAGAATATAATAGCAGCTTCGCTGATTTTTTATTCTTTCGGAAAAAAGACCGGCAGCTTTTTTATAAACTGTTGACAGAAAAAATATCTTCACGTAAATCGGAAGCTTCATGAAAGTATTATGGCTTTGCAGCTGGTATCCGCATTCTACTGATCCTTTTGATGGTGATTTTATTGAACGGCAGGCAAAGGCTTTATCATTGCACACAAAAGTTGATGTGATACATGTAGTGCAGAATGTCAATTTCCTTAAAGGTGAACTTACTCTGAGAAAAGAAGAAAATAGAAAAGATCAATTACATTCATCCGTTTATTTCATGCCCTTGCCAAAAACAACTATTGCATTTTGGCAAAAAATCCTATTTAATAATCAGTATCAAACTTTTTATAAAAAACTGATCAAAGATTATTTAGATAATAATGGCAAACCCGACCTTATTCATGTTCATGTTCCCGTAAAAGCTGGAGGAATTGCTATAAGAATTGGAAAGGAATACGAAATTCCATTTGTCGTTACTGAGCACAGTTCCGCCTACTTTCAACATATACCGGAAAACTATTTCAGCCGTAGCAGCTATTTCCGCTTTGTTACAAAAAGAACATTTGAAGAAGCATTGGCGGTAAGCTCTGTTTCTAATTGGTTACTTCAGCGTCTGAATTCGTTGTTCACGATCAAACAAACCAAACTAATACGCAACGTTGTTGATACAAATGTTTTTTATCCGTCAGAAATCACCAATAGGATTAAACGGTTTATTCACGTGTCAATGATGCATCCTTTGAAAAATGTGCAGGGAATTTTGCAGGCACTTGCTTTATTAAAAAAGAAAACAGCTGATTGGGAAATGTTGTTTGTTGGTCCTGTATTAAAGGAAAATGTAGAGTTGGCTGTGCGAATTGGTGTTGCTGAGAATGTCAGCTGGAGAGGGGCGTTATCCTACAACGAAGTTGCTGCATGTGTTCGTTCGGCCGATGCGCTTGTTCATTTTAGTCATTATGAAAATCTGCCTTGTGTTATCAACGAAGCTTTATGTTGTGGACTTCCCGTTATTTCATCCAATGTGGGCGGTATTTCAGAATTGGTCAATTCAACAAACGGAGTATTAATAGCCCCGGGCGATATAAATGCCTTAACAAATGCCATGCATGATTTTCTTCAACAAAAAACAAACTATAATAAAAAAGAAATAGCTGCATCGGCAGCTAATCATTTTAATCAAAATACTATCGGTAAACAATTGCAGGATTGGTACCAGGAAATGCTCGCTAAAAAATAAATCAGGATTTCAATTTTGCAACAAGTTCAACATATTCATGCATAGCCGTTTCTTTGCTCTTGCCTTTTATTGCTTCCCATGCTTCGTATTTGGCTTTGGCAACAAAATCAAAGGGATTGGTAGGAGCGTCAACATTTACATCACCTTCGCTGGCTTGCTTGTACAGTGAATAAAGTTGCAGCAGTGTGTCGTTGCTTGGTTTTTCGCTGAGTTCTTTACTGTCGGCCACTGCCTGTTCAAATTGTTGATGTAGATCCATAAGTTGTAAGTTTTTACGAAAATAGGTGAATCTCCTAAATATTTTTTTCCAAAATTATGAATTCGAGCTTTTGCAGGTGCTTACCTGTAACCTCATCCTGTTCAAAGGCTTTACGCTCACCTGTTTCGGAATAACCGTGCCGCTTGTACCAATCGATTAATTCTTTGCGAACTGATACTACCGACATATAAATAGTTGCAACACCAACTTCTTTTGCATACCCATCAGCAGCTTTTAATAGTTGTTTACCGATGCCGCCGCCTTGCAATGCTGGTGAAACAGCAAACATTCCAAGATATAAACCACGGTCATGTTCCTGCAGGTTTACAGTTCCAATGATCTTATTTTTTTCATCGGTATATTTCAGGATAACGCTGCCGGGTTCGTTCATCACTTTGTTAACAGAGGCCATATCTGTTCGTTGGTCGCCAGCAATAAGATCGGCTTCTGTCGTCCAACCTTGTTTCGAACTTTCACCACGGTAAGCACTGTTGAGTAAAGCAACAATTTGTGGAATATCTTCTAAAGTGGCTTTTGAAATCATACAAAGAATTTTACGACCTGTAAATTTACATTTCCTCGTCGAAGTAAATTTTATAAAATCTTTTTCCTGTTATCTCATCATAGCCTTGCTCAATCAACTCCCTGTTGCCATGAATGTAAATATGAAAATTACGATCAAGCTTTATTACACTTTTAAATACCCTTGCCTGTTTTTTTACCGCAGAAGCGGAGATGGTAAAAGAGTCAGCAATTTCAATATTATGTTCGTGCAGGTAACTTGATCCGAACTGCTGAAAAGATTCGATTAGTTCCGGTTCCTGAAATACTGCTTCCTGGAAATTATTGATATTAAAATTTTCGTTCTCTTTAAAGTAGGCAACCGATTTGTTGAGCAATCCCGCCTGGTCGGCCTTAGAAGTTTCAAAGGAAGCTGGCATATTGTTCACTATAAATTCTTTTGCAACGGATAAAAAGTTTTTAGTGAATGCAAAACTGTCAGCACATTCTTTTACGTTCAAAAAATTTTCTTTCCAGTAAATTGCTTCGTTGCCTTTGTTGGTATGATCGGTCAGGAACAAACGATAACCATCTTGTAATTCTGTATTAAGTATTACACAGGCTTTATCGGCTTTATTAGGATCTAGTCCTTGCTGCGATCGTATTTCAAGTTGATCCCGCATAAGGTCAACAAGGAGAAAATCTTTTTTGTTTTCTGCTTTAATGAGAATGATTCCGTCAACAATATTATTATCGAACTGCAGATTTTTAAAATAAGCTGTAAATAATTCGCCCGGTTTTATTCCCGGATGTGAGCTGGCAGCTGCAAGATGTTTTGCAATGGCTATAGATTGTTCATGTAAATTATTCGGCTTTTGAAATATGGCTTTGCAGTAGGCATACATTTCGTTGTACTTCAAATCCGTTTCATGTGCAAACTGGTATTGCTGTTCATCTTTAAAAGCAGATAAAAAGAATTTGCTCAGCAGGTCACGCAGGTCAGCATCTGCCAATGAAAAACCTTCTTCTGTTAAAACCGTTTGACCTTCCTTTTCGATATAATGTACGGAAAGTGCCTCAAGACTTGAATCAGTGAATGTAAACATGAACGACAATTAACTAAAAGGCCGCAAGATAAATGAATGTCGAGAATGAGATGTAGATAAGTATGCCATTCCTATATACGTGTTTTATTCAATCAGAAAGTAAAACAGGTATGGCATAGTTTGGTTAGTCCCTGTAATTCAGCGCAGGCTTACGATCACCCAATAATGCTTTGTATTGATAAGTACCAAGCTGTTGTTTAAATTCTACTTTAGCTTTTTCAATCAATTCCGGGTGAAGAAATAAATCAATTGCAGTCATCGCCATTGTCTTGGCCGATACCATCATTCCTTTTGTGCCAATCTCTGTGCCACCACATGCAACTGCCTGCCAGCTGTGTGCAGCTGTTCCAGGCACCCATGTTGCAGAGCGTAAACCAACAGTTGGTACAGCATAGCTCACATCGCCCACATCAGTGCTGCCACCTCCAGCATCCATTTCTATTTTCAATGGTTTTACAACGCTGGCATTGGCAACAGGAGGAGCAGGGAAACCAAATGTTGTTTGAATTTTATTAGCAAATTCAACTTCAGCAGATGTGTATTGCACACCGCCTGTTTTGTATAAATTCTTTTGCATTACTTCGGCAAGGGTTCTGTTCAATAACAGATCGTGCGTGCCGCCTATCATTTCAAATTCCATTTTTGTTTCTGTGCCAAGTCCTGCACCGTTCGCCGCATTTACAACACGATTGAAAATGCTTTGCACCTGGTCACGTTTTGGGTGACGTACATAGTAATACACTTCTGCATAATCAGGAATAACGTTTGGTGCTTTCCCTCCGTTTGTAATTACATAATGAATGCGTGTTTCCTGTGGAATATGTTCACGCATCATGTTTACCATATTGTTCATTGCTTCAACACCATCCAATGCAGAGCGACCCCGTTCAGGTGATGCTGCTGCATGCGCAGAAATTCCACGGAAACGAAATTTAGCACTCATATTTGCCAAAGCACTTGTCATGGTTACACTATTATCATTACCGGGATGCCAGTGAATAGCCACATCAACATCTTTAAATAATCCCGCTCTCACCAAATACACTTTACCACTGCCGCCTTCTTCTGCAGGGCAACCAAATACTTTAATAGTGCCGGTGAACTTTTTTTCTTCAATTAGTTTTTTAATGGCGATACCTGATGCCACTGATGCGACTCCAAACAAATGATGTCCGCATGCATGACCTGCATCTTTGCCTGCGCTTATTTTTTCAGGTGCGTTTGTTTGTGATAATCCTGGTAACGCATCAAACTCAGCAAGAATAGCGATAACAGGTGAACCGCTGCCGTATGTGGCAACAAATGCAGTTGGTATGCCTGCAACACCGGCTTCTACATTAAAGCCATTTTCTTTTAAGGTTTGTTGCAATAGTGCGCTACTCTTCACTTCTTTATAACCCACTTCGGCGTAATCCCAAATCTGCAAAGCCATGGTTTTGTATTGCTCGTAGTTCGACTGAATAGAAGTTGAAGCCAGTGTCTTTAACTGATCATCTTTTGTAACAATGGACATCTTTTGTGCCTGTGCAAATGCGAACAGAAACAGGGCGGTAGTTAATAAAACGCTTCTCATGCTGATGTGATTTTTTTGAAAGGCCGGAAGATAAGGAGCAATCGCTACATAAAGTCTGCAGTGGGGGGTATTTAACTCATAAGATCGATCAGGCCTTTAAAAACCAAAATGATTCCAATAATGGTAAGACCGTATAAAGCAAAGTTGAAATCGTTGTTATTGGTAAATTGAAGTACGGCAAATAAGAAACCGGTTGTTAACAGGAACACACCAATGCCACAGTAAATAAACGCCGCATTGCGTTTTTTTTCAAGCCGGTTCTTTTTCCATTCGTTAAAATATTGTTGTGCTGCATCGCCAGCCAACCCTTTTTCAAGTAATCGTTTAAGAATTTCTTCACTGTTGAAGCCCTGTTGCTTTAACGTGGAGATGTGCAGAAATACATCCTGTGGTTGGGTTGGGTTCATGAATGGCAAGTTTTAAGGAAGATAGAAATTTTCGGCGATTCAGTTAAAAGTTGCATTACCTTTTTTTATCCATTCTGCAGCTAGTATCAACGCAATGCCACCGGTATAGGCAAGTATATCTTTCCATTCAAAAGAGGAGCCGAGGATGAGGCGGGCAACTTTTGAATCCTGCAAGCCCAGTTTCTGCACAAGGTTGAAATATTGCGAAGCTTCAACTGCAAAAGCAATGAGTAAAACAGCAATTGCCGTTTTTATGATAGAAGCTGCAAAGAAAGACTTGATAAAACAGTAAATTAGAATTACCACCAAAAGGTCTCCTATATAGGGCCGGATGATGGGATCGTTTAAATAAAGGGCGATGATAATTTCTGTGACTAGAAGAACAACGAAGCCAATGAAATATTTGAAGCTGAATTGAAGTTTCATTCATGTAATGTTAAGAGGATTGCTTGAATCTTTAGTTCTAAAAAAAAGATAATGCAGATTTATCCCTGAGCCACTGAAGGCAGGAAGGTGACTTGCCGTACAATAGTACAAGAGTGCGACGCAACTGCTGCTCCACAATGCTCAACAACCCGCTACCAAATCGGCTTTCTTGTCTTTATCCCCACCTCTGATGCATCGCTTTCCGCACGCCTAATTCACCTATCTTTGCCGCCTTGAAATTGAAGGAGAATTAATGAAGAATATCAGAAATTTTTGCATCATTGCGCATATCGACCACGGAAAAAGTACCTTGGCAGATCGTTTATTACAAAGTACCGGCACCATCAGCGACCGTGATATGATGGACCAGGTGTTGGACGACATGGATCTTGAGCGTGAAAAAGGCATCACGATTAAAAGTCATGCGATCCAGATCAACTATAAACACAAAGATGGCCAGGAATACATCCTGAACCTCATCGATACTCCCGGTCATGTGGATTTTAGCTATGAAGTGAGTCGTGCTCTTGCAGCCTGTGAAGGTGCTTTGTTACTGGTTGATGCGGCACAAGGTATCCAGGCGCAAACAATTTCAAATCTTTACCTCGCTATTGACAACGACCTCGAGATCATTCCCGTAATCAACAAAATTGATATGGATGGTGCGATGATCGAGGAAGTGAAAGACCAGATCGTTGAATTGATCGGTTGTAAACCAGAAGAGATATTATTAGCCAGTGGCCGTGCAGGCATTGGCATTGAAGAGATATTAGAAGCCATTGTAACCCGTATTCCTGCTCCTGTAGGTAAGCCCGATGAACCATTGCAGGCGCTCATCTTTGATAGTGTGTTCAACAGTTTTCGTGGTGTGATCGTGTATTACAGAATCCTCAACGGAAAGATCCGCAAAGGAGATAAGGTGAAGTTTGTTAGTACCGACCAGGAATATGAAGCCACCGAGATCGGCATTTTGAAACTGAAGATGACGGAGAAAAAAGAAGTGACTTGTGGTGACGTAGGTTATATCATTACCGGCGTAAAAAATGCAAAAGAGGTGAAAGTGGGGGATACTATTACACTGGCATCGAACCCCACACAAGAGCCAATTAAAGGTTTCCAGGAAGTGAAGCCGATGGTATTTGCCGGTATATTCCCTGTAGTTACTGAAGACTTTGAAGAGCTACGTGATTGCATGGATAAACTGCAGTTGAACGATGCTTCACTCACCTTTGAACTGGAAACATCCCAAGCGCTTGGCTTTGGTTTCCGTTGCGGCTTTCTCGGTTTGCTGCACATGGAAATTATCCAGGAGCGTTTGGAAAGAGAGTACAACCAAACAGTAATTACTACTGTACCCAACGTGAGTTTTATTGCCTACACTACTCGTGGTGAAAAGATACAGGTGAACAATCCTACTCAAATGCCTGAACCAACGGCAATGGACAGGATTGAAGAGCCTTTCATTAAAGCACAGATCATCACCAAGCCCGATTATATTGGTAATATCATGACGCTTTGTTTGGGCAAGCGTGGTATCCTCATCAACCAAAGTTATTTAACACCAACCCGTGTTGAGTTGATTTTTGAAATGCCGTTGACAGAGATCGTGTTTGATTTTTATGATAAACTGAAATCACAAACCCGTGGTTATGCATCATTCGATTATCATCCGATTGGTTACCGTGATGCTGATATCATTAAAATGGATGTGCTGTTGAATGGTGATAAAGTGGATGCATTAAGTGCACTGATCCACCGCAGCCGTGCACAGGATTTTGGCCGTAAGCTTTGCGAAAAGCTGAAGGAGTTAGTTCCCCGTCAGCAGTTCCAGATCGCTATACAGGCGGCTATTGGTGCAAAGGTTGTTGCCCGTGAAACCATAAGTGCCATGCGTAAAGATGTTACTGCAAAATGTTATGGTGGTGATATCAGCCGTAAACGTAAGCTTCTTGAAAAGCAGAAAGAAGGTAAAAAACGCATGCGCCAGATCGGTAACGTTGAAGTACCGCAGGAAGCATTCTTAGCGGTATTGAAGCTGGATGATTAATTCTTAAGCAACTAAATTAAACTTGATTATGATAGTATAAGCACAATGAAAAGCATTGTGCTTTTTTGTATAGTTACTTTTAGAAAATTAGCCGGGTTCGAAATAACAGTTTCGACTTTTTATCATCCAATAGTTCAACCACTTCAATTTCTCTTATTGATGAGGAATAATTAAATCGCACAGGGATTTCCGTTTGCACCAACTGAATTTTTCTTGTTTCAAATTCATTCCTATCGTTTGGCAGCTCAACATCCTGAATATGTGGATCGTTGAGGGTGATGGAATCTATTCGTTTGCCCTTTTCATTTAACAGTGAAATTTGCCAATTACCGGGTTTTAATTCAATCTCATTCCAGTTGTCAATATTCCCATTTGTTAATCGCTGTTGAATAATTTTCATTGTCGGATTACCTGTAACCGAATCGATGACTGATTCAATTATAAAGTAAATTACCTGTGGGTTATTAGTTGTTGTTTTTTCTTTATTTGAGGAAGCAGTCAATGCCTGTTTTCTATTGCAGTTACTGTTAACCGAAAGCAGAAAAAAGCAAAGAAGTAATTGTAAAAAGAAAGTATATTTATAATATGGCGCTTTCATGCGGCATGGAATTAAGTAACCGTGTAAAAATACTGTATTCACCACATTGTTTACCCAAACAAAGTTTATACTATGAGCGATTTTACACTTAATAGAGAACCCGACTTGGTAGTGACCGCCCGTTTTATTGAAAAGGGAGATGATGCTCCTTTATATGGCGAAGACTACACCGTTAGGTTATACGACCGTGATATTGCAGATGATGATTTTTTAGGCGAAAGCAGGTTAGATGCGAGTGGCCATATTCGCATTGCATTTGCTCATGATGCATTCGTTAACGATGCGGCATTTAATGAAGCAAGACCAGATTTTTATTTTATGATTATGAAAAATGGTCAGCCGGTTTATACTACCAAAGTGTTGGAAGAACTAAGTATTGAAGACTTACAGCAATTCAGAATGGGAGAGGGTGATGTAGTTGACCTTGGAAGTTTTCTGGTAGATGTAAAGTAAAGTTTGCTTTTAACTATAATTTTTCTCCACCTTCTGTGCCATAGAATATTACCCATGTTGCAAAATCTGCACTGAAATCTTCGAAGTGATGTTCTATGCCTGCAGGAACAAACAGCAGGTCGCCGGTTTTGCAATTACAATCAGTTCCGTTTATGAAAAAGCGGCTGGTGCCTGATGCAATGAGATAAATTTCATCCTGGCTGTGCGGTTGTTGCGTGTCTTTAATAAGTGGTGCAAAATATTCAACACGCATAGTTCCGTGTTTCATCAATTCAACAAACGGAAGCGTTTTTTCACTTTGCAATTGAGCAACCGCATCATCCAAAGCAATTTTATATTGCATATCAATTTCTATATTCCTTAAAAATTATATTATTCTGTTTTAACTCTTCAAGCACCGGGCCATAAATTTCTCTATGTGTTGGTATGTGCAGTCCTTTCAATTTTATTTTTTCTTCGAGTATCAGTTTTGCTGCAATGCCCAGCGGCAAACCTACTGTTTTTGCCATAGCTGTTCGCAGGTTGTCTTCACCTTTCACCACTAAACTGCTATTGATTGTTTTTGTTTCCGTATTCAGCTCGTATTCTATTTCATGAAGCATAACAATCATGTCTTTGTCATGGGGTTGCAATGCAAGTTTTTGTTCAATTTTATGCTGCAGAATATCAGCGCTGCATTTTACCGTTACAGGCAAAGCATCTTCTTTTTCTAATTCTAAAAATGAAAATTGCTCAAGAATAATGTCATGATCAGCTTCTTTTACATATAATTCAAGATACATGCGCAGACTTAAATCTTTCCCTTCAATTTGCCGAAGCTTTAGTGTAAACCAATCATTGTACGTTTTGCATTTACTTACAAGGGCTTCATCAGTTTCATTGGTAAGATCAAGATCAACCATTACATCCCAGCCTTTGCAAAAATCAGCATAACGCAATGTCGTTCGAATAAAGGTGCTGCAGTTTTCTAATCCATACAGCGGCATATAACTTAACGAATCACGGTTGGGATACCAGGCAAATGCGGGCAGATCATCCATCTTAATTTCCTTACAGTTTTCAAAAACCTCGTTGTAGGTTCTTTGTACAAGTTGATTATTTTCTTTGTAAGCTGCACCGGCCGATCCGGCCATTACAATATTGCGTGGATTCCAGCTTATTTTATAATGCCAGGGGTTGTCATCACTTTCGGGAGCAACCAATCCGCCACAGTGAGATTTAAATGAAGTGATAGTTCCGCCTTGTGCTCTTATTTCATCAAACAATTGCATGGCGCTCATATGGTCAATTCCGGGATCAAGCCCCATCTCACATAGAAACAATAATTCTTTACTTTTTATCTCTGCTTCAAGATTTTTAATAGCATCATCAACATACGATGCGTTTAACAGGTTTCTCCCTAGGGCCACACAATCTTTCAGCACGTGTATATGCAGGAAGGGAGGTAATAGGGAAATTACAATGTCAGCCGACTCAATAAGCATTCTGAGTTCATCTGCATCCGTTACATTTACTCCAATTGCTTCGGTGTTAGTAGCATTCGCCAGCTTTGCATTGGCTTGTTCAACATTAGCATCTGCTACTACCAGTTTCCAGTTCTTTTCGCTAACAGTTGTTTTCAGATAATCAATTAAAACTGTTGCAGATTTACCTGCGCCAAATACAAGAATCGTTTTCAATCAAAATGAATTTAAGAACGATAAAGTAAGGTGAGAATTTGCATATAACCATGTTGATTTTGTTGGCTGAATCAGTTTTGGGTTTTTGGCCTTCTATCAATAAATTTGCGCTCCCGAGAACTATCGGGGTTAAAAACAATCTATGTCAATGAGAACAATTGCCATGCGTGAAGCCCTGCGGGAAGCAATGCAGGAAGAAATGCGCAGAGATGAGAAAGTGTTTTTGCTGGGTGAAGAAGTTGCAGAATACAACGGAGCCTACAAAGTTAGCCAGGGTATGCTTGATGAGTTTGGTGAAAAACGTGTAATTGACACGCCCATTTCTGAACTTGGATTTGCTGCTGTTGCAGTTGGTGCTGCACAGAATGGTTTACGTCCGATAGTTGAATTTATGACCTGGAACTTTGCTGCATTAGCATTGGACCAGATCCTTAATACTGCTTCCAAAATGCTTGCAATGAGCGGTGGACAAGTAGGTTGTCCGATCGTTTTCCGTGGACCAAATGGTTCTGCCGGTCAGTTGGGTGCTCAGCATTCAACGGCTTTTGAAAGCTATTATGCCAATATTCCTGGTTTGAAAGTGATTTCTCCTTCTAATCCATATGATGCAAAGGGCCTATTAAAAGCTGCTATTCGTGATAACGACCCGGTTGTTTTCATGGAATGTGAGGTGTGTTATGGCGATAAAGGCGATGTACCGGAAGGTGAATACCTTGTTGAAATTGGCAAGGCAGATGTAAAGCGTCCAGGTCGTGATGTTACAATTGTTTCTTACAATAAGATGATGAAAGTAGCTCTTAATGCTGCGGAAGAATTGGCAAAAGAAGGTATTGAAGCTGAAGTGATCGATCTGCGTACCATCCGTCCATTGGATTGGTTCACAATCCTTGAAAGCGTGAAGAAAACAAATCGCCTGGTGATTGTGGAAGAACAGTGGCCTTTCGCTTCAATTTCATCTGAAATTGCCTATCGCATTCAGAAAGAAGGGTTTGACTATCTCGATGCACCCATCCGTCGAATCACAAGTGCTGATGCACCTATGCATTATGCGCCAACATTAGTGGGCGGATATCTTCCCGATGTACCACGTACAGTGAAGCTGGTTAAGGAAGTAATGTACATGAAGAAGTAATGAATTCTAAATAAATGCTTTAAAGCCGGTCAGTTTGATCGGCTTTTTGCATTAAGGCACAAATAAATGCCCGTTTAATTTTTTATTCAAAAGAATTGCAGCATATTTGCCACGGTTTTTCATAGGATATTGGATTTTAAACGAAGCTGGATTTCTATCCGGCTTTCTTTTTTTTCGGAACATGGGAGAGTCAGCCGCATTGCGGAAATACTAAAAAGTGGAAGCAAGGCTCATTACGGCATAAGTCCTTCAACAAAAAGCCGAAGGGTACTTAGAAGTAACCAAACGAAACCGTAAGTGATGAAAACCAGTGAAAGGCCTAATGCTGAAATTTTTACAGCAATCTTCCAGGCCGGCTGCGTAGAAATTGAACTCAACTTCATAGGGATTGGTTTTGGTACGTATCAAAAGTAATCATCATCCAAATCAAAAACAATCGGAGAAAACCTCTATTTTCTTTCGGTAATTACCGAAGCTGCACTAACGCCAGGTACGTAGCTCGGTTGCGTAGAATGTCCATTCAGGGGTTGCTATTGTTTCAGCTGAAGATATTCGATACCATGGGCTTAGATGTTTATCACTAAAATTTTGCAGCACATGAATGTCTTGGGCGGGCATGTAACTTTGGGCCAGCAGGAAGATAAGCTCGCCGGAGGATTTGTGGCGTGCAAAGTCCATCACAATTATTGCATGCCCCGGAGATTCGCCCTTGATGAGCACATCACCTGCCGTTAAATTGGTCCACTCTTTTTGTTTCAACTCTTTTTCAAGTGAAAGAGTGCCGCACATGCCAAACACAGTTTCGAGGTAGGCTTGCCATCCCCGGTTTTTGAATTGATCCCAACAATATTTCTTACCAGTATCATCCGAAAAGCAAATTGACTGTTGCTGTTGCTTCAAAAACTCAGCACGCAGGCGCATTACTGCATCGGCACATTGTTAAAGATCTTTGTTACCTATCGAAATATTTAGGACAGCATATTGAGCTGATTGATTGTGTTTCTTCTGACCATTGAAGAGATAAACAGTCTTGTCGGTTCGTAGGGGTTGATCACGCAAAAAATTACCGAAATCGTTTTTGGGTAAGTATACTCTTTCATAACCATGGGGCAACGGAATTTCTTTCACGTGCTTAATTAAACTGTTATTGTTTAAGCTATCGTTTGTAGAGAAAGCAGGTGTTGCAATGAAACAAACAACTAGAAAGAAAAAAGAAGCTGCACACATACTTGCATGGTTTTTGGTTAGCTTTGAAGCAATTCGAAAAAAATTCCATAAAAGAATAAGTTAAACCAATGAGCCACATATTAATTATCGACGATGAGAAAGCAATCAGGAAGACTTTAGGTGAAATCCTCTCTTATGAAGGATATAAAATTGATGATGCAGAGAATGGTGATGAAGGGCTTAGAAAAATTAAAGAGAAAGCATATGATGTTGTGTTGTGCGATATCAAAATGCCAAAAGTAGATGGTCTTGAATTTTTAGAGAAAGCAAAAGAGATAAACCCAGATGTTCCCATCATCATGATCTCAGGTCATGGTACTATTGAAACAGCTGTAGAAGCGGTGAAGAAAGGTGCCTTCGATTACGTGGCAAAACCACCAGACTTAAATCGCTTGCTTATTACTATCCGTAATGCTATGGATAAGCAAACCCTTGTTACCGAAACAAAGGTTCTGAAGCGTAAGGTGAGCAAAGTGCAGGAGATGATCGGTGAAAGCACTGCATTGAAAAAGATCAAAGACACAATAGATAAAGTGGCGCCAACCGATGCACGTGTATTGATCACGGGTGAAAATGGTTCAGGTAAAGAATTAGTGGCAAGATGGATGCATGAAAAAAGCAACAGGGCCGGTGGGCCCATCATTGAAGTGAACTGTGCGGCTATTCCAAGTGAGTTGATCGAAAGTGAATTGTTTGGTCATGAGAAAGGATCGTTTACATCGGCCATTAAACAACGCATAGGAAAGTTTGAACAGGCAAATGGCGGTACATTGTTTCTTGATGAAATAGGCGATATGAGCTTAACGGCACAAGCGAAAGTGCTACGTGCGTTACAGGAAAGCAAGATTACACGTGTTGGTGGCGAGAAAGATATTACGGTTGATGTGCGTGTGATAGCAGCAACAAACAAAGACCTTTTGAAAGAAGTGGAAGCAAAAAATTTCCGCCTTGATCTTTACCATCGTTTAAGCGTTATTATTATTCATGTTCCTTCATTGAACGAACGAAAAGAAGATATCCCGTTATTGGCCGATCATTTTCTGCAACAGGTGGCTGACGATTACGGACAAACGAAAAAGGGTATCGACAAGAAAGCCGTAGAAGCCTTACAAAAACATAACTGGAGCGGAAACATCCGTGAGTTCAGGAATGTGATGGAACGTTTGGTTATCCTTTCAGGTAAAGTGATCTCTGAAGAAGACGTTTACAATTTTGTGATCCCAAGGGCATGAGCCAATTAATTTATTGCATCAGTGGATTAGGAGCTGATGAACGGGCATTCTCCCGTCTTCAGCTGCCGGGCTATGAACTGCATTTTATCCGCTGGATAGATCCCCAAACAAACGAGTCGTTTGCAGATTATGCCAAACGGATGAGCCAATTTATTACCGAACCAGAACCGATCATTATTGGTTTGTCGTTTGGCGGTATGCTCGCTATTGAACTCACGAAACTGATGATAGTAAAAAAGCTCATTCTTATTTCATCTGTTAAAACCAGGAGCGAAGAACCATGGTGGATGCGAACATCCGGCAAGTTGAAACTGCACCAACTCATCAGGCCAAAACCGCATCCATTACTCTATCCAATTGAAAATTATTTCCTCGGCACACATTCAAAAGCTGAGAAAAAATTGGCCAACCATTTCCGTGAAACTGTTAATAAAGTCTATCTCCAATGGGCCATTCACCAAATTGTAAACTGGAGCAATGTAACAATTCCGTCCAATTGCCTACATATTCATGGAAATGCCGATAAACTGTTTCCGCTGCGAAATATAAAAGCCGATCATGTGATTGATAAAGGCGGGCATTTTATGGTATTTAATAAAGCAGAAGAGATCAGTCGTATTATTTCCGAAGAGTTGCAGCGGAGTTAATACATCCAGAATATTTCAAGGGTGGTTCGGGCTGCAAAACCGAAACCCTTACTTTTGTGAGCATTAAAAAAAGAGAGCATGTCTTTAAACGAGATTCTTTGGATTTTTTACATCAACCTGTTCCTGGTTTTATTTCCTGCTATTGGTTTGTATGGCATGTTTAAAAAAGCCGGTGTGGAAGGATGGAAAGCATTTGTGCCTTTTTACAACACGTGGATCATGGTTGAACTGTCGGGCATGAAACGCTACTGGTTTTTCCTTCAGTTTATTCCCATAGTGGGTTGGTTCATCACCATTGCCATATTGATAGACTTTGTAAAAACATTTGGCAAGTTTGCTTTTTGGGAACATGCGCTCACTGTTCTTGTGCCTATTCTCTATTTCAGTTACATCGGCTACAACAGTACCGATAAATATCTTGGTGCGGAGATCGTACATAAACATAAAAAATCGGTAATACGTGAATGGGTTGATGCGGCCATCTTCGCTATTGTAGCGGCCGGTCTTATCCGCATGTTTATTTTTGAAGCTTATGTTATTCCCACGCCATCAATGGAACGTTCATTGCTGGTTAATGATTTCCTTTTCGTAAGTAAAACAGCTTATGGTACACGTGTGCCCAATACGCCGTTGGCTTTTCCTTTAGTACATCATACATTTCCGGGTATCAAAACAAAATCTTACCTCGAGTGGATCAAGCTTCCGTATCGTCGTTGGTTTGCAAAGCCTGTTAAACGTAATGATGTGGTGGTGTTTAATTTGCCGGTAGGTGATACCGTTATTAACGATGAAGTAAATTTTGGATCGAAAGTAACTTATTATGATGCCATTCAAATGGCAGGTGGCGACCGGAATCGTATCTGGAACGACTATGGTGATATCATCATTACACGACCCGTTGATAAACGTGAAAATTTTATTAAGCGTGCTGTTGCAGTGGCAGGCGATACGCTTGAAATTAAAAACGGAGTGGTGTATATCAATGGCAAAATAAATGACATACCTCACGGTGTTCAAACAAACTATTATTTGAGAACTAAAGGACAACCGCTTGATTACACAATGCTGGAAGAAGAATATGGCATTCGTGAAAGTTTGCGTGAAGTATCACAAATACCGGGCTTGGGCAATAATATCTACGAGATATTTTTAACCCAGGAGCAGTTAGATGCATTTAAAAAACTACCGTATATCGATTCAATTGCACCATTTGTTTCTACTTATTCGGCAAATGGTCCAACCATGGGTGGCGAAGTTTTTCCGAACGATACAGTTTATTGCAAATGGACGCTCGATAACTTCGGTCCGCTTTATATTCCCAAAAAAGGAGCAACTATTCAACTCACACCTGAAATTTACAGCCGTTATCAACGTGTCATTCGCACGTATGAGCATAACGATTTTGAAATGAGTGATGGCAAATTTATGTTGAACGGACAACCAGCTACCAGCTATACATTTAAGATGAGTTATTATTGGTTGATGGGTGATAACCGCCATAATTCACTTGATAGCCGCTATTGGGGTTTTGTGCCCGAAGATCATGTGGTTGGTAAGGCATCGCTTATTTTCTTTAGTTGGGATAGTGGCCCAAGATGGAAGCGAATTTTCCGTTCAATCAAATAAAACCTTATATTTGATACCGAGCTTTTATGATGGATCCTCCGACATGTTCGGGGGATTTTTTGTCTTTTACCCTTTTTTAAATCCACTGTTGTATTCACGGTTTAAGGAGAGGTAATATGCCGAATAAAGCTTCGGTATAAATAAGTGAACATGAATAAACACGAGTATCAATTCGAGTATGAGGTGTACGATTCCATTGATGACCTCCCGGAAGAAGACAAGTGGTTACTTGATGAAGCGAGAGAAGTAACCCAACATGCGTATGCGCCTTATTCCCGTTTCCAGGTGGGTGCTGTTGCGAAACTGAATAATGGAGAGATCATTGCCGGAAGCAACCAGGAGAATGCATCTTTCCCTGCCGGACTATGCGCTGAACGTGTTGTGTTGGCATCTGTTTCATCTTTATATCCTAAAATACCTATTGAAACCATTGCAATAAGCTACTTCAATAACAACGGTGAAAGTAATCATCCCATTTCGCCCTGTGGTATTTGCCGGCAGGCTTTACAGGAGTTTAAAGAGAAGACCAAACAACCGACACGTTTAATATTAGGTGGCATGCATGGCAAAGTGTACATTATTCCAGACGCAGCCATGCTGTTGCCACTTTCATTTACAAGCACCGACCTTAAATAAATCAGAAAAGAGAAGATTGTTTGCCGGCCATTTTTGCTTCATGCTCAAGTAGCCATTGCTTGCGATGTAATCCACCGGCATAGCCAGTTAATTTACCATCGGCACCAACTACACGATGGCAAGGGATAATAATTCCGATAGGGTTTTTTCCATTGGCCGATGCTGCAGCACGAATGCTTTTTACATTTCCTAATCGCTTGGCCATATGCAAATAAGTTACCGTTTCGGCGTAAGGTATTTTTATTAATTGATCCCACACTTTTTGTTGAAATGCGGTGCCTTGCGGACTTAGGGGAAGATCAAACTGTTTTCTAGCTCCAGCAAAGTATTCATCTAATTGTTTGATGGTTGTTTGCAGCGCAGCAGATGTAGTAGTTCCGGTTTCCGTGATAGCAATATCATCCCGAAACGACACAACCGTTAATTGTTCATCTTCCGCTTCCAATAAAATGCAGCCGATGGGCGAATGATAATAAACAATATGTGTTAACACTTCAACCAATTATACCTCCGTTTTGTACTTTCTTATCGGGCGTTAAAAGTATCACTTCTTTGTTTTCATCATACACACCTAATACCAAACACTCGCTGAAAAAATTTCCAATTTGCTTTATTGGGAAATTAATGACAGCAACAATTTGTTTACCTATCAATTCTTCTTTCTTATAATGATGCGTGATTTGTGCCGATGAACGCTTAATGCCTTGCTCTCCAAAATCAATAGTTAATTGATAAGCGGGTTTTCTCGCATTCGGAAATTCAGTTACATCGATAACCGTTCCAGCGCAAATGTTCACTTTTTCGAAGTCAGCCCATGTGATCAACTCATTCATCCGAATCGCTTAATTGTGCAGCAAGTGAAAGAAGATCGTTTTTCTTGTAGGCATTTTTTTCTGAATCGAAACATCTTGCATATTCTTCCAGCATGCGCTGAATGATGCGTTTGTTATTAAGTGGTTTGAAATAAGAAGCTGTGGGAGATACGCTGATGCGTTTAAAATAAGTTTCAACATCCTTATGTGAAAATATCTGGCCCGATGCACCATCCATATAAAACTGGATATGTTCAGGTGGAAAGTCAACCCCCGTATTGTTTTCCGGATCATCATCGAAATACGCCAGTATAAACTGCCGTGGTATATTCACCATGTAAAGATTTATATCGAGCAAGCTTGCCATAGAAAGTACCAACACACCAATGGGTATTGCATTCCCCTTTTTTGATTCCACAAGTTTATGAACCAGGAAATCATCGGGGTGACTGTAGTTGATCTCCGTGCCTTTTATTTTATAATAATTGAACAGGATATTATTCAGCACATTTACTTTCTCCAGCGAAGTGAGGAAACTGTTGAGTTCAAGCCACACATTTCTCCTCATTTTTTCCAGTTCCTGGTAATAGGTAAGTAAATTAAGATCGGGGTATTGATAGCGGCTTACAAGTAATGCCCCGGTAAACAGGTCATGTTCTTTATCGTTGGCCCATGCTTTCAGATCTATTTGCAGATCACGGAAATGAAGGCTGTGAATTAGCATTTCAATTCGCTCCTGGGTATATTCATCAGCAGTTGTTTCCCATAAATGTTCAAGGTTGGGAATGATCTCTTTTCCAAATGAAATGATCTTTTCACTCACTTGTGAATACACTTCATCGTCAGGATCGTCGATGAGGTGGAGTAGGGCTGTTATTTCTTTTGTTTGTTCCATCGAATGGGTTTCAGTAATCTAACGCTGTAAATCTGGATTTTAAATTGCAAAAACTGTCAAACATTTCTAAAAAAAGTTGTTCACAGCGATGTGAATGAAAATAATTTGAAGTGAAAGCAGCTAAAACCGTGCAAATAGGTAATACCACTTAGTGAAGCCCAAGGTTAGTACGAATTTTCGAAACAAACCCTCAACAATTGTAATAAAGACAATTTAAGTGGGGTATCATTGCACTACCAATAGTAATCCAATACCGAAAAACCAAGTCGAAATCCATCCTTAAATCCAATTAAAGACCTGTTAGAATCCTGACCCAATGAATTAACCAAAGCTCGCTTCTGTACCTTAAGAGAACGGACAAAGAAACAGAACAATTTTGAAGCAGCATAAGAGCCCCCGCATAATGGGGGCTTTTTATTTTTCACTTAAGGGAGTTAAGGAACTGTGCAGAATGGCCATGAAGTGAAAACAATAAGTTCTGTATTTTCAAGCCCGGTATTTATACACTCAACTCATCTGCATGCAAAAAAAGTTTACGCTTCTTTCAATTATACTCTTCTCCTTTATTTCGTTTAATAAAACAATTGCGCAGAAAGCGAAGAAAAAAGAACAAACTCCTGCTGTTGTAACCGGCCAGCAAGACAGGGCGTTTTGGGTAAATACGTTGTATAAGATCGCTTATCCTGTTGTGCACAATCTTGCAAAAGGAACGTTGAAACAGAATCTTCCCCTGGAGCAAGGCCCGAATTATTATTTACCTGTTAAGAAAGTTACTTACCTGGAAGCTGTTGGGCGAACAGTAGCTGGCCTTGCGCCTTGGTTAGCATTACCTGATGATGAAACTGCTGAAGGAAAAATGCGCAAACAATTGCGTGAAGAAGTCTTGAAGGGATTAGCGAATGCTGTTGATCCCAATCATCCCGATTATTTAAATTTCAGAACAGAAGGCCAGCCAATTGTTGATGCGGCTTTTATGGCGCATGCTTTTTTGCGTGCACCGAAAGCATTGTGGGAGCCGTTGAGTGCTGTTACGAAACAACGTTTTGTTGAAGAATTTAAATCATTACGCAACAGGAAACCGGCTTATAGCAACTGGTTATTATTTAGCGCACTTACTGAAGGTTTTTTACTAAGCATTGGTGAACAGCACGATCCTATGCGTATCGATATTGCCATACGCAAAATGAAAGAGTGGTATGTCGGCGACGGTTGGTATAGTGATGGAGAAAAGTTCAGCATGGACTATTACAATTCATTTGTCATACATCCCATGCTGGTTGATGTGTTGCAGATACTTGTGCAAAAGAAAATGGCGCAGCAACAAGATTATGATCTTGCTTTGCAGCGTATGGTTCGTCATGCTGAATTCCAGGAACGCATTATTGCACCCGACGGATCATTTCCTCCCTTTGGTCGTTCTATTACTTATCGCACAGCAGCTTTCCAAATATTAACACAAACAGCATTGATGGAAAAACTTCCGGCGCATATATCGCCTGCGCAAGTGCGTTGCGGGTTAACAGCTATTATGCATAAGATGTTTGATGGTAACCAGAATTTTGACCGCAATGGTTGGTTAGTGTTGGGCTTTAACGGACATCAACCGATGGTGGCCGATCAATATACTTCAACCGGGAGTTTGTATTTAACAACCCTTGGCTTTTTAACGCTCGGTCTTCCAGCAGATAATAAATTCTGGACCGATGCTGCTGCTGATTGGACAAGCAAGAAAGCATGGAGCGGCGATGTGTTGAAAAAGGATTATAAAGTAGAATACTGATCTCTATCAGCAGAAACTGTGTAATCGCTCAACCGTTTGCACAATCAATTGAGGCGATAAGAAAGTAAGTTTGGGCAAATGAAACTTCTATTTACGATCACGTTCGCAGCGTTGTTTATACAAGCTGCTTTGTCACAGGAACTCCCCACAGAATTACAAACCCCGGATGTTGTTTCCATCAATCGCATGCCCATGCGTGCATCGGCGTTTGCATTTGAAAATCGTGCATTGGCACAAAGCCGCAACAAAGAACAATCAGCGTATTTTCTTTCGCTGAATGGTAACTGGAAATTTAACTGGGTGCAGGATCCACGCAAACGTCCGCTCGATTTTTATAAAACAGATTTTAATGATGCAGCATGGAGCAACTTTAAAGTGCCTGCCAACTGGGAATTGAATGGCTATGGCTTGCCCATTTATGTAAACCAACCGTATGAATTTGCAGGCAGCACCAGAACAGGTGCAAGAATGACGCCGCCGTTTGATATTCCGGTTGATAATAATCCTGTTGGTTCTTATCGCAAAAAAATAAACCTGCCTGAAAGCTGGAATGGCCGACAGGTGTTTATTCATTTAGGTGCAGTGAAGTCTGCGTTTTTTATATGGATTAATGGAGTAAAAGTTGGTTACAGTGAAGACAGTAAGCTTGCTGCTGAGTTTGATATTACAAAATATGTAAAGCCGGGAGAAAATTTGGTGGCATTACAAGTGTATCGCTGGAGTGATGGCAGTTATCTCGAATGCCAGGATATGTGGCGCATCTCCGGTATTGAACGTGATGTGTATCTCTACTCAACTCCAAAACTTGATGTGCGTGATTTTAAAATAATGAGCACGCTCACCGATAATTATACGAATGGTTTGCTGAATATCAAAACAGAGGTCAACAACTATCGTATCGATCAACGTACCAACCACAGTAAACCTGATACCTTTGCAGTTGAAATAGAATTAACAGATGCAGCAGGCAATAGTGTGTTGAGGAAATCAACAACAGGAATTCAAACGGTGCTGGGTAATTATAAAAGCACAGTTTCATTCAATGAAAAGATCAGCAATGTAAAACAATGGTCGGCTGAGTTACCATATCTCTATACACTTTACATTACTTTAAAAGATAAGCAGGGAAATGTGGTGGAAGTTATTCCGCAACGTGTGGGCTTCCGTTCCATCGAGATCATTAACAATAATTTTTTAGTGAACGGTAAGCGTGTGTTTCTGAAAGGTGTAAACCGTCATGAGCATAATGCTACGCAAGGTCATACATTAACGAAGGAAGACATGCACAAGGATATGGAGATGATGAAGAAATTGAATGTAAATGCAGTTCGTCATTCGCATTATCCGCCCGATCCATACTGGATGGAGTTGTGTGATGAGTTTGGCTTGTATGTTGTGGATGAAGCCAACATTGAATCGCATGGTCGTTATTATGATCTTGCTTACACGTTGGGTAATGACAAGCAATGGCGCATGCCGCATCTCGAACGTATTTACCGCATGTACGAGCGGGATAAAAATCATGCATCGGTTGTTACATGGTCGCTGGGTAATGAAGCAGGCAACGGTGTGAATTTTTATGAAGCATACGATTGGTTGAAACAAAATGATATTCGACCGGTGCAATACGAACGTGCAGAGAATGACTACAACACTGATATGATCGTTCCGCAGTATCCTGATCCGAATTGGTTGAAGCGTTATGCGTCACGTAATCCTTCACGCCTGATGATTATGAGTGAATACGCACACATCATGGGTAACAGCCTCGGTAACTTTAAAGAGTATTGGGATGCGATTGAAAACAATCCCAACCTGCAGGGTGGATTTATCTGGGAATGGATTGATCAATCAATCGATACCGTAAAGAATGGTAAACGCATTATGGCTTATGGCGGCGACTTTCCATTGGAAGGACCGGTGCCGCAACATTTCACCGATAATAATTTTTGTGTGAAAGGTGTGGTAACAGCATATCGTGATTTAACACCCATGGCTGTTGAAATTAAAAAAGTGCATCAGTTCATTAAATCATCGCTGAACAACAATGAGCTGACGATCCGCAACAGCTATTTCTTCCGCACAGTTGATAATGTGCAGCTGACATGGGAACTGCAGGAAGATGGTAAAGTGATTGAAAAAGGAATCATCACTCAGCTTTCTGTCGCACCACAACAATCAACAGTTGTAACACTACCCATCAAATCAAAACAGAAAGAAGCAAAAGAATACTTCATCAATGTGCATTATACATTGAAAGAAGCGGAGCCGTTCTTAGAGAAAGGATATGAGATAGCTTATGATCAATTTGCGTTAAGTGCAATTCCTGTTGTGCAGGATATGATCACCGGTAAAGGAAACCTGCAGGTGAAGCAAACTGAAACAAGTTGTACAATTACCGGCAAAAAATTCGCTGTCAACTTTGATTTGACGAATGGTACAATGGGTTCTTACATCGTTAACGGAACTACTGTGGTTGAACAAGGTCCGAAACCAACTTACTGGCGTGCACCAACCGATAATGATATTGGTGCAGGCTTCAACCGCAACCTGCGCATGTGGCGCAACGCATACGAGCAGGGCAAGTTGGTTACAGCAACAGTAACAAAGCAAGCAGATGGATCATATATCATTCTCTTTAAAAAAGAAGTCGTGAATGGCGATGCAGTGAGTGAACAACAATTCACTGTTTATGCAGATGGAAAAATAAAAATAACCAGCAGTATTGATGCACTGAAAGGAAAGTATCCGTTGCTGTTGCGTGTTGGTAACGATCTGCAGTTGAAAAAACAATTCGATCAGATCAGTTTCTATGGTCGTGGCCCTTGGGAAAATTATTGGGATCGTAAGTCGGCTTCCATGATTGGTTTATACAAACAAACCGTAAGCAATCAATATTTTTCATATGCCCGTCCGCAGGAAAGTGGTAACAAAGCCGATGTGCGTTGGGTAAAGCTGACGAACAAAGCAGGCAAAGGAATTGAGTTTGTGTATGCAGATAGTCTGCTCAACTTTTCTGCATTACCTTACAGTCTCGATGATCTTGATCCGGAAACAGAAAAGAAGCAATATCATTCCGGTGAGTTGATTATGAAAGATAAAATTTATATGCATGTAGATCTGCAGCAAAGTGGTTTGCAGGGTATCGACAGCTGGGGTTCAATGCCCATGCAGCAATACCGCATTCCGTTTGCAGATCATCGCTATACTTACTGGATTGTACCGGTTAAATAAAAAATAACAATGCGCCATTCTTTAGTAAAATATTCCTTTGCAGTTTCTGTTTTGTTTGTTGCAACAACTTCTATTGCACAAACGACAGGCAAGAATTATGTACTCATCAATCCAGGCGATACAGAACAACAGCTTATTGCAAAAGCAGCAGCTGTTACGCCGTCTGCAAGACAGCTGCGTTGGCAAAAACTTGAGTTGACTGCATTCTTCCATTTTGGTGTAAATACTTTTACTGACAAAGAATGGGGGGATGGAAGTGAAAGTCCTTCCATTTTCAATCCTGTTTTGCTTGATGCCGAACAATGGGTGCGTACAGTGAAAGCTGCTGGGTTTAAACAGGTGATCATTACTGCCAAGCATCACGATGGTTTTTGTTTGTGGCCCACAAAAACAACTGCACACTCGGTGAAAAACAGTCCGTGGAAAAGTGCCAAGGGCGATGTGGTGAAAGAAGTGGCTGCGGCCTGTAAAAAATACAATGTTGGTTTTGGTGTGTATTTATCACCGTGGGATCGGAATGCATCTGTGTACGGCACTGAAGCATACAATGATTTTTTTGTAAAGCAGTTAACCGAGTTGCTTACACAATATGGCCGTGTAGATGAAGTATGGTTTGATGGTGCCAATGGTGAAGGACCGAATGGTAAAAAGCAAGTGTATGATTTCAATCGTTGGTACGATGTAATACGTAAACTGCAACCTACGGCAACTATTGCTATTATGGGGCCCGATGTGCGATGGGTAGGCACTGAATCAGGAATGGGTCGTGAAGAGGAGTGGAGTGTAATACCAGCTGATGAAAATATGATGGAGAAAATTGCAGATGGTTCACAGAAAGATGTGGCCTTTGCACCTAAGGGCGATAAGATGCAAAAAGATCTCGGCAGCAGGGAAAAGATAAAAGATGCAAAAGCATTGGTATGGTATCCTGCTGAAACAGATGTGTCCATCAGGCCAGGGTGGTTTTATCATGCGAAAGAAGATAACAAAGTCAAGTCTCCTAAAACATTAATGGATATTTATTTCAGTTCAGTTGGGTATAATAGTGTGTTGCTGTTGAATATTCCGCCAAACAAAGATGGATTGTTATCAGCAAGCGATGTAAAGAGCCTTGAAGGTTTTTCTGCATTACTCAAAAAAACATTTGCAAATAACCTGGCAAAAGGAGCAACAGTTAAATGCAGTAACGGCATCAACACAAATGCATTACTCGATCATTCGTACGAAACATTCTTTACAACCAAGGGAAAAGACACAACTACAACCATTGAGTTTACATTCCCAACAGCAAAAACATTTGATGTGCTGAGTGTGCAGGAGAATATCAGCATTGGTCAACGTGTAGAGAAATTTGTACTGGAATATAAAGACGGTACTGAATGGAATCAGCTTGCAGAAGGGAGTACTATTGGTTACAAACGTTTATTGAAATTTAATGCTGTTAAAGCTAAACAGGTAAGGCTTCGTATTCTTTCATCAAGATTAAATCCAACGCTATCTTCTTTTGGAATTTATAAACTGGCCGAATAAAATATTACGCCAGTTTATAAAAGTTATTTTTTGATTTCTGATGACAGTAGTGGCCAGTCAGGATTGTACACATGTTCCTGTTTCATGATCTGGTCAATTACTTTTACTATTTCAGGATTTTTATCGGCGACATTGCGTTGCTCTGATGGATCATTATTAAGATTGTATAATTCAATCGGGGCATTTTCATTTTTACTTACTCCCAAACGAACGCCTTTCCATTTTCCCCAGCGCACAGCTTGCCTGCCATCATTTTCATGAAACTCCCAATAGAGATGCTCATGTAGTTTTTGACGGCCTTTATTTAAAGTAAGTAAGGGGACAATTGAAATGCCATCGATTTTTTCTTCTACAGGAATTTTTGCCAGTTCTAAAAAAGTAGGATACATATCCCATAACGCAGCAGGTTGTGTAACCACAGCAGGTTTAATTTTCGTTGGCCAGTAAGCAATAAATGGCACACGCATACCACCTTCGTACAAGTCACGTTTAATGCCACGATAAATACCATTGCTGTTAAAGAATTCAGGGTCGCCACCGTTTTCTCTATGCGGCCCATTGTCGCTGCTGAAAATGATGAGTGTGTTTTCTGCCAATCCTTTTTCTTTAACTGCTTTCACAATTTCTCCCACGTACAAGTCCAATCGGCCAACCATTGCCGCAAACTGTGCATGCGGGTAAGATTCAGGTTTCATGTTATGCGGTCTTGTTTTTAGCGCATTACCAGTAAGAGGCTGTTCATCGAATTTTTGCTTGTAGTAATTGTACAAACTGTCGTGCGGACCAATTACATCGCCATGTGGTAATGTATAAGACAAATACACAAAGAAAGGCTTCGATCCTTGCTGGTTTATATATTGCAAAGCCTCTTTATGAATTAAGGCTGCTGAGTAAATTGAATCATATGTTTTGTTTACATCAAATTCAACTTTGTTATGATTATTCCAGAGATAAGGTGGATAGAAATCATGTGCTAAACTTTGATCATTATACCCGTAAAAAAGATCAAATCCTTTTTTGTTCGGATCACCACTGTTCTGGTTAAAGCCCATTCCCCACTTACCGAATGTTGCAGTAGCATATCCATTTTGTTGAAGATAATTGGCAAATGTTTTTGTTGATTCAGGTAATGGTGCTTGTCCTTCAGGTTCAAATTGTTTGTTGCCACGAATAGGCGTGTGGCCTGTATGCAAACCTGTCATTAACGATGCACGTGAGGGGGCGCATACCGATGTGCCGGAATAAAATGAAGTAAATTTCTTTCCTTTTGCAGCCAATACGTCAAGATTAGGCGTTTCAATTTTTAGCTGACCATAACATCCTAATTCGCCATAACCAAGGTCATCCGCAAAAATAAAAATGATATTGGGTTGCTGCGCAAAAGCTGTTGCGGTATTTAGTAGGAAGATCAGCAGCAATAATTTCAAACAGAATTTCATTCAATAATATTTTAGGGCACTATCAATTAGTTAATGACACTTTCATTAAACCGGTTTCAGTTTTATTGGTAAAAGGAACGATAAAATAATTGTCGTCCACAGTTTGCAATAATGGAAGGATAAAGTTAAACTGATTATACACACGAAGCGAAATTGCGTCGAAGTATCCTTCTTTGTTGGGAGAAACCAAAAGCAACCCTTTTTTCTTTGCAACGAGTTCCTGCACAAGTAAAAGAAAAGGCGTGTTGTTTATCACAAACTGTGCATGTGGTCCTGGATGAATTTTATAATAGCGACCATTGTTTTTTACAAGACTGTCTTTTTCTTTTTCCAACCTATTGTTGAGTAAAGTCATACGAACAGCATTAGGCGGCGAATTGTAGGATACATCATAAGAATAGGGAAAATTGATACCGGGTGAACTGGTATTTAAATCTATATTATTACTTCCAATTACCCGGGATCTTCTGCTGTTTAACCAAGGTGAAAAATATAGCCAGCCTGTGTTTTTATTTTTTTCTACTATAAAACTCGAAGCAGTGTTATCCTTAAAAACATCCGGCACAATACTGATAGGTGTAATTTCTTCCAATGAATTGTTTAATCGCACCATAAAAACGCCGGGCCTTACACCTCTAAATGCAAGGGGAGTATGAAGCATTGAATAGATGAAAGTGCTTGAATCCGCACTGTTGTAGCGAACTGTTGGTGAAGCGTAAAGATATTTGCCACTTTCAAATTGTTTCGATAAAATATTTCCCGTCGTTCGGTTGATTTTTAAAAGGTTTAGAATGCTTGAACCAGCTTCGTTCTGCGATGTTTTTACAACAAACAATTCATTGTTGATCAACGTTACTTCTTTTAACTGATCGGTGTGCATATTAAAAGGGAATTTCAGTTTTTGCACTACTTCAGCTTTTTGTTCAGTTTCAAGCTTTACAATAGTGCTTTCAATTCTTTTAATATCATCGAAGTACGAATGGGAAACCAAAAACAAATTATTGTCAACATTAAAAAGCTGGAAAGTGGCTTTGCTTTTATTCCATGATGAATCAACAGGGTCAGTTAAAAGATATGAAACGTCGCTGATAGCTCCGTTTCCGTAAATTTTAAAAATTTGATGATGCAGTGGGCGGTGTGTATGCACATACAATACATAATAATCATTTAGTTTGAGAAGCCGGATGTTGGCATTTTCAGGGGGCCTAATATTCAGTTCCCTTGTTGCCTGTAACTGCAACTGATCGTTAAAAATGTAAACGACAGGTTTTTTAGTATTACTGAAATAGATGAGATGATGAAAACCTTTCACACCAGCAATTAGTCGCAGGTCACCAGCACCTGGCGTTTTTACAACACTTTTGCTATATTGTATTTTTTGTGCCACTGTAATGTTACAGCAAACAAAAAATAATATGGTAAGCAGTCGATACATGATAATACTAAAAAAGAATAGCCGATTTTATAAAAATAACCGGCTATTTCTAAAGGATCTGTTACAAATTATAATAAGACAATGCTAGTTTACCGGCTCATAAATCTCTGCTTCAATGATGCTTAATCGTCCTTTGCTGTTGGCATCGTTACGACTTACACCGTCATCTAATTTTTTGCCAGACACTTCAGTTGTTGTTTCGCCGCTCAAATTACTGGAATTAATTAATTCAATTCGCACTTTTGAACCGGTCAATCGTTTGCATACAATATTGCAATAGCCGAGGCTTGTTGTTGTATTGCCTTTAAATACTTCTTGCCCATCTACCGTAATACGTAATGGATAAGATTTTGTTCGGAAATTATTCAGCTTCAGATTTACTTCACTTACAACCGATGGTTTACTCAACTCATATTCGATCCATGCAGTTGAAAGATTTCCGTTATTATACCAATCGGTTAATTCATTATCATCAAAGCTGGCAAAAGCGCTGTCGCTTTTTGAACCTGCAGTTGCTTTTATAATTTGTAATGCATTTCTTTTTTGAATAAATGATGGAGTAGAAGGAGTAGGGCCACGCTGCAAATTTCCTTTTAACCCATGGAAAGGTAGTTGGATACTCAGTCCATTGTTCACTAAAACTGCTGTTGATTGCAATTGAAGTGCAGCTGGTTTTAAACCATCTGCTGTTGCAGTAAGTTTTATGACTCCTGCTTTTGTAGTGCTTCGTACAAGTACACGGTTTACACCGCATTCGACAGGTAATTCTTTTGCTAAAATATAATTGTCCGGTCCTTGTGCCATGCCGCCTCTCCATTCAGCTTCGCCTTCCAGTTTAAAGTTGATCATGTTAAACGCCACAGGACAACGTTGTCCATTTGCATCAACCACTTCTACTTCAAATAAAGCAAGGTCATGACCATTTGCCTGCATGCCTTTTGGGTGAGTGATTGAAGTCAGTCGAAGTGCAGCTGGTTTGCCCGCAGTTTTCTTTTCAGCAGAACAGATCTGCTTTCCATTTGCATCATATCCAATTGCTTTAATGCTGCCTGGCAGCCAACTAACTTGTTTAAATGTAAACTGGAAGCGATTGCTTTGTTCGCCAAAGCCTAAGGATTTACCGTTTACAAACAATTCCACTTTATCGGCCGATGAAATGACAAATACATCTTTTGTGGTAGTATCACTGTAATTCCAATGACCAATAATGTGAATGCCTGTTTTTTCTACATCAACCCAACCATCCCACATGATCTTATGCGCATAAAAATTTTCTTTGATGATACGCAATGCATCCACTTCGCCGCTTCTTCGATAATTTTCTGCACCACGATGATGTGTATTTGTCTCAGAGAAAATAATGTTCACCCCCCCGGAGCTTACACGCCTGCCTGTGCCCGGTCTTTCTTTCCAGTAATCGTACCAACGTGCAACATTTTCCAAAGCATGCGATTCCATATTGCGGTTGTAGATCTTCGCCGGTTCACCTTTATGTAATGGCCCGTCACCATCTTTATGATAGGGTGGAGAATAATCATCCCAATACTTACGCAGGCCTTCATCTCTGGAATATTCCATTGCCCAAACAGGAATGTTTGCACTCTTGTTGATGTATAACATTTCACCTCCATACTCGGCGGTTTTACTGTCGAGCATTTCACGGCTGCCAATTGCACGGCCGCCAAAAGGATCGTATGCACCCCGAATGGCTTTCATTTCTTTCATATGATCTTCGGTAATGCTTTCATTGCCGCACTCGTAAAATATAATACTTGGATTATTGCGGTTATAAATGATTGCATCACGCATAACAGTCTTACGTTGTTCCCAGCGAGTGCCGGTTACATCCCGTTCCGCATCACCGGCAGGCATTGCCTGCATTAAACCAACACGGTCGCAACTTTCAACATCCTGTTTCCATGGAGTAATATGCATCCAGCGTACAAGATTGCCATTGCTTTCCACCATCAGCTTATTACTGTAATCACTCAGCCATGCCGGTACACTCATACCCACTGCAGGCCATTCGTTTGATGTACGTTGCGCATAACCATGTACTTGTATCACACGATCATTGAGATAGATCATGCCGTCTTTAAATGCAGTTTTACGAAAACCGGTTTTTGTTACAACAGCATCAACAACTTTTCCATTGATGAGTAGGCTTGTTTCTACATCATACAAATAACCATAGCCCCAGCTCCAGAAGTTTAGATTACCCGTTGCAGCCGATGCGCTGATTGTTTTCGTTTCGTTGGGTTGAACAATTAATGGCGCTGATGAAAATGTTTTCACCAAAAGTCCATTCATATCTTTCAACGAAACTGCATAGGATACTGTTTGCTCTTTACCTGATTCGTTTTTTATTTCTGATTCTGCTACAATGGTGGCTTTCCTGTTTTTTATGTCGAAATCTTTGGCGTAGATGTAAGTTCCGGTTGTACCTAGATTGTTATACAAAGGAAGTGTTTGATAAACATTGCCGGCAATATGCAGGAAAACATTTTTACATAAGCCGCCATAATTGGCATTGAAGTTTTTATCGATCCATTGATATTTGGTGTTGGTTGCTTTTTCACGATATTCCCAACTATTATCTGTTCTTACGGCAATGATATTTTCTTCATTACCATACTTCAGCAATTTGCTGATGTCGTAACCGAAAGCAGTTACACCGTTTTCATGCAAGCCAACGTATTTGCCATTTACATAAACAGCGGCAGCCTGGCGAACACCTTCAAATTCAATAAATATTTTTTGATCTTTTGCAGTTAAAGGCAACCTGAATTTTTTCCTGTACCACGCAATGCCGGTTGACAGATCAACGATGTCTTTCTTAAACGCTTCATCTTCGTTCCAGGCATAAGGAAGTGTTACCTGTTTCCATTTCGAGTCATCGAATGATGGACGAATGCACGAAGAATCATCTCCTTTAAATACTTTCCAAACAGCGTTGAAATTGTATTTTGTGCGTTGTGCAAATGAAGTAACGGCTGTTGATAGTACAACAGCAATAAGCAGCAATCTTTTCATGAGTGAATTATTTTAATTTACTTATTTCTGTTCCCGCCAGCAGGAAACAGCCTAAGCCATAATCTTCGAAATCAGGAGTACTTGTATATGAAACAGGTTGTCCGTCTTTTGGTTCTTTACCCGTGCCTTGCACAAAGCCTAATTTACCATCGGGGTGAACGGCTTCTTTGCACATTGCATTCCATGCTTTTGCTATAGAAGCTTTATATGTTTTTTTGTCGAGGATGCCATTGTTTATGCCCCATGCAAATCCATATATAAATAATGAAGTACCAGAAACTTCTTTTCCACCAAAATTATTTGGATCATTCAAACTCACATTCCAATAGCCATCTGCACGTTGCAATGGTAACAATGCTGCACACATATCTTTAAAGTCTTGTAAATATTCGTTGTAATGTGGATCAGACTTTGGAAGATCCTGCAATGTTTTTGCTAACGCTGCAACTACCCAACCATTTCCACGGCTCCAGTAACAATCATCACCGTTTGGTTCTTTATAAGGAGGATCAAAATCTTTATCTCTCCACCATAATTTTTCAGCGGGGTTGTACAAACCTTTTTCGCCATGTTTGTTTTTTGTGTATGCATACATTTCATACATGCGTTGAAAATATGCCGGTTCATTATAGAGGTTGCCAAGTTTTACAAACACGGGCATGGCCATTTGCAATGCATCGATCCAGTTCCAGTCATCAATCTTTGAGGTGATCATCATTGAATCAATAGATGCTTTAATATCTTTTACACGTTCAGGGTTTTGTTTGTTATCGATCAGATACATATCGATATACGTTTGTCCGCAACATTGATTATCGGCATTGCGTGTTCTAATTCCTCCACGCAAACCCCACTTATGTTTTTCGCCCCATTGCAATGTATAATCGTAGTAAGCCTTTTGTTTGTCGATGGCATAGAGAGCCATCAACCCTTCATAATAAACAGCTCTTGTCCAGATATTGCTTGGCCTTTCGATATTCGTAAAAATCGTCTTGCCAGCATCGGGCCATTTGTTCATGAAATACTGGTTGGTAACACGAAGCGTTTTTAATATTTTTTTCTTCGATGGAATTTTTTGCGCTGATGTGGCAATAGTAACAATACAAAACAGCAGTAAGTAACTGATTCTTTTTAGCATAGCAGCAATGTTATAGTAATTAAGCTTCAATATTAATTGATTATGAAACGCATTGCATCCTGCTGCATCCTGAATTGTGGTAAGAACAAAATAGAATTAATCGTTTATCAGTTGCTGACCTATTTACGGTTACCACTTGTTTTGATTTTGGAGTAAACGGTTCGAAAAATGCGGACCAATTTTTTATGAGTTGTATACTTGAATCATCATATTGTTTCGGGAACGATTGCGTAAAAAAACTGGTTTTACAGGACAGGGCAGGATACTGCCGCTGCGGAATTCGGTTATTTTAGTAACCTTAAACCTTTATAACTGCTGCTATATGAAAGAAAAAAAACGAGTACGCTCCTGCGTACTGCTTTTGCTGTCATTGCTATTTGTTTCCACTTCCTTTTCACAATCAACATTTAAAGTTTCAGGTAAAGTTTCTGACGATGCAGGTCGTCCGGTTTCCGGCGCAAGCGTGTTGGTGAAAGGAACTACAATTGGTACCGTCACTGGCACCGATGGTGGATTTGAATTAAATGCTCCCTCAGGAAAATCTGTATTGGTAATTTCTTCTGTAGGCTTTGCCGACCAGGAAATTGATGTCAATAACCGGTCAAGTATTAATGTCTCTCTGGCAACCGGCGCATCTACTACTTTGGAAGATGTGGTAGTTGTAGGTTATGGTACCCGTAAAAAAAGCGATGTCACGGGTTCTGTAGCCGGCATTAATCAAAAAGAGATAAGATCACGACCGGTTACAAATGCATTACAAGCAATGCAGGGTAAAGTGGCTGGTGTTGATATTACATCAAATGAACGCCCTGGTACAGTTGCAAGTATTAATATTCGTGGTGTGCGTTCCCTCACTGCATCAAACTCTCCTTTATTTGTGGTGGATGGTATTCCCTTAACAACAGGAGGAATTGACTATATCAATCCAAACGACATTGAATCAATTGATGTGTTGAAAGATGCATCTGCAACCGCCATTTTTGGTTCAAGGGGCGCCAACGGTGTTGTAATTGTTACCACCAAACAAGGTAAAGCCGGCAAACTTCAATTAAGTTTCAACACTTCAGTTACAACAGAGAAAATAGTGGATTTTGCGCCGTCGATGTCTGCAGGAGAAGCCATCGAATTTCGTCGTTGGGCCTATCATTATTCAAACACAGCTTTATATCCCAGGGGCGACAATCCTACGATAGCTAATGACAAAGTAATATTTGCCGCTTCGGCAGATCCGGCTGCATGGGCTAATATTGAAAAAGGCTGGGCTGGTGGTAAATGGGATGGGTCAAAAGTTGCAACCACCGATTGGAGAGGTTTAGTATCTCAACCAGGTCTTACGCAGGATCATACATTGAGTGTAAGTGGTGGTACTAATAAAATGAAAGCGTATGGTTCTTTTGGTTATTTAAATAACAAAGGCACATCTATAGGCCAAAAGTTTACAAGGTATTCTGGCAAAGCTAGTATAGATATACAGGCTACCGATTGGTTTTCGATGGGTCTTACAATGAATGTAACTAACAGCATTCAGGAGTTTGGTCAATCAAATGGTTTTATCGGATCATTTGTGGGAAGCCCGGCTACAAGTATTTATGAATCTGCAAGAAGATTGTATACGTATGCAGTGCCATACGATGCTACAGGTGCAAGGGTTATTTACCCCGGCGGTGATGTGGCATTTAAAAACGTGGCTGAGGAATGGAAATATAACCAGGATCAACGTAAAACGCTTCGTGCTTTTGGTAGTTTATTTGGACAAGTTGATTTTGGCGGAATACATTCTGTATTGAAGGGATTAAAATACCGGATGAATTTCGGCCCTGATTTTTCTAGCTATCAGGATGGAATTTATATTGACGCACTTTCTGCTGCCAACACTGGTACTAACTCTGCCTCCCTGCAAAAAAGTCAAACTTTTTCTTATACAATAGATAACTTACTATATTATGATAAGGTAATCAAGAAACATAGTTTCGGTCTCACGTTGTTACAAAGTGCAACAAAGTTTGTAGCTGATCCTGTTACAACTATTACAGGAACAGGTGTGCCTTTTGCCAGTCAAAAATGGTACACGCTTAATAAAGATGTTATTCCTGCTGCGAACCTCACAATCGCAAAAAATGCTGATTTAATAGAGCGACAATTGGTGAGTTATATGGCCCGGTTGAATTATAATTTTGACGATAAATATCTCTTAACTATATCAGCCCGCCAGGATGGAGCTTCGCAATTTGCAGAGGGTAACAAAACTTCTTTATTTCCAAGTGCGGCGTTGGCATGGCGCATAAGCAGGGAGAATTTTCTGCAAAATGTTAATTGGATAAATGATTTAAAGCTCCGTGTTGGTGCTGGCGTTACCGGCAATTCGGGTGTGGATGCTTACACTACAAAAGGTGCAGCTACTCCATTATTTTACCCGTTTGGTGTTACAGTTACCGCCGGTTCTCTTCCATCTGCAATATTACCGAACCAGCAATTAGGCTGGGAAAAAACCACGCAGTATAACTTAGGACTTGACTTTTCTTTATTCAAGAGAAAGGTTTCAGCAGTAGTAGATGCATATACTTCAAATACAACTGACCTGTTGATGTCACGTCAAATTCCAACCGTAACGGGTTACACCACTACTTTACAGAATATTGGCAAAACATCTAACCATGGAATTGATATCAATATTAATACTGTAAACATCAGCCAAAAAGATTTCCAATGGACGACAACTTTCAACGCCTCTTGGCAAAAAGAAAAGATTGTTTCCCTTGCAAATGGAAAACAGGATGATATTGTTAATACCTGGTTTATTGGTCAGCCAATTGGCGTAATTTATGGAATCAGATCAAATGGATTATGGCATGTAGGTGATTCAGTTGAAATGAATAAGTTTAATGCGAATCTGCCTGCAAATGCTAAGTTTACTCCTGGTAACGTAAGACCGGTAGATCAAAATGGTGACTATAAAATAGATGCCAATAATGATCGGGTGATTATAGGAAATACAAGGCCAAGATGGATAGTGGGGATGACAAATTCCTTTAATTATAAAAACTTCGAACTGTCAATATTTGTATACGGTCGGTTAAGCTATGTATTTAATACCGGCGGAGAGGCCATGGTTGCAAGAGCCAGTACACGTGCTTTGAATTATTACACAGAAACGAACACGAATTCCGAGTATCAAAAACCAATTTATTCCACTGGATCAGGAGATCTCTATTCTCCTTCTTTGGGATACCAGAAAGCATCTTTCATTAAAATCAGGAATATTTCTGCGTCCTACAATGTAGATGCAAGGAAATTAAAGGGTCTGAAGATGTCCAGCCTCAGGGTGTATATCCAGGCAGCAAACCCGGGAATGCTTTTTTCAAAAATCAAATTCATGGATATGGATGTAGCTGCATTAACAAGCAACCGTGGATTGACATTTGGAATTAATGCAGCATTTTAACTAAAAAAAACTTCAGCTCATGAAAAAGAATAATTTTTTTATTACCATAGCAATCATTGCAGTACTATCAACTGCTGTTTCCTGTAAAAAGAAGTTCTTAGATGAAACTCTTAATACGGCAGTGAGTTTGGATTATTACAAAACTGATCCTGGAATCGTATCTCTTGTTAACGGTGCTTATCATCATTCATTTTGTGTGCCTTTTAATGGCGAGCATATTTTTTCAAATATGAACTATGGAACGGATGAATTTCATATGGGAGGAGATAACTCAAACGCACAACATAATTCTTATGGTAATGGACTGGCAGCCGTTATTCCCAGTATTACAACGAATACTATTACTGCCCAGGCACAATGGGATCATTTATACATAGGCATTGGTCATGCAAACCTGATTATTGAAAATGCAACAGCAAGTGCATCCACTGCAGACCTTATAAAGAAGACTGCTTTAGGAGAAGGATACTTTATTCGTGCATACAATTATTTCAGACTTGTAAGCCAATACGGAGGGGTGCCGTTAAAAACTAAATCCAGTACAACGGTAGAATTAGAATTTACACGTGCAACTCCAAAAGAAGTATTTGAACTTATAATTGCAGATTTCACACAGGCTTTTAATCTCTTATCAAATACAGGTGGCCCTTCTAAGATAACAAAAGATGCAGCTGCACATTACTTAGCGAAAGCATACCTCAGTCGTGCAAGTGAAATAAATAATTCATGGAACAGTGGTACCAAGGCAGCAGATCTGGCGGCCATTATTCCGTTATGTGATGGTATCATTTCCCGTCATCCTTTGGCACCCAACTTTGGCGATTTGTGGAAATATACCGCTCCTAACAGTGCCAATGAAAACCTGAGTGAAATAATCTTTTCTGCACAATTCACTTCAGATCTTTCTGCAAGCGGCTCTAATCAGCAGCATCTTTACTATGGAGGTCGTTATGAAGATGCGGGCGTACCGCAAATGCAGCGGGATGTAAGCGGAGACAGGCCATTTAGTCGTCTTGCCACGGGCTATTTTATGTTCAGAGCGTATGATTTAGTAAATGACTCGAGGTTCTGGAAAAGTTTCCGGACAAAGTACCTCGTAAATAAGGCTGTAGCGCCTTATGTAAATGGAGATATGGGGCTTGTATTTATTATTAATCAACCCGGCGATAACAGGTTTGCATCATATAAAATGCTAAATACCGTACCGTATGAAAGAACGGGCCGTCCAATTGCAAATGTTTATGTAGCCTATCCTGGTGGCACTACAACTGATGGGGCCTTCTATGCAGATGTTCGTTTCCCATCTCTGAGTAAATTCTTTGATGGCTCGAGGGTAGGAGGTATTGCCGATACAAGAGGGCTACGTGATATCACTTTAGCACGAAGTGCAGAAACTTATTTAATAGCTGCTGAAGCTAAAATACGACTTGCTGCTATGGGCACTGGCACGTTTAACGATGCATTGGCTTACATCAATCCTGTTAGAGTAAGGGCCCAATACCAAGCAGGCGAAAACCGCAACGCATATTATGATGGTGGCGGTGCCAGCAATGCAACATTGCAGGGGGGAATACCTTTTTCCTTTGTCGCTGAAAATTCATATGCTGAATCCAACAATTTTAGCCTGCTGGCAACCCCTACAACAGCTACCAGTTTGAATGTAACAACCATTTCTCCATTACCAGCACAGGATGAATATATCATTTCCAAATTGGGTTACACATCTGTTTATGATCGAATGTTGTGTTTTGTATTAAATGAACGTTCAAGAGAATTGGCGGGTGAGTTTAAAAGATGGGAAGATTTATCCCGAACTAAAACTTTAGTAGCCCGTGCTAAAGCCTTTAATCCGGAAGCAGCTCCCAACGTTCAGGATAAACATTTGTTACGCCCTATTCCTCAAACATTTCTTGACGGTATTCAGTTAAACGGGAAGAACCTGACTGGAGCCGAAAAACAAGCAATGCAAAATCCAGGTTATTTGTAATTGGTTCGATAAGACATTTTTAAAAGGCTGCTAAGTGCAGCCTTTTTTCATTGAAATACTTTTGGCATCGATTGAGTGAACAGTCTATCCTTCTCAGGACGGCACATGACGGTTAAACATGTACACTGAATTAATTTAGTACTGTTATTAAATCATTAATTGCTGTATTAATGGTTTAAATAAAAGTTGATTGCTGAAACAAAGATTGCTGCTGTATGTCCATTGCTAAAAAACTTGCTGCTGTATACTGCCATTTCCGGCACCAGTTTTCCCTTTTACACCTCACATTAGCCGCTCCTTTTCAAACAATCGATTTGTATGTTATATCAAATCCGAAATTCTGTATTTATCAAACGAAATAAGAAATGATCTGTAGTATGTCTAAAAAAATAAAACAGGTATTCCTCTTTTTGGTCACGACAAGTTTGTTGTTTGCGTGCCAAAAGAAGTTCGACAAATTTTATGAGCGCCCATCCAATTTAGAGCAGCCTATTTACCAGCAATTGCAGGCAAAAGGTAAGTTTGCAACTTTACTTAAGGTAATTGATAAGGCGGGTTATAAGGGTACGCTGTCTTCAGCAGGGTACTGGACGCTGTTTGCTCCCAATGATTCTGCATTTACAAAGTTCTTTCAAGACAGGGGTATAGCCGGCACTGACAATATCGATTCCGCAATGTCACGAGCAATGGTGCAATACCTGTTAACTTACAATGCATTTACCAAAGAAACATTGGACGACTATCAGTCATCTACCGGCTGGATGCCTAACCTGGCATTCAGACGCCGCACCGCTTATTATACAGGTTTTTATAACGATACAGCGCAGAATGGACAGGTATTGCCATCCGACGCAAAATTTATTCAGTCAAACCGTAACGGTACTGCCAATCCCTATGTAAGCGTTGATAATAACAACAAATACATTACTTATTTTACCGACCAATATTTTACGAACAGAGGATTAACTGCTACTGATTACAATTATTTTTTTCCTAATTCCCAATACAGCGGTTTCAATGTGGGTGAAGCCAAAGTGGTAACAAAAGATATCGCCGCAGAAAACGGCATTATACATGAAATTGACAGAGTCATCTCACCTCTGCCCTCGATTGATGAGTATTTACGAAGCAAACCTGAATATAGTGAGTTTAAAAAACTTTACGACAAATACCTGGTCAGCTTTACCTTGAACGCAGATGCCACCAATCGCTATAAGTTGTTATCGGGTGAGAACAAACAGGTTTTTGTAAAAACGTATAACAGCGCTCTTGCCTTTTCATTAAACAACGAGAATTATCTTAAACTACAGGATAATGATGGACAGCAAAACTGCTGGACAATTTTCGTTCCCACAAACGATGTGCTCTTAAACTATGAGCGAAATGTTCTCCTTGAATATTATCAGTCTTTCGATAATACTCCTCCTTCCATTTTACAGGATTTTTTAAATGCACATATGTGGCAAGCGCCTGTTTGGCCAAGCAAGTTTTCTTCAACTAATAATTTTTTAGGAGAGGAAGCACGCTTTAATCCTCTTACCGAGATAATGGATAAAAAAATATTAAGCAACGGTATTTTTTATGGAGCCAACAAAGTGCAGGAAGCAAATGTTTTCTCCAGTGTGTATTCAAGGGCTTATCTTGATCCCAGGTTTTCGATTATGACAAGGCTGTTGAATACGGATCTGAAATTTATAGTTAGTTTTCTCGGCTCAAGATTTACAGTGTTTATGATGCCTGATGACGTGTTAAGAGCTGCAGGTTACGATTATAACACAAACAGTAACCTTTACACGTTTACATCCGGTACTACCACTACATCAGGAGAAGCTGTCCGTCAGAATTTGCTGCGTATTCTAAATACTAGTGTAATACCTGGCGATTTAGCAGATATATCAAATTCCGCTGGAATTGCAGAAGCTTATAACGGTGAGTTTATAAAGTGGAATAACAACCAGATTATTTCGGTTGGCACGCAGGATAATAGTAAAGTGGTGACAGTAGACAGTTCAAGGACCACAAAAAATGGAAAGGTGTACTATCTCAATGGTTTGCTAACATTCACTTCTGTCAATATCGGAAAACACATTCTCAACCTTGGCGATACATCGGCGGCAATAACTTCTGACTTTAATAATTTCGCCAAATATTTAGTTCGCTCCGATGTATATACAGCAGCAACAGGTGAAATAACCGGTACTGTTGCCGGAACACTTTATACAGTTTTTGTTCCTTCTAATGCTGCTATATCGCAGGCAGTAAAAGATGGCGTTCTTCCTGGCAATACTTCTACAGGTGTACCGAATTTCAATGCTCCGTCATGGACGTCAACTCAAAGAGGCCAGGTGAGCAATTTTATTCTCTATCATATCCTTGCTAAAAGGACTTTAATACCTAATGGAAAAGAGTCGGGGGCTTTCGAAACATTGTTGAAAAATCCAGTAGGAGAAATAATGCCGCTTTCGGTGATCAACCTACCCGGCAGTATGAAAATTACAGACATGAATAACCGGCAGGCAAACCTGATTTTAGCAAAAAGTAATAACCTTTCTAACAGAACGGTCATTCATTTAATCGACAACTATTTAAAGTATACATTTTAGTGAACTACACAAACTGCAATATGAAAAAAATGGTACCGCAACTGATTGTTTTATGCTTTGTTTTTCTTTTTGCAAATACTATTGCAAAAGCACAGGGCACTCCGGCTTCAATCACGGTTCAGGGACGTGTGGTTGACAAGGACAAGAAACCGCTTCAGAATGTTACTGTTGCTGAAGTTGATCGTGATCAACGAACGGTAAGAGCTGTGAAAACTGACGTTGAAGGTAATTTTGCCCTCAGGATTCAAAGCAAGTCAGACTCCCTTACATTTTCGTACATAGGCACGGAAACGATTCAATTAGCTATTGGAAACCGAACCAACTTTAATGTTACAATGAATACTGTTGCGGCAAGTCTCGGGGAGGTAATTGTCATTTCACGTAGAAGAAGTGACAATGGTATGATGCAAATAAAGGAGAGAGATATTACAACTGCTACCACAAGAATTAATGCAAAAGACCTGGAAGAAATGCAGGCCACTTCCATTGACCAGGCATTGCAAGGAAGACTTCCGGGGATGGATATTACAGCTAACTCTGGTGATCCTGGTGCGGGCATGCAAATACGCATCAGAGGCACATCTTCCATTAATTCTTCAAGCGATCCATTGATTGTTGTTGATGGTATGCCGTATGAAACATCGGTACCTGCCGATTTCAATTTTGGTACAGCCGATGAATTAGGATACGCATCATTATTAAATATTGCACCAACTGATATCAGGGACATTACTATTTTGAAAGATGCTGCAGCAACTGCTGTATGGGGCTCAAGAGCCGCAAATGGAGTTATTGTCATCAACACAAAAAGAGGTGCTATCGGAAAACCTGTTTTAACTTATACATTTAAAGGCTCTGTATCAAAACAGCCTAATGCCATTCCCATGCTTACCGGCGACCAGTATTCATCACTGATCCCGGAAGCATATATGAACAGAAATGGAGTTCCTTTAAATACGCAAACTGTAAAGGAATTTCAATACGATCCTAATGATCCTTATTGGTATTATAACTATAGCAACAATACAAATTGGGTAGATGCCATTACAAAGCTTGGTTCTACACACGACCATAATATTTCAATGACGGGTGGGGGAGATAAAGCACGTTATTATGCCTCGTTAAGTTATTTGGGTCAGCAGGGTACAACAATCGGTACAAACCTGAGCAGGATCAGCACAAGAATAAATTTAGACTATAATGTTTCAACAAGAATTAAGTTCCGCAGCGACTTGTCTTTTTCGCATACCAATAATGACAGGAATTATGCAAATAATTTGAGAGACATCGCATATAGAAAAATGCCCAACATGAGCATTTATGAATACGATGAATTTGGGAATAAGACGCCAAACTTTTTTTCTCCTGCTTCAAACATACAGGGAGGATATGCAGGTATTAACAACAGCAATAATATAGTTGGTACTGTTAATCCCGTAGCAATGGCTACCGATGCACGCTACAATATTGTCACGGAAAGAGTAACGCCGCATTTTAACCTCCAGTATTCAGTTATTCCTACAGTATTGCAAGCCGTTTTTGATGTTCAGTTCGACATCAATAATACCAAGAACAAGTCTTTCCTACCGCAAACTGCTACAGGCCGCCCGTGGACAGAAACTTCGGTGAACAGAACTTACGATGGTGATGTAGATGTATTTAATGTGCAAACAAAATCAAGCTTAATTTTTACACCAAAAATAAAAAGCACGAAACACGATTTAATGTCGTCGCTTATCTTCTTCACTTACGACAATAAAGGGATAACACAGGAAGCACGTACATCTAACACGGCATCATCACTTTTTGTAGATCCATCTAATCCTTCACGAACTCAAAACAATGACCTTGCGCTAAGTTCAGGAGTTTATCAAACAAGGAGCATTGGTGCAACATGGAGTACACAATATAATTTTCTCGACCGTTACATTATCAATGTAGGGTTGCGGGGTGATGGCAATTCAAGATTCGGTGCCGATTACCGTTATGGATTATTTCCGTCTGTCTCTACCCGTTACCGTTTGTCTGGTGAACCATTTATGAAGAAGTTTGAAAAATGGATGGATGATTTAAGCTTTAGAGCCAGTTATGGTATTAGTGGTAACGCCCCTCGAAAAGACTATACCTTTTACAATACATATTCAAACTTCGACTGGGGTTATCTAGGTCAGGCTGCTGTTTATCCTGCTAATATGGAATTGAAAAATCTGCGTTGGGAAACTATAACAGGTATGAACGTAGGTATTAATTTAAACATGTTCAAGAACAGAGTTATTCTTGACGTTGAGATGTATAAAAACCGCACAGAAAATCTGTTTTTTGAAGGGTTGCAAATTTCATCATTTACAGGTTTCAATGCAGTAAATATGAATGTGGGTACACTCGATAATCAAGGGTGGGAGTTGGGTTTAAATACTATTCCCTTTAAAAGTAAAAACTTAACGGTCGATTTCAATTTCAACATTTCACGTAACGAAAATATCATTCGTGAAATATCACCATTCTATCCAACAGAAAAAGGAAACATCACAACTAACGGTCAATACAAAACCTACATGCAGGTTGATAATCCATTTGGTTCCTTTTACGGTTTCAGATACTTAGGTGTATATAAAGATGAGCAGTCAACCATCGCAAAGGGTGCAGGCGGCAAACCCATCATCGGCCCCAATGGCCAAACAGTTTATATGCGGTTTAATTATCCTAGTGTTGATTATATTTTCAAACCCGGTGATGCTATTTACGAGGATATTAACCACGATGGAAATATCAACTATATGGATGTTGTTTATCTCGGTAACAGCAATCCTAAATTCACTGGTGGCTTTGGTAGTGGAATAACTTACAAAGGTGTTTTAAAATTTACTGTGTTCTTTAATTATCGTTATGGATACGATGTTGTTAACCAAACGAAAATGACAACGACAAACATGTATGGTTACGATAACCAAAGTACTGCAGTTTTAGGAAGATGGCGCAAGCCCGGCGATGAAACAGATATTCCAAGAGCCTTATTTGGCTCGGGTTATAACTGGCTTGGTTCCGACAGGTACGTAGAGGATGCTTCCTTTGTTCGTTTTAGAACAGCCACTGTTCGTTATACTCTTCCGCAAACTCTTGTAAAAAAATTAAAGCTTAAAAATTTGAGCGGCTATTTAACGATGGAGAATTTGTTTACATGGACACGTTACACCGGCCAGGATCCAGAAGTGTCAACACGTGGAAGCGATCCGTTTCGTGTAGCAACTGATCAGTCAATGACGCCTCCTACAAAAACACTTACACTTGGATTAACCGCTTCGTTTTAAAGTAAAAAACTAAGAAAATGCAGAAACTGCGTAATAAAATATTTAAATGCTTGTGCTTGCTGGTTATCCTTTCTTCGGCAAGTTCCTGTAAAAAATGGCTGGCGCTCGAACCAGAAAATGGAATTATTCGTCAAAACTTTTGGAAAACAAAAGAGCAGGTGCATGCTGCAGTTTTGGGTTGTTATGCTTCTCTTCTTATAGGTCCATCAGGAAGCGGCCTTAATTACGATAGGGGAATAACTGAAAATCTTTTTCTCTGGGGCGAGTTAAGAGCAGACATGTTAACGCCTTCCACCGGTATAATAAATGAGGAGCTTGATGTGATGAATGTCAATATTCTTGAAACCAACAGCATTACCAACTGGAGGTCGGTGTACAGGACAATTAATTATTGCAATACTGTTATTGATTTTGCGCCGGAAGTATTGAAAAACGATGCAACATTTTCGCAACAGGCTTTGAACAGTTATTTGGCTGAAGCCAAAGCATTGCGGGCATTAATGTATTTCTATTTAGTGAGAACATTCAAAGATGTACCCCTTGTATTGAAAGCCACTTCAAGTGATGACCAACTTGAACAGTTGGCGAAAAGTACTGGAACAGTAGTGCTACAGCAAATTGTAAAAGATTTGAGCGAAGCAGAAACAGATGCACTTCTAACTTATAATAACCAGGCGGCAGATAAGGGAAGAATCACCCGTTTTACAGTAAACGCAATTCAAGCCGACGTATATCTATGGATGGAAAAATATCCTGAGGCGATTGCGGCCTGCAATAAGGTTATTAATTCAGGAAGATATGGCTTAGTGTCGGGCAATTCAAATTGGTTTCCAACTGTATTTTTTAATGGCAATTCAAACGAAGGCATTTTTGAAATTCAGTTTGATAAACAAAAACTGAACAGTTTCTATCCAATGTTTCGCACCAGGCCTCGTTTCCTGGCTTCAAATATTGTAACAGATCCTAATGACGGTCTATACCAGGCAGATCCCTTGGATCCTACAAAAAAAGATATCCGCGGCGAAGGTGCGGCTGCCAATTTTGGTGATAGTCGTATATGGAAATACGTGGGTGTTGATGACAATAATGTTCGTGCAGAAGCGGAATCGTATGCACATTGGATTGTTTACCGGTATGCAGATATCTTACTGATGAAAGCCGAAGCTTTAGCAATGACCGGCAGCGGTCAACAGGCTCTCGATTTAATTGATATAATACGCCAAAGAGGACGAGCTTTAAATACGGGTGGAAGCTCCGGTACAGGCACCTCACGCATTGTTGATCCTTCCAATACACAAGCTGTACTTGAATATCTTTTAGAAGAAAGGGCTCGTGAGTTTGCCTACGAAGGCAAAAGGTGGTATGATGTTTTACGCTTTGCTAAAAGAAATAATTACCAGCAGCTTAATATTTTGCTGGAGATGGTTTCAAGAACAGTTCCGGGAAATCTTCAGCAATCGGCTATTGCTAAATTCAGAGACTTTAACAGTCATTATTTGCCAATCAACCAATACGAATTGCAAACAGATAAAAATTTAGTTCAAAATCCATTCTATAAATAATTTGAAATGCGTACAAAATATTCTTTCATCATAGCAGTTGTAGCGTGTATAATTACATTGGGCAATTTAAGCAGTTGTAAAAAACTGGTAATTGTTACTGCTACCACTGATGATGTAAACATTTATGACTACCTGCTCAAAGACCCCGGCAATTTTTCGGAGTTTGCAAAAATGGTAGATAAAGCAGGCTACAGCAGTTTTCTGAATGCTTATGGTTCGTATACTGTTTTTGCGCCTACTAACGCAGGCGTGAAAAAATTCCTTACAGATATGGGTAAGACTTCTATTGATGCTTTTACTCTAACTGAAATACAGGATATTGTTAAGCTCCACATGATCCAGGATACTATCAACACGAATTCTTTCACCGATGGTAAACTGCCAAAAGTGACGATGTTAGGTCAATACTTGTTGACAGGTGTTACAACTGTTAACGGAGTTTCAAGCTATACTGTGAACAGGCAGGCACTCATTGTTCAACCAAATGTTCGACTGGCAAATGGCAATATACATGTACTCGACAATGTTTTAAGAGCTGCTACAAAGACTGTTGCACAAACTGTTGAAGCAAATCCTGATTTTTCAATCTTTACGCAGGCTTTGAAAGAAACAGGTTATTTCGATTCACTAAACATTTTAAACAATCCCGATACAACACGACGCTATCTTACAGTAATAGCGGAAAGTAACCAGGCACTTGCAGATTCAGGAATTACAAGCTATGCAGCGTTAAAGGCGAGGTATTCCAAAACTGGAAATCCGAAAAATGTGAATGACAGTTTACATATGTATGTTGCTTACCACATTTTTACTGATGCAAGATATCTTGCTGATATTGTTTCGACAGTTTCTGTACCAACACTTCAACCACTTGAAGTGGTAACGCCAAGCCTTGATGGTGAAGTGGTATTGCTGAACGATATTATTTTTAATGGCAAGCATGAACCCGGAATTCCATTGAACCGAATAAAAAGCGATGTTACTGCAAGTAATGGTGTAGTGCACACTGCCACAGCGCATTTTGCTGTCAAGATAAGAGTACCGATAAGAATTGATTTTGACGTGGCTGAACAGCCGGAATTAATGAAACTGACGAATGTTTACCGCCAGGCTACAACGGCTAATAATATTACCAGTACCGGTGGCGGAACTTTTTTTGCCAAAGGAACATTCGCTGGTATCACCAGTTTTGCCAACACCTCTACAACCAGCTATACAGCCTATTGCTGTGTTGCACCAACCAGCACTACGTATTATGGATGGCGGGCTGATTATTTGAGACCTGGTATGGGGAATACATCAAGAAATCTTTGGATTGAGTTCCGTACTCCATTGCTGGTAAAAGGGCGATACAAGATTTGGGTTTGCTATTATCGTGGACGAGCATCCACTAACAACCCCGCCTTTCCTAACCGTGTAGATTTTGATGGGGTACCTATGCAAAGGACATTTGATTTTTCCGAACAAAAACCTGTTGGTACGCCGGGTGAATTGGAAGCATTGGGTTATAAGCAATACACAGAGGCTCCAACAGATAATACAACACCTGACCGCAACAACGTAGCAAGGTTAGTAGGTACTGTGGATGTGGCAACTACGGACAGACATACTATAAGAATCACTTTTCTCGCAAATTCTTCAGGGCAGGAATTGAACTACCTGGATATGATACAATTCATTCCGGTAAATGATAATCAACTACGGCCAATTTTTGCAAGGAATGGTAACATTATCCCATAACATACGCAATTTGAAATGTGATAAAAGAATAAAAACGAAAGAGATAATAAAAAGCATTGCATTATAAATTAAAAACGATGTATTTGAAAACAAAATTTTTGTGGCTATTCGCATTCGTCGTGGTGATGTCAGGATGTGAGAAATGGGAAGACCATACCAATATAGAAAACCCGGATTTGACAAAGACTTTGCTGGATGAAATCGGTGGACGTGCTAATCTTAGCAAGTTTTTCGAATATGTTAAAAAAACGGGTATTGATAAAGAGTTGGCTTCTTCAAAAACTTACACTGTGTGGGCACCTGTCAACGATGCATTACAGACACTTGATCCGGCCATTGTAGCGGATAGTGTTCGTTTAAAACAATTTGTTTCCAATCATATTTCTTATCAGTCTTACTTCACACGAAACGCAGCGATACCTCTTAGGGTGCCAATGTTGAATGGTAAGAGAGTAACATTTACAAGTACCAAATTTGATGAGGCAACAATTACTGAAGCAGATAAATATGTAAGCAATGGTGTGTTACAGGTAATAAATAATTTTGCCCCCGTATACCCCAATGCATGGGAACTTGTGAACAACACAAAAACCACATTTCAGCAGAGTGCATTTATAGCATCGCTTACCCGTAACGTTTTTGATGCTACCAATGCCATCATTGACAGCATCAGTACACAAACGGGCCAGCCGATTTATCGTCCAGGTACTGACAGTGTGCTTCGTAACCTGTTTAATACTGATGTATATAACCTGGAGAATGAAGAAAAGCAATACACTTATTTTATTTTGAATGATGCCGCTCTTAATGCAGAAGTCATCAAAATGAATCCCTTCTTTAAAACCAGCACTGCCGACAGTACTAAAAATCTTGCTTCGTTTCATGTAGTGAAAGACCTGATTGTAGAAGGCGTGTATACCCAGGCTCAATTACCGGCTTTCCTCACGTCGAAATATGGTGTTAAGATCCCTATTGATGTAAGCAAAATTACAGAGACACGTAAGATGAGTAATGGTATTGCTTATGTAATGAGTGACATAAACTTCGATCCCAAAGAAAAAATACGTGCAGTAGTCGTAGAGGGAGAAAATTACCGTGGTTTTTTTGATGTAAACGGAGTTGCGGTTACTCCGAGGCAAAACAATGTGTCGGCTGTATTTATCCGCTCACGCATTTCAGCCACCGGCAAATTGTTTACTGATATGTTTGCCTATGGTCATGGTATTACTTCTTTAAATGCACAGTACAGTGTACAAAGGTTGCCTTCTGTTAAGTATAAGGTTTATTGGGTAGCACCTAATGATACACTTAACATAGGAGGTAATATAGCAATTGCTGCATTTACACAGCGCTTAGCTATGGGAGCAAGAGGAACAAACTTACTTCCAACAGTGGCGCCTTTAGCTCCATTAAATGTTATTCCACGAAATTTCAATGAAGTGTATTTAGGCGACTATACAATGTTAAACTACGGTACATTAAATATGTTTCTCACGAATGCCACTGCCACAACAGGAGAACCGGGAGGCAACAGGTTAAATCTTGATTACATAAAGCTTGTGCCCGATTTATAGAAAATCTACTTCTAATTATTATTTATATCATCATACTAATAAACTTACTTGTGAATAATATATTTAAAAAGGGATTGCTTATACCAGTATTGTGTTTAGCGTTTGTGACGGTAAAAGCACAAAACGATACTGTAGCTATTCAACAAGAGCAGAAAGGTTTGTCAAACCCGATAGAAATAACGGGAACAATTACTGATGCTGCTACCCGCATGCCTTTGCGTGCGATTAGTGTTACCTATCAAGATTACTCTGCTGCAATTACAGATAGTTCCGGCCATTTTAGATTAAAAGTTCCTAATGCAAATGTTACTATTACTGTGCAGGGAGAAGGATTTCAGCTTAAGGAAATTGCTTTGAAAGGCAGAAAAACAGTTGATTTTTCGATGTATGAAGACAACTTCATTTCTTTTTACGATGCCGCTGTTGTTCCTAATGGTTCTGTATCAAACAGCCGTATTCCCTATGCTGTTACCTCCATTCAATCAAAAGGTAACTGGACCCGTACATATGAAACACCAGATGCTTTTTTGCAGGGTAAGGTAGCTGGCTTGAATGCTATTCGCCGGTCAGGAACGCCTAACAGCGGTGCTAATTTATTTCTTCGTGGAATTTCTTCTTTATATACAAACAATCAGCCTTTGGTAATCGTTGATAACATTATATATGATATTACCGACTACGGTGGAACCATTAACTCAGGTAGCTATACAAATCCGTTAGCGTACGTTGACATAAAAGATATTGATAACATTACTGTAGTTAAAGACGGTTCTTCTACTTATGGAACTAAGGGCGCAAACGGTGTTATTATTATTACTACAGCAAGGGCAAATGAATTGTCAACAAGAATTGATTTCGCAGCTTACGGAGGCGTAAACTTTTCTCCAAAAAATCTTCCGTTGTTAAATGCGGTTCAATACCGAACTTATCTTTCAGATGTATTACAATCAGCCGGCGCTACTGAAACGCAGATAAAAAGTTATTCGTTCATGAATGATAATTCATCCAATCCCGAATATTATCGCTATCACAATAATATCAATTGGCAAAAGCAGGCGTTCAACAATAGTACATTCCAAAATTATCATCTTAAAGTAACAGGTGGCGATAACATTGCCAAATATGCCTTGACATTAGGTGTTATGTCTAATGCAGGTGTGTTGAAAGAAACTAAGATTAATCGTTACAACACTCGTTTCAATGCCGACTTTAATCTTAGCAGAAAGTTGACGTCTACTGCAAACCTTAGTTTTACGTATAATGATTTAGGCTTAAAAGACCAGGGGCTTACTTCCAAAACTAACCCGTTGTATGTAGCGCTCATAAAGTCTCCGCTCATTGGTGTAAACGAAGTTTCATCGACCGGCGCTGTTTCTCCTGTAATTACTGATGTTGACACATTTGGTGTCAGCAATCCCGTTGCATTAATCACAACAATGCAGGGCTTCAATAAAAACTACCGCTTTGTTGGATCTATGGGATTTAATTATACGTTCTCAAAATTGTTTAGTTTAAGCACTCTTGCTGCAGTAACGCTTGACAAGGTTCGTGAAAATTTATTTATCCCTTCCAAAGGCGTTGTGAATGATACATTGGAAAATGGTACTGTTGCCGACAATCGTCTCGGAGCGCAAACAAAGCGAATGCTGAGTATCTATAACGATACCCGTTTCTCTTATGATCAGACTTTTCGACATATTCACCATTTTTCAGGTCGTGCCGGTGTGCGTTTCCTGCAATCAAATACCGAACAGGATATTGCATTAGGTGCCAACTCTGCTACGGATCAATTGCGTAGTGTAGGAAATGGTGTTGCAGCGTTACGAAGAACAGGAGGCGATTTGGGAAAATACAGGTGGATTAATACATATGTAGGTGCCGACTATTCATTGCGTGAAAAGTATTTTCTGTCACTGAACCTGGCCGTGGATGGTTCTTCACGCTTTGGAAAAAATGTTCCTGGTGCTTTATCAATGAGTGGAAACAGTTTTGCAGTTCTTCCTTCTGTTGCAGGAGCATGGATCATATCATCAGAGACTTTCATGGCGAACAACAAGACAATCAGCTTACTGAAACTTAGGGCTTCTTATGGTCTTTCGGGCAACGATGATATCGGTAATTATAATGCCAGACAGTATTATGTTTCGCAAAATTTTCTTGGAACACAAGGGTTGGTTAGAGGCAATTTCGGCAACGATCAATTGCAATGGGAAAGTGTAACGAAGTTGAACGGAGGTGTGGATGCGGCATTCTTCAATGAACGGTTTAATTTTTCAATTGACGTTTATCAAAACAAAACAAACAAGATGCTGGTGAATGAAACCTTACCCAGCATAACAGGTACAACCTTTGCCCTGACCAATTCAGGCAATATGAAAACAACAGGAGCGGAGGCGTCAGTTACTGCACGCCTTATTAATCAACCTTCATTAAAATGGGATGCAGGCTTTAATGTAGCAACGTATAAATCAACAATAACTGGCTTACCCAATACTATATTTACGGAATATGCCGGCGGTACAATTATCAGTAGCGTAGGTAATGGCCCAAATATGTTTTATGGTTATAAAACGAATGGTGTATTTACTTCAGATGCCGAAGCTACGGCAGCAGGTTTAAGCATCGTGCAAGCTAATGGCAACGTCCTTCCTTTCAGAGGTGGTGATATTCATTTCCAGGATGCAAACGGCGACCATATAATTGATGACAAAGACAGGCAGATTATCGGAGATCCTAATCCCGATCTTACAGGTGCCATTACTAACAGAATTGAGTGGAAACGTTTTGCGCTGGATGTATTATTTACCTTCTCAAAAGGAAACGATATTTACAACTACACCAGGAGACAATTGGAATCGCAATCGAACTACAATAATCAAACGACTGCAGTAATAAACCGTTGGAGAAGCAATGGCCAGGTAACAAACATTCCTCGTGCATCATTTGGTGATCCCATAGGTAACAGTCGTTTCTCTGACAGGTGGATTGAAGATGGTTCTTACTTCCGGTTAAGAACAGCTTCACTTACCTATCAGTTGCCAATCAAAGCCGGGTTTCTACGATATTCAGTGTTATATGTTACAGGAAATAATTTGTTCACACTTACCAAATACCTCGGCTTCGATCCTGAAGTAAGCGCCATGCCGGGTGTGCTGGCGCAAGGTGTAGATATAACGCTTGAGCCGCAATTCAGGTCGGTGCAGGTTGGGCTTAGATTTGGATTATAAGTTTTAAAAAGTATAAGATATTAAAATATGAAATCGAACTTTTTTAAATCGTGTTTTTGCTTGTGGGTAGTTGCAGGAGTATTGTCGTTGTCTTCCTGCAAAAAAATATTAGATGTAGAACCCACCAGTGTGCTTACCGGTGAACAAACTTATCGCAACGTATTTGATGCAGATGCAGCGGTTTTAGGAGTGTACGGTAAGTTTATGCAACTTGCCAAACCTTATGTATTACTGAACGAGTTGAGAGCCGACCTTATGTCTCCAACCGGAAACGCTGACCTTTATTTACAACAGTTGAGCAATCACACCGTTGCTATTGACAATCCTTATATAAGTCCAACGCCGTTTTATGATGTCATCCTCAATTGCAACGATGTGATGATGAATTTCGATAAAATGTTAGCAGAGAAAAAACTTAAAACCGACGAATACAACCAACGTTATTCCGATGTAGCTGCAATACGCACCTGGGTTTACCTGCAGTTAGGTATTCATTTCAGCAAAGATGCGCAAGGCGCAACAGGTATTCCGTATGTTACTAATCCTTTGGGGTCTATTGCTGATTTAAAGAACGAAGCAAACTATCCTTACCTTCCTTTTAAGCAGTTGTTAGCCGAGCTTATTAAAACAATGGAAGCTTTACCATCTAAAGAATTGTATACTACCAATACAACATTGATTACAACGGTTGACCAATACAGAACCAACAAATTTTTCATTCACAAGAAAATTTTACTTGGCGACCTCCATTTATGGAATGCAGCTTATGATCCTGCATCCTACAACAAAGCAGCTACTAATTACAGGGATGTTATTTCAACGTATGACAACGACGGCAATGGAAACACACAGAAAAATTATTATCATCTGGTTGGAAATTTTGATCCCAATGTAAGTACGAACTCGCTCGCCATTGCATACACACGTTTCCGTGAAAGTGATATAAATGCGATGTACGATAGTAATACTGAGGGCTGGCGTTCGATGTTCGCCAGGGGTAAGATCAGCTACGATGCGCTATTTGACTGGGAGTGGATTTGGGTGTTACCTTTCAGCAGCAACTTCGCTCCAAAAAATCCTTTTATTGAGTTGTTCTCACCCATTGGTGGCCAATACCAGGTAAAACCTTCGCAGCAAGCGTTAGATGCCTGGAACAGTGAAACACAGTTCAACGGATTTCCGTTTGATGCACGTGGACGGTTAACCTACAAATTCATAGGCGGACAGCCCGTGATTATGAAATACCTGTACTATTATATGGATGGCAATACATTCATTCCATCTCTTAATTCAAACGGAAGAAGTGGAGATTGGTGGTTGTACCGTGCTGCTTCTTTATGGCAGCATTTTGGTGAAGCCGCTAACCGTGATGGGTACCCGAAACTTGCTTATGCTGTAGTTAACCAGGGTATCAGGAGTGCTTATTCGCCCAATCCTACTCCGGCAAATGTAACTGCCATTCAAAACACCCTGAACCTTCCTTATCCTTATAACTTCGATGCAAGGAGTGGCGACAACCCACAGTTCAGGGCTGTATATAGGGATATGAACGGATTGCGGGGAAGGGCTTACTTGCCTTCACGTCCGCTTACCGCAGCAAATGTTCAGGATAGTATTTCGCAATTAGAAACTCAATTGGTGGACGAAGGGGGATTAGAACTGGCATATGAAGGACAACGTTGGTCCGATTTATTAAGAGTAACCATCAGGAGAAATGAACCTGCATTTATTGCTGATAAGGTTTATAACAAACTCATCAAATCAGGAATATCATCTGGTGCCGCTTCAGCTGCAAGAGCAAAGTTGATGGCGAAAGATTATTACCTACCTTTTAAATGGTAAGCTAAATAGTTTTTACGGCAAAGCAATCGATAGAAAAGGGCAGGGAATAAAGTACCTGTCTTTTTCATTTAAACAAACATAGATTACGAAATCGGTTAAGCTGAAATCTAATCACTGTTTGTAAAAGAGATAATATATTTAGCAGAATTACGAAACCGAATTGTTTGTTATGAAAAAAATGATCCTAAGTGCTGCACTTATTACTGCGGCTGCGGCCAATGCACAGGTTAAACTTAAACCGAAGCAAAACGATGTGACTACGCCGTTACATGCCATGAAGGTGGATTATCCTTCTCCCTACGGAGCGCCCACAAAAGAAAGCGTAAAGGCTGTGGTGGATAAAGTGTACAACTATCTCAATGCTGTTACACCTGCAGAAATGATGAATAAGAAAACAGGTGCAGCAGTAACCGATGTAAATGCATTGGATACAAACACTGTCTTGAAGCAAGGTGATTTTCGTTTAACCAGTTATGAGTGGGGTGTTACGTACTCTGCATTTCAACGTGCAGCCGAAACAACCGGCGACAAAAAGTATGCTGCGTATGTAAAAACGAGATATGATTTTCTGGCGAAATGGATTCCTGCAGTAAAACAGAAGTTCAGCCCCGAGTACATCAATAAAACAAAACTTTTAAATCAGCCTATCAACCCGCATGCATTGGATGACGGCGGTGCAGTTTGTGCATCCATGATCAAAGCACAAAACAGCGGCTTAAGTAATAACCTGCGTCCAATTATTGATCATCTTTCGGATTATGTAGTCAATAAAGAATACCGTTTAAATGATGGCACACTTGCACGTATGCGTCCGCAGGCAAATACACTTTGGCTTGATGATTTGTATATGGGTGTACCTACCATGGCTTTCATGGGCAAACTTACAGGCGAAACAAAATATTATGATGATGCAGTGAACCAGTTGCAGCTTTACACCAAACGCATGTTTAACAAAGAGAAAGGTGTGTATATGCATGGTTGGGTAGAGAGCATGGAACATCATCCTGAGTTCCGTTGGGCAAGAGCAAACGGTTGGGCCCTGATGACCATGAGTGAAATGCTGGATGCATTACCCGAAACACATCCCGGCAGAGCATTTGTGTTGCAACAATTCAAGGCACATGTAAATGGTTTGATGCAATACCAGGATGGTACTGGCTTCTGGCATCAGTTATTAGACAGGAGTGATTCTTATCTCGAAACATCAGCAACTGCTATTTATGCCTACTGCATTACACATGCTATCAACAAAGGATGGATCGATGCGATGACCTATGCACCAACTGCAATACTTGCATGGAATGCAGTAACCACAAAAGTAAATGCGCAGGGACAGGTAGAAGGCACCTGTGTTGGCACAGGTATGGCCTTTGATCCTGCATTTTATTACTATCGTCCGGTAAATGTATTTGCTGCACATGGTTATGGCCCGGTGATTTTAGCGGGTGCTGAAATGTATCAATTATTAAGTCAATTCAAATTTGTGATCAACGACAGTTCACTGCAACTGTTGAAACCATAAGCACATGAAATTTTCTGCTCTTTTTATTGCTGTTTTATTGGTAGCTGTTTTTGTAAAAGCCCAACAAACCAGTTACAAGTTTGATTTTGGTAACGAACGGCCCACCAAAGGATATATCACTATTGGCGAAGGATCAAATTATACAGAAGAGCTTGGTTATGGTTTTACAAATGGATCGCAGGTGAAAGCGTTCGATCGTGGGGGCAACACATTATCAGGCGATTTTATTACTTCAGATAAACCATTTTACTTTTCCGTGAAATTGCCCGATGGTAATTATGATGTGAAAGTTATTCTTGGTGACGCTAAAGGAACATCAGCTACAACAGTACGTACTGAATGCAGACGATTGATGCTGGAGAATATCAAAACAGCAAAAGGGAAAATTGTTTCACAAAATTTTACGGTGTATGTAAAGGATAGCTTGATCCGTGATGCAAATGGCAGCGTCATTTCCAAGGTGCGTTTAAAACCAAGAGAATCGGAATACCTGCATTGGGATAATATGCTGACGATTGAATTCAACGATTCATTGCCGAAAGTTTGCGCAATAGAAATCATTCCGAATAAAACGGCAACAACAATTTTTCTTGCAGGAAATTCAACAGTGGTTGATCAAAGCAGGGAGCCATGGGCATCATGGGGGCAAATGATTCCACGTTTTTTTATTCCGGGCAAGGTAGCTGTTGCTAATTATGCAGAAAGCGGAGAAGCATTGAATTCTTTTCTAAGCGCAAAACGGTTGGAGAAAATTTTGAGTGTTATGAAACCGGGTGATTACCTGTTCATTGAGTTCGGTCATAATGATATGAAGCAAAAAGGAGAGGGCATCGGTGCATTTACTTCTTACAAGAAAAACCTGCAACGTTATATCAGTGAAGTAAAAAAGAAAGGCGGTATTCCTGTGCTGGTAACTTCGATGCATCGCAGAAGATTTGATTCAACCGGGCATATCGTTAATACATTAGAAGATTATCCTGATGCGGTTCGTCACACAGCTAAGGAAGAAAATGTTGCTGTGATTGATCTCAATGCAATGAGTAAAGTATTATACGAAGCATGGGGGCCGGAAAAATCTATCAAGGCATTTGTTCATTACCCTGCGAATACATTTCCGGGGCAAACAACCAGGCTGGAGGATAATACACATTTCAACACCTATGGTGCTTATGAACTGGCGAAGTGTATTATAACCGGTATCCGCAATCAAAACTTACCGCTTGCAAAGTATATTAAAAAAGAAGTTCCTGTTTTTGATCCTGCAAAACCATTGGCATTTGAAAAGTTTTATTGGCCAATGAGTTCGTTTGTAACCGCAACAAAGCCCGATGGGAACTAAAATCAAATAAGACAAAATGAAACGATTGCTGTTTTTCCTTTTCTTTTTCTCGAAAGCATTTGCGCAAACAGCATCCATCAATGTTGATCTGAAAAAAGAAACAGGCGATATGAAACCCGTGTGGGCTTGGTTTGGTTATGATGAACCGAACTATACTTACATGAAAGATGGAAAGAAATTGCTCACAGAGATTTCAAAACTCAGTCCTGTTCCTGTTTATGTTCGGGCACATAGTTTGTTGGTAACAGGTGATGGTACACCTGCATTAAAATGGGGAAGCACCAATGCCTACACCGAAGATGCAAACGGCAATCCCATTTACAATTGGAAAATCATCGACAGCATTTTTGATACATACATTCAACGTGGAATGAAACCGTTGGCACAGATTGGTTTTATGCCGGAAGCTTTATCAACTAATCCGCAGCCATACAAACATGATTGGAAACCCGGCGATCCTTATTTCAAGATCATTACAGGTTGGGCTTATCCACCAAAAGATTATAACAAATGGGCCGAGTTGGTTTTTCAATGGGTGAAACACAGTGTGGAGCGTTACGGCAAGAAAGAAGTGGAGAGTTGGTATTGGGAATTATGGAACGAACCGAATGGTTACTGGAAAGGAACAAAAGAAGAATTTTTCAAATTATACGATTATACGGCTGATGCAGTGAAGCGTGCATTGCCCACTGCAAAGATCGGCGGTATTAATATTGCCGGTACTGCAAGTAAAGGTGCGCAGGAGTGGTTACACGCATTTGTAAAACATTGCTACAGTGATACCAATTATGTAACAAAGAAAATAGGTTCACCCGTTGATGCGATCTTATTTCATGCAAAAGGTTCACCTAAAGTTGTAAACGGACATGTGCAGATGAATATGGGAACGCAACTGCGGGATATCAATGCCGGTTTCAAATTTGTTGCATCGTATCCGCAGTTAAAACATCTTCCTGTGATCATTGGAGAATCTGATCCCGAAGGTTGTGCTGCCTGTGGTATGCATACGAATCCTGAAAATGCATATCGCAACGGAACGATGTTTTCCAGTTATACAGCTGCATCTTTTGCACGTAAATATTTATTAGCTGATTCATTCAAGGTTAACTTTCTTGGTGCTGTATCATGGGCTTTTGAATTTGAGAATCAACCCTGGTTCTATGGCTTTCGTGATCTTGCAACGAATGGTGTTGATAAACCCGTGCTGAATGTGTTCCGCATGTTTGGTATGATGAAAGGGAAACGAGTATTGGTGCAAGGCAACCAAATGTATGATTTGAAAACAATGGTTGATTCAAGTGTACGTAGAAAATACAATGATGTTGGTGGATTAGCCGCAAAAGATAAACGTTCCGCAACTGTGATGTTGTGGAATTATCATGATGATGATGTAAAGAAGGATGCATTGGCTGTTGCCGTAAACATCAATGGATTAACTGCAACAACAGTAACCGTTACTGAATATCGTATTGATGATGAACACAGCAACAGTTATGAAGTGTGGAAGAAAATGGGCTCGCCGCAAAATCCAACAAAAGAACAAATTGCAGTTTTGGAAAATGCGGGACAATTAAAAACCATCGGTGCTGTCAAGAAGATAAAAGTTGTGAATGGAGCTGTGCAATTGAATATTGTTCTGCCACAGCAGGGTGTGAGTTTATTAAAATTAGATTGGTAAATATATATGGGCTAAAGCCCTTAATATTTTGCGATTATTACTTGCCCTGCCCTTAAGGGCAGGGCAACCTCAAAACAAGAAACATGAAACAGTTTTTTATTCTTGCAGGGTTATGTGTGTCGATGTTTGCATCTGCACAAATCGGTAAACGTTTTCCATCGGAGCGAAAGGAAATGAAAGATCCTGTTACTGGTGCACGTTTGGTGTTTTTAACATCAACACCAACAGGTGATTCTAAAATTTATCAAACACATAATCAATGGACGAGCGATGGCGAATGGCTTATCTTTCGCAGCAACCGTGCACGCAATGAAGCATTGGCTGTGAATGAAAAAACGGGCGAGATGGTGCAGGTAACAGAAGGTGGCTACGCCGGTATGCTCAACATTGCACGCAAAAGCATGAAGCTGTATTTCATGCGTTATCCACAGCGTGATACTGCAAGAAGAACACAAGGAGATACAACACGCAGAAGAAATCCTATTCCGTTGCAGATCGTTGAAGTTGATTTAGCAAAAGTATTCGCCGACAGTAAAGCAGGAAAGATGCAGCCTGCACATATCTATCAACGTATATGCGGCACAATCCCAATTGAACTGGAAGGTGGTGGCGATATGGCATTGGATGGAGATGAGGAGTGGGCTTATTTTCGTGTTGGCAAAACGGCTGCAGCAAAGCATTTAACTGAAGGAACAAAACCGGCTGATAATTTCGGACCACGCAATATGGGTGCAGGACCAAACGGTATTGCAGCAATGAATGTATTAACCGGAGAAATAAAATATGTGATATCAGTTCCGTTTCAGATAGGTCATATACAAAGTAATCCGTGGATGCCCGGTGAAATTGTGTTCTGTTGGGAAACCGGTGGTAAATCACCGCAACGTACATGGACGGTGAAGCGTGATGGAACCGGTCTTCGTCCGTTGTACCCCGAAGCAGAATACGAATGGGTAACACATGAAGCGGTAATAGGTAAAGATGAAGTGGCAATAGCGATTATGGGTCACCGTAAGATTGGTGGCGTTGATACCACAGGTACAGCTGTTGGTGGTGCAAATCCCGGACAGGATCCTGCATGGGGCCCATCGGGTACCAGAGAAAAGCCAACCGGTTTAGCCATTGTGAATTTGCGCACAAGAGAAAGTTATATTGCCGGACAAACAAAAAGCGGAAGTGGTTTGTGGCATGTGAGTGGATCGCCGGACGGACGTTGGGCTGTTGGCGATGATTTCAAACGTGATATTTATCTCATCGACAGACATAGTAATGAAATGATCTTGTTGTCTGCAGGTCATAAGCCAACTGCGGCCGATCATCCGCATCCAACCATGAGTGATGATGGAACAAAAATTCAGATTCAATCAGCGATGTTATCAGCAGATGGAAAATCGATGAACATCTGCATTATTTATTTACCGGAAGAATGGTTGAAGAGAAAATATAAATAATTCATGAAGCAATTTCTTGCCCTTAAAATTGTTGTGCTGTTGATGTGCTTGAGTGCACACGCACAATTCCTCAACATCAAGAACGATGTGTTCTGGAATACAAAAGAGGGGCAGCCCATCTATAGTCAGGGTGGCGGTATCTTTAAGTTCAACGATGTAAACGGAAAAGAAAAGTATTACTGGTACGGCGTGCATTACAAAGAAGCAGAGACTTATCGAAACGATCCTTCTGTAACCTTACCTAATGCCACGTTTGAAGCGGTAACCTGTTACAGTTCTACCGATCTGGTGAACTGGACCTTTGAAGCAAATGTGTTCACCAAAGAAGAAGCATTTAAAAATTCGCCCAGAACATGGGTAGGCCGTTTAGGTGTTGCCTACATCAAAGAGATGAGCAAGTATGCAATGTTTGTGCAGCATGGTAACCAGGTGTTGATTGCACTTGCCGATTCTCCTACAGGTGCATTCAAATGGCATCAACGCATTAGTATGAAGGAAATGATCGGCACAACTAATACCGGCGATCAAACAATATTTACTGATGAAGACAGTGGTAAATCGTATCTCATCTATTCTTATGGCAGCGGAAGAAATAAAATTTATGTTTCTGAGATTGGTGTAAAAGATGGCATGGTGAATCTGCTCGACTGCACAAAAATATTCCAGGGCGAAAGCAGGGAAGGGAACTGCATGTTTAAATACGAAGGCAAGTACTACATGGCTGCTTCAAACATTTATGGTTGGGATGCATCGTATGCGTATTACTTAGTGGCCGATGATATTCGTGGGCCTTACACGCCAACCAATAATATGCAGGTGATGAAAGGAAGTGAAAACGATTATGCGCATGTAACACAAACGGGATTCTTCTTTAATGTGAAAGGAAGTAAACAGGAAACAGTTGTGTATTGTGGCGATCGCTGGGCCAACTTTGCAGGCAATGGATTGGGTTATAATCAATGGTTTCCGCTTTCATTTGCTGGAAGTGAACCTTATTTCAATTCACTTGGCTCCTGGCACATCAATGCAAAAACAGGCGAGTGGAAAATTGCTGCTGATAATAACTATGTCATGAATGGAAGCTTTGAAGCAGACAGAAGAAGAATCCCCAGTCATGTAAAACCAGTACAGGAATTTTTATTGGGATGGATTACGACTGTGATTGAAGGCAACAAAGTTTCACTCGACAGTAGCAACTCACCTGTATTGAATTATTTCAATACAGAAAGCGACCGAAAGATTGTGATTGGCGAAAAGAGTTTGCAGATCAGCGATAAAGTCAACTTTAAAAGAAAAGTATCACAAATTATTACTTCATCTCCCTATGTAAAACTGGAAGACGGCAATTACACACTCACAGCTAAAGTAAAGAACAGCACCGGTTTTGGAAAGCTTGCAATGTATGCTGAGAGCAATGGTAAAATTCTAATTTATGGTATTCAAACAGAAAATACCTCATGGAAAACAATAACTATTGAGGGCATTATGGTGAAAGCCGGAAAAGTAGAGATCGGCTTTCTTGCAGAAGGAATGGCCAATGCGTTTTGTTATGTAGATGATGTAACACTTGTGAAGATCAAATAAAAAAAGAATCGTTTAATGAGAATAAATATTTATCGCATATTGAGTGCAGTAAGTTGTTTCCTGTTCATGAATGGAGCATTGTTTGCACAGCAAACGGAGATCCGTTACTTGTCAGGCACAGATAAAGATCATACGGTCAACTGGGAATTCTTTTGTACAGGCGGAATGAACAGCGGTAAATGGACAACCATACCTGTTCCATCCAATTGGGAATTGCAAAGCTTTGGTGCTTATAACTATGGACACGATGAAAAAGGCAATGACAAAAAGAAAAGCACGGAACAGGGTTTATATAAGCGTCGCTTTGTTGCAGATAAAACATGGGCCAACAAACAAATTGAAATTGTGTTTGAAGGAGTGATGACAGATACTGAAGTAAAGTTGAATGGACAAGTGGTTGGGCCGATTCATCAAGGCGGGTTTTATCGTTTTCAATATAACATCACAGCATTTATTAAACCCGGTGTTGAGAATTTGCTGGAAGTAAATGTCAGCAAAGTAAGTGCCGACAGTACTGTAGACAATGCAGAACGTGAAGGAGATTTCTGGGTCTTTGGTGGTATCTATCGTCCGGTGTATTTAAAAATTTTACCTGCTTCTTTTATTCAGCGTGTGGCCATTGATGCAAGAGCCGATGGAAAATTTGCAATGGATGTATTTGCTGAACAAGTGAAAGAAGGAGATGAAATAACTGCACAGGTTAAAACATTAAAAGGCATTGCGTTTGGAAAACCATTCACTGCAACTGTAACAAATACTTCAGAGAAAATTCAGTTAACAAATAGTTTTGCGAGTCCAAAACAATGGAATCCTGAATTTCCAAACCTTTATACTGTTGAAGTAAGTCTTCGTCGCAAAGGGAAAGTTGTACATCTATTTCATCAGCGATTTGGTTTCAGAACAGTGGAAGTAAGAAAAGGAGATGGCATCTATGTAAATGGCGTTAAGATCATGATGAAAGGTGTGAACCGTCACAGCATTTGGCCGGAGAGTGGAAGAACATTAAGCCGTAAAATTCATTTGATGGATATTGAAATGATGAAGGACATGAATATGAATTCGGTTCGGATGTCACATTATCCACCTGATCCTGAATTTTTAGATCTATGTGATTCACTCGGTTTGTTTGTATTGGATGAATTAACAGGCTGGCAGAATAAATATGGAACACCCGTAGGTGAAAAATTGGTGAAAGAAGTGGTGACAAGAGATATAAATCACCCTTCCATTTTATTTTGGGACAATGGTAATGAAGGTGGCTGGAACACTGATCTCGATGATGATTATGCATTGTACGATCCCCAAAAAAGAGTCGTGTTACATCCCTGGAGTAATTTTAATAACGTTGACACCAAACATTATCCTGATTATAGTTATGTAGAAAAAGCTGCAGAGAAAGGCGATGTGTTGTTGCATACAGAAATGATTCATGGGTTATATGATGGAGGTCATGGTGCAGGGTTAGATGATTACTGGAAACTCTTTCGTAAAAATCCAAGACATGCAGGCGGTTTCTTATGGGTATTAAGTGATGAAGCAATTGTGCGGAAAGATTTGAAAGATAGTTTAGACACTGATGGCAATCATGCACCCGATGGCATTGTTGGGCCACATCGTGAAAAAGAAGGTAGCTATTATACCATCAAAGAAATATGGAGCCCTGTACAAGTTGCAAAACCAATACTTGATAAAAACTTTGCAGGAAAATTATCCATTGAAAATAATTATCTCTACACGAATCTGTCTTCCTGCAAATTCAAATGGGAGTTGTTGAAGTTTCCATTGGCAAAGGATAAGAAGACCGGTCATGCTGTTATCATATCCGGCAATACATCCATTGCGCTGCCAGCAGGAAAAACAGGAACACTTCAATTAACGCTTCCTGCAAATTGGATGAATGCAGATGCATTATCATTCACAGCAACGGATCAATACGGTCGTGCATTATGTACATGGGTATGGCCCATTCAACAACCGGCAACAATTACTGCATCAAATATCGCAGCAACAAAGAAACCCGCAAATACTATAAAAGAATCTGTTGAAGGTAAAATACTCTCCATCGTTTGCGATGGTATCAGGTACGATTTTGACACAAGCACCGGTTACTTAACAACTGTTACCAAGAATCAACAACTGATTCCTTTTGGGAATGGACCTGTGTTAGCAGGAGAAAAACAAGCACTGCAAAAATTTAATCATTCAAAACGCAGCAACAATACGTATGAAGTAGAAGCAGAGTATACAGGTGATGCTTCACTCAATGTGAAGTGGACATTTACAGGTGGTTCACCTGCAAAATTGGAATACAGTTATACGCAATCGAAAGCTGCAGATTTTTATGGCATCACGTTCAATGTAGATGAGACAAAACTGAAAGGAATGAAATGGTTAGGTGCCGGCCCTTATCATGTGTGGAAGAATCGTTTAAAAGGCGCACCACTAAACGTGTGGCAGAAGAAATACAATAAAGCTGTTACAGGCGAAGTCATCAGTTATCCTGAGTTCTCAGGTTATCATGGCAATGTATATTGGATAACGGTTGAAACGACGGCTTCTTCTTTTACGGTTTATACAGATAAAGAAGATCTGTTTGTGCAAATGTTGAAACCACGCAAGGCATCCACCACATTTATCCCGCATGTGAATCCACCATTCCCTGAAGGTAATTTTGGATTCTTAAATGCCATTGCACCTATCGGTACAAAGTTTAGAGCTGCCAATTCAATGGGCCCACAAAGTCAAAAGAATGATCCTGTTTCGGGAACAATAAGTGGAAGTCTTTGGTTTGAATTTTAAATCTTGTCAGTCGTTTACGAAAATCAACTTTGTTTCATCGCCTATCGATAGTATGAAACCGTAATTATGAGCTGCGAGGAGGTAAAACCGGTGAAATAAGTATATTGCAGTCCAGAGTTATTCCAAGTTCTTATGAGAAAAGTCATTAATCCCAAACTTTTTACGCTCGCTATTACAATCATCGTGCTTGAATGTACGATGGTCAGGTTCCGCTCGAAATTCCCAATCAATGTAGCCTACATCATCATTGTCGTTAATTTCCTCTATTTTAATTTTATCTTTTTCCCCGATGTACGCAGAAGGTACCGGGCGCTGAAACAGGCGGAAAAGTAGCAGGATTGTACAGGATAACCGTCCTGCTTTTAAGTCTTTACTTTATAGGCTGTTTAAAAGCTGTATAAAATGAAATTTCTCTCAACGGTTGCTCTGCTGTTCGCTACTGTATTGTCCCTGCATGCACAGGAAGTCCTCGAAACCGGTGGCAAAAAAATGCCGGACGAATGGATCGATAAAGACACCAAACATCGTGTCGTCAAATTAACAAGAATGGAAGGCAGGAGTAATCTCAGCTTTTACTTTCACAACAATCCTTTCATTGGCAACTCGATGGTGTTTTACAGCAGCAACAAAAACAATGTTGACAGCGTACGTAAACAGGAAATCTCAACCGTTGTTTCTGGTAACCGTCAAATCCATTTGCTTGATCTCAAAACATTAAAGAGTGAACAATTAACCTATCATCGTTTGCCTATGAATGGCGAGATCGTTGATAACAAAAAAGGAATTGTCTATTACCAGATCAGGGATACTGTATTCAGCGTAAATGCAAAAACAAAAGAAGTGAAAACTGTTTTTGTTTTCCCTGCTGATTTTAAAGGAACCGTTACAGCTATTAATGCAGATGGTACATTGTTAGGCGGAGCAAAATCAAGTGACGAAGAAAAAGAACTCTTTAAAAAATATCCCAACAAGTCAAGCTACTTCGATATTATTTACGAAGCAAAGCTGCCACGTACCTTGTTCACGATAAATGTAAAAACAAAGGAATTAGACAAAGTGCACAGCGACAGTGCATGGCTCAATCATGTGCAATTCTCAACTACCGATCCAAATCTTTTGATGTTTTGTCACGAAGGCCCCTGGCATAAAGTGAACCGTATCTGGACGATTGATGTAAAGACAAAGAAGATCACACAGATTCACAAGCGTATCATGGATATGGAAATAGCGGGGCATGAGTGGCCCAGTGTGGATGGCAAAATCATTTGGTACGATCTGCAACAACCACGCAGCACCAAATTTTATGTGGAAGGTCATAACGTCAACAACGGACAAAAAAAAAAATACGAGTTGCAACGGGATGAATGGAGTATTCACTTCAACAGCAATAAAGACAATTCATTGTTTTGTGGTGATGGTGGTAATTCAGGACAGGTTGCAAGAGCAAAAGATGGCATGTGGATCTATTTATTCAAACCCGATGGCGATAAGTTTGTCTCCACACGATTGGTGAATATGAAGCATCACAATTATCGTCTTGAACCAAATGTACATTTCAGTCCCGATGGCAAATGGGTGATCTTCCGTGCTAACTTCGAAGGCATTGAGAATGTCTATGCCGTTGAGATCAATGAAACAAAATAAACATCAGCTTATCAACACACGAATGAAAAAATTTATCAGCCTTCTTTCTTTTAGTTGTTCCATCATCATTGCTCAGGCACAGATCAATTGGCCTTCTGTTACAAACGTAACCAAACCATGGACACGTTGGTGGTGGGAAGGCAGTGCCGTAAATAAAGCTGATCTTACCTGGAACTTACAGCAATACCAGCAAGCCGGCTTAGGTGGCGTGGAGTTAACACCCATCTATGGAGTAGAAGGTTACGAAAAACAATTCATCGATTTTTTGTCGCCGCAATGGATGCAGATGTTCACCTACACACTCAACGAATCAAAACGTTTAGGTCTTGGTGTTGATTTAGCAAACGGAACCGGATGGCCATTCGGTGGGCCTTGGGTAAAGGATGAAGACGCCAGCAAAACAATTCTCTATAAAACCTATAAACTCAATGCTGGCGAACAATTAAGCGAAGCTGTTGAATACAAACAGGAAGGATTTATCCGCACAGCCAATAACAAACCTGCAACTTTCGATCAGGTGTTGAAACCTGTCTGGACAAATAAAAATTTGCAGGCATTGGCATTGGATCAGATTCAATATCCCGGCAAATTGCCTTTACAAACATTGATCGCTTATTCTGATAAAAATGAAACGGTTGATCTGACAACAAAGGTTGATGCAAATGGAAAATTAAACTGGACTGCTCCAAACGGCAATTGGACCTTGTATGCATTGTTCCAGGGCTTACATGGAAAGATGGTAGAGCGTGCTGCTCCCGGTGGTGAAGGTTATGCCATCGATCACTTTTCATTGAATGCAGCGACGAATTATTTTAAAAAGTTTGATGCTTCTTTCAAAGGTTATGATATCTCTTACCTCCGTTCGTTCTTCAACGATTCGTATGAAGTAGATGATGCACGAGGACAAAGTAACTGGACACCATCTTTCTTTGAAGAGTTTAAAAAGCGCAAAGGCTACGATCTCAAAACACAATTGGCTGCGTTGTTTGGAAAAGATGCTGCAGAGAAAAACAGTCGTGTAATTTATGATTACCGTTCCGTGATCGATGAACTGCTGCTGGAGCATTTCACCATGACATGGAAAAAATGGGCAGGCACCAAAGGCAAGATGTTGCGCAATCAATCGCATGGTTCACCTGCAAACACATTGGACTTATACAGCGTTGTTGATATTCCCGAAACAGAAGGCACAGATATTCTGCGTTTTAAATTTGCTACATCAGCAGCGAACGTATCGGGTAAACAATTGGTGTCGTCTGAATCTGCTACATGGCTCAATGAACATTTCTTATCAAGCTGGGGCGATGTGAAGAAAGCAATCGATCTTTATTTCCTCGGTGGAGTGAATCATATTTTTTATCACGGTACTGAATATTCACCCAAAGAAGCAAAATGGCCAGGCTGGTTGTTTTATGCAGCTGTGCATTTTCAGCCAACGAATCCGCAATGGAAAGATTTTCATGTGTTGAATCAATACATCACACGCACACAAAGTTTTTTACAGAAAGGGAAACCGGATAATGATGTGTTACTCTATTACCCAATCGTTGATCGGTATGCAGAGCCTGGCAATGTGTTGCTGCAGCATTTCGATGGTATGGAACGGAATTTTGTGAACACAGAATTTGAACATGTATCAAAATGGATGGTGGAGAAAGGATATAGTTTTGATTTCTTTAGTGAACGTCAGTTGCAGAAGTTTACCAATAGCGGAAGCAATATCATCAGTAGTGGCAATGTCTATCGCACTATTTTATTACCTGCGAATAAACTCATTACTGAAAAGGCAATGCAGCAGTTGATGAAGCTTGCACAACAAGGTGCAACCATTCTTATTTATAAAAACCTGCCACAGGATGTACCGGGCCTTAATCAACTGGATGCAAGAAGAAAAACATTTCAGCAACTCATCAGCCAGTTGAAGTTTTCAAAATCAGATAATTTACAGAAAGCAATTGTCGGCAAAGGCGCCTTCATGATCAGTGATGACCTCGATGTATTGTTACTCACTGCAAAAGCAAGAAAAGAAAGCTATACCGAAAAAGGCCTGTCTGTTCTTCGTCGTAAGAATGCAGAAGGAACCATGTGGCTCATCAACAACCGCACTGATAAACCTTTTGAAGAATGGATTGAATTAAACAGCAATGCCGCTTCTTTTGGTTTGTTTGATGCCATGACTGGCAAGAAAGGCTTAGCGAAATGGAGAAAGAATGAAAAAGGCGCTGTTGAAGTGTTGTTACAATTACAATCGTATGAAGCCGTCATTGTACAATCGTACACAACAAAGAAAACAGGCACTGCATTTCCATACAAAGAGAGCATGGCACAGCCACAGGAAATAAAAGGAGAGTGGACGATCAATTTTCTTGATGGCGGACCAACCATTCCTGCACCCATCACAACAACAGAACTAAAATCATGGACTTTATTAGGTGCTGATGATGTAAAGAATTTCTCCGGCACTGCGAAGTATACCATCTCATTTGCAAAACCATCCAATCATACAGGTTCATGGTTACTTGATCTCGGCAATGTTGATGAAACAGCGGAGGTAATTCTCAACGGTAAAAAAATCGCAACTGTTATCGGGCCCGTGTTTCAATGTGTAATTCCTGCATCGGCAATGCAATCAAATAGTCAACTCGAAATTGTTGTTGCCAACTTAATGGCCAACCGCATTATTTACATGGATAAGAACAAACTTCCCTGGAAAATATTTTACAACACCAATATGCCAGCACGCAGAGCGGAGAATGCAAAGAATGGAATTTTTACAGCGGCAGCATGGAGTCCGTTATCATCCGGATTGCTTGGCCCTGTTACACTCACTGCATTAAAATAAATCTATGCATCGTAGAACGTTGATCAAACAATTAGCTGCATCTGTTCCTGCAATATGGCTGGCACATCATACCGATGCTGCTGCTTTCTTTTCACCCGATGATCTGCAAATTGCAGATGGACCTTTTCAACCGAATTGGAATTCGTTAGAACAATATAAAACGCCTGATTGGTACAGGAATGCCAAGTTCGGCATCTGGGCACATTGGGGACCGCAATGCGAACCTGAGTTTGGTGATTGGTATGCACGTGAAATGTACATGGAAGGAAATGGTAAATACAAATATCATGTTGAGAAGTATGGCCATCCATCGGAGTTTGGTTTTAAAGATGTCATCAACAAATGGAAAGCAGAGGAATGGAATCCTGATGAATTATTGGAGTTGTATAAAAATGCAGGTGCTAAATATTTTATGGCACTGGCGAATCATCATGATAATTTCGATTTGTACAACAGCAAATACCATAATTGGAATTCAACCAAGATCGGACCTAAGAAAGATTTAGTGGGAGGTTGGGCGAAAGCAGCACGCAAGCAAGGTTTGCATTTTGGTGTGAGTGTGCATGCAGCGCATGCATGGAGTTGGTACGAACCTGCACAGCGTTCCGATGTAAAGGGACCAAAAGCCGGTATTCCTTATGATGGAAAACTCACAAAGAAAGATGGCAAAGGAAAATGGTGGGAAGGATTGGATCCACAGGAACTCTATGCACAAAATCATCCGTTAAGTAAAGAGAGTAATGATAATGCAGTCATTCATGCACAGTGGGATTGGGGTGCAGGTGTAAGCGTTCCGGATAAAGCATACTGTGAGAAGTTTTTTAAACGCACGATCGATCTCATTGATAAATACGATCCGGATGTTGTTTACTTCGATGATACGGTGTTGCCTTTATATCCAATCAGTGATGTGGGCTTAAAGATCGCTGCACACCTGTACAACAAAAGCATCAAAACAAAAGGATCATTGCAGGCGGTGATCAATGGAAAAATATTGAATGAGCAGCAACGCAAATGCATGGTGTGGGATATTGAGCGTGGACAAAGCAACAGCATTGAACCATTGCCCTGGCAAACCGATACCTGCATCGGCAGCTGGCATTACAATAAACCCATCTTCGATAATCATCGCTACAAGTCTGCACAAACAGTGATCCATACATTGGTCGATGTAGTGAGTAAGAATGGTAATCTAATGTTGAGTGTTCCTGTAAAAGGTAATGGAACTATCGACAGCGATGAACAAAAGATCGTTGAAGAGATTGGCCGTTGGATGAAAGCAAACAGCGAAAGTATTTACGATACAAGACCATGGACGATTTTTGGTGAAGGACCTGCATTGGAAAATGCAGCACCACTTTCGGCACAAGGTTTCAATGAAGGCAAAGGCAAACCAATGGGTGCGGAAGATATCCGTTTTGTTACGAAAGTCGATGTGTTGTACGCAACTGTAATGGGCTGGCCGGATAATGGCAAAGTGCTTATTAAAAATCTCGGCACAAACAGCAAGCATTATAATAAGAAAATCAGCAAGGTTGAATTGTTGAGTACAAAGCAATCACTTTCATTTGAACAAACAGCAGAGGGATTGGCCGTAAGCTTTCCTGAAAACCGGCCTGCTGAGTTTTATGCAAACGCTTTGAAAATAATTTCATGATGAAACAACTGTTTTCGTTCCTGTTCTTGTTTGCGTTTGCTGCAAATAGTGCATATGCCCAACACAACTCCGTTCCCAAACCTTTGTATGATGATCCTGTTTATCACGGCGCAGCCGATCCCGTCATCATCTACAACAAAGCAAAAAAGAAATGGTGGATGCTCTACACCAATCGCCGTGCATCAATCGATGATTCAACCGTGCAATGGGTGCATGGCACACGCATCGGTATTGCAGAAAGTAAAGATGGAGTGAAGTGGACTTATGTTGATACAGCCAATATCAATTATCGTCCCGATGTTGGTTATACGCATTGGGCTCCTGATGTCATCGAACACAAAGGCACGTATCATATGTATCTCACCTACGTGCCCGGAACTTTTAAAGACTGGAATCATCCGAGAGTGATCGTTCATCTCACCAGTAAAGATTTAAAGAACTGGAATTATCAATCAACACTCAAACTTGTAAATGAAAAGGTGATTGATGCATCGGTGTACAAGATCAACGATACAACCTTCCGCATGTGGTACAACAATGAAAAGGATGGTAAGAGTATTTATTATGCCGACAGTAAAGACCTGTACAACTGGGTTGATAAAGGCAAAGCCATTGCTGCAAGGGGCGAGGGGCCGAAAACTTTTTATTGGCAAGGCAACTATTTTATGATCGTGGATGCATGGAAAGGCATGGAAGTGTATTCATCAACTGATTTATTAAACTGGAAGAAACAAAGCAAACGAATTTTAGAAGAGCCCGGCAAAGGAAGAGACGACCAGGCGATTGGTGGACATTGTGATGTGGTAGTTAGTAATGGTCGTGCATTTGTGTATTACTTCACACATCCGGGAAGAAGCAAAGCAAACCCTGCAACGAGAGGTTCCTTTGATGATAAACGCAGTGTGATACAGGTAGCTGAATTAAAATATGTAAAAGGAGAAATTGTCTGCGATCGGGATGAACCGATTGCAGGGAATAAAAAAGGAATAAAAATATTATGAAGCAATTAATAGGATTGGTTTGTTTGTGGACGTTTGCATCAATTGCATCAGCACAAGACTATATCATCACCAAACACGGTGTAAGCAACGACAGTACAAAGCTGCAAACAGCAGCTATTCAAAAAGTGATTGATAAAGCAGAAGCAAATGGTGGAGGCACTATCATTATTCCAAAAGGTGTTTATCTAACAGGTGCCTTGTTCTTCAAACCGAAAACAAAACTCTTGTTGCAGGAAGGTGCAAAGCTGAAAGGTTCGGATCATATTGATAACTATCCATTGATCCCTTCACGCATGGAAGGCCGGAGTATTTACTATTATGCGGCACTCATCAATGCCTATCATGTAGACAGTTTCCAGATCAATGGGCCGGGCACCATTGATGGGAACGGTTTGAAGTACTGGAAATATTTCTGGTTCTACCGTGACTCGGTACAAAAGACCGGGCGCTCAGCAACCAATCTCGAAGTGCATCGTCCACGTTTATTGTTTATCTGGGGAAGCAATAATGTAACAATCAAAGATGTAAAACTGCACAACGCCGGTTTCTGGACAACACATTTGTATCAATGCAACAATGTACTCATTGAAAACTGTGATATCCGTTCGCCTTTTAAACCCGTGAAAGCACCAAGCACTGATGGGATAGATATTGATGTGTGCAAAAAAGTAACGGTGCGGAAATGTTATATCTCCGTGAATGATGATGCCGTTTGTATCAAAGGTGGCAAAGGACCTGATGCACATCTTCGGAGGGAGAATGGAGTAGTGGAAGATATCCTCATCGAAGATTGTGTGTTTGGCGAATCGCATGGCACACTCACGTTTGGCAGCGAAAGTATTCATGCACGCAATATTGTGATGCGTAATTGCAGGATGGAACATAATACATCGATCCTTCGATTAAAGATGCGACCCGATACTTATCAAATCTATGAAAACGTACGCATCGAAAATATCACCGGTAAATGTGGTACCATCATCAGCATGGCACCGTGGACGCAGTTCTTCGACATGTTTGGCAGTACCGAAAAACCTTTTGCTATCGTTCGCAATATCAGCTTCAGCAATATCAATGTGCAATGCAAAACAGTTGGTACCATGCAGGGCAATCCTGCTGATACCGTTTCCAATATTCTGTTCAGCAATATCACAGCTATTGCAGAGAAGGCAGAGTTGAAAACAAAATACAGCGGTATCCAGTTTCAAAATGTAACTGTAAACGGGAAGGCATTCGATCTTTCAAAACAGGAGTAAAGCAGGCAGGAAACCTTAACTTTCAGCGGTAAAATTCAACAGATGGCTTACTCAGCAAACGAACAACGTTATCAGCAAATGCAATACCGCCGCTGCGGCAAAAGCGGTATTCAGTTATCGGCACTTTCATTGGGACTGTGGCACAACTTCGGCGATGTGGATGATGAAGCCGTGTATCGCAAAACCCTGCACACTGCTTTTGATTGCGGCATTACGCATTTCGATTTGGCCAATAACTATGGCCCGCCTCCCGGCAGTGCTGAAATTAATTTCGGTAAGATCTTAAAAGAAGATTTTGCTGCTTACCGTGATGAGCTGATCATTTCAACCAAGGCAGGTTATTATATGTGGCCCGGCCCTTATGGCGAGTGGGGCAGTAAGAAAAATCTTGTTGCAAGTCTCAACCAGAGTTTAAAACGTATGCAGCTGGATTATGTTGATATTTTTTATCATCATCGTCCCGATCCCAACACGCCCTTGGAAGAAACCATGACTGCTCTCGATCTCATCGTTCGGCAAGGCAAAGCATTGTACGTGGGTATTTCCAATTACAAAAATGAAGATGCTGCAAAGGCATTTGCCATTTTAAAAGAACTGGGTACACCTTGTCTCATTCATCAGCCCAAGTATTCCATGTTTGAAAGATGGGTGGAAAAAGATGCTTTGTTGAATACACTTGAAGCAAACGGTGTGGGTTGTATTCCGTTCTCTCCATTGGCCCAAGGTTTATTGACCAATAAATATCTCAAAGGAATTCCGGAAGGTTCACGTGCAACGAAAGGCGTGTTCTTAAAACAGGAACAGATCACCGAAGAAGTGTTGACGAAAGTAAGAGCACTCAACGATATTGCAATTACACGCAATCAATCATTGGCGCAAATGGCATTGGCGTGGCTGTTGAAAGATGAACGGGTAACATCGGTGCTCATTGGAGCAAGCAGCCCGGCACAGTTACTTGATTCGGTTGATTGTTTGAAGAACCTGGAGTTCAGTAAAGATGAGTTGGCAAAAATTGAAACGATTTTAAACGCATAATGCAGAATCTGTAAAGGTAGGAAGTGAATTGTAATTAATACTGCAGCTGCTATTACCAATGTTTCAATAGAGCTGTCATCCCGACGAAGGAGGGATCTGTTGGGCTGTAATGCAATATTCAGGCAGATTCCTTCCCGTAAAGCGGGACAGGCTCTTCGTCGGAATGACAAAAAATATGAGCTAATGGACATATGTGTAAAGATCGTATTCAGACTAAAACCATATTAACCAGTTAAGCGGCCATTACATTTCGGTTAACAATGTTATCATCACAGAATAAATATATTTATCGCTCTAACGCAAACTCAATTGATATGAGAAAAATAAGCTTGCTTCTTCTAAGTTTTCAATGCATCGTCATCGTTGCAGTTGCTCAGCTAAAAGTCGATCAACTCAAAACAGAAAACTTAACCAACCCCATTGGTCTTGATGTTTTGCAACCAACCTTCAGCTGGCAGTTGGTTTCCGATCAACGCAATACAATGCAATCAGCATATGAACTGAGAGTAGGCACAGAACCGGCAGCATTGGTAAAAGGCGAAGGCATTTGGAAAACAGGCAAGATCAATTCCGATCAATCGATTCATGTGCCTTATAAAGGAGCAGCACTTTCATCCAACCAAAAATATTACTGGCAGGTGCGAGTGTGGGATAACAAGGGTAAAGCATCAGCATGGAGTACAATAGCCAACTGGCAAATGGGTTTACTTAGTGCGAATGACTGGAAAGCACAATGGATCGAACCAGGTTATACTGAAGACAAGGAATTTGCAGCACCGTTAATGCGTAAAGAATTCAGCAATGGTAAAAAAGTAAAAGCAGCAACTGCTTATATTACTGCACATGGTTTATACGAAGCACAGATCAACGGCACACGAGTAGGTGATGCTTATTTAACTCCCGGCTGGACGAGTTATAACAAACGCCTGCAATACCAGGCTTATGATGTAACAAATCTTTTGAAGAACGGAGCCAATGTTCTTGCTGTTACATTGGGCGATGGTTGGTATCGTGGTAATTTCTCCTTCGATCATCGTAGAAATATTTATGGAAAAGATATTGCACTGCTGTTTCAACTCGAGATCAGTTATACAGATGGAACAACAGCAACTATTATTTCAGATGCAAGCTGGAAATCTGCTACCGGTGCCATCCGTGCAAACGGAATTTACCAGGGCGAAGTTGTTGATGCACGGCAGGAAAAAAATGGATGGACAGTTGCAGGTTATGATGATAACAACTGGTCTGCCGTTAAAACAAGCAATGCATCAAAAGCTATTTTAGTAGCTACGTATAACGAACCCATTAAGAAACACGAAACATTACCGGCCATCAAAGTGATCACTACACCAAAAGGAGAGAAGGTGATCGACTTCGGACAAAACTTAGTAGGCTGGGTGCAGGTGAAGTTAAATGGCAAAGCCGGTGATAGTATTAAACTATCGCATGCAGAAGTGTTAGATAAGAAAGGAAATTTTTATACAGATAATTTACGTGGTGCAAAAGCACAGGCAACATATGTATTGAAAGGAAACGGTGTTGAAAGTTTTGAACCGCATTTCAGCTTCTTTGGTTTCCGTTACATTAAAGTGGAAGGTGTTGCAGGTGAATTGAAACCTGAAAACTTTACAGCAGTTGCATTGTACTCGGCTATGCCGCAAACAGGAAGCTTTACTTCATCCGATACTCTCATCAATCAGCTGCAGCATAATATCGAGTGGGGACTAAGAGGAAATTTCCTGGATGTTCCAACTGATTGTCCGCAGCGTGATGAACGCATGGGGTGGACAGGTGATGCACAGGCATTCTTTCGCACAGCAACTTTTTTACGTGGTGTAAATAATTTCTTTACCAAGTGGCTGAAAGATGTTTCGGCGGATCAATTGAAATCGGGTAGTGTACCGCATGTTATCCCAAATGTATTGGGCGATGAAGGTTGGGCAGCAGGCGGCAGTGCAGGCTGGAGCGATGTGTCGACCATTATTCCATGGGAAATGTACCTGGTGTATGGCGATAAACGCATTCTGGAAAACCAATACAACAGCATGAAAGCATGGGTGGGTTATATGCAAAGCCAAAGCACAAATGATCTATGGAACAAAGGCAGTCATTTCGGCGATTGGTTGTTTTATACCATGGCCGATGATAATGATGGTAACGCCGCCATCACCAATAAATATTTAATTGCACAATGCTTTTACGCTTACTCTACACAGTTAGTTATTAATGCTGCAAAAGAATTGGGAAAGAATGATGACGTGGCTACATACACAACCTTACTGAAAAAAATTAAAGAAGCATTTCTGAAAGAATATACAACGCCCAATGGTGCCACTATGAGCAATACGCAAACATCGTATGTGCTGGCTTTGCATTTCGATATGTTCCCCGAAGCGTTGCGCCAGCAGGCGGCTGATCGTTTGGTGAACAACATCAAACAATACGGTAATCATTTAACCACCGGATTTTTAGGAACCCCTTATTTATGTCATGTGTTGAGTCGTTATGGTTACAGCGATGTGGCCTATACGTTACTGTTACAAAAAACATATCCGTCGTGGTTGTATCCTGTAACAAAAGGAGCAACCACTATCTGGGAACGTTGGGATGGTATCCGCACCAATGGCGATTTCCAGGCCATTACTATGAACTCGTTCAACCACTATGCATACGGTGCCATCGGCGATTGGATGTATCGTGTAATGGTGGGTTTGGATATGGACGAAGATGGAATTGGTTATAAGAAGATCCGCATCCGTCCGCATGTAGGTGGTAAGTTCACACATGCATCTGCAAACTATCAAACACAATACGGTACACTCAGCAGCGGTTGGAAACTGGAGAATGGAAAATTGTTGTTGCATGCAGAAGTACCTGCCAATACAACCGCTACCATTTATATTCCTGCAGCTGCTGCAGGCGATGTATTGGAAAACGGTCAGCCACTTTCATCTGCAAAAGATATACAGGTAGTGGGTAAGGAGAAAGAATATGTGGTAGTGAAAGTTGGTTCGGGCAAATATGCGTTTAGTACAAACTATACGGAGAAGAAATAGAAACACCAACGTCTATCCGGGGTCTGGTATTAGCCGAGCCTAGCGAGTTCAGTAAACCGGGAGTTTTTCTGTCACTTTTTGCTTGTCCAAAAAGTAACCCCCGCCTGACCGACGTCAGATCGGGCGGGAAAAAGGACCCCGATTTCGCATGACGGCCCGAAATCGGATTGTTCCCTGATTTGGTTTTTGTACTACTGTGGTGAAGAGCAGCAATGCACACACGATCATCTTCGGTGACGCATCATCCTGATTTTTTAACCGTAGGCGTTGCTATCGTCACCAACCGAAATAATATCTAGCGTCGGCCCGGGGGCTGGCTTTAGCCAACCACGGGAAGTCAGAACTCTTCTTTTGTAAATTGCATCATCATTTTTTAACTCTCGCAACAAAACTTATGAACTCAATCGAATCCATCAGAACCGGGCTTCAAACATTTATCAGCGTAGATAAATATGTGGAATATCAACATTTACAACCAGCAGTTGAAAATTCAACAGCAGACACAAAGGCATTTGTGAAAACTGAAATGAATGCATGCTGCAATGAACTGTTGCAACATCTCGAACAAAAGAAGCCAAACGAAACAGCATTAAAATTAATCGTTCGCAACTCCCTTGATAAAATTGAAGACGAGGAGCTCGATACGGAAGACCGTGAATTTTGTTATGAGCTATATGCCGTAATAGGAGACATACTCGGGATAGATATTGAAGACAACTCAATCAGCATGGAAGAAAAGCTTATGCAAGACCTTCAAAAAATGGCAGCAAAGGCAGGGATCAACTTAAAGGATTTTCTTCCTCCCAATACGAATCTTAAATAAATTTGCGGATCACAACTATTAACTCTTTCATTTATTCATTCTTTAGATTACCCTTTATGAAAAAATCCTTTGCTCTTATTTGTCTCGTCTTTCTATTTACAGCACAGGCTACAGCCCAAAGTAATGATGCATGCAGTGCTATGAAAACAATTATGAATGCACTCACTTCCAAAGAATTTGATAAGGTGGTTGACTGGAATAAAAAATTAGGCATGTTCCGTTATGCCAGTAAGGTGAATGTGCCCGGGTTCAGGAATTGCCAGTTCTTTACTGTTGAAAGTGTTGTTTACTTCCAGGCAGAATACGAAGGGAGTAATATTGCGGACAACCGGCAAATGCTGGATGACCTGGGTTGGATCATTGCTCCCTGTTTCACCGGGTTTACCTCTTCCAGAAGCGGGAACCAACGGGAGTGGTTTAAAGATGGCAATCCCTCGGCGGGAAGAATTACTGTATACGACCGTGGCAACGGCAAATACCTTGAGCTGGAAATTTCAGGTGTATCCAGAAGATCAGTACCGTAATAAAAGACTGAACGTGGTTTTATCTGCTGCCCAGCATCTGCCCTTAGCCCACGCCGTTAGTTGGCAATAACAGTACAGCAGTTACAACATAGCTTTCATCCCGACAAAGGAGGGATCTGTTGGGCTGGAGTGCTACAGATGAGCAGATTCCCCGTGCCTCGGAATGACAAGTTTTTTCATCGTCCATCTCATTATAAAACCATCCGGGCAAACGAATTCTATCAACCTGAATAAAAAAATAAAAGCCACCTCCCGGGTGGCTTTCATAATTATTCCAAACCTTTAAAACAACCAACGGCTATATCACCATGCGGCTCACCGGGTCGCTGTAAAGCAACTGGTTGTTGGTGCCCACCGCACCCACACGGCAATAGTAAACAGTACCCGGCTGCAGGTTGGTAAACTGCATTTTGCTGGTGGTGCCACTTGTGCTCACCCAGCTGCCCGGCGCCAGCGTAGCATCAGTCGTGTACTCATGAAAATAGGCATACGCACCCTTTACCGCTTTTACACTCACCAGTAAGCTGCCACTGGCCACACCATTCTCCACACGAATATTTTCAGGGCGTGTGAGAACAACGGGCTGACGGTCTTTGCTAAGGTCGAAGCCTGAACTCAGGATCATGGTAGCGTCGCCATTGGCAACAAGGTTTACATAAGTGCTGAGGCTGCGGAGCAAACCGATCAATGTTTCCCGTTTGGCATTTTTGTCGGCCACTTCAATACGGTTACCCGTACCCGCTTTTGTGAGGGCAGTGGAGTAAGCAGTGGCAGCAGCTGTTAAATCAACCAATGCAGGAATGGGCGCAGGGAAATTTGTGTTGCCCGTCATAGCAGTAAGGATCTCATGCGTTTTACTTTCCAGGTTACCGTCGGAAAGCGACGCAAAGCTTGTAGTAGCTTTTTTCATACAATCAGATTTTAGAATAAAAATTTCCGTGCGTTACACGTAGTGCAGGAGAGAGGTGTTGTTTCACACGGTTTAACGCAACAAAACAACAGAGCGATTTTTATTTTTGCAAGCCTGCTCCGTTGCATGTTTTTTAACGCTTGCACAAATCATTTTTTTGTATATATTGAATATATATAGGGCCGCTTACCAGCCGCATAGCAGTATTTATTTTTGAGGATTTTACGGGTTTGTTCGCCCCAAAGATTGAGGGAAATCACCCGAAAAAAGTTTTCAGCTTTATGCCGCAGCAGCATTTCTTACAGCTTCTTCTTTCTTTTTTGTTGCTTTCTTCAACCATACTTCAGCAAAAACAATCAGGAAAAAAGTAAAAATAACCAGGAAGAAAAGCAACATGATGTATAAGGAAGGTGAAAAAGATAAACAGGAAGAGCTTCCTCATGTATAAGTAAGGGTTTCAAGATTAACAAGATGAACGTCCTTATGTATCGGGAAGCTCTTAAAAATAAACGTTGAGGGCTTCCTTATGTATAGTGAAGGCTTTCGCAAGGAAGAAGAAGGGCTTCCTTATGTATAGGAAAGGCTTTCACAAGGAAAAAGAAGGGCTGCCTGTTTTTTAGTGATGGTTTGAAAAAAAATGTTTCCCTTGGCTCTGGGGCTGCCCTTAGCCGACCCCGTGAGTTAGAAAACTTTTCTCATATAAAGAAAAATCCTATTTTAGAGCTGCGCCAGCAAGTGAACCAGCAACCGTGAACCACCGGAACAGCCAGAGCTAACCCAAACTCCACGCTTTACCCCGGATAATTTTATGTTGATTGCTGCGCAGGAGAAGATCAGAGCAGAGGTGATGTGCCGGGATACTCCAGGAAAAGTCATTAGATAGAATATGTATAAGAGCTTATTCATAAATAAACTTTTGCAAATGAATAATGGGAAATACATATTATGCACCAACAATTGAAAATGCGCAATTGTCAATGGATTTAAAATTGGAGTTGCGGCAATTAATTCGTCGGTGAAATTATATCGTTAGCATTATGAACAATTTTCGCAGAGATTGTTTATAATATTGATGTACTTGTAATTTTAAATAGTTAACTATCTTACCCAAAACTAAATTTTGAAGGCACTCATTACCCACACTTAAGCAAATGAACGTAATCAAATTTGATATTGAAATTAAGCGGGGCTTTTGGACTTTTCAGAAAAAGAAAACCGCAAGGCAAATAATTGAAGAAAGTTTTATAGAAGAAATAGAATACAGTGGAACTTTAAAAGACGAATTAAAAGCCGAATGGGCAAATATTAAGCTTAGTTTGGTTAAGGCCCTGAATTCTCCTGAATATTTGCTTGGATATACAACTACAAAAAATATAAAAATTTTCCTTTTTGAGAAAACCAACAAAGGAATAAGAAGTAAGAATAATGTTTCTGTCGAAGTAATTTCTTTTGGAGATTTACAAGTCGAACAAATCGTAAATGAATCTTTTAAAAAAATTAAGAATGTCCTTGAATCCTTAGTTTGTGAACATATTAATGACACAAGAATTTTTATATTCCCCTATGATTCTCAACAAAAAGATATTTATTCCTATGAATTAAAAATTAGAGCGAGCCTCAAAAAGCCATACAGTGTAACTCGAAATGACCGCATTAGATGGGTTGGCATGTTTTTAATAACTTGTGTGTTTACCGTTCTTTATTACAATAAATTAAGTGAATCGCTCACAACCGCTGACAAAGAAAAAAATGCAACTGCACTCACGATATTTCTTTCCATAGCTGGTTCAGGCTTATTCTACTTACTTACAGATTTTATTATCTATTACATAATCCCTGTTTTTTCTAAAAGAGGCTATCGTAAAGTTGAAATAGACAATTTATCAAGCGTAGTAGAAAAAAATGACGAACCGCCAGCAAAAGAAGATTCACAAGATTTAACAATTCCTGGAAGATGAAATTATCATACATAAAAATAAAGCAGAGAAGTGAAACTTTTTTTATAACGAAGGTTAAAGCGAGCATTCTCTTAGAACACATTAATTTCCATTATCGGGAGCCATATTCTGATTTAGAAAAAGAGGATGTTATTTTAAAAGACAAAAAATATATTGAAACAATAACAAAAAAAGGAATTGATCTGCAGTCAAGTGATGAAGGTGTGCAACGACGTCTTCAAATAGATAGGATAAACAGCATAAAAAAATTCATAGAAACCGATCCCCAAAATTTTTTGCCAAATACTGTATTACTATCTGCGGACATTTCAGGTGATCCAAATTTTGAGGAAAAATATATTCAATATGAAAACAATGAGTTTGGAGAGTTTGAATTTCCTGATAATTTTCTTTTCTCAATTATTGATGGGCAGCATAGATTAGCTGGATTGTCACTTGTAGAAAAGCCGCTTTTAGAGGAATTTGAAATACCTGCTGTAATCTTGTTCAATGTTTCAAAGCCTACTGCAGCAAGGCTATTCGCAGACATTAATGGGAAACAAAAAGCAGTGAATAAATCACTAATCTATGATTTATATGCGGAAATTGATAAAGACGACTTAAATAACATAAGAAAATTTCATATAGTTTGTGAAAATCTCTATAAGTCACCCAAAAGTCCTTTATATAGACAAATAAAAATGTTAGGCATTGGAAGTGGCGCTATTTCACAAGCATTCTTTATTGACTATGCTAAAGATGCAATTAATAAAACCTCTCTCTCAAATGAAGGCCCACAAAAAATCTTCGACAACCTATATTATTATTTTAAAGCCTACCAAGAAGCCTTTCCGGAAGATTGGCCGGTACCTCTTTTTTTTAATGACAATAAAGAATTAGATAATTATTCTGAAAAGATATTAAAAAGAAGAAAAAGTCAATTGGTTAAAACAAATGGATTTGGAGCAATCTTACGTGCATTTCCAGCAATTTTTAAATTAGCTCAAGAAAACCATGATAAATTTAAAGGTTTAATCGAAAAACAAAAAGGTCATGTATCTTGGATCAAAACCACTGACACAGGGACTGGTAAGGCTTATCAAAATAAATTATATAGCTTAATAATGGAATGTTATAAATAACTACACCCAATAAGTATTTGAATAATAGAGCTGGCCTTAATAACAGCTTGAGTTTAATAGTAAGCTTTAGTTATTAACTTCAAAACATATTTTCAATTGGGCAGTTGTACATTGTTAGACAATCAACGAACTCTTTGCCTTCGCAAACAATAGGATGTTGGCTACAAACTAAAATTGAAATTTTATGCAAACACTTTCGTATATAGCGTTAACGATTTCCCTATTAAGTTTGACATTAGCTTTTTTGTCATATAGACTTAGTAAAAGGAAATCTCAATTCGACATCCAAAATTTCAAGGCTGATTTTTATGTAGGGGCAGAAAAACTTCGAGAGATGCTCATAATTGCAAAAAAAATTAGAAATATAAATCCTGAAAACCTGACTAATGAAAATTTCGTTTTTGACAAAGGTTTGATTTCTCAAATGATCTTTGTTTATGAGTCAAATGAAACTAAAATTATAAAGACAGTTTATTCATATCCTAAATATATTTCGGAAATAAAAAAAATTCTTCAGAGATTAGAAGATAATTTTAGTGGAGCAAAAAAGCATGCTTTCTTTACATTAGAACAAGAAAAAATTGAAAATTACAGGTCATTATTTTTTTATTTATCTCTATTTGGAACTCCAGTGAACATGATTGAAAGCTCAAAAGGAATTAACTCGGACGAAGATTACGCTACATATTTCATGAACTTATATTTAGTGTTTCAACAAGCGAACCCGATCTTTGATATAAAAGGAATGAAAAATATAATGGAAAAACTGGAATACCTTGAAAATAAATGAGAGTTTCATTTCATTGCCGTCTCCATGTACTTTCCTTCGCTGCCGAGTCTCCCGTTCTTTTCGTCGGCCCGGGGTCTGGTGATAACCGCCGCCCCGGAAGTTAGAATTCATCTTTTTGTATCTTTCATCATGGCCGTCAGCGGACAACTAGCAATACACGTTCAGGGCGAATGAAATAGTACAATGATTAGAATTAACAATAACTTTTGCATTTTTAAAATTGTAATAGTATCAAACTGAAAAAAAACGAAATACTGTTACCTTGCTAATGCTTCAACTTTATGAATAATTAAAACTTGCCTATGTCAAGAGGAATAACAATTACTAACTACTTGTCTAATGCTGACCCAGAGGGAGTGATATTCGCTTATATGTCGAATTGGACGGGTCAAGCTATCAAGATTCCAAGAAATCTTTTTGCAGATTCAAAAGATATCAACGAATTAAAGCGCCCTGGAGTTTATTTCCTTATTGGTCAAAACTCAGACAACCCTGATGACAAGATGGTTTATATTGGGGAAGCCAATAATTTGGCAGACCGCATAATTCAGCATCTGAGAGACACCGATAAATCATTTGCAGAGACTATTTTATGTTTTAGCTCAAAAGATGAAAACCTTACTGTTTCCCACACTAAGTACTTAGAGCAAAAATTAATCAATCAATTAAGCAGGTCTAGTGAATATAGAATGGTTAACAAAAAGGATGGTTCCAGCATAAGCCTACCAAGAATGGTTCAAGATGAAATGGATACTTATTTTGATAATATGAAAATCATCATTCCTACGTTAGGTTATTCTATTTTACATTCTAGTTCCAAAATTACAGCGGCAACATTAATCACAGAGTTGTACTATTTAGATATTGGCGGTTTTAAAGCTGCTGGCAAATTGACATCTAATGGTATAGAGGTAGGAAAAGGAAGTGACATGAACGTTAAAGAAACGCCTTCTATTTCCGGTAGCTACTCCAACCTTAGAAAAACTTTAATTGATAAAGGAATTATTTCCCTAAAAAATGGCAAGTATAAGTTTGAAGAACCCTACGAATTTACTAGCCCATCTACTGCTGCAGCAATTATCTTGGGTTATTCGATCAATGGCCGTACGGCATGGAAAAATAAACATGGCAAAACAATAAAAGAGCTTGAAGAAGAAAAGATTAGCAGCGTATAACGTTCCTCTCTGGCGCAGGTCTCTGACCTTTGTCCAGGCGTTACTAATCTAACCACAACATACTATTCCAAAATAAGTAACGGATAGGTACAGGTCGGGAGACCTGCACCAGTAAAGAACGTTCCAGTTTCTCATCATTTCTCCCCGTAACAGTACAGGATGTCCTTCTTCCTCAACCCACTTATTTTTATCCGGTTGCTAAAGCACGCTGTATGAAAAGATTGCTCACTGTTATTCTTGTTTCCTGTTTTGTGTTAACGGTTTCTGCTGCTCCTCCCAACAAGTACAATCTCATGATCGCTCCCGGCACGTTGTCTGAAACATCGGTGACCTTGTTGTGGGATAAGCAAACTGCAAAAGACAGTGTGGTATATGAAGTATTGCTCAATGGAAAGTGGAAGACAGCAACCGCTAAAACAAACAGCACCATCAATGGCTTGTTGCCGAATACTACTTATACCGTCAGCGTTCGGGTAAAGCAACAACAAGCAGTAAAAGAATTATACAGTCTGCAATTTAAAACAGCAGCCAAAGGAAAGGTTTATAATATTCTCGACTTTGGTGCAAAGGCTGATTCAACATTCATCAACACAAAGTTTATTCAAAAAGCCATTGATGCATGCACGGCAGGTGGCACGGTGTATATTCCCAAAGGAACATTTTTAAGTGGCGCTTTGTTTCTGAAAAGTAATATGATCTTGCATGTGGCAGAAGGCGCTGTGTTGCAAGGCTCGGTTGATACAACAGATTATCTGCCCCTGATCAAAAACCGTTTCGAAGGTTGGGAGATGTACACGTATGCAAGTCTCATCAATGCCGGTACCTTAAACCGTGATGGTTCGTACAACGTAAAGAACCTCCGCATCACCGGTGGCGGCACTATTAAAGGCGGTGGTAAAAAACTGGAACTGGCCTGCAAAGCTGCAAGAGGCATCCGCAGCAGGGGCCGCCTGATTTTATTAATGAACAGCCAGGATGTGAGCATCGACAACCTGACGATCACGGAACCTCCCTGCTGGACGATCCACTACGTTTACAGCGATAATATTTCCTGTCATAACCTCAGCATCATTACAAAAGGTATTCACAATGGTGATGGCATTGATCCTGATTCATCCACCGATTCATACATCTTCAACTGCACTTTCGATACAGGCGATGATTGTATTGCTATTAAATCGGGTAAGAACCCTGAAGGTTATTATGTAGGTAAACCAACCACCAATGTGCGGATCACCAATTGTAATTTTATTCGTGGTCATGGTATCTCCATCGGCAGCGAAATGAGTGGTGGTGTAAGTGGCGTGCTGGTGCAGGATTGTAAGGCAGGTGCGTTGTTGCATGGTATGCAGATCAAAGGCACCAAAGACCGTGGCGGTTATGTAAAGAATGTAACCGTAGACAATTGCCAGTTGATGAAGATCACTATTTTCTCAGCGGTGAATTATAACAACGATGGTGAAGCTGCTCCTGTATTACCCACGTTTGAAAATTTTGTGTTCAAAAATATTGATCTGTCGCAGGCGAATATAAAAGAGCCCGTGATCAATATCAACGGGTTTGCAGATCCGAAGCATAAACTGCGGAATGTTGTGTTTACAAATATTACGCTTCCTGAGAATGGAAAAGTAGTGATCAATGATGCGGAGAATGTAAAATTTGAAAAGGTGAAAACTGTAAAGGGCGGCAAACCTGTGTATGAAATAAAAAACAGTACTGGTATCAGTCATTAGAACAAATAAATCCCGGGGTCCACTTCGTGAGACCCCGGGCGGACAAACGGTTTCGCTGGCCTGCAAAAAATATCTTCACCGCTTATTGTTCCCTACCTGCTTTTGTTATGACTGGAAAGTGGAAATGAGTTTTAGCCATTATCTTCATCATGATTTTTTAACCGGCAGATGCCGGTGCTATCACTTTTTAAACCTTATCAATGAGTCATTCTTCCATCATTAAAACGACGGGGCTTTGCTATCACTATTCCAAAGACGTACAAACCTTGTTCGACATAAACCTGAATGTAGCACGGGGAAGCATTTACGGCTTTCTTGGTCCTAACGGTTCCGGTAAAACAACTACACTGAGTTTATTGCTTGGCCTGCTGAATAACCAAAAAGGAGATATCGAAATATTTGGTGAGCACCTGCATGCAAACAGGATCAATATTTTAAAAAAGACAGGTTCATTAATTGAAACCCCTTCTTTATACGGGCATTTAACAGCCAAAGAAAACCTGGAAGTTTACCGAACAGTTTACGGCGCACCAAAAGCAAGAATAGCTGAAGTGTTAGCCATTGTTGGATTAAATGACACAGGTAAGAAGACAGCAAAAAAGTTTTCCCTCGGCATGAAGCAACGACTGGCTATTGCGCTTGCCCTTTTACCAAACCCTGAATTGCTGATACTGGATGAACCTGCAAATGGTTTAGATCCTGCAGGTATCATTGAGCTTCGTGAATTGATTAAAACACTTAACAAAAATCATGGAATGACGGTGGTGATCTCCAGTCATCTGCTGGGTGAAGTAGAGAAAATGGTGAGTCATGTAGGCATCATTTTTAACGGGAACATGATCTTCCAGGGGCCGCTCAATGAGCTTCATTCGTTTCAACAAAAAGCAACAAGAGTATTTATCAACACATCCGATAATGAGCGAACGTTCACCTTGTTGCAGGAGTATCATCCCGAAAAGGAGGTAGATGCTGTGTCGGTGCCGTTTGAGAACATGCAGCAGGTAGCAGCGATCAACAGATTGCTTACCAATAACAACCTGGATGTTTATCTTCTTCATCCGCAAAAGAGCGACCTGGAACAATTATTCATTGACCTTACAACTGCCCAATCATGAACTTCATTATATCACTTCGCTCTGAGTTGTTAAAAACAACAAGAACAGCATCTTTTTATCTTACGCTGATTGGTGCGGCTGCGGGTCCGTTTATATTCCTGTTGAATATTTTATTTGATGAAGGTGAAGTTGATTCCTTAAAGAAAGACCCGTTGAATGCTCTTTTTAAAGTATTGTCTGAAATAAATGGTATGGCATTTTATCCCTGGTTCATCATACTCATCTGCACATTGCTGCCACAGATCGAGTACAGGAATAATACGTGGAAACAGGTATTGGCATCTCCTCTAACAAAGGCGAATGTATTTTTTGCAAAATTTATGAACGTGCAGTTATTGATGCTGGTTTTCCTTGTGGCCACGCATGTATTCATGTTGTTGACGATCGTGGGCGTAAACATCATGAAACCATCTTTGAATTTATTCAGACAGCCACTGAATATAAACACGGTTTTACTAAATGCAGCGAATGCTTATATTCTATTGCTTGCTGTTTGTTCCCTACAATTCTGGATGGGACTGCGTTTCCGGAATTTTATCGTCCCCATTGGAATTGGTCTTGTACTATGGCTGGCAGGCACCATCCTGGCGGTTCAATACAATTCAAAACTTACTTCTTTTTTTCCTTATAGTTTCCATGCTGTTCCGTTATCAAAATCATTGAAACCACAGCTAACGCAAATTGCCTGGACATCCCTGGGGTATGCGCTTTTATTTTTGATCGTTGGTTTTTTTGATTTCAGAAGGAGAGCGGTATCAAAATAACAACTGAACTGGTTTTTTGCCGGGTCGCTCGGGGTTTGATTGCCGGTACACACAAATTCATAATGAATATTCATGTTTTTTGAATGTAGTCTCTGAGTTGTAAAGAATTTACACTCCTTTACATTCATTTTACAACTGTAAGCAGGTTACATTATCCGCTATCATTATTGTTGCAGAAATACAATTTTGATGAAGAAAGTGACTGTGTCTTTTTTCGTACTACTGATTGCATCGACTTTATCTTTTGCGCAACAACCTATCCCCCCGAAGCTGAAAGTGTTTATTGATTGCAGCAACACCTGGTGGGATATGCAATACATCCGATCGGCCATAAATATTGTCGATTTTTTGCTCGACAATGCTGCAGCCGATGTGCATGTGCTTATCACCAGCCAAAGCACTGGCAGCGGTGGAGATCAATACCAGCTTATTTTCTTTGGGCAAAATTATTTCAACAACCAAAAAGACACACTGCGTTTCAGTACAGATCCCAACGCCACGGAATTTGAAGAAAGAGCGTTGCTGTTGAAATACCTTAAAACAGGACTTGTTCCTTTTATTGCTAAAACAGCAGCCGGTAAACATATTGAAATCAGTTTACTAACAGCAGACACAACTGCAACAGCAACTGCTGATTCAAACCTTACAAACGATCCATGGAATGCCTGGGTGATACGCATCGGCGCAGATGGAAATATTAATGCAGATGCGAACTATAAAAACGCCAACTATAGTGGCAATTTTTCAGCAAACAGAATTACTGACAAACTAAAAACAGGTATTGGTGTGAGCTGGGGGAAAAACAAATCCACTTTTGAGTATGAAGAAAACGGGACGATCCAAAAGTATGTGGTCAATAATCATAATTGGATGATCAACCAATACCTCGTGAGAAGCATCAATGCACACTGGAGCTGGTCGTATGAACTGAAATACAACCAGAATACGTTTTCTAATAATAAGGGACGTGTGTTACTGCGGTCTGCAGTTGAATACAATATCTTTCCTTATAAAGAAGTAAATACGAAGTCGTTTACATTGAGCTATGGACTTACAGCAAGAAGGAATTATTATTACGACTCTACCATTTATGATAAAACAAAAGAATCCCTGTATGGCCACCGGGCAACCGCCTACCTGTCGCTCAACCAGAAATGGGGCAGCTCTTATGCAGGCATCATGTATCATAATTATTTCAACAACTGGAAATTTTTTAATCTTGGAGTTGATGTTTACACGAGTGTGCGTATTACCGGTGGTTTATCATTCTACATTATGGCCTTTGGCGGCCTCACCCGTGACCAGGTTTTTCTTGTAAAAGGAAATACCACACCTGAAGAAGTATTGGCAAGAAGGCGGCAACTTGCTTCCGGCTACAACTATTACACAAGCATTGGCATCAATTACCGTTTTGGCTCAAAGCTTAACAATGTGGTGAACCCCCGCTTTAACAGGATCAGTTCTAATAGTGAAGATTGATTTAGGTCGTTGTTGGTCGGCCCGTCTCGTCGGCTCGGTTTTGCATGATGCAGCAGGATAGCTTATGCAGTGGGTTGCTTTATATTACAGCCCTTTAAACGATTGTATGCTGAACAAATTTGCTGCTGCCGGTTTCCCTGTCATTTCTCCGTTTAATACTGTAAATAACTGTTTGCTGAAACAGCTTCGTTTGCCCCTTGCTTTTCTCGTCTTTTTACTGTTTGCCGGCAACGGTTCTGCTCAAATAAAGTTTGACAATATTTTATACGGGGCCTCTTACTATCATGAGTACATGCCTTCCGAACGTTTGGAGAAGGATGTGCTGTTAATGCAGGACGCAGGTATTACCGTTGTACGTTTAGCCGAATCTTCCTGGAGTGGTTTTGAACCAACGGATGGCAAGTTCGAATTTGCATGGATGGACAGAATTATTGATCGACTACACAAAGCAGGTATTAAAGTAATTGTGGGCACACCTACTTATTCTATTCCGGCATGGCTTTGGAAAAAGCATCCTGAAATCATGATTGATTATGGTGATGGACGAAAAGCGCATTATGGTATTCGCCAGAATATTGATTTTACCAATCGTACCTTTTTAATTTATGCCGAAAGGATCATAAGGAAAATAGCAGCACATTATGCAAAACATCCTGCAGTGATTGGCTGGCAGGTAGACAATGAAACACTCACCAGAGGGATTAATAACAAAGGCTATGCAGCTGATTTTAAAAATTATATTCAAAATAAATTCGGCACTACGCAAAACCTGAATAAAATATGGGGACTTAATTATTGGGGCATGGCCCTGAATAACTGGAATGAATTTCCTGAACGGGATGGTGTAACCAATACAGGTTATAAGTTAGAGTGGGAGCGGTTCAAGATGAAATCCATTGCTGATTTTCTTTCCTGGCAAACAAAAATTGTGGGTGAATACAAACGCAAGGATCAGTTTGTAACACATTGTTTCATGACCACGCCTGAAATTGATAAGCCTGCTACCAGTAAGTACATGGATGTGTTGGGCTTGAATAAATATCCACCCGTGCAGGATAAATGTACAGGTGCAGAGTATGCGATGGCAGGCGATTATATCCGTTCGGTAAAACGATTAAACTATCTCGTTACAGAAACCACCGGACAAACAACCGGTTGGGATTCGAAAGAACAATATCCACCTTATGATGGACAACTTCGTTTGAATGTGTACTCCAATATTGGTTCAGGTGCCAACATGGTGGCTTACTGGCATTGGCATTCGATCCATTACGGACAGGAAACTTACTGGAAAGGAATTCTTTCACACGACCTGGAGAAAAACCGTGTATATGATGAAATGAAACAAACGGCACAGGAGTTGAAAAAGTTTGGTAATCGTTTGGTGAATCTGAAAATAAAACCTGAAGTCGCAATTCTGTTCAGCTATGATGCGAATCATGCATTGAATATTATGCCGTATAAGGATGGCGGCAATGCCTACCGTTCACAGGTCGACCAGGTGCATCGTGCACTGTACAATAACAGTGTGGCTGTTGATTATGTATTTGCAGAAAAAGCAAATCTCAGTGATTATAAACTCATCATCATTCCGCCGTTATATGTTGCTTCTGATTCTTTACTGAATGCTATTTCCGATTATGTACAAAAAGGCGGACAGGTAGTGATGATGTTTAAGAGTGGTTTCACCGATGAGAATTCTACCGTGCGTACGGCAATAGCACCGGGGCCGTTGCGTAAAGCTGCCGGATTTTATTACCAGGAATTTGCCAGCATCAAAGAACTGAAGCTGAAAGAAAATCCATTTGCTGTTGCAGAAAAAGATAATGCCGTGTATGATTGGGCTGAACTCATTATACCCGAAACTGCAAAAGCATTGGCCTATTATGATCATCCTTTTTATGGAAAATATCCGGCCATTACAAGCAACCAGTTTGGCAAGGGAACATTGGTATACGAAAGCTGCAAGCCATCTGATGTAATGCAGGAAAAAATTCTGTTGCAGGCAATGGAACGTGCAGGTATTAAAACGATCGATCAGTCGATTCATTTTCCCTTGATCACCAAACAAGGCACGAACGATTTTGGCAAGAAAGTTCATTTCTATTACAACTATTCCTCTCAAACAGCGACAGTGGGCTACGAGCATGCAGATGGTAAAGAGCTGACGGGTGATAAGAAAATAACCAAAGGCGAAAAGTTAAGCTTAAAGCCATGGGGTGTGTTGATTGTTGAAGAAAATTAAATCAGAAACTAATTTATAACAGATCGTATGTGCAGAAAATTGATGCTGTGTTTTGTTTTGATAACAGGAGTTATTGCAACAGGTAAGGCGCAACCCAAAAATGTATTGACGGTTACGGAACAAAATGCAGGTAATTCTTTTCGCTTGTTTAATACTTCTTCCATTACATCATTAACGATAGATGCGAAGGATGCAAAAGTGGTTTCACTTGCTGCGGATGCATTTATCAATGATGTGAAGCTGATCTCCGGTAAAGCAATAGAATTGAACAATGCTGCAAACGCACTGCAGATTGTGGTGGGTACGATCGGTCAATCAAAACAGATTGATGCGTTGATAAAAGAAAAGCGGATTGATGTAAGTGCTGTTCAAAATAAATGGGAACGTTTTCTCATTAAAGTAATCAGTCCAAACAAGTTGGTCATTGCAGGCAGCGATCCGAGAGGAACTGCTTATGGTATTTTCCACTTATCGAAACTGTTGGGTGTATCGCCATGGGTTTGGTGGGCCGATGCAACGCCCGCAACAAAAAAGCAATTGTTCATTTCAGGCAGCTATACTTCACAAGAACCATCAGTAAAATACCGGGGCATTTTTTTAAACGATGAAGACTGGGGATTGCAACCATGGGCCGCCAAAACATTGGAACCTGAAACAAAAGATATCGGCCCGAAAACATATGCTAAGATTTTTGAATTGCTGTTGCGGTTAAGAGCAAATCTTATCTGGCCGGCAATGCATGAAAGTACGAAAGCGTTTTTTCATTATCCCGGCAATGCACAAATGGCAACTGATTATGCGATTGTGATCGGCAGTTCGCATGCCGAACCTATGTTGCGGAATAACGTGGATGAATGGAAAGAGAAAACAATGGGTGAGTTTAATTTCATTACCAATCATGATACAATCTATAAATATTGGGAAGACAGAGTGATTCAAAGCAAAGGCTTCAATGCGTTTTATACCTTGGGCATTCGTGGAGTACACGATAGCAAGATGCTCGGTGCTAATACGCTGCAGGAACAAAAAGAAGTGATGGATAAAGCAGTGAAAGAACAACGTGAAATGTTGACGAAACATATTAATCCTGCTATTGAAAAAGTGCCACAGGCATTTATTCCGTACAAAGAAGTGCAGGATATTTATGATTATGGCTTTAAAGTGCCTGATGATGTAACATTGGTTTGGTGCGATGATAACTATGGTTACATCAAACATTTCCCCAATGAAAAAGAACGGAAACAGAAAGGCGGCAACGGTGTGTATTATCATATTTCTTATTGGGGAAGACCGCATGATTATCTGTGGTTGGCCAGCACGCATCCTGCACAATTGTATACACAAATGCGAATGGCTTATGATAAAGGAGCAAAAGACATGTGGGTGCTGAATGTAGGCGATATTAAACCCGGTGAATATTTAACGGAATTGTTTTTAGATATGGGATGGAGCATGGATTCCATTGCCAACAGTCAAAAAGGTTTAGAGCAACATTTACATAACTTCCTTGTGAGAGAGTTTGGCAAAACAAATGCAAAAGAAATGGTTTCGTTGATGAATGAATACTATCGCCTGGCGTATATCCGCAAACCTGAATTTATGGGCGCAACAAGAACCGAAGAAAGCGATCCGAAATATAAAATCGTTGCCGACTTACCGTGGAGTGAAGAAGAGATCAATCAACGGTTGAAAGAATATGCAGCACTTGATGCGAAGGCAGTACAATTGTCCAAACGCATATCGTCAACAAAACAGGATAGCTGGTTCCAGTTGATTGAATACCCCGTAAGAGGTGCCGCAGCTATTAATCAGAAATTACTAGTCGCACAATTGTCAAGACATGGCAAAGCAACATGGACATTCAGTGATGCTGCATACGATACCATTACCTCTCTGACAAACAAGTATAACAATCTCGGCAATGGAAAGTGGAAATACATGATGGATATGAAGCCACGTAAACTGACGGTGTTTGATAAAGCCATTCAGCAAACGTTTGACAAACCACTCGTACAAACAGCGAAGTCCTTGTTTGTCTTCAACGGAACAGATTACAAATCATATACCGGTGTAAAACCATTGGCACATGGGTTAGGCTACCAGCGTGGAGCGATCAGTTTGCAAAAAGGAAGTGCTGTCTCATTTTCGTTTACGAGTAACAGTGATTCAGTAAAGATTGTGCTGGCATTAGCGCCCAATCATCCTGCAGAAGGAACAAAGATCCGTTACAGTATACAGGTTGATGATGGTCCGGTGCAAACAATTGATTATGCCACACAGGGAAGAAGTGAAGAGTGGAAGCAGAATGTATTAACGAATCAAGCGGTTCGCACAACACGACATGCAGTTGGTAAATCTGCAAATCATGTAGTGAAGATTACGGCAGTTGATGAGGGAGTGATTGTTGACCAGGTGAAGATTTATGAGAGATGAGGAGGGAATGATCAATGGTCAATGGTGAATGGTGAATGGGTTGCTGAGCAAGTAAATTGTTTTATGATGGCAAGATGTTAAACTCAGGACTACCGCCACAAAGCCACGATGGACACAAAGACTTAGTGCAGCTTGGTGCCTTTCTGTCTTTGCGGTTCAAAAAAATAGAAAAAGAACAAAAGTTGATAACAAAAAAATACGATGATGAAGATTTTCAAAGTTGGGTTACTCATAACCCTTAACCTTATACTCATAACTTCTTTACAGGCTCAACAAAAGCAAATCCAATACCTCTCCGGTACCGATGCAAAGAATACTGTGCAATGGGATTTCTTTTGCACCGCAGGCCGCAACAGCGGCGAATGGAAAAAGATACAGGTGCCGAGTTGCTGGGAGCAGCAGGGGTTTGGGAATTACAACTACGGTCGTGATTACAAAACCAATGGCAAGAACTACCGTTTCTATGATGAAAAGGGAATGTATAAGTACCAGTTCAAAGTTCCTACTGCATGGAAAGGCAAACAGATCAGTATTGTGTTTGATGGCAGCATGACGGATACGGAAGTAAAGATCAATGGTAAGAGCACAGGCGATATTCATCGTGGTGCATTTTATCGGTTTAAATATGATGTCACTTCGCTGTTAAATTTTGATAAAGCCAACACGCTTGAAGTAACAGTAAGTAAGATGAGCAGCGATGCCAGTGTAAACAATGCAGAACGCCTGGCTGATTACTGGGTGTTTGGTGGCATCTTCCGCCCGGTCTTTTTAGAAGCAACACCAAAACAATACATCGACTATGTAGGTATTGATGCAAAGCATGACGGCAAATTTGCCATGCAGGTATGGACGAAAGGACTTGTACAAAATGCATTTGTTGTCACAACCATTACCGATGCAAATAAGAAAGTGATCTCCACAACAAAAACAGCTGTTGCAAAAACAGATGAGAATATCATTGTATCAGCACAAGTCAACAATATTAAATCATGGACATCTGAATCACCCAACTTATATTCTGCGAATGTAGTGTTGAAGGATGCAGCAGGTAAGAAATTATATGAACTCAATGAAAAGTTTGGTTTCCGTACGATAGAAGTAAAACATGGCCAAGGTATTTATATCAACGGCACACAGGTGAAAATGAAAGGTGCCAACCGGCATTGCTGGTGGCCTGAAACTGCACGATCATTAAGTAAAGAACAGGAGCTAATGGATGCACTGATCATCAAAGAGATGAACATGAATGCAGTTCGTTGCAGTCATTACCCGCCCGATAAATATTTCTTACAGCTTTGTGATAGTCTTGGTATTTATGTATTGAATGAATTGGCTGGCTGGCAAAAATTCTATTCAGCCAAAGCAGGAGAGCCCCTAGTGAAAGAATTGGTGTTGCGTGATCTCAATCATCCTTCGATCATCTTTTGGGATAATGGAAATGAAGGCGGCACGAATAAAGAACTCGATGATGATTTTGTAAAATGGGATTTTCAAAAACGTCCTGTCATTCATCCGCATCATCGCCCGGGAAATCATTTCAGTGGTGTTGATGGCAATCACTATGAAGATTATTACAGCACACAAAAGATACTCAACGATTCACTCATCTATATGCCTACAGAAATGCTGCATGCACAGGATGATGGCGGTGGTGGTGCTGCCATGGAAGACTTCTGGAACCTGCATTGGAAATCGCAGAAGAGTGGCGGTGTGTTTATCTGGGCATTGGTAGATGAAGCTGTGGTACGTACTGATCTCAACAATGCATTGGATGCAAATGGTCTTAATGCGAATGATGGTATTCTTGGTCCACATCGGGAAAAAGAAGGCAGCTTTTATGCACTGCGTGAAATCTTTTCGCCCATTCAGTTAAAATTACCTTCGCAATTGCCTGCTGATTTTAACGGAAAGATCGAACTCGATAATCGTTTTCATTTTAATAATGCCAATCAATGCAGTTTCTATTGGGCATTGGTTGATTTCAGCAAGCCCTTCGATCGTTTTGATGGTTATGTGGTGAAACAGAAAGGAACCATTACTGCTCCCGATATTGCTGCAACAAAACAGGGAACGCTCGCCTTACAATTGCCGGCAGATTATAAAAACTATGATGCACTGGTAATTGTTGCAAAGGATCCGTTTGGGAAAGAATTATACAAATGGACAAGTGAGATCAAAACCAAGCAGGCACAGCTCACAAATTTTGTAACGGTAAAAAACGATTCTACAGTAATTAAAGAAACCGATACCGTCTACAGTATTACAGGTGGTGAAATAACTGTTGTGCTCGATAAGAAAAGCGGCAATCTTGTTACAACAAAGAATACCGCAAATGATTATGTACTGTCGTTCAACAATGGCCCGGTGCTGGTAAAAGGAACAGCTGCAGTTGCATCATCAAAAGCTTACAAAGAAGGAAAGGATGCTGTTGTTGAATTCACCTACAGTAGTGATCTGAAAACAGTGAAGTGGAAGATCAATGCAAGCGGCTGGACGACGATGGAATATGAATACAGTGCACAAGGCGATCTGCCATTTGCAGGGATCAGTTTTAATTACCCGGAGAATTATGTGTTGAGCAGTCGCTGGTTGGGTAAAGGTCCATCACGTCAATGGAAAAACCGCATCGCCGGAACACCGGTGAATGTGTGGCAGAATATTTACAACAATACACACACGGGTTATTCACCGGTTGTGTATCCTGAGTTTAAAGGATATTATGGTGATGTTACCTGGATGGAGTTGAGTACAGTGGAAGGGAAATTATATATTGCCTCACCTGACAATGGATTGTTTGTGCGCCTCTTTGATTTTTATGCATTGAGTTCTGCAGGCAAGCCGCACCCGGAAATTCCGATCGGCAATATTTCTTTTCTTGATTGTATTCCACCCATCGGAACCAAACTGGCAACAGGTTTAACAACCAATACAAGAGTATACGGGCCAATGAGTGAATTGAATCATGTGAGTGGCAGCAAGAAACGGACGTTGTATTTTTATTTTGGTATGCCGAAGACAAGTGATTCAAAAGAGAATTACAGTCGTCCTGCAATTGATAATGTATTCTGATCTTTTGCCACAAAGACACGGAGACGCAAAGAAAAAAAAGCATCATTGTGTTTTTGAACTTAAATAAGACAATAAACTAAAATGAAATTCAACTTTCTTCTTAGTGCTTCTTTCTGCCTTAGTGCCTTCGTGGCAAATGCGCAAATCAATCGTGAGGCAGTGGTAAAACGTCACAATGTAAAAGTGAACAAAGTCGATTCACTTTCTTCGCTTACTGTTGGTAATGGAAACTTCGCCTTTACCGTTGATGCAACCGGTATGCAGAGTTTTCCGGATGCATACATCAAAGGAGTTCCATTGGGAACACAATCGGTTTGGGGCTGGCATAGTTTTCCGAATACAGAAAATCTTCGTGTTGAAGAAGCACAGAAAGTGTATGAGCTGGAAGGAAGAAAAATTTCTTACACCGTTCAGCCCAAAGAACCGGGCAGAGTGAAGATGGCAGTTGAATATTTTCGTGTCAACCCACACCGTTTGCAATTGGGCAATATTGGTTTGGAAATAAAAAAGAATGATGGCACACTGGCAACAGCAAAGGATATTCAAAAGATCAACCAGGAGTTAAATCTTTGGACAGGAGTGATAACAAGCAATTTTGCTGTTGAAGGTGTTCCTGTAAAGGTTACAACTGCAGCACACCAGCAACACGATGCCGTTTCTTTTCGCATTGAATCGCCTTTGTTATTTAAGAATAAGATCACTGTTCGTTTGCGCTTCCCTTATCCCAATGCACAGTTTAAAGATGGCGGGGATAACTTCAGTAAACATGAAGCTCATACTTCATCCATTTCAACCAGCAGCGGCAGTGCACTCATCAAACGAACACTTGATACAACCAATTATTATGTTGATGTGAACTGGACTTCATCCGCAACAATGAAAAGGGAAGGAGCACATGATTTTAAACTGCAGCCATCCTCGGGTAAAGGTTTGTTTGAATGCAGTTTCAGTTTCACTGAAAAGAAACCTGTAACAACTATTACCAACTTTTTCAAAACAAAACAAAGCAGTGAACTGACATGGAAAAAGTTTTGGTTAAGTGGCGGTGCTGTTGATTTTTCACAGGTAAAAGAAGCAAGAGCATTTGAACTGGAACGCAGAGTTGTGTTATCACAATACCTCACCAAAGTACAATGTTCAGCTGCCTATCCTCCACAGGAAACAGGCTTAACGTATAACAGTTGGTATGGCAAACCACATTTGGAAATGCATTGGTGGCATGCCGTGCATTTTGCACAATGGGGCAGACCTGAGTTGATGGAAAAAAGTTTAGACTGGTATTTTAAAGTTGCAGAAAAAGCAAAGCTTATTGCCAAGCGACAGGGCTTTGAAGGGTTACGTTGGCAAAAGATGACCGATAACAATGGTGATGAAGCGCCTTCATCGGTTGGTGCATTCCTTATCTGGCAACAACCGCATTTTATTTATATGGCTGAGTTGTTGTATCGTCATGACCCCACAAGTAAAACATTAAATAAATACAAAGAGTTACTGTTTGCTACAGCCGATTTCATGGCATCGTTTCCATCATACAATCAGCAAACAAAAAAATACAATCTTGGTAAAGGTTTAATTCCGGCGCAGGAATGTTTTGATGCGGTATCAACCTTTAATCCAACCTATGAACTTTCTTACTGGAGCTGGGGTTTAGAAGTGGCACAACAATGGCGCATCCGTTCCGGTTTGCCAAGAGAAAAGAAATGGGATGAGATCATCAACAATCTTGCACCGTTACCGCAATTGAATGGTGTGTATCTCGCTGCAGGTAATACACCTGATTGTTATGAAAAAGGTTCGAAGTATTTAACCGATCATCCGGCAGTGTTGGGTGCATACAGCACCATCCCTGCAGCAAATGGTTTGGATACAGTGGTGATGAAGAAAACATATTTCACGGTATTAGAAAAATGGGATTGGAATGAAACATGGGGTTGGGACTATCCACTGATGGCCATGACGGCAGCACGTTTGCATATGGGTGAAGAAGCAGTGAATGCATTGCTGATGCCGGTTCGCACAAATACGTATTTAGTTAATGGGCATAATTTCCAGGATGATCGCTTAACGATTTACTTACCGGGTAATGGTGGTGTGTTGAATGCAGTAGCGTTGATGTGCACCGGTGCGGATGCAGATAAGGGAATCAATATCGGGTTCCCGAAAACCTGGAATGTGAAATGGGAAGGATTGAAGAAAATGTTTTAGGGCCCCATCCGACTTCCCCGAAGGGGAAGCCACCAAAACACAGCCCACGCTTTTCAAAAATTTCGATTAAATGAATTGGTGTTGTGTTGATTAGTGATGCAAAGCAGATGTGGTAGATACAAAAATTCAATAAAGTAATAAAGTACCGCCTCCTCTCTACCGGAGAGGAGGAAGGGAGGAGAGGCCTCATGAAACAAATTATATTTCTTACATTCTTAATTACTGTTACACAATTTTCTTTTTCGCAAGAGAAAAAATTATGGCATGGCATTGAACGTGAAGTTCGTTATCGTCCCGAAGGAAATGATATTGTGGTTGTGAACGGAACCAAACGTTTCAACCGTGCATTGTATGGCGGTAATACAGCTTTCCGTGCGGAAGCGGGTGATTTGCCTGAGTTTGCATTGTATATGCCGGGCATGGGTGGTAATATCAAGTTCGGCATTGTGAGAGATGGAAAAAGTAAATGGCTGATCGAATGCAACGAGATCAAAGCCATCTACCGTGCAGGCTCGATGATCTATGAAATAAGAGACCCGTTGTTAGGTGCTGCGAAATTATATGTCCATGCCATTGGCATGTATGACCGTGAAGGATTGATCATCAAGCTGCATACTTCAACTGCCGTTGCAGGTTTGAAAATAGTAACAGCATACGGTGGTGCGACCGGTAAACGTTTTTCACGTGATGGTGATATTGGTGCCGATCCTGAATCATCATTTTATTTAAAGCCGGAATATTGTAAAGACAATCTGTTTACTATTCAGCAAAACAGTTTTCGTTTGTTATATGGTTTCAGTAAACCATTAAGTGAAGAAGAACGTTACGAAGTGCAGCATTTACCAAATGTACAAACGAAAAATGCAGCAACCGATAAGGGAAAAGAATTAACTGCTGTGTTCCCAACAGCTGCTGAATTAAAAATAGCTGATGCGACAAAACTCCAATCACCTTTAAGCTTTATTTCATCTGGAAGTTCAACAGAAGCACCTGCATTGGCAGCAGCATTTTCTTCATTAACACAACCAGTATATTTCTTAATACAAAAGCCTGAAAAAAATCAAACCGTTGTTTATTCGCAGTTGGCCAATTTATTTCAACAAACAGAAGCAGCAAGAAAAAAAGTAGCCGAACAAATAAAAATTCAAACACCTGATCCGTATATCAATACATTGGGTTCGGTATTAAGTGTGGCAGCCGATGCAGTGTGGGAAGATCCATCATTCATGCATGGTGCCATTGCATGGCGTATGCGTTTGAATGGCTGGCGTGGAGCGTATGTGGCCGATGTGTTGGGCTGGCATGATCGTGCAAGAAAACATTTTTCAAGTTACGCATTGTCGCAGGTAACGAGTCCGGCAACAGGACCTGTTGTTGCTGATACCGCTTTGCATTTGGGTCGGCAACAGGAAAAGCTTGGCACATCGTTGTTCAGCAGTGGTTATATCTCCCGTAATCCCGGTGGTGATTTTCGTGCACATCATTATGATATGAATCTTGTGTTCATTGATCAGTTGCTGAATCATTTTAACTGGACGGGTGATACGGCTTATGTAAAAGAAATGTGGCCGTTGCTTGTGCGTCATCTCGATTGGGAGAAACGAAACTTTGATGTGGATGGTGATGGTTTGTATGATTCGTATGCGGCTATCTGGGCAAGTGATGCGTTGCAGTACAGTGGTGGAGGTGTAACCCATTCATCGGCGTATAACTATCGTTCCAACAAAGTAGCGGCACAGTTGGCAACCATCATTGGTGAAGATGGAACGAAGTACGAAGCAGAAGCAAATAAAATTCTTACTGCCATCAATCAGCAGTTGTGGATGAAACACAAAGGCTGGTATGCAGAATATAAAGATCTGTTGGGAAATAAATTGCTCCATGAGTCGGCTGCATTGTGGACGATCTATCACGCACTCGACGAAGGTATTGCGGATCCTTTCCAGGCGTATCAATCGTTGCAATATGTCAACAATTCCATTCCGCATATTCCTATTCTTGCAAAGGGATTGAAGGATTCATCACTTTATACATTGTCGACAACCAACTGGCAACCTTACACCTGGAGTCTGAACAATGTTGCCTTGGCTGAACTGTTGCATACCGCATTAGCGTACTGGCAGGGCGGACAAAAAGAAGAAGCGTATCGCTTATGGAAAAGTTCGTTGATGGAAAGTATGTATCTCGGTGCAAGTCCGGGAAGTATTCAGCAGTTGAGTTTTTATGATGCCATGAGAGGAGAGTTGTACAGAGATTTTGCAGATCCGATTGCGATGGCAGGAAGAACATTGGTGGAAGGTTTGTTTGGTGTGATGCCTGACCTGCTGAATCGTAAGCTGCTTGTTAAACCCGGTTTACCACAGCAATGGAATAATGCTTCTATCAGCACACCCGATTTTCAATTTGTATTCAAACGTACACGGTTAACAGAGGAGTATGTTCTTGTGCCGAAGTTTAAACAAGCATTGCAATTGCAACTGATCATTCCTGCTTATCGTGAAGCTGTTGAATCAATTACTGTGAATGGGAAAGCAGTGAAGTGGAAAAACGTTGACAGTATAATTGGTATCCCTTCTTTACAGATCGATGCAGCGCCTGCAAAATCCTATTTGGTTGTAATCAAATGGAAAGGAAACTCATTGGAGAAGCCGGAAAATAAACAACCTTATAGTAGTAAAGAATTGGTACAGGTTCAATTGAAGAATGCAGTTATCTTAAAAACATACCAGCCGGTTGAAGTGTTGCGTAATTTAGTTGCTACAAACAATACTATTTCAGGTAATCTGAATAATGCAGGATTGAACAGTCTTTACCTGCAGCTGAAGCAAGGCGATTTTACCTGGTTTGAGCCATTAAACTTTTCATTGATTGCAGATGATCCATTTGTTGAAACAGTAACGATAACACCCGACACAAAATTTGAAACCGTTGATCTTACTCCGCATGTAAATGATGCGGTAACAAATATTTTCAAGAATGAATATTTATCACCACGACCAGCTGTACCAACTTTACAATTGCCCACGCAGGGTATCGGCAACTGGGCTTACCCGTTAACAACAGCAAACATCAGCGATAGTGGCCTACGTGTAAAAGCAGGCGTGAAGAACGAAGTGCGGATCAATAAGGTTCCCTTCAAAACAACTGCAACAGAAAAGAAGAATATCGTATTTACTTCGATGTGGGATAATTACCCTGATTCTGTTGTGATGCCTTTGAACGGTGCAGCATCTTATGCTTACTTTTTAATGGCAGGCAGCACCAATGCCATGCAAACCAGGATGGTGAACGGAACAGTTGTGGTGAACTATACCGATGGTACTTCATCTGTACTGGAGTTAAAGAACCCTGAAAACTGGTGGCCCATTGAGCAGGATTATTTTGTTGATGGATTTGCATTTACTGCCGGTGAAACAAAACCAACACGTGTTTTGCTGAAGACAGGAGAAGTGATGCCTGCCAATTATAAATACACAGGCATTAAAGGATTTTCCAATTTTGGTATTGATGGCGGAGCAGCAACAGTGCTGCACATAAAATTAAATCCAAACAAACAATTAAAAACTCTGACACTCAAAACCATTGCCAATGATATGGTGATCGGGTTGATGAGTGTAACCCTTGTTCGATAAAATGGATACATAAGGTTTCTTCATCTTATATTGCTGAATAAACTACCAGATATGTTGCCTGTAAAACGTTTTTCTTTATTGCTGTCTGCATATTTTTTGTTGCTGATGAGTTCTGCGCAAACAAAACACCAGCCGGATAAAAACTTATTAAAAACGATCGATCAGAATTTTGTTGATGCTGCAGCGCAGTACAAAGTGCTGATGCAAAATCTGCCTGCTGAGAAATTCCCGAAGACCTATTTTCCAACAACCGATAAATATGAGTTCAGTAATTCAGGTTGGTGGTGCAGTGGGTTTTATCCGGGCACTTTACTGTATCTCTATCAACAAACAAAAGACGAAACGCTTTATAAAGAAGCACAACGCATTCTTGAAGTATTAAAGAAAGAGCAGTTCAATACCACAACACATGATCTTGGGTTTATGATGTATTGCAGTTTTGGCAATGCCAATCTGATTCAACCATCAGGTGCTTACAAAGACATATTGGTGACGAGTGCGAAATCATTAGCAACAAGGTTCAGCCCGGTTACGAGTGTGATTAAATCATGGGATGGAAAACCAAATGAATATCTCGTGATCATCGACAATATGATGAACCTGAAATTATTGTTCTGGGCCACACAGGTAACAGGTGATTCTTCATTCTACAAAATTGCTGTTACACACGCCAATACAACTATCAAAAATCATTTTCGTGCAGATAACAGTTCTTATCATGTGATTAACTACAATTCACAAACAGGCGCTATTCAACAAAAAAGAACGGCACAGGGTTTTGCCGATGAAAGTGCCTGGGCAAGGGGACAGGCCTGGGGCTTGTATGGCTATACCGAAACATACAGGGAAACAAAAGACAAACAATACCTGGAGCAGGCGAATAAGATCGCTGCATTTATTTTGAATCATCCCAATCTTCCTGCAGATAAAATTCCTTACTGGGATTTTAATGCACCGAATATTCCCAATGCATTGCGTGATGTATCAGCAGCAACCATCATGGCATCAGCTTTACTGGAGTTAAGCGGTTATGTGAACAAAGAATTATCGGTGAAGTATTTTAAAACAGCAGAAACGATTTTAAAGAATCTTTCAACTAAGCAATACAAAGCAGCTGCCGGAACTAATGGTGGTTTTATGTTGAAGCACAGCGTTGGTCATTTCCCTGAGCAGACAGAAGTAGATGTGCCGCTGACCTATGCTGATTATTATTTTGTAGAAGCAATGATGCGTTACAAAGCGATGTTTAAATAATGAAATTGATGAAGAAATTTAGTTTGATTTTTATTGTGTTGATGCGGTTGTTCAGCGTAAATGCACAGAATGATTCGGTGCACATCTTTGCTTATTTTAAAAATAACGGACAGGATGGTTTGCATTTAGCATACAGTACAGATGGTTTTAAGTGGAGTGCATTAAAGAAAGACAGTTCATTTCTGAAACCAACTGTTGCAAAAGATAAACTGATGCGTGATCCTTGCATTATTCGTGGTGCAGACGGGTTGTTTCATATGGTGTGGACAGTTAGCTGGAATGATCGGGGTATTGGTTATGCAAGCAGTAAAGATCTCGTCAGCTGGAGTGAACAACGCTTTATCCCAGTGATGATGCATGAAGATTCTGCACGGAACTGCTGGGCACCGGAGATCACTTATGATTCTAAGAAAAAACAATACATGATCTATTGGGCTACGACCATCAAAGGAAAATATCCTGCTGACCCGACAGTAGAGAATGGTTATAATCACCGCATGTATTATGTGCTCACAAAAGATTTCAAAACCTTCAGCAAAACAAAACTGTTGTACGATAAAGGCTTTAATGTCATCGATGCTACGATTGTTCCTGATGGAAAACAATTTGTTATGTTTTTGAAAGATGAAACAAGAAACCCTGTACAGAAGAATATTAAGATTGCTACAAGTAAAAAACTTAACAGCGGTTACAGCAATGCATCATCACCCATCACCGGCAACTATTGGGCAGAAGGGCCAACTTCGTTAAAGATCAACGGCACATGGATCGTTTACTTCGATAAATACCGTGATCATAAATATGGTGCTGTGCAATCAACAAACTTAAAAGACTGGATAGATGTGTCTGATAAAATTTCATTGCCAAGCGGCATCAGGCATGGAACTATTTTAACGATCAGTAAGGAGGAATTTGAATTGTTGCCGAAGTAGAAACAGTCTTTGTTTTCTTTGTGCCCTCTCTGTGTTCTTTCTGCAGCGGCTTTACTGTAGCACTAAGTTCGCTAAGGATTTCACAAAGTGCACAATGTAAGAAATGCGTTACGCCAGCTTTATCTTACTGATCATATAACTGATCACCAACCCCAAAACAGCTATCACCGCAAACGAAGAACGCAACCCAGCGAGTTCAGCTATATAACCGATCAATGGAGGCCCCATTAAAAAGCCAAGGAAACCAACCCCTGAAACGGTGGCGATGGCAATACCACTCGCCACTTCTTTTACTTTACCTGCAGTGCTATACACTAATGGAATAATACTGCTTACACCAAAACCAACGATCATAAAACCAATGGTGGCAAAAATGATATTGGGCAACAGTACTGCGATCATCATTCCGGAAAAAATAAGTACACCACTCAGCTGCACCATTTTCTTACGACCGAAACGTTCTGCTAATCTGTCGCCGGTAAAACGTCCCGTTGCCATCATCACCATAAAGGAAGCATAACCCAGCGATACCAATTCGCCTTTTACTTCCACCACCTGTTTAAAATAAACACCACTCCAATCGAACATACATCCTTCGGCACTCAAACAACAGAAAGCAATTAAGCCCAACTGCAATAACAAACCTTTTGGAAACTGGAATCGTTTAAATGAAGATGCAGTTTTACTGGTGGGAGTGATGATCAGATATTTTTGGAATGAAATGTTTAATGTAATAACAATTGCTGCAATGATCATGAAATGATAAACGGGCAAGAGATCAAAACGCATCATCAGCAAGCCAACTAATGCACCGGTAAATCCTGCTGTACTCCATACGCCATGAAACGATGCAAGAATTGATCTTCCAAATAAATGTTCTGCATTCACCGCTTGTGTGTTTACGGAAATATTGCAAAGGTTACCTGATAAGCCAAAGATGTATAACGCAAGCGCAAGTTGCCATGAACTCGTTGTTGAACCGATCAGGATCAAGGTTAATGCATAACCGACGGCCGCTAATCGTAACACATACTTACTCCCAAATCGTGTCACCAGTTTACCACTGAAGGGCATCATGGTTAATTGTCCGGCTGGTAATGCTAATAAGATACTACCCAAAGCAGCTTCCGATAATTGTAAAGTAGTTTTAATGTCGGGGATGCGGCTTGCCCAGCTGGCAAAGCAAATGCCCTGGCAGAAAAAGAAGACCGATACCGCAATGCGTATCTGCAATTTTGAGTATGTGTTATTTGCTGCTGAAAGCGTAATGGCTGTCTGTTCCAAGTGGCAAAATTATCCGAAAATGCATTGGTATTCATAGCATAACCATAATAAAATCATGTAAACGTTTTCGCAAACGTTTGTACAGGATGCAGCAGGATAGATAGGGCTCCATCAATGGCTAATTTGTGAGCATAAACGCTGTGTATTGCTTTGCTTGCTGTTGCCGAAATATTCGCTGCATTCTTTTTATTTCGCTGCTGTACTGCTCTGTAATACCACCAACTACTAAAACAACATTGATGAAACGATTGCTGGCATTTATTCTGTGCTGTTCTTTTTCTTTTCCACTTTCTGCACAATTAACTACGCCTCCTGCATGGACAAAGAAAGTAGGAGCAAGAAGTTTTCCAACAATAAAAACAGTTTACTATGTAAACAGCTACGGAGCTGTGAGCGATACAACAACTGTAAACACTGTGGCTATTCAAAAAGCCATTGATGCATGTGCTGCAAAAGGCGGAGGCATTGTTGCATTTAAACCAGGAACATATGTAACAGGCGCTATCTTTTTAAAAAACAATGTGCATTTACGTATTGATAAGAGCGTACTCATTCTCGGCTCACAAAACTTTGCTGACTATCCTGATATGGATACACGTATTGCCGGACTTGAAATGAAATGGCCTGCAGCACTCATCAATGCAGTGAATGTAAAGAATGCGGCTATTACTGGCGAAGGTGTGGTGAATGCAAGAGGAAAGTTTTGCTGGGATAAGTATTGGGAAATGCGCAAAGAGTATGATAAAAAAGATCTGCGCTGGATCGTTGATTATGATGCAAAGCGTGTACGCACATTGGTGGTGCAAAATTCAACAGATGTTTCTGTAAAAGGATTAACGTTTAAGAATGCAGGTTTCTGGACAGTGCAGTTATTATATTCATCCTACTTAACAGTTGATGGTGTTGTGATCAGGAATAACGAAGATGGCAGCGGACCCAGCACCGATGGTATAGATGTGGATTCCTCGAGCTGGGTGTTGATTGAGAATTGTGATATTGATTGCAACGATGATAATTTTTGTTTGAAGGCCGGTCGTGATTGGGATGGCTTACGAGTGAATCGTCCCACAGAATATGTGGTGATCAGAAAATCGATTGCAAGAAGAGGAGCTGGACTTGTTACGCTTGGTAGTGAAACATCAGGAAGCATCAGACATATTTATTGTACTGATCTGTTTGCAAAGCATACCGATAATGGTTTGCGTATTAAATCTGCAACAACAAGAGGTGGTGTGGTAGAAGATGTGTACTTCGTTAATTCTGTTTTGGATAGTGTGCGTAATGCTTACCAGTTCAATCTCAACTGGTATCCTGCTTACAGTTATTCTGAATTGCCGAAAGGTTATACCATGGAAACTGTGCCTGCACATTGGAAGTCGATGTTGCAAAAAGTAACACCTGCTGAAAAAGGAATTCCGTCTGCAAGAAATTTTGTGATACAAAATGTAAAGATCACCAACGCACAAAAAGCATTTGAAATAAACGGCCTGCCAACATCTTTGCTGGAGGATTTTAAATTCATTAATTCCATCATCACTGCCAATACGCTGGGCACAATGGAATATACCAAAGGCTGGAAGTTCATCAACACAAGTATTGATGTATCAACCAAGCCTGCTGAAAAGAAAAAAGAACCCGCAGGTATTGAAGAACAGGAACGTCTAAAAGGTTAATCTTAAATTATGAAGAAAATTGCTGGTTTGATTGTTGCTTTATTTTTTCTCCTGCATGCAAATGCGCAATATCAAATGGAATTTCTTACCCGTGGTGTAAATGCAGTACCGGCAGGTAATGGAAAAGTATTTGTTAGCTGGCGTTTGCTGGGTACAGAAGATCAATTGCTATCATTTAATCTTTACCGTACCACAAATGGAAAAACAATTAAGCTCAATAAAGAGCCGATACAAAAAGTAACCAGCTATACGGATGCAGCACTTGATTCAAGTATTGCACATACATACACGGTAAAGGCAATCATCAACAAAAAGGAAGCCCGCCCGGATGACCTGGTCGGACGGGAAAGTAAAGGCGAATCGTTTACTCTTCCTGCAAATGCAAAAAACTATCTCTCTATTCCTTTACGAACACCAGCAGGTTATTCCGCCAATGATGCAAGTGTGGGCGACATGGATGGCGATGGTGTGTATGAAATTGTCATTCATTTAACCGGAAGGGCAAGAGATAATTCGCAAGCCGGAATTACTGATCCGCCAATTTTTCAATGTTATAAACTCGATGGAACATTTTTGTGGGAAATCAACCTCGGTAAGAATATTCGTGAAGGTGCACACTATACACAGTTTATGGTGTACGATCTTGATGGCGATGGCAAATCAGAGATCGCTATGAAAACTGCTGATGGCAGTATGGATGGTAAAAGAACAGTGATCGGCGACAGTACAAAAGATTACCGCAATCAACGTGGATACATTTTAAGTGGCCCTGAATATTTAACAGTGTTCAATGGATTAACAGGTGCAGCTATTTCAACAGTTAATTATGATCCTCCACGTTATCCCACTTCGCTTAACCCAACCGAACCAGAATTAAAAACAATGTGGGGTGATGGGTATGGAAATCGTATGGATCGATTTCTTGCATGTATTGCTTATCTCGATGGTAAACATCCATCACTCGTGATGTGTCGTGGTTATTATACAAGAACTGTTTTGGCAGCCTGGGATCTGAAAGGAGGAAAGTTAGTGAAGCGTTGGACATTTGACAGTGATACCAATAAACAATTTGCAGGACAGGGAAATCATAATCTAAGTGTGAATGATGTAGATGGCGATGGTAAAGATGAAATAGTGTATGGACAAATGACGATTGATGATAATGGACAAGGTTTGTACAGCACAGGCATTGGTCATGCTGATGCATTGCATGTAAGTGATCTTGATCCGACTCGTCAAGGTTTGGAAGTATTCAGCATCCAGGAAAAGTTTGGTGATGCCGGTGCAAATTTCCGTGATGCAAAAACAGGCGAAGTGATCTGGAAAAAAGCATCAGTTGCTGCTGGCGATGATGGCGAAGGCCCTGGCCGTGGTTTGGCATTGGATATTGATCCACGTTATCCCGGCTATGAATGTTGGGTAGCTGGTGCCGGTATCCGTGGTTTGTTTGATAACAAAGGAAATGTAATTGCTGATAAAACTCCTCCCTGCAATATGGGCATTTATTGGGATGGCGATGCGTTGAGTGAAATTTTGAATGGAGTAAACATCAGCAAATGGGATTATCTCAACAGCTCTATGGTAAAGCTGTTTGATGGTCGTGATTTTAATTGCATGAGTAACAACGGTACCAAAGCAAATCCATGTTTAAGTGCTGATCTTTATGGCGACTGGCGTGAAGAAATTATTTGCCGCACTGCAGATAGCAAAGAGTTGCGCATTTTCTCGACAGCTTTTCCAACCGATATTAAACTGTACACGTTAATGCATAATCCGCAATATCGCTTAAGTATTGCATGGCAGAATGTAGCGTACAATCAACCGCCACATGTAAGTTATTATTTGGGCGATGGAATGAAAACACCTGCTAAGCCAAATATTGTTATCACAACAAAAAAATAATCATGTTGAAGCGGGAGAATTATAAAACTTATTTACAGTTTGCTGTGTTCATGGTGTTGTTATCATCATTTGTAATACTCAACAATAAACCAACGCTGTACATCATTGGTGATTCAACGGTACGTAATACCAATCGTCCGCAATGCGGCTGGGGTGAAATGATCGGAGAATTGTTAGACACAGCAAAGATCAGCATCAGCAACCAGGCGATGGCCGGAAGAAGCACACGTACTTTCATTAAAGAAAAACGTTGGGAGAAAGTATTGTCAACATTGAAGAAGGGCGACTATGTGATCATGCAGTTTGGTCATAACGAGGGTAGCGAGCCCGATACTTCACGTGCAGGTTATCGTGGTGTGTTGCGTGGCACAGGTGATGAAACTGTTTCATTAACATGGAAAGACAGCAGTATGGAGGTTGTTCATACGTACGGCTGGTATTTGCGCAAATTCATTCGTGAAGCAAAAGAGAAAGGCGCAACACCTATCGTTTGCTCAATGATCCCACGCAATCAATGGACGGACGGTAAGGTGCGGCTTGCCGATAAAGACTTTGGTAAATGGGCAAAGGAAATTGCAGAAAGTGAAGGCGTTGCTTTTGTTGACCTTAATGCAATTACTGCAGAAAAGTACAACGCAATTGGGCCTGATGAAGTAGCGAAATTGTTTCATAAAGATCATACACATACAAATGAGGAAGGAGCAAGGATCAACGCAGCATCTGTAGCAGAAGGATTACGTTTGGTCAAAAACAATACACTTGCAGCTTATCTTAAATAAATTGAAAAGAACGAACTATATGAAACGGATTCAGTTTTTATTATTGGTAGTTATTGCAGCATTATTATCATTCACGATGCTGCAGACAAAACCTGTGTTTTATATTATTGGCGATTCGACTGTACGTAATGGTTCGGGTACCGGCAGTAATGGACAATGGGGTTGGGGTAGTTTTATGGCTGAGTATTTTGATACAACAAAAATCTCCGTTCAAAATCATGCATTGGGTGGCCGTAGTAGTCGCACATTTATTACCGAAGGACGTTGGGAAAAGATCACTGCCAATTTAAAGAAAGGGGATTATGTGATCATGCAGTTTGGACATAACGATGCAAGTCCGCTGGATGATACAGCACGTGCAAGAGGAACCATTCGTGGCATTGGTAACGATAGTTCTGTCATCTGGAATCCCATCAGGAAAGTACAGGAAACAGTTTACAGCTATGGTTGGTACATGCGTAAGTATGTGCGTGAAACAAAAGCGAAAGGCGCAGTGCCGATCGTTTGTTCATTGATACCACGCAACAACTGGAAAGATGGAAAAGTGAATCGTTCAAAAGATAATTATGCGTTGTGGGCGCTACAGATCGCTAAAGAAGAAGGTGCTTTCTTTATTGATCTGAATGAATTAATTGCTGATAAATATGATCAGCTGGGTGAAGCAGAAGTAAGCAAATATTTTCATGGCGATAAAACACATACAGGACTAGAAGGAGCAAAGATGAATGTGGAAATAGTCGTTCAGCAATTGATCAAACAAAACCCTGCTGAACTTGCACGTTATATTGTAAAGAAATAATCAACCCAAAAAATTACAGATATGCCACGTATTGCCTCACGCATGAAAATATTCAAAGGACAGGAAGAAGAATACAAACGTCGCCATGATGAACTTTGGCCCGACCTTGAGGAATTACTCCATCAAACAGGAATCAGCGATTACAGTATTTTTTTAGATGAAGCTACCGGGGATCTGTTTGCTGTGTTACAGGCCGAAGATCCTGCAAAGCTCAGCGATCTGCCCAATCATCCCGTAATGAAAAAATGGTGGGCTTACATGAAAGATATTATGGAAACAAATCCTGACAACTCTCCGGTAAGCACTTCGTTGAAGGATGTATTCTATATGAAGTAAGCGGCCGCTTACTTTTCGGTTTCCAAATGATTATTCAGATTAGGAATGAATTTCAACACAGAATGAAAATTCTTCTTGTAATGTTTTTTATCAAGCTTATAATAGAAAGCACCTTTCTTTGAATTCAATTTATCCTTATCCTTTTGCTTGATGAGCAAACCTGTTGAAATGATCTTGCGACTAAAATTGCCTTTATCAAAATTTGTTTCATACACATCTTCAAACAAACTCTGTAAGAGGGGCAGGGTAAACTTCGCTGGTAGTAATTCAAACAACAACGGATGCAATGCAGCTTTGTATCTTAATTTCTCCCTTGCCATTGCTATCATTTGTGAGTGATCAAAAATCAGCTCAGGTATCTGGTCGAGTTGAAACCACTCAGCATGATATTCTTCGCTGATTTGTTTTTCATATTGATGAATATCGATCAACGCAAAATATGCAACCGAAATAGTACGTTCGGTGGGGTCTCTGTCTTTCTCTGAAAAAGTATAAAATTGCTCGAGGTAAACACCATCCAGGCCAGTTAATTGTTTTAATACACGGCTTGCGGCTTCATCCGCACTTTCGTTGGGTTGCACGAAACCGCCCATCAAACTCCAATGGTCTTTCAATGGCTCAAGGCCTCTTTTAATTAATAAAATCTTCAGCTTATTACCATCAAATCCAAAAATGATACAGTCAACGGCAACAAGCAAACGAGTCTGGTTTTGATACTTCAGCATGGCTTCGAAGTTAAGGAACTAGGGATGAGGATAAAAATAAATGTAAAAATGACAATTACTATCAAAAAAGTATTTATTTTCATTTTTTAAACCAAAGGCTTCCGCCCAACTGCTGAAAATTGCTGAACAGCAGGGAAGCTTTCAAAACAAAAATTGCCATCATGATTGTTGCCATTTTCAAAAGAAAGTATGCTTCATGCAGTGCTTCCCGGCTAAACCTGCCTGGGAACTTCACCAAATCTTTAATTGTCTTCGGCTTTGTGTTTGCGCAGCTCACAGTGAGCGCACAAAACTCAGTTGTGATTAACGCCGATCTTGGAAAAGACAAGATCAGCAAACATATTTACGGCCATTTTGCCGAGCATTTAGGAACTTGTATTTATGGTGGTTTTTATGTGGGTGATACGAATAAGATCATACCAAATACCAATGGTGTACGTAATGATATTGTAAATGCACTAAAGAAATTAAAAGTGCCGAACCTTCGTTGGCCCGGGGGTTGCTTTGCCGATACCTATCATTGGAAAGATGGCGTGGGTCCAAAAGCAAATCGTCCTGCTATTGTTAATCGTTGGTGGGGTGGTGTAACCGAAGACAACAGTTTTGGTACACATGATTTCTTAAACATGTGTGAGATGATCGGTGCTGAACCGTACCTCGCAGGAAATGTTGGTAGCGGAACCGTACAGGAGCTTGGCGATTGGGTGCAATATGTAAATGGTAAACCCAATACAAGTCCAATGACAACGTGGCGTGTAAAAAATGGTCGTGAAAAAGCATGGAATGTAAATATCTGGGGTGTTGGAAATGAAGCATGGGGTTGTGGCGGTAATATGAAGCCTGAATATTATGCAAACGTGTATCGCCAATATGCTACTTACATGTCTGACTTTGAAAATGAGGCTAAAAAATTCAGAGTAGCATCTGGTGCAAACGGAAATGATTACAACTGGACAGAAGTGTTGATGCGTGATATTCCACACAACATGATGGAAGGTGTTGCATTGCATCATTATGCTGTTATTAACTGGAACCAAAAAGGTCCGGCAAGAGAGTTTTCAGAACAACAATATTTTGCAACGATGAGATCGGCATGGCGCATGGAAGAATATGTTACACGCCATAGCACCATCATGGATAAATATGATCCCAATAAACGTGTTGCTTTAGTTGTTGACGAATGGGGAGGATGGTATGATGTGGAGCCTGGTACAAATCCCGGATTTTTATTTCAACAGAATACAATCAGAGATGCGATGATAGCGGGCATTACGCTGAATGTGTTTAATAACCACGCTGATCGTGTTCGCATGGCCAATCTTGCACAAACGGTGAATGTGTTGCAGGCGGTGATCCTTACCAACCAGGAAAAAATGCTGTTGACACCTACTTACCATGTAATGGAAATGTATAATGTTCACCAGGATGCTACAATGCTTCCGATTCAATTAAAGACAAGCGATTACGTTTTGGGTAATGAAAAATTACCTGCAGTATCTGCGTCTGCTTCAAAAGATAATAGCGGCGCTGCGCATGTATCGTTGGTGAATATTGATGCTTCAAAACCACAAACTGTAAATATTGATGTGCGTGGCTTAAACATTAAAACTGTTAGCGGAAGAATTCTTACTTCTCAAAATCTGCAGGATTATAATTCATTTGATCAACCAACAAAAATTCAACCTGCTGCTTTCAATGGCGCAAAACTGAATGGTAATTCATTACAGGTTCAGTTGCCTCCTCATTCAGTAGTTGTTTTAACTCTCAAATAAATTTATCAATGCAGTTTTCATATAATAAGATGTTGAATAAAAGATTGGTGATTGCTACTGCCTCTTTGTTTGTCCTTTGCACCTCGTTAGGGGCGCAGGAAAAAAAGACATTTGTTATAAAAGCCAATCAACCGAAAGCCGACATACAACCTACGATGTGGGGTGTATTTTTTGAAGATATTAATCTTGGTGCTGATGGTGGCATTTATGCCGAGCTGGTAAAGAACCGTTCATTTGAATTTGTGAAACCACTGATGGGATGGAGAATTGATCAGCGTCCATTTGTTGAAGGAGCGGTTACGGTACAAAACAGGCAGGGTGCAAATAATCCTAACCCACGTTTCCTGCGTGTGCAGTTAAACAATGCAGGCAAAGGAAACTTGAGTATGACGAATGAAGGTTTCCGTGGTATGGGTATCAAGAAAGATCTGCGTTATGATTTTTCTGTACAATATCGTACTGCAGGCACTATTAAACTGCATCTTGAATTAATAAACAGCAAGAATCAAATCATTGGTAGCTCTGTTGTTGATGCAGCAGCAACCGGTGATGCATGGAAGAAGCTGGCGAAAAGTTTTCAATCAACTGATACGGCACAAAAAGGTCAGTTCAGAATTTGGTTTGAAGGAACTGGAACTATTGATCTAGATATGATCTCACTCTTTCCTGAAGATACCTGGAAGAAACGACCCGGTGGAATGCGTGCAGATATGATTCAGTTACTCGCCGATATGAAGCCTGGCTTCGTTCGTTTTCCCGGCGGTTGTATTGTTGAAGGTTTTGATCTTGCCAATCGTTACCAATGGAAAAAAACGATCGGGCCAATTGAAGAACGTCAGCTCATTATGAATCGTTGGAATATTGAATTTCCACATCGTTCAGCGCCTGATTATTTTCAAACATTTGGTTTAGGTTTCTTCGAATACTTCCAGTTGTGTGAAGATATTGGTGCAGAAGCATTGCCTATTCTCAACTGTGGCATGGCTTGCCAGTTTAATTCTGCTGAACTTGTTCCCGTTGATCAACTTGATCCTTATGTACAGGATGCATTAGACCTGGTTGAGTTTGCAAATGGCGATGTAACAACAACATGGGGTAAGAAACGTGCAGAGATGGGACATGCTGCTCCTTTCAATTTAAAATTCCTTGGTGTAGGTAATGAAAACTGGGGCCCGCAATATCTGGAACGTTTGAAGATCTTTCAAAAAGCTATCAAAGAAAAATATCCAAACATTAAGTTGGTAACAAGTTCTGGTACCGGCCCCGATGGTGATCGTTTTGAATTGCTGAATACAGAGTTGCGCAAGATGAATGCTGATCTGATCGATGAGCATTACTATCGCAGTCCTGAATGGTTTTTCAGCAGTGTAAGACGTTACGATAATTATCCAAGAACAGGATCAAAAGTATTTGCAGGTGAATACGCATCGCATGTTGATAAAACAAATGGTGCACAACGCAACACCTGGCTGGCAGCTATCAGCGAAGCAGCATTCATGACCGGCCTGGAAAGAAATGCCGATGTGGTTAGCATGGCATCTTATGCCCCGTTATTCTCGCATATTGAAGGTTGGCAATGGGCGCCTGATATGATCTGGGTTGATAATCTTCGTTCTTATGGTTCGCCTACTTATTATGTACAAAAACTGTTCTCCTTAAATAAAGGTTCAAAAGTTGTTCCACTCACATTCAATAATGATGTGGTGGCGGGGCAGGATAGTTTGTATGCATCATCAGTGATTGATGCAGCAACGAATGAACTGGTGATTAAGATCGTCAACGCATCAAACAAAGAACAGGCAGCTGTATTATCTGTTGAAGGTGCAAAGAAACTTGCAGCGCAAGGAAAGTTAACCGTGTTGCAAGGTAGCAGCTTAACTGTTGTTAACTCATTCGATCAACCAACACAGGTTTCACCGAAAGAATCAACCATCGCTATTAAAAATAAAAAGTTTGATTATACAGCAGCCCCTTATTCATTCTCCGTATTAAGAATAAAACTGCAGTAAGAAAATAAATGAAGTGTTTTGCAACGATAGTATTTGTGTTAGCTGTGTTGTTTACAACTGCGCAGGGAAGGGGTGATTCCGTTGGTACAATTAAACCAACACGCCAAACAGGAGTGCATGATCCTGTCATGATCAAAGAAGGAAATACTTACTACTTGTTTTGTACAGGCTTTGGTATTTCAGTTTTTTCGTCAACTGATCTGCAAAACTGGAAAAAAGAGAAACCTGTTTTTGCTGCAGCGCCTCAATGGGCTGTTGATGCAGTGCCTGGTTATCGTGGTCACACATGGGCTCCTGATATTGCTCATTACAACGGAAAGTATTATCTCTATTATTCTGTATCAACATTCGGTAAGAACGGTTCCTGCATTGGTGTGGCCGTGAATAAAACATTGAATCCTTCATCACCCGATTTTAAATGGGAAGACTTAGGGAAAGTGATTCAGTCTTTTCCCGGGAAAGATCAGTGGAATGCAATTGATCCCAATCTCATTGTTGATGAAAAAAATGTTCCCTGGTTAAGCTTTGGTTCTTTCTGGAGTGGATTAAAACTTGTAAAGCTTAGCAGCGATCTTAAAACGCTTGCCCAACCGGAACGGGTGCTCTCTATTGCTGCAAGAGCGAAAGGAAGTGGAAATGATTCTTCCGGTGGAAATGCTATTGAGGCGCCATTCATTTTCAAGAAAGGTGAATACTACTATTTGTTCGCTTCCTGGGATTATTGCTGTCGTGGTGAAAAAAGCAATTACAAAGTAGTGGTAGGAAGAAGTAAGCAGGTAACAGGCCCATATCTTGATAAAAATTCTGTAACTATGACCTCCAATGGCGGCACGCTGGTACTCGAAGGCGATGCTAAGGAATGGTTTGGTGCAGGACACAATGCAGTTTATCATGCTGATGGGAAAGACTACATTATTTATCATGGCTATGATGCACAGGATAAAGGACGATCCAAACTATTAATTAACGAACTCGCCTGGGATAAAGAAGGCTGGCCAACATTAAAAAAATAAAAACTTGCACATGAATCATCTTAAAAAATTCTTATTGATGACAACAATTACAACTGCTGCATTAACATCATGTGGCGATAATGCAGAAAAGAAAACAGATGAGCCTCCAACTCAAAAAGTAACAAAAGTTGCCTGGGGCGAGGCTGATGGCAAACCTGTTGATCTTTATACGTTGACCAATGCGAATGGTGTTGAAGTGAAGATCACTACTTACGGGGGCATTGTTACATCATGGGTTACACGCGATAAAGCTGGTAATAAGAGTAGCGTAGTGCTGGGTTTTGATAGCTTAAGTGGTTATTTAACTCCGCCTCCTTACTTCGGTGCAATCATTGGTCGTTACGGAAACCGTATTGCAAAAGGAACATTTAAAATTGACACTGCTACTTACAAGCTTGCAACCAACAATGGTGCAAATCACTTGCATGGTGGTAACAAAGGTTATGATAAAGTAGTGTGGGATGCAAAACCTGCTGACAGCACTGCATCATTAACGTTAACCTATTTAAGTAAAGATGGAGAAGAAGGTTATCCCGGTAATCTGAACATTACTGTTGTTTATACACTCACCGATGATAACGAGTTGAACATCGAATACACAGCAGAAACAGATAAAACAACTGTTGTGAATTTGACTAACCATAGTTACTTCAATTTAACAGGTGATGTAAACAATACAATTCTTGATCACCAGTTACAAGTGAATGCAGATAAATACACACCAGTTGATGCAGGTCTTATCCCAACAGGTGAATTAAAAGATGTAAAAGGAACACCATTTGATTTTTTACAACCGCATAAAATTGGTGAACGCATTGCTGCGGTTGAAGGTGGTTATGATCACAACTTTGTATTGACACGTAAGGGAAGCGATCTTGAACTGGTTGCTACTTTATCTGACTCAGTAAGCGGTCGTAAACTGGAAGTATTTACAACTGAACCAGGTTTACAGTTCTACTCAGGTAACTTTCTTGATGGATCTCTTAAAACAAATGATGGTAAATCAATCAATCTCCGCACTGGACTTTGTTTGGAGACACAGCATTTTCCTGATTCACCAAATCAACCTGCATTTCCATCAACCTTATTGAAGCCAGGTGAAAAATATCATACTGTAACCAAATACAAAATCTCCGTTAATTGATTTTATAAAGTGAAATTATGAGTAGTGAAGCGTCTTATGTAATTGGTGTCGACTACGGATCAGATTCCGTGAGAACCATTATTGTGAACACAGCAAATGGTGAGGAACTTGCTTCATCAGTGTTTTATTATCCCCGTTGGAAAAAGCAGTTGTACTGCAATATGAATGAGAACCAGTTTCGTCAGCATCCATTGGATTATGTGGAGGGACTGGAAGCAACCATTAAAGAATGTGTGGCAAAGGTTGGAGCTGATGTGGCTTCAAAAGTAAAAGCGCTTTCTGTTGATACCACAGGATCAACACCTGTTGCAGTTGATAAAACAGGAACGCCGCTTGCATTAACGCCCGGTTTTGAAGAAAACCCAAATGCTATGTTTGTGTTGTGGAAAGATCATACCGGTGTGGGCGAAGCAGCAGAGATCAATGCACATGCAGAAAAATTTGATACCAACTATTTACAATTCGTTGGTGGTATTTATTCAAGCGAATGGTTCTGGGCAAAACTATTGCGTGTGTTACGTGCTGATGAAAAAGTAAGAAACAACATTTATTCATTTGTTGAACATTGCGACTGGATTCCTTTCTTATTATCCGGCGGAACAGATGTACATGCAATGAAACGTGGTGTATGTTCAGCAGGTCATAAAATTTTATGGGCAAAAGAGTGGGACGGACTTCCTCCCAATGAATTCTTTACATCATTAGATCCATTGCTTGATGGTTTTATTGATCGTTTGTTCAAAGACACCTATCCGGCTGATCAATCAGTAGGCACTATTACCAAGGAATGGGCAGCCCGTTTGGGTTTGCCTGAAACAACAGTGATTGGTGTTGGTGCTTACGATGCACATATGGGTGCAGTGGGTGGACAGATCGAACCATATTACTTAAGTAAAGTAATGGGCACATCCACTTGTGATATGATGGTAGCGCCTGTGAAAGATGTGGAAGGAAAACTCATCAAAGGTATTTGCGGGCAGGTGCCCGGTTCTGTTATTCCCGGTATGATCGGGTTAGAAGCGGGTCAATCTGCATTTGGTGATGCGTATGCATGGTACAAACGTTTACTCACATGGCCTTTGCAGCAGATACTGTCAAAATCATCTTTACTTGATGATGAAACAAAAGCAAAACTCATCAGTGAAACAGAAGATGCTATCATTCCACAATTAAGCAAACTTGCTGAGCAACTGGAAATAGATGAACATAGTGAATTGGCAGTTGATTGGTTCAACGGCAGAAGAACGCCTGATGCCAATCAATTACTCACTGCTTCAATTACCGGTCTTGATTTAGGAAGCGATGCAGTGCGTATGTTCAGAGCAGTTGTGGAAGCAACCTGCTTTGGTGCAAAAGCAATTGTAGAGCGTTTTGTTGAGCAAGGTATTCCAGTGAAAGGTTTGATCGGTCTTGGTGGAGTAGCAAAAAAATCTCCTTTCATTATGCAGATGATGGCCGATGTCATGAACATGCCCATCAAAATTCATAAGAGCGAACAAACCTGTGCATTGGGTGCAGCGATGTTTGCTGCAACTGTAGGTGGTGTTTATAGCAAGGTGGAAGATGCAATGCAGGCAATGGGTCAGGGCTTTGATGCAGAATATCATCCCAACCCTGATCGTGCAGCCATTTACCAGTATCGTTATGAAAAGTATAAGGAAGTGGGTGCCTTCATGGAAGAGCAAACAAAAGAACAAGCAGTAGAAGCACTCGATTGATGAATAATGAATAAAAATTGCCACAAACACGCAAAGTAAAATAGGTAACAACAGTTTTCTTTGCGCATTCGTGGCCAACAAGAAATATGAGTAAGTATAGTCACATACAAGAGGAAGCATACGAAGCCAATATGCAATTGCCGAAATTGGGATTGGTGTTATTTACATTCGGCAATGTAAGTGCGGTTGACAGAAGCCTGGGTGTATTCGCCATTAAACCAAGTGGTGTTCCTTACGAAGATCTGAGTCCCGATAAAATGGTGATCGTTGATTTTGATGCCAACACAGTTGAAGGTTCTTATCGCCCTTCATCTGATACAAAAACACATGCTGTATTGTACAAGCATTGGGAAAAGATCGGAGGCATCGTTCATACACATTCAACTTATGCAACGGCATGGGCACAGTCGCAACGTGATATTCCGATTTTTGGAACCACACATGCCGATTACAATACGGTTGATATTCCATGTGCTGCCCCCATGAGCGATGACATGATCAAAGGCAATTATGAATACGAAACAGGTTTTCAAATTCTTAATTGTTTTAAAGACCGTGGCTTGAGTTATGAAGAAGTGGAAATGATATTAGTAGGCAATCACGCTCCATTCACATGGGGTAAGAATGCAAACAAAGCTGTTCATAATAGTGCGGTGCTTGAGTTTATTGCACAAACATCATTGCTTACTGAGCAGATCAATCCCAATGCTCCACGTTTAAAAGATTCAATTCGTCAAAAACATTACGAACGTAAACACGGGCCGGATAGTTATTACGGACAAGCATAAACTATCCTGTTCTTATTACAACAAACATTCAATCGATCACAGATATAATTATTAAAATGAAAGCGTTTAAAAATTTAGAAGTATGGTTTGTTACAGGCAGTCAGGACCTGTACGGTGAAGAAACATTAAAACAAGTAGCATCACACTCGCAGGAAATTGCAGGTTCACTCAACGATGCAGCCGTTATTCCTGTAAACGTTGTGTTTAAACCAACCGTTAAGTCATCAGAAGAAATATATGCCGTTTGTGCAGAAGCAAACGCATCAAAGAATTGTATCGGCATTATTACATGGATGCATACATTTTCTCCAGCTAAAATGTGGATCAGGGGTTTAAATGTTTTACATAAACCATTGCTTCACCTGCATACACAATTCAACCGTGATATTCCATGGAGCAGTATTGATATGGATTTTATGAATCTTAATCAAAGTGCACACGGCGACAGGGAGTTTGGATTCATCGCCACACGCATGAAGGTGAAACGTAAAGTAGTGGTTGGTCATTGGCAGGACCCTTTGGTGCTCGAACGCATCAATGTATGGGCAAGAGCAGCAGCAGGCTGGCACGATTCACAAGGTGCACGCATTGTTCGCTTTGGTGATAACATGCGTTATGTGGCCGTAACAGATGGTGATAAAGTAGAAGCTGAAATGAAATTCGGTTACAGTGTAAATACACATGGCATTGGTGATCTTGTAAAAGTGATCAATGAAGTGAGTGATGCAGATGTAGATAAACTCACCGAAGAATATTTTGATACATACAATGTTGTTGCCTCTTTAAAGAAAGATGGTAAACAATACCAATCACTTCGTGATGCTGCAAAAATTGAAATAGGTATGTTGTATTTCCTTGAGCAAGGAAACTACAAAGGTTACAGCGATACGTTTGAAGATCTGCATGGCATGAAACAATTGCCCGGCATTGCATCACAACGTTTAATGGGCAAGGGTTATGGTTTTGCGGGTGAAGGCGATTGGAAAACTGCAGCTCTTGTACGCACCATGAAAGTAATGGGCACAGGTTTGAAAGGTGGTAATAGTTTCATGGAAGATTATACTTATCATTTTGATCCTTCAAATCCTTTAGTGCTTGGTTCACACATGTTGGAAATTTGCGAAAGCATTGCAGATGGTAAAGCTAATTGCGAAATTCATCCGCTGGGTATCGGTGGTAAAGAAGATCCTGTGCGTTTAGTATTCAATGTTGCAGCCGGTCCTGCATTGAATGCTTCAGTTGTTGATATGGGCAATCGCTTCCGACTGTTAGTTAATGAAGTTGAAGCTGTGGCTCCTGTTGCTGAATTACCAAAACTTCCTGTTGCAAGAGTATTGTGGAAACCATATCCAAACATGAATGATGGTTGTGCTGCATGGATATTAGCAGGTGGAGCACATCATACAGGCTACAGTCAGAATCTTACATCAGAACACATGGAAGATTTTGCAGAAATGGCCGGGATAGAATATGTACGTATCGGTAAAAACACAGATATTTATCAATTCAAGAATGAATTGCGTTGGAGTGAAGTATATTACCGCTGATTTGCACCTACCACAAAATATTTTTTCAAAACGTAAAACTTGTCAATGAAAAGTTTATCAGGTTTAGACATTCTCATTTTTGTTTTCTATTTCATTCTTGTAGCCGGTTATGGTTACTGGGTATATCAAAGAAAAAAGAAAGCATCTATTTCCGCATCACATGACTACTTCTTAGCTGAAGGTTCGCTTACATGGTGGGCAATTGGTGCATCGTTGATCGCTTCTAATATTTCTGCTGAGCAATTTATCGGCATGAGTGGTAACGGTTATTTTGTAGGTATTGCAGTTGCTGCTTACGAATGGATCGCTGCATTGGCACTCATCATTATTGCTGTTTGGTTTATGCCGGTGTATTTAAAGAACAAGATCTACACCATGCCCCAGTTTTTGAAAACGAGGTATAATGAAACGGTGTCGTTGATCATGGCCATCTTCTGGTTGTTCTTATACGTGTTTGTAAACCTTACTTCTATTTTGTATTTAGGAGCGATCGCTATTAGTGGATTGATCGGGCCTGAATACTTACATACAGTTATGATCGCTCTTGCAGTATTCTCTCTCATCATCACATTGGGTGGTATGAAGGTGATTGGTTATACGGATGTGATACAAGTGGCAGTGTTGATCATTGGTGGTTTTGCAACAATTTATTTTGCATTGACAATCGTTAGTGAAAAATTTGGTTTAGGCAGAGATGCGGTTGCAGGTTTTAAAACATTGATGACGCAAGCTCCTGATCACTTCCATATGATCCTGAAGAAACCAACAGAAGCATCTTCGCAGGAAGACATTAATAAATACCTGATCCTTCCTGGTATTGCAATGTATTTTGCGGGTCAGTGGATCGTGAACCTGAACTATTGGGGTTGTAACCAATACATCACACAACGTGCATTAGGTGCCGATCTTGATACAGCACGTAAAGGAATTCTGTTTGCAGGTTTCTTAAAGTTGTTGATGCCGATCATTGTAATGTTACCAGGTATTGCTGCGTATGTGTTGCATCAAAATGGTCACTTAAGCGAATTACGTGGAATGGATGATGCATACTCTGCCATTCTTGGTTTCTTGCCATCAGGATTAAAAGGATTGGCTATTGCTGCGTTAACTGCTGCAATTGTTGCATCACTTGCTGGTAAGCTTAATAGTATTGGTACCATCTTTACATTGGACATCTATATGAAGTACTTCAGGAAGAAACCTGCAGTAACTTCTGCAAATGCACCTGCTATGGATGCTGCTCCTGTTTATAATGACGGCGATGAAAAGAAAATGGTTTGGGTGGGAAGAATGGCAGCATTGGTTTCAATTGTATTGGCTGTAATTTTTGAATGGAAAGATATGTTAGGTATCAGTGGTGAAGGTGGATTTACATTTATTCAAAAGTATACCGGCTTTATAAGCCCCGGCGTATTTGCTATGTTTATCCTTGGTATGTTCTGGAAACGTACCACAGGCGCCGCTGCTGTTGCAGGTCTTATTACGGGTTTTGTAATGGCGATTTTCTTCAACAGTTTTGCTGTAAATGTATTTGGGCATGAAACACTCATGTACACTGCATTTAAAAATAATGATGGTGTTTATGAAATTCCATTCCTCATCAATATGGGATGGGCCTTCTTTATCACCATGGCGGTAATGATCGGTATGAGCCTTGCAGGACCTAAGGTTAATCCGAAAGCATTTGTGCTAGATAAGGAAATGTTCAAATTGAAACCTTCAGTTATTGCCATGATCGTATTTACATTGCTTATCCTTACAGCATTGTACGTGAAGTTCTGGTAAGATAAAAGTTGATATAGTTCACATAAACGATCGCTCATGTAAAAATCTTTTGTTGATTTGCATGGGCGATCGTGTTTTTATACGTTAGGAAAACAAGAAAACGAATGAGTAAGAATGCATTTTTATTTGATTTGAATGGAACCATGATCGATGATATGCAGTATCATATCAAAGCATGGCATGGAATATTGAATGAGTTGGGTGCAAACATTTCAATGGATCGAATGAAAGAAGAGTGCTACGGTAAGAATGATGAATTGCTGGAACGCATGTTTCCCGGCCGTTTTACCGAAGCTGAGAAACAAACCATGAGTCTTGAAAAAGAAAAGCAATACCAGCAGCAGTTTAAACCTAATTTGAAGTTGTTACCTGGTTTGCTGGAATTTCTTGAAAAGGCTCATCAGCAACAAATAAAAATGGCCATTGGTTCTGCAGCTATCATGTTCAATATTGATTTTGTGTTAGACAATCTCAACATCCGTGATTATTTCGCTGCTTTGGTGAGTGCAGATGATGTGGCAATAAGTAAACCGGATCCTGAAACATTCTTAAAATGTGGTGAACGTTTAAATACAAATCCAACTAATTGTATCGTCTTTGAAGATTCCCCAAAAGGAGTGGAGAGCGCAAAACGTGCAGGCATGAAAGCGGTGGTATTAACTACGATGCATGAAGAACATGAGTTTACTGTAGATGATCATGTGTTGTTATTTGTAAAAGATTTTACCGATGAACGATTAAGCAAATTGTTTTCTTAACTGCTTACACAAATATCCGGTTGTGATAATTGTAATTTTCCCTGAACTCTTTCGGCGTACATCCTTTTTTCTTTTTGAAAAGACGGTTGAAATTCGAAATGTTATTGAAGCCGCAGTTGTATGCAATTTCAGCAACGGAATGTGTTGTATCAATTAATTGTCGTGAGGAATGGCCAAGACGCAATTCCAATAAACTATCGATAAACGAAATGCCTGTGCGTTGTTTAAAGAAGCGACTGAATGATGCTGGCGTCATGTTCACCAGCTTTGCAACTTCATCAAGCGTAACATTTTTATGAAAGCTATGGTTCATGTGTTCCAGTACTTTTTCTATTCGCCTGCTGTTGTAGGTTAATTCAGCGCCACTGAAGGTTGTGTCAGATAAAGTGCGCATGTTGCGTGATACAGAAAGATCATGGAGGATCGATAATAATTCAAGCACAGAATCAAACCCATGCTTTTGACTTAAGATGATCAGCCGTGGTTCTATTTGCTGCATAGTTTCAGTAGAAAATAAAATTCCTTTTGCTGATCGCTCCAGCATCTTGCGGAGGTAACTCAGTTGGTTGCGTCGTAAAAATTTATCATCGAACAGATCTTTGTGAAATTGAATCGTGATCTCATGTATCTCTTTGCTTTTGCATTTATGTGTTTCCCAAACATGCGGAAGATTCGACCCCACCAACACTAATTCATAATCATCTATCTCCGCAATATGATCGCCAATGATGCGCCTTGCACCTTTTGCTTTGCGAATAAAGTTCAATTCCAATTCTTCATGGCAATGCAATGGAAAATCAAATTCACTCTTGGTGCGTGTGAATAAAGTAAAGCAGTCGCTGCTGGTGAGAGGAGTTATTTCACGCATGAGATTGTTGTGCATGGTCAATCGTTTGATGTAAAATTAGTAAACGGAAGGTAAGAAAGTACAATTGACAGCTTTGAATTGAACAAGGCTATTTGCGGAAAATTGCCCGTTTAACAGGCGTTTCAGCGGTTTCCTGCGGAAAAACTGCATTACAAAATACAATGCTTGGATAAAAAAGTATTAGTATTCGATAGAATATGAAAGATATATTTGTCTAAACATTCTTGCTATATGAGAAATTTACGATTGCTCCGGGCTATCGCGTTACTATGTGCGTGTGTCTTACTCGCTTCTTCCATTTCAGCACAAAACAGAACCATTACAGGTATTATTTCTGACAAAGCGGGCACGCCCGTTGAAGGTGCTACAATTACTGTGAAAGGACAGAAAACTGCAACTCTTACCGATGCAAATGGTGCATTTAAAATTGACGTTCCATCTGCCAATTCAGTTTTGGTTGTATCCTATGTTGGTGCAAAGTCTGTAGAAATATCAACCGCTGGCAAAACTACCGTTCTGGCAACAGTTGATATTGCAGATGTCAAGCTGAGCGAAGTTGTTGTAGTTGGTTACGGTAAATCAAGACGGTCGAATCTTACAAGTGCACAAACAACTGTATCTGCAAAAGATATAGAGCGAACAGTAAACACCACCATTGAGCAGGCTATCCAGGGCAGGGCTGCCGGTGTGTATGTTACACAAAACTCGGGACAACCCGGCGGTGGCATTTCCGTTAACATCCGTGGTATAAGTTCATTAGGTCGCACGCAACCATTATATGTAGTGGATGGTGTGCAAATACAGGCAAATGAAGATGTATCGTATGGTTCATCTAGTTCTTCCAATCCTTTAGCTGGTATTAACCCAAATGATATTGAAGATATCCAGATTCTGCAGGGACCATCGGCTACGGCTATTTATGGTTCACGTGCCAGTAATGGTGTAATCCTCATCACAACAAAACGTGGTAAGGCAGGAGATTTTAAGATCAACTATACTTACCAGCATAATATTCAAACTCCACCCGATGAACTTAAAGTAATGAACTTAAGTCAGTACGCTCAAATGGTTAAGGAATACCATTCCATTGCAGGTGGTACTACTCCCGGCGAATTTTTAGATCCCACTCTTTTAGGTGAAGGCACAAACTGGCAGCGTGAATTATTTAATAATGCCACTATGAGCAAACATCAATTGAGTTTAAGTGGTGGTAGCAACAATACGAATTATTATCTGTCGGGTGAATATTTGAAGCAACAGGGTGTTGCATTAGGTTCTGGCTTTAAACGTTATGGTTTTCGTTTGAATATGGATAATAAACCGAGAACATGGATCACAATCGGCACCAACCTCAGTTTTAATCAAACGAATGAAAACCTCACCGCAACAAACTATGGTGATGCACAAAGTCCGCTTATCTCAAATGCATTGCGTTTAACCCCACAGATACCGGTTAAAAACCTGAATGGTTCATGGGGTGGAAGCGATCCTGTTAATGGCGCTAATCAATTTGCGCCTGTGAATCCTGTAGCGCTTGCAAGCCTCATCAGCAATAACAATATGAAACGCCAATTCCTTGGCGGTTTGAACCTTGGCATCACCATCGTAAAAGGATTAGTATTCAGAACATCACTTAACGGTAGCGCAGGCAACGGACTTTCTACTTACTATACACCAACTTATAGTATTGATCAGTGGCATACGAATTTACTTGCGTCATTACAATCGGGCACATACTCAAGCTGGTACTGGAACTGGAACCAAATGCTTGAATACACAAAGCAGATTGATAAACACAATTTCACTTTAATGGCGAGTCATGAAGCGCAGGAATCGCAATGGAAAGCGTTATCAGCAGGAAGAACAGGTTTCCTTACCAATGATATTTTTGATGTGAATGCGGGAAATCCTACTTCAGCTACAAACGAAGGAGGAACTTATCCATGGTCAATGGAATCGTTCCTTGGAAGACTCAATTATAATTATGACAATCGTTACCTGTTAACAGGAACTTTCAGAAGAGATGGTTCTCCTTATTTTGGTGCCGATAACCGGTGGGGTAATTTCCCTTCTGTATCCGCAGCATGGAGGGTTTCACAAGAAAAGTTTTTTGAAGTTCCTTTCATCAGCGAATTGAAACTAAGATATGAAACAGGCTTAACAGGAAACCAGGGAAGTGGGTCGGGAATTTATGCACCATTAAATACGGGTGCAACACCCTGGGGTACCGGTTTATTACCAGCATCATTTACCAATCCCAAATTGCAATGGGAGCAAACAATGACCCACAACATTGGGCTCAACCTTGGTTTGTTGAAAAACCGAATTACAATTGAAGGTGATTACTACATTAAGAATACCGATAACTTAATTCTCCAGGCAAGCTTACCATGGTACATGGGTACAAATGGAAGCCCCGGTTCAGTTGGTGCACCATTAGTTAATGCTGGTGCATTAAAAACAAAAGGTTGGAATTTCTCTATCTCAAGCAGCAATATTCAGAATAAAAATTTCAAATGGGAAACAAATCTGAACCTCTCACATTTCAGATCAACCATTGAATCATTAAACTCAGACAATGCATTTATCGACAGAACATCGTGGTGGATGAATAACTGGACACAACGTGCAGCAATTGGCCAGCAGCCCTGGTTGTTCAGAGGATATATAGAAGAAGGGATATTCTCATCGATCGATGAAATTAATGGCAGCGCTGTGCCGGTTGATAACAGTGGAAACAGAAGACCCACAGATCCGCAAACAGGTATATGGGTAGGTGACGTAAAGTATAAAGATATTAACGGCGACGGAAAGATCGATGTAAATGATATGACGAATATTGGTAGCCCATGGCCTAAACTCACAGCTGGTTTAACCAACTCGTTTTCTTATAAGGGTTTTGATCTGAGTGTTCTTATTGTTGGAACTTACGGAAATGATATTTACAACTACATTGCTTCTGAAGCAAGCAATCCTAACAATATTAATCTCAGCAGAAATTTATTAACTGCATCAATGGGCTATGCAAAGATCAGTACAGATGCCAACGGAAAACCATATCTCACAAATGCGGGAACAACCATTCCACGTATGTCAAACAATTCTGTAGCCAATGATAACAACTACGGAAAAATTACCACCAGGTTTGTAGAAGATGGTTCTTATTTAAGAGTGAAGAATGTTACACTTTCTTACAACGTGCCTTTCAAATATTTGAATTATGCAAAAGTGATAAAGGGATTAAGAGCAACAATAGGGGCTCAAAACCTTCTAACATTTACAAAGTACAAAGGATACGATCCGGAAGTGGGAGCGTATGTTGGAACAGGATCAAGCTCATCGAACCAGGCAATAGGAATTGATTTTGGTCGCTATCCATTAACCCGCATGTACACTGCAACAATTAGTGTTGACTTCTAAACTTATTCACATGAAAAAAATAACTAGCATAAAATATTTAATAGGCTTACTGGTTGCTGTTGCAGCATTTTCAGGATGTAAAAAAACATTCCTGGAAAAACCACCATTAAGTTCCATTACCGATGCAAACTTTTATAAAACCGATGAACAGGTACTGGCAGGCACAGCTTTGCTTTACAGCACGGTGTGGTTCGATTACAATGATAAAGCCATGTACAACCTCGGTGATTTCAGAGGAGGTACTGCATTCTCAGCATGGAACGACAGAGGAAATGTATTGTTTAATACCACGGGTGATAACGGAGAGAACGGTGCATCATGGCGGGCGTTCTTTAATGTGGTGGGTCAGTCAAATCTTTTTCTTTATAACATCAATCGCTATGGCGGACCAAATGTTTCTGCAACTGTTAAAAAAACAGCCATTGCAGAAGCAAGATTTATGCGTGCATTGGCGTATCGTTTCCTCGTGATGAACTGGGGACCAGTTCCTGTTATTGAAAACAACTTCGATAAATTGTTTGATACATCAATCAACAGAAACACTGTAACAAGTGTATGGCGTTTTATTACAAGAGAAATGCGTGCAGCAGCAGAAGATTTACCAACTGTGGCAACACAGGAAGGAAGACTTACAAAATGGTCGGCCGAAGGAATGCTTGCCCGTTTTTATCTTACAAGAGCTGGTGTTGAAGCTGCTGGCGGAGTTAGAAAGCAACAATTTTTAGACAGTGCAAAATACTATGCTGAAAGAGTTATTAATAACAGCGGAAAGAAATTACTTACGAATTACTACAACCTGTTTAAACATCCGTACGATAATAATTCAGAAGGTTTATTTGAACTGCAATGGGTTTTTGCAGGCGCCAATGTTTGGGGTATTTCAAACAGCATGCCTGAGTATCTTGCTTTCAGTCCTGATATTGCATTTGGCGGATGGGGCGGAGATAAAGGCGCAACATGGTGGCTCATCAAACAATACGATGGTATTACAGAGCAACCTGATGGTACATTAAAAGGTCGTACGCTGGATAACAGGTTATACTCAACCTTTATGCTTCCGGGAGCTTATTATCCGGAGATCACAAAAGTTTCCGACAAAACAAAACTCATTTATCCATTTACAGGAACCGATCAAAACTTTCTTGCAGTTAAAAAATATATTATTGGCTCACCGGTTGACCTGGCTGGAATTGCTGCTCAACAGCGCTATCCAAATAATACGTACATGATGCGGTTGGCAGAGATGTACCTTATCTATGCTGAAGCAACCATTGGTAATAATGGGTCAACGAGCGATGCAACTGCCGTTGATTATTTTAACAAGGTGCATACAAGAGCAGGTTTACCTGCTTATGTAGTGGGAGGAGTAAATGGAAGTGGCCCGCTTACACTTGACGCAATTTTTTCTGAGCGTTTTAAAGAGTTTGCAATGGAAGGCATGGCTTGGTACGATCTTGTAAGCTTACATTATTATAATCCTGCGAAAGCATTTTCTATTCTCAATTCACAGGACAGAGGATTGTTCTTTACAAGACCAGATCAAATGCCGAATCCAACACAATGGACTTTTACAAAGACATCGTGGTTTTCCGAAAGAACGATTTCTGCCAATGAAGGTAACTTCCTGTTACCTATTCCAAATTCAGAGATCAGCAATGCACCAAATCTTCAGAAACCACCGGTTGATTATCCATAATTGTTGCCAACAAGATTGTTAAATCAAAAAGACATTTAAAATGAAAATAGTAACCAAGCACATACTTTTTTTTCTGACAGTTGTCGCTTTTAGCAGTGCCTTTTATTCCTGCACAAAAGAAACAACCGCTGAGCCGAAAGTTAAGTATGTAAGAATAACAAGGCCTGAGTCATCCGATTCATTATTAGTTGGTGCCGGACAGGGAAGCCTGATCGCTATCGTTGGCGAAAACTTAAAAGGAGCAGTTGAAATATGGTTTAACGACCAGCAGGCAAGGCTTACGCCCACATATATTACCAACACAACCATATTGGTATCTGTGCCGAATCCAATTCCAAAACAAATCACCAATAAACTCAAAATTATTTTTAGTGATGGTTTTATTCTCTATCATGATTTTGAAGTGCAGATCAGTAAACCAGTTGTAAGCAGCATGGTGAGCGAGTTTGTAAATACCGGAAGCGTTGCAACAATTAAAGGCGACTTTTTTTATACGCCGTTAACGGTGACGTTTGCTGGTGGGGTCAATGGAACAATTGTTTCTGTAACAGATCAACTTATACAGGTAGAGGTTCCTGCAGGTGCACAACCCGGACAAATAACTGTTAAGACGAATTTTGGTGAAACAAAATCAGACTTCTGGTTTAGAGACAGCAGGGGCCATTTCATTGACAGCGATCCGTATGAAGGCTGGTGGAATTCTGGTTATGTAGTAACGAATCCAGGCCCAACTGATCCTCCTTCTATCAGCGGTAATTATATACGCTTTACAAAACAAATAGGCTCATGGAGCTGGAATGAATTAGCAGGTGGCCCTGCATCAGCAATGCCGGTGCATAGCAAAAATATTCCTGATGCTGCAATATTAAAACCCGAAGATTATTACCTGAAGTTTGAAGTAAACACCGTTAAACCTTATAACGGGAATGTGGTGAAAATTAATGTTGCATTAAGTGCAGAAGATAACAACGGCTACAAATGGATTCCTCCGTATGATACAAAAGGTCAATGGCACACAGTGGTTATTCCATTAACAGAAGTGTTTGCACAATACACGCCTAAACCAGTAGTTAACCCTGCTGGCTATTGGAGCCGTATACTTATGGGGCATGCAGAAGGAAGCCTCGATGCAGATATTGCATTTGATAACTTCAGGGTAGTGCCAAAAGTTATTAAATAAACATTACCTAAAAACTACAATTCAAAACGATGAATAAACTATTTAATATACGGATGCTTTCCTTTGTTTGCTTCGTTACAATAATTGGAATAGCAACTTCATGTAAGAAAAATGATGCGAAGTCTGGTGATGTGAAATTGCTGAGCTTTGGCCCAACCGGTGCAAAGCATGGAGATACATTGCTTTTTATTGGTAACAATCTTAATAAAGTAACTTCCATTCAGTTCACAGGAACTACTTCAATAGTAGATCAGAAAAATTTCATATCTCAATCAGAAGAATTGATAAAGCTGATCGTTCCTTCATCTGCCGAAAAGGGATATGTTACATTAAAAACTACAGATGGCGATATAGTTTCAAAAACAATGTTTAACCTGGATGTATTAACCACTGTAACTTCTATTACCGCCCAGGCAAGGCCCGGAGAAAATATTACCATTACAGGTAACTATCTCAATTGGGTAACAAGGATCACGTTTGCGAGAGATAAACTGGTAACGAATTTTGTAAGTAAATCAATTAATCAAATTGTGGTTACCGTTCCTGCTGATGCAGAAACCGGTCCATTGATTCTTTCTTACGGAGGCACGGATTCAGCAGATGTGCAAACAAAAGATACATTAAAAGTTACGTTGCCGGTAAGCACATCCTTTTCTCCAAACCCTGTAAAACATGCAGCTGACCTTACAATTACAGGAACGAATCTTGATCTGGTTAAAAAAATAATTTTCACTAGTGTTGCAACTCCTGTTACAAGTTTTGTGAGTCAAACAGCTACGCAGATTGTTGTTAAAGTGCCAGCCAGTACCACAAAAGGTAAAGTGAAGTTTGAAGCTGCATCGGGAGTACAAACTACATCAACAAGCGATCTCGATGTTGTATTGCCAGCTATTACTACTATGTTACCTAATGCAGTTGATCCATTGGCAAATCTTACAATAACCGGAACTAACCTTGACCTGGTATCATCAGTTGCATTTATAGGTGTTACAAATGCAGTTACTTCCTTTGTCAGTCAAACAGCAACACAGCTTGTTGTAAAAGTGCCTGCAGGTTCAATAACAGGTAAGTTGACATTGTTTGTAAAAAATTCAACTCTTTCAGTAAAGTCTGCTAACGATCTCATAATTGTTGGTTCATCGGTTCCTCCAATCATTCTTTATGATGATGCGCTAACCTCTGCATGGAATGGCTGGATCGGCGGCGGCTGGGGTGGCACAAAAGATTTAAGCAATGCTACACCTGTGCAGTCTGGTTCCAAATCGTGCAGAATTAGTTATGTCGGCGATTGGGGTGTTCCTCTTCAATTAGGTGGTGCTAATATTTCATTGGCAGGTTATACTTCGTTAAAAGTTTCCATTTATGGAGGCGCAGGAAGTAATAATCAAAACGTAAACATCGGGTTTAATGAGGCGGATGGTAAAACCATAACAATTGTTGAAGGGCAATGGACTGATTATACAATTCCATTAAGTCAGATTTCTTCAGCTTCTACATTATCATTTTTATACTTTAAGAAGTATTCGACCAATGGTGATTTTACAATTTATTTCGACAACCTGGGGATTTATTAAGATCAACAATTAAGCTGTGCAGATTGTTTTTTGCATAAATCTGTCGCATGAAACATAGTCGGTTACCTTACAAAAAATGAATTGCATTTCGATGAGATACAGCCAGCATTGTGTTGCTTTTATTTCAGTTTTCATCCTTGCTGCCTGCCAGGTAAAAGCGCAGCAGGAGCTGCCATCTCATAAGAAGGCAACAAAAGAAACGGTGAGTCTGTACAACAATTTAAAGAGGGTAGCTTCCAAGGGTTTTCTGTTTGGTCACCAGGATGATCTTGCCTATGGTGTTAACTGGAAATATAAACACGGAGCAAGTGATGTAAAAGAAGCAGCTGGTGATTATCCCGCAGTTTATGGATGGGAAATCGGTGGACTTGAACATGATCTTCCAAAAAATCTTGATGCTGTTCCATTTGAAACCATGAAACAGTTCGTACAGGATGGTTATGAACGTGGTGGCGTTGTTACGATCAGTTGGCATGCAAACAGTCCGTTAGGAAATGGCAAGAGTGCATGGGATACAACACATGGAACAGTTGCTACAATATTACCGGGAGCAGTACATCATGCTTTATATAAATCATGGTTAGATAAAGTTGCTTTATTCCTCCAATCATTAAAAGGAAAAAAAGGAGAAGCTATCCCGGTTTTGTTCCGCCCGTTTCATGAATTAACAGGCAGTTGGTTCTGGTGGGGCCAACGGCAATGTACACCTGAAGAGTTTAAAGCCTTGTGGCGGTTTACATTTCAATATCTCCACAATGAAAAAAAACTCAACAACCTGTTGTGGGTGTATAATACATCAGGTGATTTTACAACAGCAGAAGAATTTTTGGAACGTTATCCCGGCGATGATATGGTGGATATGGTGAGCTTTGATACATACCAGTATGGCGACACAACGCAATCGCCAGTATTTGCTGAACGGCTGAGCAAACAATTGAAACTTGTACAATCCATTGCCGATGAAAAAAAGAAATTAAGTGCATTGGCAGAAACAGGTTATGAAGCAATACCCGATACGAACTGGTGGACGAAAACATTGCTGTCGGCTATTGGTGACACCAAAATTTCCTATGTGCTGGTACGGCGCAATCATGGTTATAATGAACACATGAAAAAGATGCATTACTATGCTCCGTATAAAGGACAGGTATCTGAAAATGATTTTCAGAAATTCTATCAGCATACAAAAACATTATTTGAAAAAGAGGCTGCGGTAGAAAAAATGTATAATCAATGAGCAGTCGTTTTAGTATAATCGGTAGTTGGCGGACTGATTCTTCAGTCTGCACTTTGTTCAACGCATGAAGAAACGGATATTCGTTAGATGAAATTAAGTTTTATTGATATCGGCATTATCGTTCTGTACCTCGTAACCATGGTTATGCTTGGTTGGTTTCTGCGCAAGAAAGCAAGACAGAACAAAGAGAGTTATTTAATGGGCGGGAAAAAACTTCCCTGGTATATGTTAGGAATGAGTGATGCTTCTGATATGTTCGATATCAGTGGTACCATGTGGATGGTGAGTTTATGTTTTGTATACGGTATCAAAAGTATTTGGATTCCGTGGTTGTGGCCGGTATTCAACCAGGTGTTTAATATGATGTATCTCTCAAAATGGTTGCGTCGTTCAAATGCAACAACCGGAGCAGAATGGTTGGCAACACGTTTTGGACTTGCGGGAAAAGGAGTGAAGGGTTCACATAATATTGTTGTTGCCTTTGCGCTTATCGGTTGTCTTGGTTTCCTTGCCTATGGTTTTATTGGTCTTGGAAAGTTCATTGAAATATTTGTTCCATGGGAAATGGTAAAAAGTTATGTGCCATTTGATGTGTCGCCACAATATGTGCCGCATGTTTATGGCATTGTGTTTACACTGTTTGCCATGTTCTATTCAATACTTGGTGGTATGCACAGTATTGTATTGGGCGATCTGATCAAGTATGCCATCATGACGATTGGCTGTATTGCTATCGCAGCTATTGCAATGATTCATCTAAACGGTCAGTCGTTGAATGTTCCAACAGGGTGGGATGATCCTTTCTTTGGTTGGAATCTCAATCTCGACTGGAGCAATATTATTAATGATGCAAACAAGAAAATTGCAGAAGATGGTTATGGTTTGTTTGGTTTGTTCTTTATGATGATGTTGTTCAAAGGTGTGTTTGCAGCAGCTGCCGGCCCGGCACCTAATTATGATATGCAAAAAATCCTTTCAACCAAATCGCCAAAAGAAGCATCAAAGATGACAGGGTTTGTTTCCATTGTGTTATTACCTGTGCGCTATTCAATGATCATTGGTTTAACAGTACTTGGTTTATTGTATTACGATAAGCTGCAACTAGGTAATGGCAGTGGCGGAACTGATTTTGAACGTATACTCCCTGCAGCTATCAATAACTTTTTACCAATAGGAATTTTGGGTTTGGTGCTCACTGGTTTGCTGGGTGCATTTATGGGAACTTTTTCGGGTACGTTAAATGCGGCGCAGGCCTATCTTATTAACGATGTTTATTTAAAATATGTGAACCCAACAGCATCTACCAAAAAGATCATCCGCATGAATTACCTGGCCGGTATTTCTGTAGTTACCATCGGTGTAGTGCTTGGCTTTTTTGCAAAAGATGTTAATAGCGTATTGCAGTGGATCGTATCAGGTTTATATGGTGGTTACATTGCATCAAACGTATTGAAATGGTATTGGTGGCGCTTTAATGCAAATGGTTTTTACATAGGCATGTTAACTGGTGTTGCAGGAGCTATGATCTTTTCAAGATTGTTTACCGGTATTGAATTTCTGTTTTATTTCCCTGTGCTGTTTTTATTATCTGTTGCCGGCAGTTTAATTGGTACATATACTGCTGCTCCAACCGATATCGAAACACTCAAAACATTCTATCGCACAGTACGTCCATGGGGTTTTTGGAAACCCATTCATGAGCTGGTGCAGAAAGAAGATCCATCCTTTGAAGCGAATACAGGTTTTAAACTCGATATGTTCAATGTTGCACTTGGAATAATTGGTCAGTTGTTAATGACTTTGCTTCCAATGTACATCGTGTTATCAATGCATTTACCCTTGTTCATCACCATACTACTATTGCTTCTGATTATTCTCATCCTGAAAAAAACATGGTGGAATAAGCTGGAAGATTGACCCCAAACTTTGAATTTATGAGTGAAAGATTTTACAGCCGATTGGCAAAACTCGAAGAGGAGCAGGAAGAATTGCTCAGGAGGCTTAATGAAAAAGAAAAAACGGGAAACGGTATTATCGACCGCTACAAATATCCTGTACTTACAAATCAGCACACACCATTATTCTGGCGTTATGATTTGAATGAAGAAAGTAATCCGCATCTCATGCAACGCTTTGGCATTAATGCAGTGCTAAATGCAGGTGCAATTAAATGGAATGATAAATATTTGTTGGTGGCAAGAGTGGAAGCGGCTGATCGTAAATCGTTTTTTGCGGTGGCCGAAAGCCCGAACGGTATTGACAATTTTCGGTTTTGGGATTATCCTGTCGTAATGCCTGAAACAAACGTGCCTGATACCAATATCTACGACATGCGTTTGATTCAACACGAAGACGGTTGGATCTATGCACTGTTCTGTACAGAACGCAGAGATGCATCAGCGCATGAAGCAGATCAATCAGCAGCAATAGCTCAATGTGGTATTGCACGCACAAAAGATTTAGAGAAGTGGGAACGGTTGCCTGACCTTGTTACCAAATCAGCACAGCAACGTAACGTAGTACTGCATCCGGAATTTGTGGATGGTTGTTATGCATTTTATACAAGACCGCAGGATAGCTTTATTGAAGCAGGTAAAGGCGGCGGTATTGGTTTTGGTTTAAGCAAATCAATTGAACAAGCTGTTGTAGAGAAAGAGGTAGTGATCGATAAGAAAATTTATCATACGGTATATGAAGCAAAAAATGGATTGGGACCTGCACCTATTAAAACAAAACTTGGATGGTTGCACCTTGCACACGGTGTGCGCAACACTGCTGCGGGTTTGCGTTATGTATTGTATATGTTCATGACCGATCTGAATGATCTTACCAAAGTGATATCCAAACCATCGGGCTATTTTATGGCACCGGAAGGTGAGGAGCGTATTGGTGACGTATCAAATGTATTATTCAGTAATGGATGGATAGCTGATGATAATGGCACAGTGTTCATCTATTATGCATCAAGCGATACACGTATGCATGTTGCAACAACTACCATCGACAAATTGCTTGACTATGTACAAAATTCACCGGCAGATGGTTATCGTTCTGCTGAAACGGTTAAAACATTAATGGAACTGATTGATAAAAATCAAGCTGAAATTTTGGTACGTTCAAATCATGCTTTAAAATAATGAATGATGGAATTGACGGAGGAACCACAAGTGGCACAACCTATGGCTTTGCAACAATATAAAGCTGAACTTGAACAGGAGTTGAAAGAGATACTTGCTTACTGGATGAAATACAGCATTGATCATGTAAAGGGTGGCTTCTATGGAAGTGTAAACAATGATAATATGCCTGGCACCAATGCAGCAAAGGGTATTGTACTCATCAGCCGCATTTGCTGGAGTTTTTCGGCAGCTTACCAGTACAAAAAACAAAAAGAATATTACATAACTGCACAACGTGCATTTCAATACATCTTCGATCATTTTATCGACAGGGAACATGGCGCAGTCTATTGGTCGGTTGATGGAGATGGAAATATGCTCGACGGAAAAAAACAAATCTATGGTTTAGCTTTTTGTATTTACGGACTAACGGAGTTTTACAAAATTTCTCAAGACAAGGCTGCGCTGAATACAGCTATCGATCTGTATCATTTTATTGAACAAAAAAGTTTCGATAATAAACATAATGGTTACATCGAAGCATTTGCAAGAGACTGGCAGGAACTAAGTGATCAGCGCCTGAGCGCCAAAGACAACAACGAGCGTAAAACTGCCAACACTCATCTGCATGTTATTGAAGCATACGTAAATTTGTATGCAGTATGGCCCAAAGAAGAAGTGAAAGGAAAGATCATCAACCTGCTATCATTGTTTGATGAATATTTCATCAATAAAGAAAACCATCATCTCAACTTATTTTTTGATGATGAATGGAATCTTCGTTCAACATTACAATCATACGGACATGATATTGAAGCGGCCTGGCTATTGCAACAGTTTGCAGAACTGATACAGCATGAACGATACAGCAAACGATTTAAAGAATTAGCTGTTTCACTTACTAAAGCAGCAGAACAAGGCTTGGATACCGACGGTGGTTTGTGGTACGAATTTGAACCGGAGTCAAATCACCTTATCAAAGAGAAACATTCCTGGCCGCAGGCAGAAACAATGATCGGTTTTTTCAATGCGTATCAACTTACAGCCAATAAGAAATATTTATTGCGATCTATACAAAGCTGGGACTTTGTGAAGGCACATGTTAAAGACCATGTAAACGGGGAATGGTTCTGGGGAGTGTACGATGATTATTCACTCATGCAAAAAGATAAAGCTGGTTTTTGGAAATGCCCTTATCACAACAGCAGGGCCTTGCTCGAAATAATACAACGGATCAATAATTCAATCTGATCAATGAAAATAAAACAACATTCAAACCTGGGCCTGCCCGGGTTGCTGGTTTGCTCCATGATTATTTTTTCTTCCTGTAAAAAACATTCAGCTGCTGTGGTAACTCCTCCTGTTCCGGTAAACCCTAATGATACCATAACTGTAAATCCACAGGTTGATCCTGCACTTGCATCCACCATTGGTTTTTTTATGAACGACTGGGAAACAAGAAATTTCGCCATACCGGCTACAACAACTGCTGGATCTGTTCCAGTTACCGCTAATATAACGGTAACGGTCGACCGCAGTGCAGTTATTACTAAAATCCCCCGTTCATTTGCAGGTAACAATTCGAATATCTGGATGACGCAGATCGTAACAGAAGCGGCCCTAATAGATCATCTGACTACTCTTCATCCGCATCTTATTCGTTTTCCCGGCGGAAGCATCAGTGATATTTTCTTTTGGAATGCACAACCTGATACGCCACCTGCTGATGCTCCTGCTCAATTACTGAAAGCAGATGGAACAAGTGCGAATGCAGGTTATTGGTTTGGAAAAAACACAGCCAGCTGGACATTCTCCGTTGATAATTATTACAACATGTTACAGCAAACAAATAACAAAGGCATGATCACAGTAAACTATGGTTATGCACGCTACAGCACCGGAGCAAATCCTGTAGCTGCCGCTGCTCATCTTGCTGCTGATTGGGTACGTTACGATAACGGTCGAACTCAATACTGGGAAATTGGAAATGAAAATTTTGGCGATTGGGAAGCGGGTTATCGAATTAAAACTGCTGATAACAAAGATGGTCAGCCCGAATACTTAAGCGGACAGTTATATGGTCAGCATTTCAAAGTATTTGCAGACAGCATGCGTAAAGCCGCACAGGAAATCGGTAAGACAATTTACATCGGTGCAGTGATGTCTGAGTCTGCGCCTCTTTCATGGTGGACAAATACTGCTAAAAACTGGAACAGTGGTTTGTTAAGCACCGCAGCAAATACTCCTGACTTTTACATAGTACATAATTATTACACAGCTTACCAAACCAATGCAGGAGCAACTGAAATACTTAACACGCCAGTTACCGTTACACAAACTATGATGGATTATGTGAAGCAAACGATCAGTATTGCAGGAGCTTTACAAAAGCCAGTTATATTAGGTGAATGGAATATTTTTTCCACAGGTTCGAAGCAACAGGTATCACAGGTGAATGGACTACATGCGGTGATGGTATTAGGCGAATCGCTGAAAAATAAATTCGGCATGACGGCCCGTTGGGATCTTGCAAATGCATGGGATAATGGAAATGATCATGGCATGTTCAGCCAGGGCGATGAACCCGATGCTGTTCCAAAATGGACACCACGTCCTGCATTCTATCACATGTATTTCTTTCAAAGGTACCTCGGCGACAGGTTGGTGATTTCCACATCATCTTCTGCTGATATTGTAAGCTATGCTTCATCATTCACATCGGGTGAAACAGGAGTAACATTGGTGAATAAAAGTGCCGAAGCAAAATCGGTTGAACTAAACTTTAAGAATTTCCGTAAAGGAAATAAATTCTATTGGTACACATTAACCGGAAGTAATGATAATGGAGAGTTCTCACGTAAAACAGTAATAAATGAAATTGGCCCTTCCATTGCAGCTGGAGGCCCGGTTAATTACAAATCCATCAGTCCATTTGCTGCGTCGGCAACAGGCACAGTGAGAGTTACGGTTCCCGCAAGAGCGGCCGTGTATATGGTGGTGGAGAAAAAATAAAAGGATTTAATACGTCAGCGACAAACAAACCATTAAATTATAGACTGTGATGATAAAAAAGAGTTGTGTTATTCTTTTTCTGTTGAGTTGTTTGATGCAGGTTAAGGCAATGCCAACGACAGCGCCAACTTACTCAGCTGATCATCCGTTTATTCAATATACCGGTCGTGTTGATTTTACAAATCCAAAATTGCCAAGATTCTGGCAGCCCGGTGTGCACATCAGTTTTCGGTTTAAAGGAAATGAATGCGACATTCTTTTGAATGATGAGATGCTGTGGGGTAGTAATCACAATTACCTGGAATTAATTGTTGATGGTAAAGCATATCGACTGCAAACAGTTAGCAGGCATGATACATTATCGGTAACAAAGTATTTGTCAGCATCAAAAGAACATAGTATTATACTTTGCAAAAATACAGAAGCAAATATTGGCTGGCTTGAACTGACAGGCATTCGCTGTGAAGAGTTATTGCAACCAAAGCCAAAACCCCAGCGCAAGATCGAATGCATTGGCAACTCGATCACCTGTGGTACCGGTAGCGATGAAAGTACAATTCCCTGCGGGCAAGGTAAATGGCAAGATCAGCACAATGCCTGGTTCAGCTACGGTGCAATTACAGCAAGAGAACTAAATGCGCAATTTCATTTATCATCGGTTTCCGGTATTGGGCTCATGCACAGTTGCTGCAGTATGAATATAACCATGCCAGAAGTATTTGATAAGGTCAGCATGCGGAACGATAGCATTCCATGGAATTTTGCCAGCTATCAACCTGATGTTGTTACTGTTTGTCTTGGACAGAACGACGGCATACAGGATTCTTCTAAGTTCTGCCTTAACTATATTTCATTTATTCAGCAGTTGCGTGGCTATTATCCCCGTGCCCAGATCATTCTGTTAAGCAGCCCAATGGCTAATGCAGGGTTGAAAGCATTTATGAAAAAAACTTTAACAGGAGTGATAAAGGCATTGAATAAGAAAGGAGATAAAAAAATTGCTGCTTTCTTCTTCTCAAAACAATATAGCAGTGGTTGTGATTATCACCCTAGTCTGGCAGAGCATGAGCAGATTGCGAAAGAGTTAACTGCCGCTGTAAAAAAGATCATGAATTGGTAATCGCAAATAGATTAACACTGAATTCATGGAGGATTTTCAATATATCACGAAACATTATTTACATGAAACAGATACTTTATTTCTTCTTGCTGCTTACTGTTTCAATTACTTCTTTATCCCAAACGAAAATGAAGTTGATTGATCCTTTGGCAACAAAGGAAACAAAAGCATTATTTAAAAATTTGCATAAACTTTCTAAAAACCATATACTTTTCGGCCATCAGCATGCAACTCAATACGGACATGGATGGGTAGGCGATGAAAACAGAAGCGACGTAAAGTCAGTCACAGGATCGCACCCGGCTGTTATTGGTGTCGACTTGAGCGGCTTATCAGGCCAGCCCCAGCAGATGATTGAAAAAGAAAAGGTAGCACTGCGTAAAAACATTTCAGATACTTACAACAGGGGAGGAATAACTACCGTTTCCTGGCATTTTAATAACCCGGTTTCACCAACATCTTTTTACTGGAATGATTCAACTGTTGCCGCTGCTGTAAAGAATATTATCCCGGGTGGAACGCATCACGAACAGTATAAATCAATTCTTACAACCATTGCCGATCTGGCAAAATCAATCAAAGGCAATGATGGAAAAACTGTTCCAATGATTTTTCGCCCATATCATGAGTTTGATGGTGATTGGTTCTGGTGGGGCAAAAGTCATTGTACCGTTGATGAATTTAAAAACTTATGGCGTTTTACAGTTACTTACCTCCGTGATTCATTGCAGGTTCATAATTTTATTTATGCTTTTTCTCCCGATAATACATTTGCAACTGAAGAAGAATATTTGGAACGCTACCCAGGTAATGATTATGTTGATATGGTAGGTATGGATAACTATGGAGATTTCGGTCGCTATGGAAGGTATAATCCCGAAGCAGGCTACAGAAAGTTGAAGATTGTTTCTGACTATGCCATCAAATCAAATAAATTAGCAGCATTTACGGAAACAGGTCTTGAGTCAATTCCCAATGAAACATGGTGGACAGATAAACTGCTGGCAATACTCCAACGAAGTAAATTGAAGTTGTGTTATGTGCTGGTGTGGCGGAACGACAGTAAAAGCCCGACCCATTACTATGCTCCTTTTCCGGGCCAAGTCTCGGAACAAAATTTTATTCAATTCTACAACGATCCTTATACGCTGTTTGAGAAAGATCTAAAAAAGGTATACAAAAAATGAAAAAGCTATTTCTGATTATTCTTTTAACTGCATTTTGTTTTGCAGGTAAATCACAACCCGTTGCTCAGCACGGAAAGTTAAGTGTAAAAGGCACCAAGCTTGTTGATGCAAAAGGCAATCCTGTTGTTTTACATGGCATGAGTTTCGGCTGGCACAATCTCTGGCCACGTTTTTATAACGAGGGAGCAGTGAAAGAACTGGTAACAAAATGGAACTCTACTGTTGTGCGTGCATCAATGGGTATCGAGTTAAACGCCAGTGGCTATCTCAAAAGTCCGGAGCAATCGGTGAAGTTGATGAAGAATGTAATTGATGCCAGCATCAAAGAGAAGGTGTACGTGATCATTGATTGGCATGATCACAATATGCATACGAAAGAAGCAGTTGATTTTTTTTCAATGATGGCAAAAGAATACGGTCATCATCCAAATATCATTTATGAAATTTTCAACGAGCCTGATTATGAAACATGGGCCGAAGTAAAAGCATATTCAGAAGAAGTGATCAAAGCTATTCGTGCAATTGACAAGGACAATATTATTCTTGTTGGTTCACCAAAATGGGATCAGGATATTCATTTGCCCGCTGCAGATCCAATTAAAGGATTTGGCAACCTGATGTACACCATGCATTTTTATGCAGGCACACATAAACAATGGTTGCGTGACCGCACTGACGAAGCGATCGCTAAAGGATTACCCATCTTTGTTTCAGAATGTGCCGGTATGGAGGCTACAGGAGATGGGCCTCTCGATCACAAAGAATGGAAAGCATTTGTTGACTGGATGGATGCTCGTGGGCTGAGCTGGATTGCATGGTCTGTATCGGATAAAAAAGAAACCTGTTCCATCCTTAATCCCTCAGCAGCTTCAAATGGAAACTGGATCGAAGCTGATGTGAAGGAGTGGGGAAGACTAACCAAAGAATATTTGCATTTATATAAAAAATAACCAAGAGTTAAACATCTTCTTCCACGTTAAAAATATAACCGGCTCCATACACATTACTCAGGCTTATCTTTTTTGATTGAGCAAATATTTTCCTTAACCGTGAAATAAAAACATCAAGACTTCTTCCAAGGAAATAATCATTCTCGCCCCAGATGCGAACGAGAATTTCTTCCTTCTTAATACGCTTGTTTTTATTCTGGTAAAAGTATTCGATAAGTTCTGCTTCACGTGTGGTGAGCTTCGCTACTTTTTTATCAGGAGTTGTAACAGTGAGTTGTTCCCTGTTGTACAAAATATCACCAATCATGTAAGATGACAGCTGCACTTTTGGTGCAACGGCTCCTGAAGTCATCTTAAGAATATTCTTCAGCTTTAATGCCAGCTCATCTATATCGAATGGTTTACTTATATAATCGGTTGCTCCAATATTCAATCCTGTAAGCCGGTCTTTCTTTTCTGTACGTGCAGTTAAAAAAACAAACGGAATATGTTCTTTGATCTTGACAATATTCTCAGCCAGTTCAAAGCCGCTCTTTTGCGGCATTTGCACATCTAATAAACAAAGCCCGTAATTGGCAGCATTTTCCCTGAATGCTTTTAATGCGTTCTTAGGATTATCATACCAATCAATATCGAACCCTTTCGTTTCAAGGTATTGTTTAATAAGACTACCAAGATCCTGCTCATCTTCCACAAAAAGTATTTTCTCTGTCATGTTCACCTCGTTAATACATTACAACATAAATCTTATGCCTGATCCTGAACAGTTGGTATGTAAATGATAAACTCTGTGCCAACCTGTTCTTTACTTATTACTTCATAATCCCAGCCGTGTGCATCGAGGCATTGCTTGGAATGGTATAAACCAAGACCAATACCAGGTGCATTGCTGCTTACAAGCGATGGGTTACGGTAAAACTTCATAAACATTTTCCGTTTTACTTTATTGCTCATGCCATCGCCATTATCTTTTATACTCAATGCCAGCGTTTGACTGTTTTTTGCATAAGTAGTAACGGCAATTTCTTTTAATGATTTATGATTGTACTTCACCGCATTGTCGAGAATATTCAGGATGATGGAGGTGAAATGCAGTTTGTCGAGCAACGCAAGATCGTCATTCGTTTTATTTGCAAATGAAATAGTCGTGTTTGCAAGATCAACGTTTATACGGTAGTCTGAAATGATTTCTTCCAACTCGTGATTAATACGATGTTTCTCCAAAACAAGCCGCACCGGTTTTTCACCCCCGGTTTCAATTACCTGCTGCATTAGAATGGTTAAACGCTCGCTTTGTCGTTTAATAATGCTGTGCAAATTATCAAGCTTCTGACTTTTGATAATCTGGTTTTCGTTTTCAATTGTTTTGTTAGCAATGATGATCGTAGTAAGTGGGGTTTGAAATTCATGGCTGATGGTGTTAATGAAATCTGATTTCATTTCACTTGACTTCTTTTGCCTGATCCAGTTAGCAAAGGTTAAAAAGAAAATTGTCAGGATGGCCACAATAGAAAAGATCGACAGAAGTGTTTGGGGTAATGTTTTATAAACGATTTGTTGCAAGCGATCAGGTCGGTCGCAATACAAAGCAAAATTCATACGGTAGCTACGAGCGGTAGTGGCACTTACTTTTAGGGCCGAAGCAAGTGTTTGCGGGCTGTAGTTTTTTAATGTGCCGCCAATTTTTGCTCCATGATGTTGCAAATAAGGAACGGAAGTTTTGTAATCTGATTCAGTATTAGAAAAAATTGTGTAATACTGGTTGGGTTCAATAGCAATTGCGAAGTTTTCGATAAACAATGCATACTCAAGTTTGGCACTAAGATTATGTTTTCGCTTGAGTGAATCTAAAAACTTATCCATATTGTTTGCTTCATTCAATGCCTTAAATAAAGTATCGCACAAACGGGCTGATAAATTCTTAAATGCATCGGTGTTATGCAATGCAAACACTTCCAGGTTATCGAACTGCTTGTAAAGAATGCTGTCAATAATCTTTACAGCACCCGGGAACACTTTATCATTTACAATACTTTCCTCATATGCCTTTTTAATGATCTTCTTCTCATCAATATTATACACTTTCTCTTCCAGCTTGTAAATATTACGGATGTGGATCAACTGCTCCAGGCAAAGAATGACGGTGCAGATAATAGCAATGACTTTAAATAAGAAAATCCGGTTTCCTTTAAACATAAATGGCACACTGGTTTTACAAGCAGCAAGGAAAGTACAAAAAAACTCATTTCTGCCCTCTAAACTTTTTACGTTAAGTATTCATTAACTATTTGTTCGGTTTGTGTTGACCACAGCATGATTTTATAAAAATTAGTATTGCTATCATTTTCTTAAACCAAAACTATTTATGAGCAAAACAATTGCATGTAAACCATTCTTGAGTTTACTGTTGTGCTTCAGCCTGCTTGCCAATTGGGCTACTGCACAAACAACAGTAAAAATCAACGGTGTGGTTAAAGACAGGTTGGACAAAGTTATTTCCGATGTAAGTGTTACCGTTCAAGGTAAAAACAATGTTGGAACAACTACCAATGAAAAAGGTGAGTTTACACTCACTGTTACTACCGGCGATGTGCTGGTATTTTCTTATGTAGGGTTTATTGAAGTTACACGCCCGGTTAACAACACACTTTATTTCGAAATTATCATGGATGCCAAACAAGGTAGCCAGGAAGAAGTAGTTGTTGTGGGCTTTGGTAAGGCAAAAAAGATCAGCTTGGTTGGAGCTCAATCAACGGTAAACGTTACAGAGTTGAAACAACCTGTTGCTAACCTTAGTACAGTACTCGCCGGCCGTGTATCGGGTATAGTCGGTGTGCAACGTACAGGTTTACCGGGTGAAAATACAGCTGATCTTTGGATTAGGGGTATTTCAACATTCGGGCCGAATGGGTCTGGTGCTTTAGTTATTATTGATGGTGTACAGGGACGTGATATCAATTCACTCGATCCTGAAGACATTGCTTCCTTCACTATATTGAAAGATGCATCGGCTACGGCCGTTTATGGTGTGGCAGGTGCTAATGGCGTAATTCTCATCAACACTAAAAAGGGTAAAGCAGCAAAAGCTGTGTTGAAGTTTAATTACAACCAAGGTATTACAGCATTCACCAAACTTCCTCAGCAAACGGGTGCCGAATCATATATGAATCTGCGTAATGAAGCACGCATTGCATCTGGGCTTGCTGCAGAATATTCTCAGGCTTATATTGATTCAACATTAAAAGGTAATCAACCATACCTCTATCCAAATGTTGACTGGATGAAAGAGATATTTAATAAATCAGGCGTTACACGTCGTTTTAACTTTAGTGCAAGTGGCGGTGCTGAATTAGCAAACTATTATGTGGCGCTGGCATATTATGATGAACAAAGCTTGCTGAAAACAGACGGCTCCCAAAGTTATGAATCTGATCAACGTTTCAAACGTTACAACTTCACCAGCAACATTAACATGAGCTGGACAAAGACAACTAAGTTCGATTTGGGTATTCAAGGTTATATCACCAATCTCAACACGCCTGGGTATAATGCACAGCAGGCGTTCAGAGAAGTGATGCAAACAACGCCAATACTCTATCCGAAGATGTATCCGGGAAATCTTGTGCCCGGTATTAATGCTGCTAACGCACAACGTAATCCTTACGAAGAAATTACACAAACAGGTTATGTAAACATCGCCAGCAACCAGGTTTATTCAAATGCAAGAATCACGCAGGATCTGAAAGCAATACTTCCGGGTTTATCTGTGTATGGTTTATATTCCTTTGATGCATTCAACTCACAAACCATAAGCCGCACACGACAGCGTAATACGTACAAAATAAATCCTATTACTCCCTATAATGCCGACGGTTCGGTGAATTTGTTGCCTGTTATCACGTCAGGTTCCGATAACCTCGCTTATGGAAGAGGTAATGGTGGCAACAGATCCTACTATCTTGAAACAGCACTGAATTATGACCGTGAGTTTAAAAAAGATCATCGTGTTACAGGTTTGCTATTGTATAATCAACGTTCATATATTGATGCGTTCGCAGGCGATCTTACCGCATCGTTACCTTTTAGAAGTATGGGTGCCGCTGGTCGTGGTACTTATTCCTTTCAGGATAAATATTTTGCTGAAGTAAACTTTGGGTACAATGGTTCTGAGAACTTTGCACCAGAAAACCGTTTTGGTTTCTTCCCTTCCATTGGATTGGGCTGGGTTGTATCAAGAGAGAAATTCTTTGAAGCTGTACAGCCCGTATTTCAGTTCTTCAAGATTCGTTACTCTGATGGTTTAGTAGGTGCCGGCTCCGGTGGTCGTCGTTTTGGTTTTTTAACTACGGTAGTAGACAATGCAGCTGGCTACTTATGGGGCAATGGTACATCTAACCAACCCAGTAACGGCGGAGTGCAGGTGCAATTTTATGGCGCACCTGTTCAGTGGTCTAAATCACGCAAACAAGATCTGGGTATTGAATTCAAAACATTGGATTCACGACTCTCTGTTATTCTCGACTTCTTTAAGGAACACAGAACAGGTGTGTTTCTTCAAAGAGCAAGTCTTCCTGCTTATGTTGGTTTAAACAATAATCCTTTTGGTAACCTCGGTGTAATTAACAATGCCGGTTTTGATGCTACAGTTGAAACAACTGCTTTCTACTGGGGACAAACCAAATGGGATTTCAGAGGAACGGTTACATATAACCGTGATATGATCATGGAAAATGATCAGCCAACGCAGCCATACCCTTACATGGAGCGTAGAGGTTATAACGCTATATCAACTTATGGCTATACTGCAATCGGACTCTTCAGCAATCAACGTGAAATTGACAATGCTCCTGATCAAACACCATTGGGTGGTATTCCAAGACCGGGAGATATTCGATACAAAGATCTCAACAGCGATGGTTTGATCAACAATCTCGACGTAAGCCGTATTGGTAATGGTGATGTGCCCAATTGGATTTATGGTTTTGGTTTCAATGTTGAATTCAAACGTTTTTATTTAGGTGCTTTCTTCCAGGGTATACAAGGTGCCGACCGTTTGTTGGGTGGTGATGGTATTATTCCATTTAACAACAGCACTGGTCCTGAAAGAAGTAACCTGCTCACTATAGCAGAAGACAGGTGGACAGAAGCAAATCCTAATCCCAATGCATTCTATCCACGTCTTGCATACGGTAACGCAGCCAACAAGAACAATGCTGTTGCAAGTACATGGTGGGTGAAAGACATTTCATTCCTGCGTTTAAAGAGTCTTGCTTTTGGTTACAACTTACCTGAGAAATGGGTGAAGAAAGCGGGCTTCAGAAGTGCACAGATATATGGTCAGGGCTTTAACCTGTTTTACTGGAGCAAGTTTAAATTATGGGATCCTGAATTAAATACTGGTAACGGTGCATCGTATCCCAACATCAGAAACTTCTCTTTGGGTATTGAGTTTACCTTATAATCAATCCAAACAAACGAACATGAAAAAATTATTTCTTTCTATATCTCTTATAACGGCTCTAGTATCAATGAATAGCTGTAAAAAGTATCTTGATACTGTGCCCGACAACATCCTCACCATCGATGATGTATTTAAAACACGTACTAATGTAACACGTTATATCGGTAATATTTACCAGGCAATGCCCAATGAACATGCACAACGTTTTGCAGGTTCAGAAAATTCTGGAGTGTGGACCGGTGCATCGGATGAAGGCAAATACACCTGGGATTTTGTGTATGCCAATAACATGAACAAAAGTGCATGGGCTAACACAGATGGTAACGTGTCGTCCTACTGGGATAATTATTACCGTGCGATTCGGAATGCAACTGATTTTATTCAGCGTATTGACGGAGCTACACAAGAACTTAGTGTTGCCGAAAAAACAAAATTTAAAGGTGAAGCAAGAGCATTAAGAGCTTTCTTTTATTATCAGTTATTACGCATTTACGGTCCCGTTGTAATTCTTGGAGAAGACCTTATTCCGGTTGCGGCTACCCCCGATGAAGTAAATCGCCCACGTACGTCTTTTGATGAATGTATCAGTTTCGTGGTTGATCAACTGGATAAAGCATATACCGAGTTGCCGACACCAAATCCGAATGACGTTTTAGGAAAATTCACAAAACCTGTTGTTAAAGCCTATAAAGTACAGGTGCTGATGTTAGCGGCAAGCCCGCTGTTTAACGGCAATACGGATTATGCCACGTTGAAAAACGATGATGGTAAGAATCTAATCAATCAAACCTACGATGTAAGTAAGTGGACGAAAGCAGCGGCAGCTGCAAAAGATTTTTTGAATGAGTATGCACCGGGCACTTATGATCTGTATCGTGTTTCCGATGCCGATGCGTTTAAAGCAGCTTATTTATCCTGTCGTGATGTAATTACACAAAGCTGGAACAAAGAATGGATCTTTGGTCGTTCTAACTCAGGTTACGGTCTTATTCGTTACGATCGTACACCTTTTCATGCAGGTTATGCCAGTCAACGTGGTGCAGGTTCAAACGGAGCAACACAAGCACAGGTAGATGCGTACTTCATGGCAAATGGTAAACCTATCACCGATCCTACTTCGGGTTATACTGCGACTGGTTTCAGCAGTTTTAAAGCACCGTATGATAATACGACCCGTTCAACGTTCAATCAATGGGTAAACCGTGAACCTCGTTTTTATGTAGGTATTACTTATACAAATAGTGTTTGGTTGTATCCTGATCAGAATACCGGTAATCCGATTATTACCAATATGGAATTTTCAGGTAATTCAGGTCTTGCACAAAGTACATCGGATGTGTCGCCAACAGGTTATATCATTCGCAAAGGTGTTGCTAATACGGATGATGCAAGAGGTAGTTTGTATTTACGTTTAGGCCAGATCTATCTTGATTATGCAGAAGCATTGAATGAATCAAACCCTGCGGATGCAGATATTTTGAAGTATCTCAACTTTATTCGTGAACGTGCAGGTGTGGCGCAGTATGGAGCAGGTGTTAATCCACTGGCTGTTCCTGCGAACCAGGCCGAAATGCGTGCAGCTATTCGTGCAGAAAGAAGAGTAGAGCTTGCGTTTGAAAACATTCGCTATTTCGAAACAAGAAGATGGAAGATAGCAGAGCAAACAGATGCCGGTCCATTTTACGGTATGGACAGAACAAAGAATGGTACAGCATTTTATACCAAAACGTTGTTGGAGACAAGAACTTTCCGCAAGAGAGATTACCTGTTTCCAATTCCTGCAAATGAAGTGTTGAAAAATCCACTCATTAAACAAAACACAGGTTGGTAATTCATTCTATTCATCATCTCATATTAACTAAGATGCAAAAAAATAATCTCTATAAATTCATAGGAGCGATGTTAATAACAGCATCAATAGCTTCCTGTAACAAGCCGGAAGAAGTGAAGCTGGCCAACGAAGGTTCTGTCTATATGCCACAGGCTGTTGGTACAAGAGCTAAGACGGATCTTTTATTTACATCAACCAACACACGCCAAGAACTTGTATTTGGTGCAGCGTATGGTGGTGTAAAATTTGCCGGTTCGGATAACAATGTTTCATTTGTTGTTGATGCTGCAAAAGTGGCTGCTTATAATACTGCAAACGGAACAAACTATACATTGTTACCTGCAACCAGTTACGAACTATCAGGTTTAACTTCAGTTATTCCATCGGGTGCAACAAGTTCAACACCATTAACATTAACTGTAAAAACAAATACAGTTACGCCGGGTGTTCGTTATATATTGCCCATCACTCTATCCAGCGTTACAAGCGGAGAAATTGTTTCAACATTACAAACAACCTATTTCCGCTTCGATACATTGCTGAAAAAATCAATTGATGTTACAGGGCTTGGTACATTGTCAGTGAGCAATGAAAACGACGGTGGCTCTGCTGCTGGCGAAGGTTCACCCAAGCTCACCGATAATGATGTTAACACGAAATACCTGTTTCAATCATGGACTACAGCCCTTGCTACTAATGGTGGTGCATGGTTTAAGCTTCAGTTTGCAACGCCGGTTGCAGTTGGTGCGTATACGATCACATCTGCAAATGATGCTGCATCCCGTGATATGAAAGATTGGAAACTCCAGGGATCGACCGACAATACAACATGGGTTGATATTGATACCCGTACCGGCGAGATGTTTTCAGCACGCTATCTAACAAGACGTTTTGAAGTTCCGGGAACACCGCAGCCTTATTCTTATTACAGAATATTTATGACGGCAAACAACGGTAGCTCGCTTGTGCAGATAGGTGAGTGGCGTTTGATCAGGTACGAATAATTCAACAGAGCTGCAGCAGTTGATCAACTGATTGCTGCAGCTCTTTTTTTTAGATGAATGCAGGATGATTTTGTATCAATAAAACCAACTGCACGGAAAAAGTTCAGGCAAACAAATAAAACAATGAAACGGAATATGCTCGCAAGCGGAATGATGATGGCTTTGTCGGCAGTTGGCTTATTGATATCGGGTTGCAAAAAGAAACAAACGGCAGATACAATACCTCCGCCAGTTATTAATTATGATGTACCCGCATCAACCTGGCAGGAACATTGGTTCGATCATACACAATTAATTTCAAGGGTCTATTATGACACATCACTTGTTGTCTACTTTGACAATGATGTGCAGAAAAGTATTACATGGCCAAATACTTTTGTAAAAGAAGTGTGGCAGTACACAAGAAAAACCTACGGTTACGAATTTGGAACCGATAAGCGACTGTATGCCATTTTTCATGCCGGTAAATATAGTGGTGGCCATCCGGGTTATTATTACAGTAACCGCCACGATAATAAAAATGTGATTGACTGTGGTTCATCAAGTCTTAACGCATGGACAAGCGGAACCGGCAACGATTTGGATCTTGTAACACATGAAGTAGGACATGTAGTAGAAAGTGCAAATAATAACGCAAAGGGCTCGCCTGCATTTTCCATTTGGAGAGACAGCAAATGGATGGAAATTTATATTTACGACGTTTACCGTGGACTCGGTCGCACTGCAGATGCTGATCGTTGGTATAACCTGATGATGACTACAACAGATAACTTTCCTCAAACCAATACACAGTGGTTTAAGAATTGGTTTTACCCAATCTACAATCAATATGGTAATAGCGCTGTATTAAATAAATTTTTTAAGCTGCTTGAAGCTAATTTCCCCAAAGATGGAAACCGGCAATACTCGAGAGACATGAACTGGGGTGAGTTTATTCATTTTTGGAGTGGGGCAGCAGGTGTAAATTTAAAACCGCTTGCCACAACAGCTTTTGGCTGGCCTGCAGAATGGGAAACTCAGTTCAATAAAGCAAAAACAGATTTTCCGTCTGTAACATATTGAATACATTCTGGTAACAATCAATGCATTTCTTCTGAAAAATAATTTTACTTCGCAATACAATTAAAGGATCAACTTCAACATGTTTAAAAGAAAAATAGCGATAGCGGCAATAGCCCTGTCATGTGCAGCTGCAGTATCAGCCCAGGTGAAAGATCTAGTACAATATGTAAATCCGCTGATGGGAACATTATCGAAACCTGATTTGTCGAATGGTAATACCTACCCGGCAATTGGAACTCCCTGGCCAATGAATATGTGGACGCCGCAAACAGGCGAGAATGGAAATGGTTGGCAATACACTTACACAGCTGATAAGATCCGTGGATTTAAGCAAACACATCAGCCATCACCATGGATGAATGATTACGGCTTGTTTTCAATTATGCCCGTTTCAAAAAGATCCGTTTTTAAACAGGAACAAAGAGCAAGTTGGTTTACACATAAAACAGAAGTGGCACAGCCGCATTACTACAGTGTGTACCTGGCCGATCATAATATCACAACAGAGATCACTCCAACAGAACGTGCAGCAATTTTTCGCATCACTTATCATTCAACGGATAGTGCATTTGTAGTGGTGGATGGTTTCCGCCGAGGTAGTTATATTAAGATTATTCCCGAAGAAAACAAGATCGTTGGTTACAGCACGTACCATGCAAGAGGCCGATTGAAAAATTTTGCCAACTATTTTGTATTGCAGTTCAATACTCCGTTTACGTTTAAAAAAGTTTGGTCGAAGGATGCATATGTAGATGGACTGGAAGTTAAAGCTGATACCACAGGCGCAGTAATTGGTTTCAACATCAGCAAAGCAAATCAACAGGTGATTGTTAAAACATCATCTTCATTCATCAGTATTGAACAAGCCGAACTGAATTTGAAAAATGAAGTGGGCAACAAAACATTTGATGCTGTAAAAGCAGAAACACAAAAACTGTGGAATGATGTATTGGGTAAAATACAGGTAGAAGGTGCAACTGAAGAACAACTGAAAACATTTTACTCTTGCTACTATCGTGCAGTGATGTTCCCGAACAAACTGTACGAGAAAAATGCGGCTGGAGAAATTGTGCACTACAGTCCATACAATGGAAAAACCGAAAAAGGTTATTTGTATGGCGGCACAGGTTTCTGGGATACGTTCCGTGCATTGTATCCATTCCTCAATTTGATGTATCCATCTGTAAACAAGGAAATGCAGGAAGGTTTGCTGAATGCATATAAAGAAGGTGGCTTTCTTCCTGAATGGAGCAGTCCCGGGTTTGCAGATATAATGGTTGGAAATAACTCAGCTTCTGTTGTGGCAGATGCGTATTTGAAAAGCGCAAAGATTGCTGATATCAATAAATTGTATGAAGGCTTATTGAACGGTGCCAACAATGAAGGGCCAATGCATGCGGTAGGGCGTTATGGTGTAAAATATTACAATGCACTTGGCTATGTGCCTTACAATGTAAAGATCAATGAGAATGTTGCACGTACATTGGAATATGCATACGATGATTTCACCATTTTCAAACTGGCGCAGAAGCTTGGTCGTCCTACATCTGAAATTGAGTTGTATGCACAGCGTTCACTTAACTACAGAAATGTTTTTGATCAACAACATAAACTGATGCGTGGCAAAAATGCACAAGGCGATTTCCAGGCACCATTCAATCCGTTGAAATGGGGAGATGCATTTACCGAAGGCAACAGTTGGCATTACACATGGAGTGTGTTTCATGATATTGACAACCTGGCAAACCTGATGGGCGGACGTAAACAGTTTGCAAACATGCTCGATTCTGTGTTTTCATTACCTCCAATTTTTGATGATAGTTACTACGGTGGTACCATTCATGAAATCCGTGAAATGCAGATCGCTAACATGGGGCAGTATGCACATGGTAACCAGCCGATTCAACACATGATCTATCTCTACAATTATGCAGGTGAATCGTACAAAACACAATATTGGGTGCGTGAAGCAATGAATCGTTTGTACAAACCAACGCCCGATGGTTATTGTGGTGATGAAGACAATGGACAGACATCAGCCTGGTATATTTTCTCAGCAATGGGCTTTTATCCTGTTTGCCCGGGAAGCGATCAGTATGTAATAGGTGCGCCATTGTTTAAGAAAGCAACCTTAACGTTTGAAGACGGAAAGAAATTTGTGATAAATGCCCCGGCTAACAGTGCAAGTAACCGTTATGTAAAAACACAAACATTGAATGGCGCAGCTTACAGCAAAACATGGCTTTCTTATTTTGATGTGATCAAAGGCGGAACGTTTGCGCTAAACATGAGCAGCACGCCTGAAAAAGCAAGAGTAACTAAAGAATCGGATCTGCCATATTCATTTTCAAAAGATGAAAAAGCACTTTTTGATAAAGTGAAAGGTATTCAGCCTCCGGGTTTATCAACCATTACTTTACCTGCAAAGCCTGACACAATCTCAAAGAATGGTCTAACACTTTACATGATCGATGAAGAAAGCAGCCTGACAAAGGAATTCAAACAACGAATGATCGATGCATTCTTTTTGCAATATCCAAAGCTGATTCAGAAGTATAATCTCAATGCCAAGAAGGCGATCAACTTTGTGATCGATCCGAAATACGATGGAGTAGCTGTTACAACTGCAGACAACCGCATTGTGTACAACCCGGCATGGTTTCATAAAAACCCCGAAGACATTGATGTGGTAACACATGAACTGATGCACGTAACGCAGGCCTACAAATTCAATAATGTACCGGGTTGGGTTACAGAAGGCATTGCAGATTATGTGCGTGCAACAGAAGGAATCAATAATGTAAAAGGTAAATGGGCGATGCCTGAGTTGCAGGCAACACATAGTTATAAAAGTGCCTACCGCATTACTGCACGTTTCCTTTTATGGATCACACAGAAATACCAAAAGGATTTTGTGGTGAAATTAGATGATGCTGCACGTACAAATAAATACTCTGCTGATTTCTGGAAAACAAACACAGGGAAAACAGTGGATGAATTATGGACAGAGTATAGTGCAAGTCCCAAAGTTGAGATCACTTACAATTAGAATGATGAAGATGTTGAATAAAATAAAAGCAAGTGCATGGATTGTGGCGTTGGGAATAACAGCAGCTGCATCTGCACAAACAAAGTTAACGTCGTATGTAAATCCGTTGATCGGTACGGCGAAAATGGGACATACCTTTCCCGGTGCTACGGTACCGTTTGGAATGGTGCAGTTGAGCCCTGATACAGATACTTTACAATATTTAGATAAAGGACGTTACAATCCCAACATGTATAAGTATTGTGCAGGTTATCAATACACTGATAAAACAATTGTTGGGTTTAGTCATACACATTTCAGCGGCACTGGCCATTCAGATCTGGGTGATTTTTTAGTGATGCCAACAGTCGGTGCGTTGAAATTGAATCCCGGTGTAGCAACTGTGTCACGCAGTGGTTACCGTTCTGCTTATAGTCATGAAACAGAAAAAGCAAGTCCCGGTTATTACAGCGTTGTGTTGGATGATTACAAAGTAAAAGCCGAGTTGACCGCTACTGAGCGGGTAGGATTTCATCAATATACTTTTCCGGAAGCAAACGATGCACATATCATCCTCGATATGGTGCATGGCATTTACAATTATCCCGAAAAAAATGTGTGGACGTTTGTGCGTGTAGAAAACGACACACTGATTACCGGTTATCGCCAAACATTGGGCTGGGCAAGAACAAGAACTGTTTATTTCGCTATTACGTTTTCAAAATCAATTAAAAGTTATGGCAGTGTAAACGAAAAGCAGGAAATGTATGGCGGCTTTTGGCGCAAGTTCAACCAGAAAGAAAACTTTCCAGATCTCGCAGGTCGTCAGTTAAAACTCTATTTTAACTTCGATACAAAGGCTAATGAAAAAGTGAAGATGAAGTTTGCGTTGTCGGGTGTAAGTTCTGCAGGCGCATTGCTCAATCTGCGCACTGAAATTCCCCATTGGAATTTTGAACAAACAGTTGCTGAAGCAAGTGCAAAGTGGGAGAAAGAATTGCAACGCATTCAGATCGATGCAAACCAGGAAACGAAGCAGAATTTTTACACGGCCATGTATCATGCGTTTATTGCGCCAAATACATTCATGGATGTAGATGGGCAATACCGTGGGCTTGATCAGAACAATCATAAAGCAGAGGGCTTTACTAACTATACCACGTTTTCGTTGTGGGATACCTATCGTGCATTGCATCCGTTGTACAATCTTGTGCAGCAGAAACGAAACAGCGATATGGTGAAATCGATGATGGCGCATTACAACCAAAGTGCATTGCATATGCTGCCCATCTGGAGCCATTACGCCAACGATAACTGGTGCATGAGTGGTTACCACAGTGCAGCAGTATTGGCTGATGCAATTGTAAAAGGCACAACCGATGTGGATGCAAGTGCAGCGTTAGATGCATGTATTGCCACTGCACGCCGCAGCAATTACGAAGGAATAGGAGAGTACATCAAGTATGGTTATATCCCAACGGAAAAATCAGGCGTATCAATTTCTAATACGTTGGAATATGCTTATGATGATTGGGCCATTGCACAACTGGCAAAGAAAGTGGGGCGTATGGATGTGTATGATGAGTTCATCAAACGTTCAGCCAATTACAAAAATGTATTCGATAAAGATGGTTTTGTAAAACGCAAAGATGCAAATGGCAACTTCCTACCCAATGCCGATCTGTTGAGTACACATGGACAAGGATTGATCGAAGGCAACTCATGGAACTACAGTTTCTTTGTGCCGCACAATCCAACTGATCTGATTACATTAATGGGTGGCACGAAAAAGTTTTTAGCCAATATGGATTCGTTGTTCACCATGTATTTGCCCGATAAATATTTTGCAGAAACAGAAGACATCACACGTGAAGGAATTATTGGAACTTATGTACATGGCAACGAACCTGCGCATCACGTAGCTTATTTATACAATTTTGCAGGCAAGCCCTGGAAAACACAGGAGCTGATCCGCCGCATTTTAGCCAATCAATACAAACCAACTGTTGATGGGTTGGGTGGCAATGATGATTGCGGACAAATGAGTGCGTGGTATATTTTCAGTTCACTCGGTTTCTATCCAGTTGCTCCTGGCTCGGATGAATATGAGATCGGCAGTCCGATCGTAAACAATGCAATATTCAATTTAGAGAATGGAAAACAATTGAAGATTACAGTGCAGAACCAGGGTGAAAAGAATATGTATGTAAAAACGGTTCTGATTAATGGGAAAGCATTAACCGGAACTGCTCTAAAACATGCAGACTTAATGAATGGTGGTGAAGTTGTTTTTGTGATGACGAACAAACATAGCAAATGATTATTGAGAAATAAATCCTGCAGTGTTTTCTAACCGAGCAGGCATAACGCAAGCAGCAAGCGTTTTAGAGTTAAGCATCAGCAGTTAAGAAAAACGGCAACTTTCCAGTTGCCGTTCGTTTTTATTTTATCTTTCTTGCTTTCACTCCTTCATTTGTTATGACAACAGGCTTAATAAATCCATTTTCATCAAACGATAAATATTCAATACAGGTTTCTCTTGAGTTGCCATCTTTTTCCGTTAACGGTCGACGGTGATAAATAATATACCACTCATCTGTTCCGGGAATATTGATCACAGAATGATGCCCGGCACCTGTAGCGATCTTGGGATCTTGTTGTAAAATTTTTCCAACACGCTTGAATGGTCCAAAAGGCGAATCGCCAATTGCATATGCCACGCTATAGTTCGGTCCCGTCCATCCACCTTCCGACCACATAAAATAATATTTCCCATTGCGGATAAACATGAATGGTCCTTCCACATAATTTTCAGGAGTAATTTCTTTAAACGTAGTTGTGTCGTTGAATGGAATAAATCCTGTGAAATCATCTTTCAGTTGTGCAATATTGCAGTGACGCCATCCTCCATAAATAAGATAGTACTTGCCGTCTTTATCATGAAACACAAACTGATCGATAGGCTGTGCACCATTGTAAAATTTATCAACGAGCGGTTTACCTAAATGATCTTTGTATGGTCCTTGTGGTTTATCTGCAACAGCCACACCAATGCCGCCATATTCATTGTTGTTCTGAATATCATTGGCACCAAAGAATAAGAAGTATTTGTTTTTCTTTTTAATGATTGAAGGAGCCCATACCGCACGCTTGGCCCATTTTATTACAGCTGTATCCACAATGCGTTCATGCTTTGTCCAGTTAACAAGATCTTTCGATGAAAATGCATCAAAGAAAACCTGCTTGCCGTAAGGCGCAGAATAAGTCGGGAAGATCCAGTACTGTTTATCAAAGATGATCGCTTCCGGATCGGCATACCATCCTTTAAATAAAGGGTTGCCTGATTGTTCTTTTTTTGTTTGCTGAGCAAAAACATTTGAGAACATACTTATAGAAAGTAGCGATGCTGCAATGAGTTGTTTTTTGTTCATATCTGTTTTTTTAATGCGTCAAGACTGTATAAAAATAATTCAATCGGGTTGGATAAAATGGTAATAAAAATTAAATAACGAACTTACGCCGTAGGCTGTTTTGGATAACAAAACGATGCAGGTTTTTCCTGCAACTGAAACAGAACGGCAAAATATTGAAACAGCAGGAATAAGTGATGCGAAATGTTTTAAGGTGCTTTACATCAAACGATCTGTTTTGTGTTTGAAACAAAGAACACAAGCCATTTTCTAACGGATGATTCACATGAAGCCATTTTTCCAAATTTCAATAGTAGTTACATTTCTACTGCTGGCAAATGCAGCAGATGCACAAAAGTCAGCAATAAAATCTGCATACAAGAAGCGACCAAACATTATCCTCATCATGGCCGATGATCTCGGCTATTCTGATCTTGGATGTTATGGCGGCGAAATACAAACACCCAACCTCGATTATCTTGCAGCAAACGGTGTTCGCTTCCGTAATTTTTATAATACATCACGCTGTTGCCCAACAAGAGCTTCGTTACTTACAGGCTTATACAATCACCAGGCAGGCATTGGTGAAATGACTACGCCCCGTAAAGAAGAAGGTTATCGTGGATTTATTACGCCTAATGCCGTTACAGTTGCCGAAGTATTGTATGCAGCGGGTTACCGCACAGCTATGACGGGTAAATGGCATGTGTCGAATACCATTGAACAACCCACAAAAGAGGAGCAGGTAAAATGGCTCAATCATCAAACATCGCATCCATTCTTTTCACCAGTTGAGCAATACCCAACAAGCAGGGGTTTTGAAAAATACTATGGAAATATTTTTGGTGTAGTTGATTTCTTCGATCCCTTCAGTTTGGTAAACGGGACAACGCCTGTAGCAAAAGTGCCGGCCGGTTACTATCATACAGATGCGATCAATGACACGACTGTAACTTATATTAAGCAGTTTAGCAAAGGTGAACAGCCATTCTTTATTTATGTTGCACAAACAGCTCCGCATTGGCCTTTACATGCATTGCCGGAGGATATTAAAAAGTACGAGCAAACATACGAAACAGGGTGGGATGCAATTCGTATAGCACGTTACAAAAAAATGGCAAAGCTTGGGTTGATCGATTCTACAGTAACGAAACTTTCTCCAAGAATTAATAACGATCTCAATTGGGAAAACAATCCAACAAAAGACTGGGATGCACATGCAATGGCCGTGCATGCGGCAATGATCGACAGAATGGATCAGGGCATTGGTCGCATCATCAACACATTAAAAGAAACCGGTGAGCTTGATAATACCGTCATTTTATTTTTAAGTGATAATGGTGCAAGCCCCGAAGACTGTGCAAGGTATGGTCCCGGCTTCGATCGCCCCAACCAAACAAGAGATGGCCGTACTATTTTCTATCCTGTAAACAAAGATGTATTACCAGGCCCTGAAACTTCGTTTGCGTCTATTGGTCATCGTTGGGCCAATGTAGCCAATACTCCGTATCGTTTTGCAAAAGAACAATCGTATGAAGGTGGTGTGCGTACACCTATGATCGCCTTCTGGCCAAAAGGTATCAGCAACAAAGGAAGCTTTTCAGACCAGGTGGGACATGTCATGGATTTCATGCCAACCTTCCTGCAGCTTACATCTGCTGAGTATCCAAAAACATTTAAAGGCAATACTATAACAGCTTACAGTGGTATTAGTTTAGTGCCAGCATTTAACACAAAAGCAAAACTGCAGCCCCGGGTTTTGTACAACGAACATTTTAAAGCAAGATATGTGCGTGATGCAAAGTGGAAACTCGTTTCATTAGCCGGTGATACAACGTGGCGTTTATATAATATGGATGAAGATGAAACAGAATTAAATGATCTGTCGGAAAAATATCCGGAAATTGTTAAGAAACTTTCTGTGAAATGGCGCAACTGGGCATTAACACATGCTGTGTTACCTAAACCATAAATTGATACGGAGCTTAAAACACTGATCGATTGCATTTGAAATACCTTTGATGAAACACATTTACAAACTTTAGAAACATTTGAGATAATTGAGAAACATTGATGCGGGTATTTTGCAGTCGATAGATCTGCATTGTTTGATCGCTTAACTTTATTTCACACATTTTTTGATTATGAAAAAATCGCTTGCCATCCTTTTATTTCTTTCTGCGCATTTTACCTATGCCCAGCAATGGAAAATAGTTCCCGGAAAGATCAGCTCTCCATGGGCTGACAAAGTAAATCCTGCTAATACATTACCTGATTATCCACGACCACAACTCGTTAGAACTAACTGGACAAATCTTAACGGGATGTGGGATTACGCTATTCTGCCAAAAACAGAGCAAAGCATTCCTGCAGCATCACAAGGAAATATTCTTGTTCCGTTTGCTGTTGAATCGTCATTATCAGGGGTTGGTAAAACAGTGGGAAAAGACAGCGTGCTTTGGTATAAACGAACAGTAACGATCACGTCAACAAAAAATAAAAATGTATTGTTACACTTTGGTGCTGTGGATTGGGAGTGCACTGTCTTTGTAAATGGAAAAGAGGTGGGCACACACAAAGGTGGATACGACCCGTTTTCATTTGATATCACATCTGCATTAAAGAAAGGCAAAAAGCAGGATATTGCTGTTCGTGTTTGGGATCCGAGTGATGAAGGTCCTCAGCCAAGAGGTAAGCAGGTGAAAAATCCGCATGGCATCTGGTATACACCGGTAACAGGCATCTGGCAAACAGTTTGGGCCGAAACTGTTTCTTCAACTTATATTGCTGAAACAAAACAAACGCCTGATGTCGATCGAAAATCATTGCATGTAACTGCAAAGCTGGAGAATATGCAACCCGGCGATCAGCTTGTTGTGAGTGCATGGGACGGTACAACAAAAATAGCTGAGCAAACAGTTACAAATGGCGAAGCTATATTGGCTGTTGCTAATCCTAAGTTATGGTCAACAACAAATCCTTTTCTCTATAATTTAAAGTATACGATTCTTCGCAAGGGGAAAGCCATTGATGAAGCAACAAGTTATTTTGCCATGCGCAAAATTTCTATGAAGGCTGATGCAAGTGGCATGCAACGTATGTTACTAAACGATCAGTTTGTATTTCAATACGGCCCTCTTGACCAGGGATGGTGGCCTGATGGTTTATATACTGCACCAACTGATGAAGCCCTTAAATTCGATATTGAAAAAACAAAAGAGATGGGCTTTAACATGATCCGCAAACATGTGAAAGTTGAACCTGCACGTTGGTATTACTATTGTGACCTGATGGGAATGTTAGTGTGGCAGGATATGCCTAGTGGTGATCTTGGTAATCGTTGGGAAAGTCGTCCCGGCATTTACGGACGTGCAAGTGATAAGCAACGTACTGCAGAATCAGAATCGATCTTCCGTACAGAGTGGACAGAGATCATGCAGGACCTGCACAATTTCCAAAGCATTGTGGTTTGGGTTCCCTTCAACGAAGCATGGGGTCAATTTAAAACAAAAGAAATCGTTGAATGGACGATGCAAAAAGATCCTTCACGTTTAGTGAACACTGCAAGTGGTGGCAACTTTGAAGATGTGGGACATATAACCGATCTGCACAATTATCCTGAGCCCTTAATGCCACATCCTGATATGTTTGGTAAAACAACTGTGTTGGTGCTTGGTGAGTTCGGTGGTTTAGGTTTGCCGGTTGAGAATCATACATGGCAGGAAAAAAATAACTGGGGCTACCAGAGTTTTAAAAACAATACCGAGTTATGGAACAGGTATGCTGAGTTTGTAAATCGTATCCCTGCACTTATCAAAAAAGGATTGTCTGCAGCAGTGTACACCCAAACAACCGATGTGGAAGTTGAAACCAACGGCATTTTAACTTATGACCGTAAACAAATAAAAATGCCTGTTGACAAACTTTTTCAACTGCATCAGCAATTATACAAAATTAACCTGGATATGAAAGGTTCCATGAGCAAGCAATAATAGTCACTGGCGTGTTTTATAACGTAAGGAAGTGTAAGGCTGATGCATCGTCAATAACATTTGGTTAAGTATTGATGTTGTCGGCCATACACTTTTTCTTATTAGTTTGCTTCTAGAAAATTTATCATGATGAAGAACTATTTGATTCTTTCTCTCACTCTTGCTTTTTTCATTAACCAATCTTTGCCTGCACAGGAAAGTAACTATTACAAAGAAATGAAGCAGCTGCAGGCTGCTATTAAAAAGAACTTTTACGATAGTACAGCAGGGTATTACAAGGAAGTGGTGTCGCCTAAGCCAAACGATAATGCTTATTCGTATCTCTGGCCCATCTGTGCCATGTACCAGGCAGTGCATGAAATTGAAAAGATTGAGAAGGGTACTGATCTCATGCATCCCATGTCACGCATTATTCGTGATTATTACGATCCTGCACCACCGGCTCCCGGCTATGCATCATACATCATGAAATTAAAAGGTGGGGATCGATTTTATGATGATAACCAGTGGATCGGTATTACATCGATGGATGCTTATAGCATAAACAAAGAACTGCAACACCTCAACATTGGCAAAGAAATTTATACCTACATGATGACGGGCTTCGATACTGTACTCACCGGTGGTTTGTATTGGCAGGAAAACAAGAAAGTATCGAAGAACACCTGCTCTAATGGGCCGGGAATTATTCTGGCGCTTCAATTATACCAGGCAACAAAACAAAAAACGTATCTCGATACAGCGCTGTTGTTATACAACTGGGTAAACAAAACACTGAAAGCGCCATCGGGTTTGTATTATGATAACATGAGTGTGAAAAATCGCAAGATCACCACATGGACTTTTTCTTACAACACGGGTACGATGCTGCAGTCAAGTATTTATTTGTATGAATGTACGGGTGATAAAAAGTATTTGCAGGAAGCAACTGCTATTGCAGACAGTTCGCTCGGTTTCTTTTATGGTAGCGGAAAATTCAAAGACAACTACTGGTTCAATGCGGTGTTGCTGCGGGGTTATCAGCATTTATTAAAGTATAATAAAGACACAAAGTATATCAAAGGTTTTCAGCAATGTTTAGATCACGCACTTTCCAACAACAGGAACGGGCAAGGACTTTTTCAGAAGGATCATTTGCTTGATCTTGTAGAACATGGCGGCATGTTGGAAATACTTGCACGCTTTGCATGGCTCCAACAGAAAGGTATTCTAACTAAAAGTCATCATTAAATTAGCAACGATGAGCGCTGATCGTTTTTTCTTAATACTCCTTGTACATGTTATGGCAGTTTGTGCAACAGCACAACAAAAAGAACTGGTGAATTATGTAAACACATTGCAAGGCACCAATTCAAAACATGAATTAACAAGGGGCAATACGTATCCAACCACTGCATTTCCTTTTGCTATGCATACATGGACGCCGCAAACAGGTAAGAACGGCGATGGATGGAAGTACCAGTTTTTCAAAACAACTATTCGTGGTTTTCAGCAAGCGCATCAATGCAGTTCGTGGACAACCGACTATTGTGTGTTTTCGTTTATGCCGGTTACAGGAAAGTTGATTGTAAATGAAGATGAACGTGCAACTGGATTTAAACATGAAAATGAAATTGCAAAGCCACATTATTACAAAGTAAAACTCGATAATGGTATTGTTGCAGAAATGTCGCCAACAGAACGTGGCGCACATTTGCGTTTTCGTTTTCCAAAAACAGGAGCGAGTTACCTGGTGCTGGATGGTTACACCGGTTTCAGCGGAATTAAGATATGGCCGAAAGAACAAAAGATCACCGGTTATGTAAGTAATAACAAGAACAACAAAGGCAGTCTCATTAAAAATTATTTCGAAATTCATTTCGATGAGCCTTTTGTAGATTATGGCACATGGGAAAATCGTAATAACAGCATCAGTGCTGCTAAAACAGAAGGTGAAGGCGGTGGCATTGGTGCATACATCGAATTCAAAAAAGGCGTAGTGGTGCAGGTGAAAACAGCATCATCGTACATCAGCCCCGAACAGGCTGCTCATAATCTCAACAGCGAATTAAGTGCACACAAAACGTTAGACGATACCAAAGCAGCTGCTGCAGCAATATGGAACAAACATCTCGGTCGTATTTTGGTTGAAGGTGGAACAGAAGAACAGAAAGCAACTTTTTATTCCTGCTTCTTCAGAGCGAGTTTGTTTGCAAGACAGTTTTATGAATACGATAAAGATGGTAACCCATATTATTTTAGTCCGTACGACGGAAAAATTCACAAAGGGTACATGTTTACCGATACCGGTTTCTGGGATACATTTCGTGCACAGTTTCCTTTGAATGCATTGATGTATCCCACAATGCATGGCCGCTACATGCAGGCATTGCTCGATGCGCAGGAACAATGTGGCTGGTTGCCATCGTGGAGTTTTCCAGGCGAAGGTGGAAGTATGATCGGCAATCATGCAATTTCGTTATTGGCTGATGCATGGGCAAAAGGCATCCGCACATTCGATCCGCAACGTGCATTAAAAGCTTATCTCAACGAAGCAACAAATAAAGGTCCGTGGGGACCTGCCAACGGAAGAGATGGTTGGAAACAATATTATCAATTAGGTTATGCACCTTATCCGGAAGTGCGTGAGGCAACAGCAAAGACATTGGAATATGCGTATGATGATTTTTGTGGCTACCAGTTAGCGAAAGCAACAGGCAACGAATTTTATCAAAGCATTTTTGCAAGACAGATGTACAACTATAAAAATGTGTACGATGCTTCAACAGGTTTTATGCGTGGACGAAAAGCGAATGGAGAATGGGCTCCCAATTTCGATCCGGTAGAATGGGGCGGGCCTTTTACTGAAGGAAATGCGTGGCATTGGGTATGGTCTGTTTTTCACGATGTGCAAGGCTTGATCAAATTAATGGGCGGTAACAAACAATTCAATACAAAACTTGATTCTGTTTTCTCTGTTCCTAATACAGTAAAGGTTGGAACTTACGGTGGCATGATCCATGAGATGACAGAGATGGTAATGGCCAACATGGGACAGTATGCACACGGTAATCAACCGATACAGCACATGGTTTATTTGTATAACTACAGCGGTGAGCCGTGGAAAGCACAATACCATGCAAGAAATGTAATGGAGAAATTGTACAACTCAACAGAGAATGGGTATCCCGGCGATGAGGATCAAGGGCAAACATCGTCGTGGTATGTTTTAAGTGCCTTAGGTTTTTACAGTGTGTGCCCAGGAACGGATCAATATGTAATGGGTAGTCCGGTGTTTCAGAAAACAACGATCACGTTGGAGAATGGAAAACAGTTTGTGATCGAAGCAAAAAATAACAGCAAAGAAAATATTTACATTCAATCTGCAACACTCAATGGAAAAACGTTCGATCAGAACTGGCTCACGTATGCAGATATAATGAATGGCGGTACATTGCAGTTTGTTATGAACAGTCAACCCGAATTTAAAAGAGGCACAGCCGATAACAGTAAGCCGTTCTCTTTATCAAAATAACAACTATGAACAGAAAACAATTTATACGAAACACGAGTATTGCAGGTGCAGGTGTTTTATTGCATCCTTCTTTTTCTTTTGCAAATAACGGAGTTGAATATCCCATTGTACGTGTAGCAGCAGACAAACGTCATTTTCAAAGTGCAGCTATTGAAAAAGCTATTGCAGAGTTTTCAGCGAACGTAAAAAACAAAGAGCTGACCTGGTTGTTTAACAACTGTTTCCCCAATACATTAGATACGACTGTTTATCACAGCTCAAAAAATGGTCGACCAAATACGTATGTGATCACCGGTGATATTGATGCCATGTGGTTGCGTGACAGTACAGCGCAGGTATCGCCTTATCTTCCGTTTGTAAAAGAAGATAAAGCATTGCAACAGTTGATCGCCGGTGTAATTAACAGGCAGGCGTTTTGCATCAACAAAGATCCATACGCCAATGCATTTTACAACGATGAAACAAAACAAGGCGAGTGGAAGACCGATCATACCGAAATGAAACCCGGTATTCATGAGCGCAAATGGGAGATCGACAGTCTATGTTACCCTGTACGGTTAGCTTACAAATACTGGAAAGCAACCAACGATGCAAGTGTATTTGATGAAAGCTGGAATAAAGCTGCACATTTGATTGTAAAAACATTTAAAGAACAACAACGTAAAACAGGAAAAGGCCCGTACAAGTTCGAACGCAGAACAAGTTGGGCAACCGATGGTGTGCCGCTGGGTGGTTATGGTTATCCTGCAAAACCAGTTGGGTTGATCTTCTCCATGTTCCGGCCAAGTGATGATGCAACCATTTACCCGTTGTTTATACCTGCCAACTTTTTTGCAGTGGTGAGCCTAAAACAAATGGCCGAAATTTTTACATCTGCTTATAAAGACGCTGCTTTTGCAAAAGAATGTACAGCATTAGCAACAGAAGTGGAAACAGCCATAAAGCAATACGGCATTGTTACACATCCGCAATTTGGTAAAGTGTATGCGTACGAAGTAAATGGTTATGGCAGTTTCAATATTATGGACGATGCAAATGTGCCGAGTCTTTTGTCGTTGCCTTACCTGGGAGCAGTTGCTGCAAACGATCCGGTATACATCAACACAAAAAAATTGTTGCTGAGCGAATACAATCCTTTTTTCTTTAAAGGAAAAGCAGGCGAGGGCATTGGTGGTCCGCATGTGGGTGTGGATATGATCTGGCCATTGAGCATTGTGATGCGTGGCCTCACGAGCTCAAACGAAAAAGAAATCAAAGCATGTGTCGACATGTTGCAGCAATCGCATGGCGATACCGGTTTTATGCACGAAGCATTTCACAAGGATGATTCAAAGAAATTCACACGTTCGTGGTTTGCATGGGCCAATACCATTTTCGGTGAATTTTTGTGGAAAGTGTACAAAGAAAAACCGCAATTGCTAAATAGCTGATTAAACTTATGATGCACCTTTTCACCCGCTTGCTTTTGTTGGTATCTTTTCTCACAGTTCATTTTTCATTTGCTGTTGCACAACAGCCAGTAAAAGATCCAACTGCAATTTACTTTGCCGATCCATGCATATTCAATTACAACGGTCTGTATTATCTCTATGGTACAACAGAAGAAAACTCGAATAATGGTTTTGTTGTGTACTTCTCAAAAGATCTTAGGAATTGGAAAAAATCAACTTCACAAGAAGGTTATGCATTAAAGAAGAGTGAAGCATTTGGCAGGTCAGGTTTTTGGGCACCACAAGTGTTTCAACAGAAAGATAGTTTTTACATGGCCTATGTTGCCAATGAAAACATTGCCATTGCAAGATCAATACACCCTGCCGGGCCATTTAAACAAGAGAACAAAAAGCAATTAGATGCACCGGTAAAACAGATCGATCCTTATTTGTTTGTTGATGATGATGGCAAGAAATATCTCTATCATGTGCGTCTTACAAACGGCAATCGCATTTTTGTTGCTGAAATGGAAGATGATCTTTCTGCTATTAAACCATCAACGGTTAAAGAATGTATTGCTGCATCTGAGCAGTGGGAAAATACAAAGAATGTTCCCTGGTCAGTTACAGAAGGCCCAACAGTTATTAAGCATAAGGGCCTGTATTATATGTTTTATACTGCAAATGATTTTCGAAATCCCGATTATGCGGTCGGTTATGCTACTGCCACTTCACCATATGGGCCATGGAAAAAAAGCAGTGATAGTCCGATCATCAGCAGGCATTTGTTGGGAATAAATGGCACCGGACATGGAGATTTTTTTAAAGACAAAAAAGGAAACCTGCTGTATGTGCTTCACACGCATTTCAACGACAGTACTACAGCGCCCAGACGAACAGCGATAATTAAAGTTCGCTTTAAGAAGAATAAAAAGACAGGCATTGATATTTCTGTTGCAGACAAGAAGAGTTTCTATTTTCTGAAAAAAGAAATCGCCACGAAGCATTAAACCTAATGTTTATTTCTTTCTGCCTGCTTTGAGGTTACATAATCTCTCGGCGTTAAATTAAAATGCTTTTGAAAGTTGCGGGAGAAATTGCTTTGTGAACTAAAGCCCACCATGTAAGATATCTCATAGATCTTGTACTGACCTTCAGCCAATAATTCAGCTGCCTTTTTCAATCTTGTAATGTTAATGAGCTCAATAGGTGTTAATACCGATACGGCTTTTATCTTTCTATAAAGCGTAATACGGCTCATGTTCATGATCTTAGCCAGTTTGTTTACGTCAAGATCAACATCGTCAATGTTGCTGGAGATAGCAGTATTCAATTCTTCCAAAAATCGTTCATCTGCCTTTGAATGTTCATTGCTTCTAATATGTACTAATGGTGAACTGGCAAAAAAATCACGGATCATATTCCTGTTTGCAATAAGACTTGCGATCTGTGCATGTAAATGTTCTTTTGAAAAAGGTTTTTCGATATAGGCATCAGCTCCAAGCTCCAATCCTTCTACCTTTGATTGAATAGTATTTTTTGCTGTGAGCAAAATCACTGGTATATGTGAATATTCGAAATTGGATTTAATTCGTTTGCAGAGTTCAAAACCATCAATGCCTGGCATCATTACATCACTTATGACAAGGTTAACAGCTTCTTTACTAAGAATAGATAATGCCTGTTCACCATCTTCAGCTTTCAACACAGTGTACTTGTTGTTGAGCGAACGTTCAAGCAAGTCTAAAATTTCTTCATTATCATCCACAACTAAAATGGGAGGCAACATATTATTCGTTATTAAGTTAAAGTCAGCTTGCAGTATTTTCCAGGGGCAAGGTAACAACAAAGATATTGTGCTCTTCCGCTGAAGTGCGCAAGAAGAGTTTTCCTTTGTGTAATTCAGTTAGTGATTTTGCCAGTGCCAGTCCTATACCAGTGCCTTGTCTTTTTTGCGTTTCCTTTAATCGTACAAAAGGCTCAAATATTTTTTCCTTCATATCATCGGGTATTGCAAGCCCGTCGTTTTCTATTTCAACCGACAATTCTGTTTTGCTATTCTCCTGTGGAAGTAAACGGATGAACACTTTTTGTGAAGCATATTTCACAGCGTTGTCAACAAGATTTGAAAATATTTTGTTCAATGCTTCTTCGTCGGCATAAAGATACACATCACTCTCCGGCAATTCGATGCTGTAGTGGAGGTTTCTTTTTTTAGCAACGGCTGCAAAATCAGTATAGGTATCTTTCAGGAGTTCAGTAATGTTTACTTTCGAAAAATCGAGCCTGAACGAATTTGTTTCGGTTTTCCTGAAATCTAGTATTTGTGTTATCAAAGCAACCAGCCTGTTGGTATTGCGGTTCATCATAAACAGGTCGTCTTTAATAACCGGTATCTCATCTACTTTCTCCATCAGGTTTTCCACAGGTCCTTTTATAAGCGTAAGTGGTGTTTTTATTTCATGTGCCACATTGGTAAAGAAATCGATCTTGGCTTCATAGATCTCTTTGCGTTTTTTGCTTTCGTTATAAATGTGATAGATGTGAAATAGATAATAAAGCAAACAAGCAAACAGAATGAAGTAAATAATATAGGCTATCCTTGTCGCCCAAAAGGGTGGAAGAATTTTTATTTTCAATTCTTTTATCTCTGTAGTGAACGTACTGTCAACAGATGCTTTTACCTGGAATGTATAACTACCGGGTGAGAGATTACTGAAATAAACTTTACGATTCGGTTTAATGGTGGTCCAGGTTTCATCGGCGCCCTTCATTAAGTAACTGTACTCAGTCATTTCAGGTGAAGTATAACTCAGCGAAGCAAAGTCAATGCTGAACGAAGAACGGTCATGTGGCAATACAATTTCTTTTGTCAACAGGATCGATTTTTCCAGGAAAGAATTCTTTGCGCCAACAACCTGCTCTTCATTCTGCACCTGGAAACCTGTGATATACACTGGTGCAATGCGTGAAGCATTATCAAAATCATCAGGATGGAAACGAATCATTCCTTTAACGCTTCCAAAATAAATGGCACCTGTGCTGTCTTTAAATCCTGAATTATAATTAAACTGATCGTTGAGCAATCCATTGTCCTTTGTATACACTGTAATTTTTGATGTGGAAGGGTTCAGGTGTACAAGTCCACGACTGGTAGTAATCCAGATATTACGACTATTATCCTCAAGCACTTTAAAAATAAAATTGCTGGGCAATCCGTTACTTGTGTTGTAGTAAGTAAGTTTTGTTTTGTTTTTATTGAGCTTTGACAAACCGCCCCCATCTGTTGCAATCCAGATATTGTGATCGCTATCCTCCGTAAGTGCATTTACAATATTGTTAGGTAAATTTCTACTGTTGTTTGAATTGTTTTCGATGTGACCTCTTTCACCGGTTCGCTTGTTGAAATAATAAACACCACGTTGATGTGTGCCCACCCAAATTGTATTGTCGCTTGCTTCCATGAGGGAGGATATAAATGTATTGAAGGGAACTTCATTTAACAGATCGAATGCTTTGTCTTTTTCATTATAAGTGAATAATGAATTGCTCGAACCGATATAAATAGTTCCATCCTTGCTCTTCAGCATGCTTACAACAAAGTTGCTTTTCAAATCACGGCTGCCTGAACCATAGCCATATCTTTTGATCACTTTCTCCGTTCTCAGATCCATGATATCAAGACCATGGTCAAATGTGCCGATCCATAATTCGTTTCCATTTAACAACAGTCCATGAATATTACTATACGCAATGTCGGTGCTTTTGCCCGACGGTTGAAATTGCGTAATAACGCCCGTAGCCGGATTAAGTTTGTTCAAACCTGCATCCTCAGTTCCCAGCCACAAGTTGCCTTTATTGTCTTCGCATATTTCACGCACTACATTTCCACTGATGGCTGTCGCAGAATGATCAGGAAAAAATTTCTGGAAAACGGTATTCTGTTTTGAATAGTAATTGATGCCACCAAAATAGGTGCCTGCCCACATGCCGCCTTCACGATCTTTACAAATTGAATAAATCGCATTATCAGAAAGCGAATACACATCAAGAAATTTTTTCTTGAGGTTGATGTATTCGTTTGTTTTTGTGTTGAGAATAAAAATTCCCGATTCAGTTCCTATCCAGAATTCATCGGGCGTGTGTTGTTCAATATCACGCACAAATACAGCGGTACGATCAGGATTGTAAGTAAGTATGTCTTTGTAAGTAAGTGTTTCGAGATCAAATTCCTTTAATCCCTGTATGGATGTGCCAACATAAATTCCATTTCTTCCATTAAAATGAATTTTTGGTATCCAGGTTGAGGAAGGAGAGGGCGAATGCGAAAACATATTGAACGCTGTAAAGCTGTTCGCTGATGGATTATACCGATGTAAGTAACCATTTACTGAAGAAACCCACACATCACCATTGGGAGTAAAACAAATGGATGATGCAAGAAAATAATCAGCTTCAGCAAACTTCGTGAGCCGTTTATCCTTGAAATTATACTTATGCAAAACACCTGCAGCTATAAACCAAAGCTGACCTTGTTTATCAAAAGAAACAGCATTGATCACTTCCAGTGTATCAATAAAAGGTACTAGGATTTCTTTTTCCCTATCGAATGTATAAATGCCACGTTGTGTACCAACCCATAATTTGTTTTGCTTATCAACTTCGAGACAATTTACAATTGCAGGCATAATACTGTTGCCTTTGTTTTGAACATTGTAATGTTTAAACTGGTAGCCATCAAAACGATTCAATCCGTCTTTTGTACCAAACCAGAGAAAACCTGTTGAATCCTGTGCACTGCAAAAAACCATGTTATGCGAAAGGCCGTTTTCAACCTGGTAATGCCTGAAAGAATATGATTGTGCGTTTCCTTCAAATGAAAAAAGCAAGATAGCCGTAACAATCTGCAGCGTTAATAAAATATGTTTCGTTTGTTTCAATAGCGTAGTTAGTTTATATGGTTGCACCGCTTAGGAGGCAAGACACTGCTGTAACATTTGTTAAAAATAAATGAAACAATTTGAAAAAATTATGAAACACGTGGAATGACCTGTCGGGAAAACATGGTTTTAATTTACACAATGAAATTAAAGTAGCTGTAATGCCAAATTAAGTTCATAGCGATTTACCATTATTAACTAATAACTACTTGCCGTATGAGTTTTTTCAAAAAACGCATCATGCCTTTTATTGCCCACACTGCAATAAACTTCAGGCAAAAACAAAAATTCCTTCTTTTTACATTCTTCAGTCTTTTCGCCTTCTGCAGTGCATTTGCACAGGAGGCTGTTACAGTATCGGGTATTGTAAGGGATAGTACTGGTGCGGCTATTCCACAATCGACTGTTTCAGAGAAAGGGAAAAAGAATGCCACAACTACAAATGCAGAAGGAAAGTTTACACTTACTGTAGCCAACAACAGAGCTGTGTTGGTGATCACTTCTGTTGGTTATACACCATTGGAAGTGCCGGTTGGAAATCAAACAAGTCTTACTATTTCACTTGAACAACAAAAGGTGAGTATGGAAGAGGTTGTGGTGATTGGTTATGGTACTAAACGAAAAGAATCATTAACCGGTGCTATTTCTTCTATTACTGCAAAAGATATGGATCGTGTACACGGCGGTTCTACTGTAAGCTCCGGGCTCGCAGGTAAGTTGCCTGGTGTTACATTTAAAATGCCTGATGGTCGTCCCGGTGCAAGTGCAAACATCCAGATACGTAACATGGGCGATCCGCTATATGTTATTGACGGTATTCAACAGGATGCAGGACAGTTTAACAACCTTGCACCAAATGATATTGAAAGCATTACTATCCTGAAGGATGCATCAGCAGCTATCTACGGTGTGCGTGCTGCAAACGGTGTTGTGGTGGTTACAACAAAACAAGGTCGTCGCAACTCTGGCAACACCATCAACATTAATGCTTACACTGGCGTACAAAACTGGTCGAGATTTACAGACGTATTGACTAACTCATACGACTATCAGCGTTATCGTGCAGAAGCTGAAGTAAACCGTTATGGCAGCACAGCCATTACTCAAGCTGAATTAGATAAATGGAAAGACGGTTCATTACCTGGCTATAACAAGAGTTTCGACTGGAGAGATTTCATTATTAAAAAGAATGCTCCGTTAAACTCTGTGAACATCAATTTTACAGGTGGTACTGATAAACTTAATTACTATGTATCTGGTACACGATTGTATCAAAACTCTGTATTAGGTCGTGAGTATAAATTCGGAAGAACAAACCTGCAATCGAACATCACTGCACAAATTGCAAATGGTCTTAAAATAGGTCTTGCACTCAATGGAAGAATTGAAACAAGAGATAATCCTGGTGTACCAGGTGGTGATGACTATTGGTTAGCTCGTTTCGCCATTCTCCGCAACACTCCATTGGAGCGCCCATATGCAAATGATAATCCAGAATACCTTAACGATATTAAGCATAACGAAACAAACTGGGCATACCTCAACTATAAAAATGCCGGTAAGTTTCACAACGATTGGCGTGTAATGCAAACAAATGCAACGGTTGAATACCAGGTGCCGTTTGTAAAAGGTTTAAGCGTGCGGGGTTTATACTCTTATTATATTGCAGATTACCTGTTTAATAACCATGAGTATACATACGATACTTACACATACAAACCTTCTGATTCTTCGTATACAAGAACCGGTGGCAGTATCAATCCATGGAGAGAAAGAGAACAGATCAAACAGATCAATATCTCTTCTCAATTACAAGCGAACTATAACAACAGCTTTGGTCGTCATAACGTAGGAGCCACATTCGTTGCAGAGCGTATCAAGAACCAACGTTTACGTAACTGGATTCACTCTGTGCCAACAACCAACGCATTGCCACTTATTTATTTTGCAACGGCAGATCAATACCAGGATAGTGACGATCGCCAGGCACGTATTGGTTATATCGGTCGCTTGAACTACAACTTTGCAAGCAAATACTTCCTTGAATTATCTGCAAGAAGAGATGCATCTTATCTCTTTGCTCCTGATAAAAGGGTAGGTTACTTCCCAAGTGTGTCTGTAGGCTGGAGATTAACAGATGAAGACTTTATGCAGAAACTTCTTGGCGGCAACAGGATATTAACTGATTTCAAAATCCGTGCATCTTATGGCCAGTTGGGTGATGATGGTTCGGCACTTGGTCTTGGTGCTTATAGTTACCTCGCAGGTTATAACTACAACCAAGGCATTGGTATTCTTGGTGGTGTTCCTGTTATTGGTTCAAGAGATCGTGGCGCACCTACCACAAACATTTCATGGTTGGTCAGTAAGATCACAGATGTTGGTGCTGACTTTGTTTTATTCAAAGGAAAGATCACTGGTTCATTTGATTATTTCTACAGGAAAAGAACGGGTTTAAGAGGGGTACGTACAGATGTATTGATCCCGGTAGAAATTGGTTATGCATTACCTAACGAAAACCTGAACAACGATGCTCAATATGGTTCTGAAGGGTCGTTAAGTTATAACGACAATTTTGGGAACGTGCAATTCCAGGTGGGAGGTAATCTTTCTTATACACGTTCTAAATTCCTTGACAGTTATAATCCAACGTTCTTTAACTCATGGGATCAATACCGCAACTCCGGTGAAAACAGGTTAAAGCGTATTGACTGGGGATACATCATCGATGGCCAGTTTCAAACACAAGAGCAAATCAATAATCACCCCGTTAATATTGATGGACAAGGTAACAGAACTTTATTGCCTGGTGATTTGATCTACAGAGATGTGAATGGTGATAATAAAATTGATGGTTTTGATGTTCGTCCTATTGGTTATGGTGGTGGTGCACAACCAAACATCAACTTTGGGTTTAACGTTGCAGTGGCATGGAAAGGAATTGAATTTCATGCAGACTTTTCTGGTGCATCTGGTTACACCTGGTTCCAGAACTGGGAAACACGTTGGGCATTCCAGAATGATGGTAACTTAAATAAAATTTTTGAAGACAGGTGGCACAGAGCTGATATTTATGATCGCAACAGTGCATGGATCCCCGGTCGTTATCCTGCACTGCGTTACAACGAAGGTGGTCATAGTAACTATAACCGCAGCTCAACATTCTGGGCACATAATGTTACTTATTTAAGAGCCCGTACGTTGGAACTTGCATACACACTGCCTGCTTCCTTAATGTCAAAACAAAAAATAGTGAAGAAAGCACGTTTCTACATTAATGCTTATAACCTTTTCTCTATTGATAATGTAAAGAAATTCAGCATCGATCCGGAAGTGAATGACGATAATGGTCTTCAGTTCCCGCAAAACAAATTTGTGAACGTTGGTGTAAACATCACTCTTTAAATTATTATTCAATCTTACTTAAATGAAAAGAACATTATTATATATAGGTGCAGCTTCGATGCTTACAGTGGCGAGTTGCAAAAAAGACAGCGAATTCCTGGATGTTCAACCAACTTCCATCATCTCCACTGATCTTGCCTTTTCAAATTCTGTGAATGTACTTTCAGTACTGGCCGATCTGTATAACCGCCAGGTGGATATTTCTACGTTGAAAGATTGGGCATCGATGGCAGATTTCAGTGAAAGTTTTCCTTCAGAAAATGGCCGGGCAAACATTGTGCAACGTAATAGCTGGGGCTTTGGCGAATGGGGCAACTGGGACTATGCATATGTTAGGGAACTAAACCTGTTTCTTGAACGTTTAGAAGCATCAACTGCAATTTCTGCTGCCGACAAAGCATTGTTTAAAGCTGAAGGTCGTTTCCTGCGTGCCAACTATTATTTCGAAATAACAAAAAGAATGGGTGGTGTGCCGCTTATCTTAAAATCACTGGTGTACGATTTCAGTGGTAAAGCAGAGAACCTGCGTTACCCAAGATCGAAAGAATCAGAAATGTATGATTTTGTTATAGCAGAAGCAGAAGCTATTAAAAATGATCTGCCTGTTGATAACAAATCAAGCGCAACAACTGCCGCAAGAGCAACAAAAGGTGCTGCTTTAGCTATGGAGGCAAGGGCCGCACTATATGCTGCATCAATTGCAAAATATGGTGTGAATACGCCAACGGTAACCTTAGCAGGTGGTGAAGTAGGTATTCCTGCAAGTATGGCTTCAGCTTATTATACAAAAGCATTGAACGCTGCAAAAGAGATCATCAATGGAACTGCAGGTGCCTATGCATTGTACAACAAGAAACCTGACCTGTCAGAAAACTTTGCAAACATCTTTATCGATAAAGGAAATAATCCTGAAACCATTTTCATTGAGGATTTTAAACTCAAGAGTGGTAAAGTGCATTATTTCACCGGTTGGAATCAACCACGTTATGGCGCTGAAGAGGAAGAAGGTGGGCGTATCAACCCATCACTTAACCTTGTTCAGGAATTTGAATTGCTCAACAACACATTTGCACCAATTGCAATTGCAGATGGTAGTGGTAATCCGATCTTTTACAGTAATCAAACAGATCCGTTTGCAGGAAGAGATGCAAGGCTTGCAGGTACAGTAATGTTGCCCGGTACTGCATTCAAAGGCCGCACAGTTGATATCTGGAACGGTTATCAAATGGCTGATGGTTCAATCATAAGTGGTGATGACAGGGGTCAACAAAAAGTATTACCCGGTACAACAGGTTTACGCCAGGTAGTTGGTTTCGATGGCCCTATTAATGCAAAAGAGTTTACAGCACAAAGTGGCTTTTATCTCCGCAAGTATTTAGATCCAGCCATTGGTTCGGGATCACGTGGTACAAACAGTGAATTGCCATTCATCCGCTATCGTTATGCTGAAGTATTGTTGAATGCAGCAGAAGCAGCTTTCGAATTGGGTAATGCAGCAGAAGCAGCGTTGTACATGAACCAGGTGCGTGCAAGAGCTGGATTAACAACACCTTTAGCAGCTGGCGATATTACATTCGATCGCATTGTTCACGAACGCCGTGTGGAACTTGCATTTGAAGGTCATGTATTGTTTGACCGTAAACGTTGGAGAATCGCTCACCAGGTTTGGGATGGAACAAAAATGACAGTAAGTGATCTGCTTACAAATATTGGTAAAGCAACAAAACGTAATACTCAACCATACGGACTATGGGCGTATAAATATTTCAATCCCGGAAATCCGAACGATGGTAAATGGTTGTATAAAATTGTTCTCCCAACGTTGGTAACAGGTGCAAACAATTTTCAATTGGGCAACTATTATTCATTTATCGATGATAATATCAGGGCTAACAATCCAAAAATTGTAAAGCAGCCTAACCAATAAACGAATTAAGTGAGTTGTATTTTCAATAGTTTTCTCATGCAGTTATCAAATGCAACTCACTTTTTCACTTTGATGTAACAACAAAAAACAAAAAGATGAAAATGAAATTTCAATATATCGGATTGCTGGCTTTCTTAATCGCAGCAGTTTCCTGTAAAAAGGATAATTACAAGGAACCAACAACTGTGCTGAAAGGAAAGATCGTTTACCAGGGTGAAGCTATCCAGGTGGAGTATGATCGTGTTCCATTTGAATTATACCAGTTTGGATTTGGTAAAGTGGGTGCCATCCGTCAATCATTTACACAGGAAGGAACTTACTCCTGCAAATTATTTAATGGTGAATACAAACTCATTATACCTACCGGTCAAGGTCCTTTCAAATGGAAACAAACCACATCAGGTGCACCTGATAGTATTTTAATCAAGTTAAATGGCGATCAAACACTCGATCTTGAAGTAACGCCTTATTACATGATTCGTACGCCGCAGTTTTCTGCAGCAGCAGGTAAAGTGAACGGTTCATTCAAAGCTGAAAAAATTGTGGTGGATGCAACAGGTAAAAATATTGAAAGCGTTAGTCTTTATATTAACAAAACGCAGTTTGTATCGGCCACCGATAATATTGCAGTTACCACTATTACGGGTGCTAATGTTACGGATCCGAATAACATCAGTATGCAGGTGACCATCCCTGCAATGGTTCCTACGCAGAACTATGTGTTTGCGAGAGTGGGTATCAAGATCGCTGGTGTTGAAGACAGGATATTTTCACCTGTACAAAAGCTTACTTTTTAATATTGATTTTACGTAGTTTAATATAACCAAAAAGTCAGCAGTAGTTTTGGTAAAAGGTAAGCAGCTGCTTTAGTTAGCACTGATCGTTACCAAGGCCATTTAGCTCTGGTTAAATGGCCTCTTTATTTCTTAAGATGTGTTTGTGAATAGTGTTTTCAAATAGTATAAAATGAAAAAAACAGGTTTATTAATAGTTACAGTTCTCTTATTGTGTTTAGTGGGTTTGGGGCAAAACAGAAAAGCACCGGCTTACCCGTTGGTTACACATGATCCCTACTTCAGTATATGGTCTAATACCGATTTGCTCACAGAATCGCCTTCACGTCACTGGACAGGTACAGATCATTCTTTAATTGGTATGTTGAAAGTTGACGGAGATGTGTATCGTTTTTTAGGAAATACCGGTAAACAGTTTAAACAAATTTTACCAGCGGCCGATGAAGTGTATTACGAAGCTGCTTACACTGAAGCAACCCCGACAGGGGAATGGACAAGCCTTTCGTACGACGATAGTAACTGGAAAAAAGGAAAGGGTGCTTTTGGCGATAATAAAACCACTGCACAAACCATGTGGTTATCAAATGACCTTTGGTTGCGCAGAGAATTTACAATCAACAACAACGATCTGAATGATCTATATGTAAAACTTCATCATGATGATAATGTGGAAGTGTACATCAATGGTGAGCTGGTTTTTAAAACCATCGGCTGGACAGGGAAATACATCTACCTGCCGGTCAGCGAAGCCGTAAAAGCAAAACTGAAACAAGGAAAGAATGTGTTGGCCATTCATGTGGCAAACACAGCGGGTGGCCAATGGCTCGATGCTGGTATTGTGCAGGAAGTGAAACCATCACAAAGCGAAACCCAGAAAGTTGCAGAACAAAAATCTGTTACGATCAACGCTACGCAAACCATTTACGAATTTACCTGCGGCAAAGTTGATCTTACACTCACATTCACTTCGCCTTTATTGATCAACGATCTTAACCTGCTTGCACGGCCTGTAAGTTATATCAACACTAAAGTAAGATCAAATGATGCTGCAACACATGATGTGCAGTTGTACCTGGGCGCTTCAACTGATATTGCAACCAATACAGCTGCTCAACCGGTAGAAGCAAAAAAATATACTTCCGGCGGTTTAACGATTATGAAAGCCGGTACCGTTGCACAACCAGTATTGCAAAAGAAAGGCGATGACCTGCGTATCGATTGGGGCTACATGTACATCGCTGCTCAACAAACTTCAACAGTAACACAATACGTTTCTGAAGAAGAAGGCATTGCCAATTCATTTGCTGTGCCAACAAAGTCAGCAAGTGACGGAAAGCATTTGTTTTTAAATACGGTTGTACGTATGGGTAAGATCGGTGCAATTGCAAAAGAACAAATGCTAATGATCGGTTATGATGATCTTACACCTGTTCAATATTTTGGAACAAATTTAAAACCCTGGTGGAAGCAAGGCGCAACAGCATCAATGGAACAACTATTGACTGCAGCGCAAAAAGAATATCCAACTGTTTTGGCGAAATGCGCTGCCATCAATAAAACAATTTACACTGATGCATTAAATGCAGGCGGCGAAAACTATGCAAAGCTTTGTGAAATGGTGTACAGGCAAAGTATTGCAGCACACAAATTGGTTAAAAGTCCGCAAGGTGAACTCCTGTTTTTATCGAAGGAAAATTTCAGTAACGGATCAATTAATACGGTTGACATCACTTATCCATCAGCACCAATGTTCCTTGTTTACAACCCGGAATTGTTGAAGGGTATGATGAATGGCATTTTCTATTATAGCGAAAGTGGCAAATGGACAAAACCTTTTGCAGCACACGATCTTGGTACATATCCTTTGGCAAATGGACAAACCTATGGAGAAGACATGCCTGTGGAAGAAAGCGGTAATATGATCATTCTTGCAGCTGCCATTACAAAAGCAGAAGGCAATCCTTCTTATGCAAAGAAGCATTGGAAAACGTTATCTGTTTGGGCCGAATATTTAAGCAGAGAAGGATTTGATCCTGCCAATCAATTGTGTACTGATGATTTTGCAGGGCATCTTGCACGCAACGTAAATCTTTCAGCTAAAGCAATTGTTGCATTGGGTGGTTATGTGCAAATGGCTGAACAATTAGGAGAAAAAGAAACAGCTGCTAAGTATAAAGCACTCACAAAAGAAATGGTAACGAACTGGATGCAGATGGCAGACGATGGTGATCACTATGCACTAACCTTTGATAAAAAAGGAACCTGGAGCCAGAAGTATAATCTTGTTTGGGACAAAGTATTAAACATGAACCTGTTTCCAAAAGATGTGTATGAAAAGGAAATACGCTACTATTTAGGTAAGCAAAATAATTATGGCTTACCGTTAGACAGCAGAGCCACGTATACTAAATCTGATTGGATAGTCTGGACTTCGGTACTTACATCAAATAAAAACGACTTTGATGCATTTGTAAACCCCATATACAAGTTTACTATGGAAACAAGTTCAAGAGTGCCTGTTTCAGATTGGCACCAAACTACAACCGGTCGCATGGTTGGTTTCCAGGCAAGGAGTGTAGTGGCTGGTTACTATATGAAGGTGCTGGAACAAAAAATGAAAAAGAAATAGTTGACTCGTGTTTAAATATTTCTTCATCATATCATTTTTTTCCATTGTGTCGATACAGGCACAACAACTAATGAAGCCGGTAGCTATTTTACACTATGTGTTCGATAGTTTTCAACCCGGTAAGGTAAAAATGAAAACAGGTGAATGGTTTGATCAAAAGTTGAATTATAATACCGTGACCGGTGAAATGATCTTCGAAGAGAAAGGAAAGTATCTCGCCATCAAAGAGCCATCGCAGGTCGATACAGTTTTTATTGCAGGCAGAAAATTCATTCCGGTAGATAAAGCGTTTTACGAGCTGATCTTAAATGGAAAGTATCCTTTGTTCCAGGAATTTACAGCCAAGCTCAACGAGCTCGGAGCATCCATTGGGTATGGTAATGCATCGGCATCAACAAACGCTGTTTCAATAAACCTTCTGCGACGTAACGGACAGGCTTATGAAATGAAATTACCTGATGAATACCTAGTAGTACCATCATTTACTTTCTGGATACTAAAAGATGGGAACTATCAAAAGGCGGGAAATGCGAAACAACTAATAGCTGTTTTTCCTGCAAAGAAGCAATGGATCAACAATTTTATAAAAACAAATAATACAGATTTCTTAACCCGTAACGATGTACTTACGCTTGTTCAACAACTTCAGTGATAAAACAGTGGTCGTAACAGCAGCAATTGCATCCCAACTAAATGATCAATAAATTAATATGTATAAGAAGACCATCATTCTCTGCCAGTTATTTTTATTACTGATATCAGTTTCAGCAGAAGCGCAAAAAACAAAAAAGGAAGCCGTTGCTATTTCGGTACCCCTAGCTTCAAAAATATGGAGCGTTGAAAAAGCGAACGCATGGTATAAGGAACACAAATGGCTTACAGGTGCAAATTATATTCCTGCAAACGCCATTAACCAATTAGAAATGTGGCAGGCGCAAACATTTGATCCTGCTCTCATCGATAAAGAATTAGGTTGGGCACAAAGCATTGGCTTCAACACGATGCGGGTGTTCCTGCATTCACTTGCATGGAAGCAAGATCCGGAAGGTTTTAAAAAACGCATGGATCAGTTCTTAACTATTTCTGCAAAGCGTGGCATTGAACCAATGTTTGTATTCTTTGATGATTGCTGGAATAAAGAACCCAAAGTGGGAACACAACCTGCAGTAAAAACCGGGATTCATAACTCAGGATGGATGCAGGATCCCGGTCAGCCAGCATCTGCAGATAGTACAAACTTTCCTGTGCTTGAAAAATATGTAAAAGATGTGTTGACTCATTTCTCAAAAGACAAACGCATTCTCTTGTGGGATCTTTACAACGAACCTGGCAACAATGGCAAAGGCGATTCATCAATGGCATTGGTGAAAAAAGTATTTCAATGGGCACGTGAGGTAAATCCTGATCAACCCATTACTGCGGGTTTATGGGCATGGAATCTTGAAAATTTAAATGCCTATCAGTTATTGAATTCAGATATCATTACTTACCACGATTACCAGGAAGTATCATTGCACAAGAGAGTAGTGGAAGTATTGAAAGCAAGTGGTCGTCCATTGATCTGCACAGAATATATGGCACGCACAAGAAACAGCCGGTTTGCAACAGTGCTACCAATGCTGAAAGAAAAAAATGTTGGCGCTATTAATTGGGGTTTTGTTGCTGGTAAAACAAATACCATTTATGCGTGGGATACTCCGCTTTCAGATGGCAGTCAACCAATAGAATGGTTCCATGATATTTTCAATACCGATGGCAGCGCATACCGTAACGACGAGATCAATCTCATAAAAAAATTAAACGGTATTAAATAGTTAGCAAGTCTCATATATATAGCAATCGTTAACACACCTTGTGTTTCTACATGAGGTTTTTATTCTTCCTTCGCAATTCAAAAAGAGTATGCTACAACGCTACTGTTGCAGCATAACTATTGACCATAAGTCAATCTTTTAACTAATGAACAAAAGAAATCAGTTAACAACAAAAGTGAAGAAGGCGGCAACTGTTTGTGGGTTTGCATTTGCATCGTTGTGTGCGTACAGCCAGGATAAGATCACAACTGTAAAACGACCTTCCACCGAAAAAACAAATAGTCACTATACAGGTAATCGTTTGCCTCTGCAAACATTAAGTTTTATTAAACTGCCAGCCGGCTCGATCAAGCCTGGCGGATGGGTGTTGAAGTATTTAGAATTGCAGCGAGATGGATTAACAGGGCAACTGGGAACCATCAGTGCATGGCTCGATAAAAATAACAACGCATGGTTTAGTAATGATGGCAAAGGTGATCATGGTTGGGAAGAACTGCCGTATTGGTTAAAAGGTTATGGCAATCTTGGTTATGCATTGAACGATGCAAACATTATTGCAGAAACAAAATTGTGGTTGAACAAAGCATTCGAAAGTCAGCAGGCCGATGGTTACTTTGGCCCAAAGCTTTCTCCAAATGATCGTAAAGAAATTCCTGATCTGTGGCCAAACATGCTCATGTTGTGGACGCTGCAATCGTATTACGAATACACAAATGATGCACGTGTTATTCCATTTATGCTGAAATACAGTAAATGGTTGATGAATGTGCCTGATGAAAAATTATTGAAGACCTATTGGGAAAACAGCAGGGGTGGAGATAATTTATACAGTGTCTATTGGCTTTACAATCGTACAGGTGAAAAATGGTTGCTCGATCTTGCACACAAGCTTCATCGTAACACAGCCGATTGGAATCAACGCAACAACTTACCCAACTGGCATAATGTAAACGTAGCACAATGTTTCAGGGAGCCTGCTACTTATTACATGCAAACAAAAGACAGCAATCATTTAAAAGCAACCTATAACAATTTCTTTCTTGTTCGTAATATTTATGGCCAAGTGCCCGGCGGCATGTTTGGTGCCGATGAAAATGCACGTAAGGGATATGATGATCCACGACAGGCAGTTGAAACATGCGGGTTGGTTGAACAAATGGCATCGAATGAATTATTGGTTGGCATTACAGGTGATCCGTTCTGGGCCGACCATTGCGAGAATATTGCATTCAATAGTTATCCTGCAGCGGTAATGCCCGACTTTAAAGGACTGCGTTACCTCACAGCACCCAATATGGTTGTGAGCGATAGTCGCAATCATGCCCCCGGTATTCAAAACGAAGGGCCTTTCCTGATGATGAATCCTTTCAGCAGCCGGTGCTGTCAACATAATCATGCAATGGGCTGGCCTTACTATAATGAACATTTATGGATGGCAACACCCGATAATGGCATTGCAGCGATGCTGTACAGCGAAAGCGAAGTAACAGCGAAAGCCGGAAAAGGAACGGAGGTTAAACTGAAACAGACAACGCATTATCCTTTTGATGATAAAATAAAAATTGAAGTAAGCACAGCAACTGCAACAAGCTTCCCTTTGTACATGCGTATTCCTGCATGGTGCAGCAATTCAAGCATCAGTATCAATGGTATTGCACAGAAGGTTTCACTTGAAGCAGGCAGCTATGCCCGCATTGAACGCACATGGAAACAAGGCGATGTTGTTGAATTGATATTGCCCATGCAATTGCAGAAAGATGTGTGGACAAAAAATAAAAACAGCGTAAGCATCAATTATGGTCCTCTTACATTTTCATTAAAGATCCAGGAAGTATATAAACAAATGGACAGCAAAAAGTCTGCAATTGGAGATTCAAAATGGCAGGCAAATGTTGATCAATCGAAATGGCCTTCATTTGAAATTTATCCGGCAAGCATGTGGAATTATGGTTTGGTTTTAACTGATCAACCATTGGAACAACAGTTTGAAGTAGTTAAAAAAGCATGGCCGTCAAACAATTTCCCTTTTACACAAGATGCAGTTCCATTCATGTTAAAAGCAAAAGGAAAAATTATTCCTGAATGGATCTTAGATAAGAATGGTTTGTGCGATCTGTTGCCACAAAGTCCTGTAAGCACATCAACCAAAGAGCAAAGCATTGAACTAATACCAATGGGTGCAGCAAGATTACGGATTGCTTCATTTCCTGTAGTAAAATAAAAACGATAAAAGCATGCATATGAAAAAACAAAAACTTTTTAATTTATGCCTGATCGCTGCAGCCATTGCAACTGGTTGCACCAACGCTGCACAAAAGAGTGAAAACAGTGACACTGAAAAACAAACAGTAACCGTACAGCTTCCCTCAGCAGCAGCTTATGCACAAACCATCGATGGTAAACAAACAGCCTTGTATGTGTTGAAGAATAAAAACAATATGCAGGCAGCCATTACAAACTATGGCGGTCGTTTGGTGAGCCTGCTTGTGCCCGATGCAAACAATGATCTTGTTGATGTAGTAGTTGGTTTTGATAGCGTGCTGCAATTCAAATCATCAACCGAACCTTACTTTGGAGCAACTATCGGTCGATATGGCAACCGTATTGCAAAAGGAAAATTTACATTGGATGGGAAAACTTATACCTTGTTCACCAACAACGGGCCTAACACGTTGCATGGCGGTAAAAAAGGTTTCCAATATGTAGTGTGGGATGCAAAGCGGGTGGGCGATAGCTCACTGGTGCTCACTTATCTTTCAAAAGATATGGAGGAAGGTTATCCTGGCAATCTTTCAGTGTCGGTTACGTATACACTCACTTCTGATAATGAACTGAAACTTGACTACGAAGCAACAACGGATAAAAAGACTGTTGTTAATCTTACCAATCATGCATTCTTCAATTTGAATGGACAGGGTAGTGGCACAATCAACGATCATCAACTTATGATCAATGCTGATCTGTACACACCTGTTGATTCAACATTGATACCATTAGGCAAAAACGAATCTGTTGTAAACACGGCATTCGATTTTCGCAAGCTGACAGCTATTGGTGCAAGAGTGGATGCCGATGACGCACAATTGAAAAACGGTAAAGGCTATGATCATAATTTTGTTCTCAATAAATCAACAGGTGCAGGTTTAAACCACGCAGCAACAGTTATTGCAGATAAGACAAATATTGTAATGGATGTGTTTACACAGGAACCCGGTTTGCAATTTTATGGCGGTAACTTTATGCAATCGAAGAATACGATCAAAGGTGGCGGTAAAGATGATTTTCGTACAGCGTTTTGTTTAGAAACACAACATTTCCCTGATTCACCCAATCAATCTTCCTTTCCTTCAACAGTTCTTGAGCCGGGTCAAACATATAAAACAAGCTCTGTTTATAAATTCTCAATGAAACAATAATAGTAAACCCGATATTGTAGAATGAAATTGTTGAAACCTTTTTTTGGTGTGCTTCTTGTCTTCGCAAATTTGTTTGCAGAAGCGCAGCAAATATTTACCAATCCATTATTACCAGCAGGTGCCGATCCATGGTGCATGTATAAAGATGGTTATTATTATTACACACATACGACCGGCCGCAACATCACCCTCTGGAAAACAACCAGCATTGCTGGTTTAAAAACTGCAGAAAAGAAAGTTGTTTTCACGCCACCGGCAAAAGGTCCGTACTCAAAAGAGTTGTGGGCGCCGGAAATACATTTCCTGCAAAACAAATGGTATATCTATTTTGCTGCTGACAGTGGTAAAAATATTGATCACCGTATGTGGGTGCTGGAAAACAGTGCTGCCGATCCGCTGCAAGGCGAATGGATCGTAAAAGGAAAACTCACCACGCCCGGTGATAAATGGAGCATTGATGGTTCTTTGTTTGAACATAACAAACAACTATACATGATCTGGTCGGGTTGGGAAGGCGATATGAACGGCCAACAGAATATTTATATTGCTAAAATGCAAAATCCGTGGACGATAGAAGGCGACCGTGTAAAAATTTCATCGCCTGAATATCCATGGGAGCGTAATGGTAAGATCAGCAATCCTGATGATCCGCCGAATGTATATGTAAATGAAGGGCCGCAGGTATTGGTGAATGGCGATAAACTTTTTCTCATTTATTCAGCTAGCGGTTGCTGGACGGATACGTATGCATTGGGTATGCTCACAACAAAAAGTAATGCTGATCTGATGAATGCTGCCTCATGGAAGAAATCACCCGACCCTGTTTTTAAACAATCAATTGAAAACAGTGTATATGCTCCCGGTCATAATTCTTTCTTTACATCACCAGATGGAAAGGAAAATTATATTCTCTATCATGCCAACTCAAAACCGGCGCAGGGTTGTGGTGGCTTTCGTTCACCCCGTGCACAAAAATTTACCTGGAATAAAGATGGTACGCCCAACTTTGGTGTACCGGTGAAAGAAGGAGAATCGTTATCAGTGCCATCTGGCACTCAGTAACAAGTTTGCTGAAATACTACTATCGATTATAAGCGAGAAGGCGGTCTGAAGGGACCGCCCTTTTTATTCCAGGTCAGTTGTGCAATCGTTTGTACAGTACAGGACGGTGCGCAATGGAATTTACTCGTATTTTCATAGTTCTTGTTAACGGCCATTGCTATATGAAATCTTTCTTCAAACGGAAATCTGTTCTTGTTGTCCTCGTTTTATTTGTATTGCTGTGTGGCTACACTTTCCTCATGCCTTCCCGTAGCATCGATTATAATGTTGATGTAAAACCAATTCTTAATAAAAAATGTATTTCCTGCCACGGTGGTGTAAAGAAGCAGGGCGGTTTCAGTCTGCTGTTCAGGGAAGAAGCATTAGCTGAAACAAAGAGCGGCAAACCTGCTATCGTTCCCGGTGATCCTGCTGCCAGCGAAATGATCAGGCGGTTAACATTGAAAGATGAAGAAGAGCGTATGCCTTATAAAGAACATCCGCTTGCTGAAGAAGAGATAGATGTGCTGCGTGCGTGGATAAAGCAGGGTGCAAAATGGGGAACTCATTGGGCCTATGCTGCTGTTGAAGAACAGGAAGTGCCTAAAGGCAAGCGACGTTTCTTTGGATTGTTACCTGCAAAGAAAAATGAATGGGTGCGTAACAATGTAGACCATTTCATTTACGATAAACTTGCTGAACAAAAACTTACACCTTCAGCAGAAGCCGATAAAGCAACCTTGTTACGTCGTGTGAGTTTGGATATTACCGGCTTGCCACCATCGCAATCAATTGCACAACAATTTTTGAACGATAACACAGCAGGTGCTTATGAACGTTTAGTCGATAGTTTATTGGCTTCTCCCCAATATGGCGAACGCTGGACAGCTATGTGGATGGATATGGCACGTTATGCCGATACAAAGGGATATGAGCGTGATGTGTATCGTTCCATCTGGCGTTATCGTGACTGGTTGATTCAATCGTTCAACGAAGACAAACCGTACAATACATTTTTAGTTGAACAGGTGGCAGGAGATCTGTTGCCCAACCCGACCGATGCACAATACATTGCTACAGCGTTTCATCGCAATACGATGACCAATGATGAAGGTGGTACTGATAATGAAGAGTATCGTACAGCTGCGGTGATGGATCGGGTGAATACTACATGGGAAACGTTGATGGGTACAACTTTCGCTTGTGTACAATGTCACAGTCATCCGTACGATCCGTTCAAGCATGAAGAATATTACCAGTTTCTTGCGTTCTTCAACAACACACGTGATGAAGACACTTACGAAGAATATCCTGTGTTGCGTGAATACAAGAATGCAGACAGTATAAAGTTTGAAAAGCTGAGTGCGTGGTTGCAGCAACATGTATCAAAGGAAAAGAAAGCAGAGATCATCCGTTTTATTAAAACAGGTCAGCCGGTGATTAACTCTGTTGTGTGCGATGAATTTACCAACAGTGCATTGGCTGATACTAAATGGTTATCGTTACGGAACAACGGAAGCACACGCATAAGGAAAGTTGATCTCAATGCAAAGAACGTCCTCATGTATCGTTATGCAACAGGAACGGAAGGAGGTGTGTGGACGATCCATCTTGATAGTATGAATGGAAAAGTGCTTACAAGCATTCAGTTAAAAACAACTAAGGGATGGAACGTTGCTTCAGTATCTATTCCTATAGTTGATGGAGTGCATGATCTGTGGTTAACGTACAAAAATCCGAACCTGAAAAAGCCGGAAGATAACGGAGCAAACTTCAGCTGGTTTTATTTCACGCAAACATTTCCCGGCAGTGACCAGCCCGGTTATGATTCTGCAAAACAACAGTACATTGATCTCATCGGCTCAACAGCGTTTACATCCACACCCATCATGATAGATGGTGCAAATGATTTTGCACGTACAACAAATGTATTTGAACGTGGCAACTGGATGGTGAAAGGTGCGGAAGTGCAACCCGGCGTGCCACATACATTAAATCCCATGCCTGCAAATGCACCGGCCAATCGTTTAGGCTTAGCCATGTGGCTCACAGATAAAAAAAATCCATTGGTTTCACGCACAATGGTGAATCGTATTTGGGAACAGCTGTTTGGTCATGGACTTGCAGAAACATTGGAAGACATGGGCACGCAAGGTATTCCGCCAACGCATCAGCAATTGCTCGATCATTTATCGTGGCAGTTGATGCACAAGTATAACTGGAGCTTAAAAACACTCATCAAAGAAATAGTGTTGTCAGCAACATACAGGCAATCATCCATTGCTACCAAAGAACTGATTGAAAAAGATCCATCGAACAAATGGTATGCAAGAGGGCCACGTGTACGTTTATCTGCAGAACAATTGCGTGACCAAGCATTGGCTGTAAGTGGTTTGCTGAGTACAAAAATGTTTGGACAAAGTGTAATGCCTTATCAGCCTGATGGCATTTGGCTTACGCCTTACAACGGTGCAATATGGACAATGAGTGATGGTGATGACAAATACCGTCGTGCCATTTATACGTTCTGGAAACGAACTGCGCCTTATCCGTTTATGATGATGTTTGATGGTGTTGCTCGTAATGTATGTGTTGCTCGACGCATCAACACCAATACACCTTTGCAGGCATTGGTAACCTTGAATGATTCTTCTTATCTGGATATGGCTCGAAACTTTGCATACGAATTAAAGAGAGAAGGCGTGAAGGATGCTGCACAACAGATCAGCAAAGGATATGAGCAGATGATGTACAAACCCATCAGCAAAGAAAAACTAAAAGCGTTGAACGATCTGTATACACAATCATTACAAAAATTCAATAAGGATAAACTGAAAGCATGCGAAGTGATTGGTATGGACAGCAAACACAACAACCCGGAGACAGCAGCATTGGTAGTGGTGATGAATGCCATGTTGAACCTGGATGAATGGATAACAAAAAATTAATTCAGTAAACGTATTATATGACACGTAACGAATTAAATAATCAACGTCTTGCTGAAGAAGCAAAGCAAAAAGAACTGCAGTTCTTTACACGCAGGCATTTCTTAAAAGAAAGTGCCATGGGTTTTGGTGCGTTGGCATTGGGTTCGTTGCTTGGCAGCTGCGGCAACAACAAGGGAATGGTATCAATGCCGGTGTTTGATGCGGCACATCCGTTGGCACCACGCATGCCGTTCTTTCCTGCAAAAGCAAGATCGATTATTTACCTGCACATGGCAGGCGCACCATCACAACTGGAGTTGTTTGATTATAAACCTGAGTTGGCAAAACTCAACGGACAGGATTGTCCACCTTCACTACTCGAAGGAAAAAAGTTTGCATTCATTCGTGGTGTTCCGAAAATGTTAGGTCCACAGGCAAATTTTAAACAGCATGGCAAGAGTGGTTTGTGGGTGAGCGATTACCTGCCGCATTTTTCTACAATCGTTGATGATGTCTCGATCATCAAATCAGTAACAACAGATCAGTTCAACCATGCACCTGCGCAATTGCTGATGCATACAGGCAGTGCAAGATTAGGACGGCCAAGCATTGGTAGTTGGGTCACCTATGGTTTAGGAACAGAAAATCAAAACCTGCCGGGCTTTGTGGTGTTAACATCAGGAGGTAATAATCCGGACGCAGGTAAGAGTGTTTGGGGAAGTGGATTTTTGCCGAGTGTTTATCAAGGTGTACAATGCAGAAGCGAAGGCGATCCGGTGTTGTTCATTAATGATCCGCAAGGTATTGACAGAGATTTACGCAAAGCTTCCATTGATGCGATCAATAAAGTAAACCAGGAGCAATACAAAGAGTTCAATGATCCTGAAATTCTTTCTCGCATTTCGCAATACGAGATGGCGTACAAAATGCAGATATCTGTTCCGGAAGTAATGAACATCAATGATGAGCCGGAATACATTCGTGAAATGTATGGTGCACAACCGGGCAAAGGAAGTTTTGCCAACAATGTTTTACTTGCTCGCAAGCTTGTTGAGAAGGGTGTACGTTTTGTGCAGTTGTTCGATTGGGGTTGGGATACGCATGGTACAAGTGCAGATGGTGCAGTGGATATTGGATTGATCAATAAATGCAGACAGGTGGATAAAGCAATGACGGCATTGATACTTGATTTAAAACAACGGGGACTGTTAGACGAAACATTGGTGATATGGGGGGGAGAGTTTGGACGTACACCGATGCAGGAAAACCGTGATGGAAAAGAAATGCCGTTTAAAGGAAGAGATCATCATGCAGAAGCATTCAGTATGTGGATGGCAGGTGGTGGTATTAAAGGCGGCACAACTTATGGCGAAACAGATGAAATTGGTTACGGCATTACGAGCGGTAAAACGGAAGCATTCGATATACAGGCAACGATCTTAAACCAACTTGGTTTCGATCATGAAAAATTCACGTACGAATTCCAGGGACGACCATTCCGTTTAACAGATGTGAGCGGAAAAGTGATCAATGATATTCTTGCTTAACAAAACAATCAACTACCAACCCATCAAAAATGAAACAAGATAGACGGGATTTTATTAAATCAGCTTCATCCGTAACAGCAGCAACCATGCTCGCTCCGTTTGCCGCAATAGCTGAAACAGAAAAGCCAATGTTCCCCGCCAACGATAAATTCAGATTGCTGTTTATGCAAACCAGTTGGGGTTTTAATGGAAACATTGATGCATTTTGTGCAGCAGCAAAGAAAGAAGGCTACGATGGCATTGAAGTGTGGTGGCCCGCCGATGATAAAAAAGCACAGGACGATTTGTTTACTGCATTGAAAAAACATGATCTGCAGGTTGGCTTTTTATGCGGTGGTTCACAAAGCAACTGGCAGGAACATCTGACAACATTCAAAAAAAATCTTGATGCTGCTACGAGTAATACTATTCAAAGACCGGTGTACATCAATTGCCATTCAGGTCGGGATTATTTTACGTTTGAGCAGAATCAGCAATTCATTTCATACACAACACAGAAGAACAAAGAAACAGGTATTCCTATTTACCATGAAACACATCGTGGTAGAATGATGTTTGCAGCGCATATCACAAAACAGTTCATTGATAAAAATCCTGAGCTGCGATTAACACTTGATATATCGCATTGGTGCAATGTGCATGAAAGTTTATTGGCCGATCAGAAAGAAACCGTTGATGCTGCATTGGAAAGAGTGGGGCATATTCATTCACGTGTTGGTCACCAGGAAGGGCCGCAGGTAAATGATCCACGTGCACCGGAATGGGATGCAGCGGTAAAACAACATCTTGCCTGGTGGGATAAAGTAGTCGAACGTAAAAAAGCAAACGGCGAACAGCTGACGATTCTAACAGAGTTCGGTCCGCCGAATTATCTACCAACGCTGCCTTATACACGACAGCCGGTAGCTGATCAATGGGCGATCAATGTGTACATGATGCAGATGTTGAAGAAGAGGTATGAATGATGTTTCGTCTGATGCCTACGGCTGACGAGGAGAAAAGAATTTCAGATAATCAAAAAATCGAACTAGCTCACAGCTTTTATGCTATTAACAGTATCAGAATTTATTGGTCGCTTTCATCCGGTGCTGGTGCATTTGCCCATTGGTATTTTACTGATTGGAGCTGTGTTTTATGTATTGTCGCTGCGTGAACAGTACAAGACATTGCAACAAGCGACCAATGTAGCATTGCTGTTGGGGATGCTTAGTGCAATTGGGTCTAGTATCAGTGGTTATTTGTTATCCATCAGCGGCGATTATGAAAATGATGCAGTGAGTACCCACAAGTGGATGGGATTTGCGGTTGCTGCTTTTTCTATTTTGTGCTACTTCCTCCATGCTAAAAAGAACAATACTGTTAAGTGGGTGATTGGTTTAATGACGATACTTATTTTCATAACAGGACACACCGGTGGTTCAATAACACATGGCGCCGATTATCTCACCAAATCACTTTCTCCATTAACAGAAAAAAAGGAACGGAAGCCAATTGCGAATGTGCAGGAAGCTGCAGTGTATGCTGATGTGGTGCAACCCATTCTCGAAGAAAAATGCTACAGTTGCCACAATGCCAATAAACAAAAAGGCAAACTCCGATTGGATGGTCCTGAATGGATCAGCAAAGGCGGCAAACAGGGTGAAGTAGTAATTTCAGGTAATGCAGATGAAAGCGAACTCATCAAGCGATTGTTGTTACCCAAGCAACATGAAGACCATATGCCGCCAAAAGAAAAGCCACAGTTGAATGAAAAGGAAATTGCATTGCTGCATTGGTGGATCAATGCCGGTTTGTCGTTCGATAAAAAAGTAAAAGATCTTGCACAAACAGAGAAAATAAAACCGCTGCTGTTAAGTTTACAATCACTTGCAGGTAATGAAGCAAAAGAAAAACCTCAGATCCCTGATGCAGCAATTGAACAGGCCGATGCGGCAGCAATTAAAAAACTTACTGACAGGGGAGTGGTAGTATTACCTGTGGCACAAAACAGTAATTACCTGATGGCGAATTTTGTAACAGTACAGGATTTGAAACAAGAAGATGTCAAACTTTTATTGCCAATAAAAAAGCAGTTAGTGTGGTTAAAGCTCAATAGTCAACAAGTAAATGACGCAATGCTCGTCACCTTAACGCAATGCCAAACGATTTTCCGACTTGATCTTAGCAATTCAAAAATTACTGATCAAGGAATGGCTTCTATCCAAAAACTTCCTTTTCTGCAAACCCTTAATCTTGTTGGCACTGCCGTTACTTCTAATGGTTTACTGCAATTGAAAAACAATAAACACTTAACAACGGTTTATATTTACCAGTCGGCAGTTGACAAAAGGAACTATGCCATCCTTAAATCTGCATTGCCTAAAATAAAAATAGATACTGGCGGTTATAAAGTGCCCACATTTGCAACCGATACAACGGTGCTAACTAAACCGCCACAATCACAGGCCGATTAATATTAATGAGCCGAATCTTCTTTCTCAACAACCGCCAATTTCTTTTCAGGAAACCAAAGTCGCAAAACCGATGCAGCAATTTCCTGTAACTCGTTATAGGTATCCGGCTTTCGTAAAAAGCAATTAGCTCCTAATTTGTACGATGAACCCTCATCTTGCGAAAAAGTAGAGGTGGTTAGAATGATAACGGGAATGTGTGCAAAGCTTTTGTTCTCTCTTATTTTCTTCAACACATGTAATCCCATTAAGCCCGGCATATTTAAATCAAGTAAGATTAGGGACGGCAAGTTTCCGGGATTTGCCTTTTGAAGTATGTCCATCAGCAGATCGCCTGTTTCTATAAACACATAGTCGATGCTGGAGTTGTTTTCCAAAAAAGCTTCGAGGATAATTTGTCTGTCATCGGGGTCGTCATCAACAATAAAAATGTTTTTTTTCGGTGGCTGTTTCATAAAGGAATAGTTATTGCAGTAAGTTAGTTAGAAATATATAATAATTAGTAAATCAATACCGGGGAAAGTTTTTGAAACAACACCTGTGTGGAAATAATTCCACATTGTGGGGAATTTATTGTTTACTAAAAACGTATCCGGAACATTTTTTAAACTGCTTATTCAAAACCTGACAATCTGCATTTATGAGTAATGCCAAACCTCATGCCAGTACAAGTTCAAACGGAACAATCAGCCCTAAAAAAAAATCTGCTGCTACTTTACCAAAAACCAACGGCAAGAAGCAACCGCTTTTGGATGTTGATATTGATCCATCGGTAAACTTCGACAGTAAACAACTCCTTAAAGTTTTAATGGAAGTAAAAAACGGAAACTTCTCCGTTCGTATGCCCATTGATGAAGTTGGTTTAAATGGTAAGATCTGTGATACGCTTAACGACATCATTTCCTTGAATGAAAGAATGATGTATGAATTTACCAAAGCTGGTAATATTATTGGTAAACAAGGAAAACTTACTCAGCGTATTGAAGTGCCCAATGCAAAAGGACAATGGGGAACAGGTGTTGATTCATTAAATACACTCATCTCTGATCTTGTACATCCCACCATTGAAATTGCACATGTAATCAGTTCGGTGGCAAAAGGAAATCTTTCGCAGGAAATGCCATTGGAAATTGGCGGACATACGTTGAAAGGTGAATTCTCCAGGATTGCCAAAGAAGTAAACGACATGGTGAAACAGCTCAACCTGTTTTCGATGGAGGTTACACGTGTGGCTCGTGAAGTAGGTAGTGAAGGTAAACTGGGAGGCCAGGCGAAAGTAAAAGGAGTAGCTGGTGTTTGGAAAGATTTGACCGATTCGGTAAACCAGATGGGTAGTAACCTTACTGCCCAGGTGAGAAATATTGCAGAAGTAACTACGGCCGTTGCTAAAGGAGATCTATCAAAAAAAATCACCGTGGATGTAAAGGGTGAGATCCTTGAATTGAAAAACACCATCAACACCATGGTGGATCAATTGAACTCTTTCTCATCGGAGGTAACACGTGTGGCGCTTGAAGTAGGTACTGAAGGAAAACTTGGTGGACAGGCACAGGTAAAAGGTGTTGCCGGAACATGGAAAGATCTAACTGACTCCGTAAATCAAATGGCCAGTAACCTTACAGGCCAGGTAAGAAATATTGCAGAGGTAACAACGGCGGTGGCGAAGGGTGATTTGTCGAGACAAATTACGGTGGATGTAAAAGGAGAAATTTTAGAATTGAAAGATACCATCAATACGATGGTGGATCAGTTGAACTCATTCTCTGCAGAGGTAACACGTGTGGCGAGAGAAGTAGGTAGTGAAGGTAAACTCGGTGGACAAGCGAAAGTAAAAGGTGTGGGTGGTGTATGGAAAGATCTTACCGATTCAGTAAACCAGATGGCGAGTAACCTTACCGGACAGGTAAGAAATATTGCCGAGGTAACAACAGCGGTTGCGAAAGGTGACTTGTCAAGAAAAATTACCGTGGATGTAAGAGGAGAAATTCTTGAATTGAAAAATACCATCAACACGATGGTGGATCAGTTGAACTCATTCTCATCCGAAGTAACACGTGTGGCGCTTGAAGTAGGTACTGAAGGAAAACTCGGCGGACAAGCGCAAGTAAAAGGTGTTGCAGGAACATGGAAAGATTTGACCGATTCTGTAAATGGTATGGCGAGTAACTTAACGGGTCAGGTAAGAAATATTGCCGAGGTAACAACAGCTGTGGCGAAAGGTGACTTGTCGAGAAAAATTACCGTGGATGTAAAAGGAGAAATTCTTGAATTGAAAAATACCATCAACACGATGGTGGATCAGTTGAATTCATTTGGTAGCGAGGTAACACGTGTGGCACGTGAGGTAGGTAGTGAAGGAAAATTGGGTGGACAGGCACAGGTGCCTGGTGTTGCAGGAACATGGAAAGATTTAACTGACTCTGTAAATATCATGGCGGGCAATCTTACATCACAGGTAAGAAATATTGCGGAGGTAACAATTGCTGTGCAAACAGGTGACTTGTCGAGAAAAATTGATGTGGATGTAAAAGGAGAAATTCTTGAATTGAAAAACACCATCAATACGATGGTGGAGCAGTTGAGAAGTTTTGCATCGGAAGTAACACGTGTGGCAAGAGAAGTAGGTAGTGAAGGTAAACTTGGTGGACAGGCTGCAGTAAAAGATGTGGGTGGTGTATGGAAAGATCTCACCGATTCTGTAAATGGTATGGCGAGTAACTTAACTGGCCAGGTGCGTAACATCGCCGAGGTAACAACAGCGGTAGCGAAAGGTGACTTGTCGAGAAAAATTACCGTGGATGTAAAAGGAGAAATTCTTGAATTAAAAGATACCATCAATACCATGGTGGATCAGTTGAATTTGTTTGGTAGTGAGGTAACACGTGTGGCAAGGGAAGTAGGTAGTGAAGGTAAACTTGGTGGGCAAGCCGATGTACCGGGTGTTGCAGGTACATGGAAAGATTTAACGGACTCTGTAAATAAAATGGCGAGTAACCTTACATCGCAGGTAAGAAATATTGCCGAGGTGACAACAGCCGTTGCGAATGGTGACTTATCAAGAAAAATTGGTGTGGATGTAAAAGGTGAAATCCTTGAGTTGAAAAACACCATCAACACGATGGTGGATCAACTTCGTGGTTTTGCGTCGGAGGTAACACGTGTGGCAAGAGAAGTGGGTACCGAAGGTAAACTTGGCGGACAAGCGAACGTACCGGGTGTTGCTGGTACATGGAAAGATTTAACGGATTCTGTAAACCAGATGGCTGGTAACCTTACTGCACAGGTAAGAAATATTGCCGAGGTGGCTATTGCCGTTGCCAATGGTGATATGAGTAAAAAAATTACGGTGGATGTGCGTGGTGAAATCCTGCAATTGAAAGAAACACTCAACACCATGGTGGATCAGCTTCGTGCATTTGCATCGGAAGTAACACGTGTGGCTCGTGAAGTTGGTACCGATGGTAAATTGGGTGGACAAGCCTTTGTACCTGGTGTTGCAGGCACATGGAAAGATCTTACCGACTCGGTGAATTCAATGACGGGTAACCTTACTGCGCAGGTGCGTAATATCGCCGAAGTAACAAAAGCGGTGGCATCAGGTGACCTTTCAAAAACGGTTGCCATTGATGTAAAAGGAGAAATTCTTGATTTGAAAAATACCATCAACACAATGGTGGAACAGTTGAACTCATTTGCATTTGAAGTAACACGTGTGGCTCGTGAAGTTGGTACTGATGGTAAACTTGGAGGACAAGCTGAAGTAAGAGGTGTAGGTGGTACATGGAAAGATTTGACTGACTCGGTAAACATGATGGCTTCAAACCTTACCAACCAGGTGCGTGGTATTGCAAAAGTGGTAACAGCGGTTGCAACAGGAAACTTAAAACAAAAACTGGCGATCGTATCACGAGGTGAGGTGGCGCAGTTGATCGATACCATTAATGAAATGATTGATACGCTTGCGTTGTTTGCCGACCAGGTAACAACGGTGGCACGTGAAGTGGGTGTTGATGGACGATTGGGCGGACAGGCAAGTGTGCCGGGTGCTTCTGGTATCTGGAAAAACTTAACGGAAAACGTAAATCAGCTCGCACAAAATCTTACTACGCAGGTGCGTTCAATTTCCGAAGTGGCATCAGCTGTTACAAAAGGTGACTTAACAAGAACCATTCGTGTAGAAGCTAAAGGTGAAGTGGAAGCGTTGAAAGATACGATCAACCAGATGATCGCTAACCTTAAAGAAACAACATTACTTAACCAGGAACAGGATTGGTTGAAATCGAACCTGGCGAAGTTTACGCAAATGTTGCAGGGACAGAGAGATTTGAAAACGGTAACACAACGTATTCTTTCGGAACTAGCACAGGTGGTAATTGCACACTGGGGTGCATTTTATATTTTAAGACAGGATGAAGAAACACAGGATGTAAAACTTAGTTTGTTCTCGGCCTACGGTTATAAATCCGATAGAAATATTCCAGCTGAATTTTCTATTGGTGAAGGTTTGGTTGGACAAGTAGCATTTGAAAAAGAAAGGATCATCCTGTCAAACGTTCCTTCAAATTATATAAAGATCAATTCAGGATTAGGAAAAGCAAAACCCTCTAACCTCATCATTTTACCTGTGTTGTTCGAAAACAAAGTAAAAGCGGTTATTGAACTTGCTTCATTAGATACATTCAGTCAAACGCATCTTGATTTCTTAAGCCAGTTAACAGAAAGTATTGGTATTGTATTAAATACTATTGAAGCAAACTCGAGGACAGAGGAATTGCTGGCTCAATCGCAATCGCTTGCCGGTGAGTTAAAAATTCAGCAGGAAGAGTTGAGTAGAACCAACGATGAGCTACAGGATAAAGCATTGCTTCTTGTGAAACAAAAAAATGAAGTGGAAGATAAGAACAGGGAGGTGGAAGAAGCACGACGTTCACTCGAAGAAAAAGCAGAGCAGCTGCAGCTTACTTCAAAATATAAATCGGAGTTTCTTGCAAACATGAGTCACGAGTTAAGAACTCCTTTGAACAGTTTGCTCATTCTTGCACAACAGTTATATGAAAATGCTGAAGGTAACCTCAACGAAAAACAGGTGAAGTATGCAAAAACAATTCACTCCTGTGGTGATGATCTTATTCAATTGATCAATGATATTCTTGATCTTTCTAAAATTGAATCAGGTTTTATCTCGGCAAATATTTCTCCTGTTCGTTTTGCAGAGATCGCTTCATTTGCTGAAACAACATTTAAACCTCTCTCTGAAGCGAAGCATTTACGATTCAACATTGAAATTGACACTGCATTAGCTGTAACAATGGAAACCGATCTTCAGAGATTAAACCAGATCCTGAAAAATCTTTTATCGAATGCATTTAAATTCACAGAGAAGGGTGAGATCAAATTGAAAATATACGAAGCCAATAAAAACTGGAAACCTGGCAATCCCAGTTTAGATAATGCAAGGAAAGTGGTTGCATTTTCAATTAGTGATACAGGTATTGGTATTCCACAGGAAAAGCAGAATATCATTTTTGAAGCGTTTCAGCAAGCCGAAGGTTCAACAAGTCGTAAGTACGGCGGTACTGGTTTGGGTTTATCAATCAGCCGTGGTCTTGCAGAATTGCTTGGTGGAAATATTGAGCTTGAGAGCAATCCTTCGCACGGAAGTACCTTCACACTCTTCCTTCCATTGGAAAGTGCAACCGGTCTCGTCGTAAAAGAACCACCTGCATCATTAACCTCTCTTAAGCAATTTAAGCTGGGCGATGGAAGCGCTGAGATCGATACCTTGCTTAATTCAATAAGGGTTACTAGTGCTAATGATGCTGATAATCTCAGTATTGTAAATGAAATGATCAATGAATCAGGCGATGACAGAACCAACATTTTACCAAAGGATAAAGTATTGTTGATTGTTGAAGATGATTTACGTTTTGGTAAGATCATGATCGAGAAAGCACATCAGAATAATATGAAAGCAATTGTTGCTATCAGTTATATTGAAGTGTTTGACTTTATTAATCGATATACTCCTGTTGCCATAACACTTGATGTAAAACTACCCGATACCAGCGGATGGAAAGTAATGGATATGTTGAAAAATGATCTCAATTACCGGCATATCCCAATCTATCTTGTTTCGGGTGAAGAAAACCGTAGCCTTGCATTGAAACGTGGTGCCAGGAATTTCTTATTGAAACCGCTCACAACAGAAGCAATTAATGAACTTTTTGAAGATATACTTTCGGTAATCACAAAACCGGTGAAAAAAATCTTACTGGTAGAAGACAACGAAATTGAATCGTCTCAAATAGCAAAAATGATCACGTTTAAACAGGCAAACGTAAGCATTGCATTAACGGGCCAAAAAGCGTTTCAGCAATTAACGACCAAAGATTTTGACTGCATCATTCTTGACTATAGTCTACCTGATATCTCCGGCATGGATCTTATTAACCAGATAGGGGAGATGAAGCATAAAATAACACCTGTGATCGTTTATTCGGCAAAGGATTTTGATAAAGCTGAACTAAGTCATATTCATCGCACCTCTAATACTGTGCTGCTGAAAGGCGTTAATTCACTTGAAAATCTTTTGGAAGAAGTGGTGGTACATCTTCATCTTAACCACAAAGAACTGCCACCCGAAAAACAACGCATTATTGAAAATATCCGCATCAAAAACGATATTCTCACGGGCAAAAATATTTTGGTGGTGGATGATGATGTTAGAAATTTGTTTGCACTCACAACGGTGTTCGAACGACTCAGCATTAATGCTATTACTGCAGAGAGTGGTAAAGAAGCGATCGAAATCATTAATAACGACAATCCCGCAATTGATATGGTGTTAATGGATATTATGATGCCGGAAATGGATGGTTATGAAACCACACAAAAGATCAGGAGAGAACATAAGAACAGTACATTACCTATTATTGCTGTAACGGCGAAAGCAATGAAAGGTGATCGTCAGAAATGTATTGAGGCCGGAGCATCGGATTACATAACAAAACCATTAAAAATTGATCAGCTACTTTCTTTAATGCGTATCTGGTTTCATAAGTAACAAAAATGAAAAAGAAGATTTTATTGGTTGATGACCGGCCAGACAATTTGTTATCGATGGAAAGTCTACTCGATAAGGATGGATATGAATTGGTGAAAGCTGATTCAGGAAGGCAGGCGTTAAAAATTTTGTTGACGGAGTTTGATTTTGCTCTAATCCTGATGGATGTTAAAATGCCTAATTTAAATGGATTTGAAACAGCTGAACTCATTTACCAAAGAGAAAAGCTGAAACATATTCCTATTGTATTTATTACTGCTAATAACTTAGGCGAAGAACATATGTTTAAAGGATATAGCACCGGTGCAGTTGATTATATTTACAAACCCGTAAACCCTGAGTTGTTAAGGGCAAAAGTTTCGGTATATATCGACCTGTACACAAAAAACCGGCAGCTGATTGCGCAGGAGCAGAAATTAATGATCATCAACAAGAATCTTGAAAACGAGATAAGGGAAAGAAAAATATCTGAAGAGCAGGTGATTGAACTTAACAGAAGGTTGGTTGAAAATATTGATCGTTTAGAAGCTGCAAATAAAGACCTGGACAGGTTTGCATTTATGTCGTCGCATGATTTGCAGGAGCCACTCCGTAAAATCCGTACGTTTACCGATCTCTTGCATTCAAAGTACAAAGATGTGTTTAATGATGATGCTATACGCTATATCAACCGTATCCAGAATGCTGCTGAGCGTATGCAAACATTGGTGAAAGATATTCTCGAGTTTTCCAAATTGTCCAATGATAAAGACCGTTTTGTAGAAACCGATCTAAATATTTTGATGGATGAAGTGCTTGCAGATATGGAAAGCATGATTCATGAAAAGAAAGCCATTGTAAATGTAAAATCTCTTCCGTCTCTTGAGGTAAACCCTGGTTTAATGCGACCATTATTCTTTAACTTGATAGGCAATGCGCTGAAGTATAGTCAAAAAGAAGTAGAACCGGTAATAGACATCTATGGCGAGCCTGATGCTAATGATGAAGAACTGAACTCGGTTGTAAAAAAGAAGCGCTATTGCAGAATTTATGTAAAAGATAACGGAATAGGATTCGACCAAAAATATGCAGAGAAGATTTTCGACATGTTTGTTCGTCTTCACGGCAAAAGCGAATACCCGGGCACTGGAATAGGACTGGCTTTATGCAAGCAGATAGTGGAGAAGCACCAGGGATATATTTCTGCGTTGAGTACAGAACAAAAGGGATCAACGTTTATTATTTCATTGCCAATGTAACCAATAGGAGGCGACGCAACTATCATGAAACAAAATGACATTCGAATATTGATTGTAGATGATGATGAAGACGATTTCTTCATTATTAGTGAATATATCAGGCAGATAGACGATCGCAAATTTGTAATTGATTGGTGTAATTCATTCAAAGAGGCAACCGATAAAATATGCGGCTCTAATTATGATCTGTATTTTATCGATTATTTATTGGGTGCAAGAACAGGAGTTGAACTTATTCGTGAATCAATCGAAAACAATTGCGAGGAGCCATTTATATTACTAACCGGGAACGGCAATTCCGCCATAGATAAAAAAGCGATGGAATCTGGCGCAGTGGATTATTTGGTTAAGGGCGAACTGAGCGCTGAAAAACTTGAACGATGCATCCGCTATTCGCTTGAACGTGCATCTGCTTTAAAAGCGCTTCGTAAAAGTGAAAGTAAATTCAGGAACATATTTGAGAAATCGAAGGATAGCCTTTTTATTGCCAACGAGAATCTTCTGTTTGTTGAAGTGAATGATGCCTTTTGTCATCTGGTTCAATATACAAAAGAAGAGTTGTATGGTAAGACGCTTTATGAGCTACTTGCAGATTTTGCCAGCCGTAAAGTGATTAAGCAACAATTAGAAGGTACTGGTGATGTGCCTGATAAGGAAATAGAAGTTCGCACAAAATTTGGTGAGAACAAGATTTGTATTCTTACTTTGTCAAAGGAAAAAAACACCTCCGACGTTAATTATATACAAGGGATTATACATGATATTACGGCGTTAAAGAAAACGGAGAAAGAAAGGTTGATGATTGAAAAGATGGAAGTGGCCAGCCGTTTAGTAAAAGTAATGGCACATGAAGTAAGAAATCCGTTGAATAATATCATGCTCTCCGCTGAACAATTAGAGCATATGATCAACAATGAGCAGTCGCAAGTCTGTTTCAATATTATTCGACGCAATAGCAAACGAATCGATGCTTTAATAGCCGAACTGTTGAAACCGGTAAATGATGAAAAATTGTCGTTGGAGAAACATTCGTTACAGAATATTCTTGAAGAAAGTATTGATGCGGCTATCGATCGTATAAAGCTCAGGAATATTGATTTGCAAAAAGAATACCTGGATGAAGTTGCATGGGTGATGGCCGACCGGGAAAAATTGAAAATTGCTTTGTTAAATATCATTATTAATGCAGTAGAAGCAATGAATGATAACGGGGGGCGTTTGAACATTTCATTAAATAGAAACAATCATCATTATATTGTTTCTATTGCTGATAACGGTTGCGGCGTTAGCGCTGAGAATCTGCCGCTTTTATTTGAACCATATTTTACTTCGAAGAAGCAGGGAATGGGTATTGGGCTGGCCTCAACACAAAACATATTGAATTATCATAAAGCAGAGATTACGGTAGTGTCGCAACCCAACCAGGGCACAACGTTTAAAATGCTGTTCCAGGTTTTTACCGAATAGCCATTTGGTAAAGCAAAAAGAGGTGCGTTTAGAAATGTGTGATATGCAGGAATAATTTTTTTAAAAATTTGAAAGTCACAATGTGAAAACCTACAAAAATTTTTTTATTGCCGACGATGATCCGGATGATCAGGAGCTTTTTATAGAAGCATTGCATGAAGTGGATGAGCTTTGTGTGTGTGTAACAGCTTTTGATGGTTTGGAAGCACTCACAAAATTATCCAGCTCCAGAATTTACTTGCCTGATATTATTTTCCTGGATTTAAACATGCCCCGAATGAATGGAAAAGAATGCCTGGCAGAGATCAAAAAAAGCAGTCTACTTAAAGAAGTACCTGTCATTATTTATTCTACCTCGGCTGATAAAAAAGATATGATCGAAGCGATGCAATTAGGAGCGGTATTCTTTTTGCAAAAACCCAATCGTTTTGAAGAACTTTCCCTGGCGCTAAAACACATTATTGCTTATGACTGGAAGAGAGCATGAGGCAAGAAGCAAAAAGGCGATTCAGAATTGAATCGCCTTTTTGTTATCGTAAACCCGAGCGTTACGTTTTCTTATTCCTCATCTTATTCATATACTCCGAAGGCAGCATATTAAATTTTGCCTTAAAAGATTTTGCAAAGTAATTAGGAGTGGAAAAACCAACTGTATAACCGATTTCAGCAATGCTTAAATCACTTTTTTCTAACAGTTGTGCTGCCTTATTCAGTTTAACAGAACGAATAAATTCAACCGGTGTCTGTCCTGATATTTCGAGAAGTTTGTTGTAGAGCGTGCTTCTGCTCATACCCACATGTCGGCTTAGGTTTTCTACTGACAACTGCGTATCAGTCAAATTTTCTTCCACATATTTCGTGATCGATAATAGCAATTTATCAGAAGAAGATTCAAATGATATTTCCGACGATAGTATATCAACACGCTTACTATATGTTGTCTTTAATGTATCGTTTAACGTTAGCAGGTTCTTGATTTTTGCATTCAGCACTTCAAAATTGAATGGCTTTGTAATGTAATCGTTGGCACCTGTTTGTAATCCTCTTACCTGTTCTTTCTCTTCTGTTAATGCAGTTAAAAGAATAACCGGAATATGATTGGTTCGTTTATCTGCTTTAATTTTTTTACATAGCTCAACACCATCCATGTGTGGCATGCTAATATCGCTTACAATTAAACTAGGGTGCAAAGCCAATGCTTTTTGCCAACCCTCTAATCCGTTTGCTGCTTCAAATACTTTATACGACTGTCGGAGGTTATCCTTTAAATAAAAGCGAAAATCATCATTGTCCTCAACCAACAGAATAGTTGGCAAAACAGTTCCGTTATTATTGGTTACAATTGGGTCAATTAGCACACGGTTGTCTACCTCTTCAACTATGTCTTCGGTATGCAAAACAGGTGCAACTGTGTCAGCTGTTTTTGGTATTTCTGCAAACGGAAGTTCAACTGTGAATGTGCTGCCTTTATTTTCTTCGCTTTCAACTGTAATGTTGCCACCATGCATTTTCACAAATTCTTTTGTGATCGACAAACCGATGCCAGTGCCCTGGTTAAGAATAGATGCAGCTGTGGGCTGCTGAAAAAATCGTTCAAAAATGGCTTCTTTCTTATCAGCAGGAATACCGATGCCGGAATCTTTAACTGAAATAGAAAACATTGTCTGCTTGTCGTTACTTTCTTGTTTCTGAACATTCAGCTCGATAATTCCGCCACTTAATGTAAACTTAAAAGCATTAGATAAAAGGTTGAACAGAATGCGTTCGATCTTATCATGATCAAAACTGGTGTAAAATGATTGGGTATTAGTTTGAAAATTGAATTCAATTTGTTTTCGTTGCGACAGATCAAGAAAAGAATCAAATACTTCTTTTACAAAAACGATCAGATCACCTTCTTTTGGTTGCAGCTTTAATTCCTGCTCTTCCATTTTACGAAAGTCGAGCAATTGATTTACAAGATTAAGCAAGCGTTTACCATTTCGCTTAATAATATTTAACTGGTTTCGAAATGCATTGCTTTTGTCTTGTTCTATGAGGCTATCAACAGGGCCAAGTATTAAAGAGATAGGAGTTCTGAATTCGTGACTAAGGTTTGTCAGGAATTTCAACTTTAATTGATCCAATTCATGAATTCGTTCCGCCTCTTTACGTTCCTGTTCAGCACGAAAAGTTTCCTGCTCAACCATAAACTGACGCCTAATTTTTTCAATGCCTCTCTGCCGGAAATAGATAAGTCCACCAACGATCATTAATCCGTATAATATATAGGCGTAAGTGGTTCGCCAAAAAGGCGGGTGCACATATATCTTTATAGATGTACCCTGTTTATTCCACACACCATTGTTATTACTTGCTCTTACACGTAAAACATATTTACCGGGCGATATATTAGTGTACGATACCGATGAAGTATTCCCGATACTGATCCAGTTTTTATCAAGCCCTTCCAGCTTGTATTCATATTGATTTTGTTCGGGTGATGTAAAGTTTAAGCCCACAAAGCTTAAAGCAAAATTTTGCTTGTGATCCAGATTTATTTCACTGGCTGTAATAATGTTTTCCTGTATAGCCCCATCTTCTGAAGGAACTACCGATCGGTTAGATATTTTTAGATCAGTAAATATTACGGTCGGCGGTATGGTATTCATTTTGGGATTTGCCGGATTGAAATAGTTAAAGCCTTCCTGGCCTCCAAAAAACAAATCGCCACTTTTTAATCGTAATCCAGAGCCATGAATAAAAATATTATGTTGTATGCCATTATGGTAACTGTAATTGTTGATCTTTCTGGTGCTTGTTTCAACACTGCTTAATCCTTTGTTTGTGCTTACCCATATAAGCCCGTTCTTATCTTCAATGATTTTATAAATATTATTATTATTGAGCCCATCTTTTTCTGAATAAGAAACAAAATCATTTGTCTTTCTGTTGAACATAACCAAACCCTCACCAAATGTACCCGCCCAAACATTCCCTTCCTTGTCTTCTAATAATGTAAGAACCTTATCGTTCGGCAGTTTGCTGTTTTGTGTTGTGTAAATTTTAAATTTTTGTGAAGACGGGTTGTAAATAGCAATTCCTCCGCCGTGAGTAGCAATCCACATCTCACCATTTTTCGTTTCCACAATATCACGTATATACCCGTTAATAGGTAAGTTTATATCATTAGGTAAAACAGGGTGGGGCGTCATTCTAAACAATGTCTTATGATTACTGTTTAAAACAACAATCCCATTACCGTTAGTGCCCACCCAGAAGTTGCCCTTCCTGTCTTCATTGATACAATAAATTTGATTCGAAGGAATGTCAGCCGTCCCTGCACCCAGCAGTAGTTGTTCATATTTTCCGGATGCCGGATCATAAATAAAATATCCATCATCAAATGTTCCGATCAATAATTGATCATTGCTTGACATTGTCAGCGTTATGATTGAAAGCCCTTTGATGTCGGGACGCTTTGATCTTATATTGATCTGCTGGAATAATTTTGTTTTCGGATCAAACAAACTAAGACCACCACCATCTGTACCAACAAACACTTTCCCATCGTCTGCCTCAGCAAAAGATGTAACAATGGAAGCATTTAATCCCAACTTATCAAAAGGGTTGCTCGGTATTAAATTAAAGAGGTTTAGATTTTTGTCATATTTGCTTATTCCACCCAAAAAAGTACCGAGCCAACAAATACCTTCCTTATCAAGGTAAACCCAGTGAAGACTATTACTTGAAAGGCCATTGGTATTCCGAGAATCATAATGGTAGCCCTTCATCGTTTTTGTTTTAACGTCAAGGATGTTTAATCCCTTTGATGTACCGATCCATAATTTATTAGCGTCATCAACCGCTACCGAATAAATGAAGTTGCTATTGAGTGTTTGGGGGTTTGCTTCAATGTGCTTAAACCTGGTGAACACTTTTCCGTTCCGGGCCAACATGTTCAAGCCGTTATTTGTGCCAACCCAAATAACTCCTTCTTTATCTTCTGTAATTGATAGCACATGGTTGCTGCTTATACTTGTAGGTTCGTTAGGGGAATGATGAAATGGACTGAGTGAGTTTGTTTCCCTATTATACAAAAACAAGCCTTCGGGAGTTCCGATCCACATCCGCTGTTTGCTGTCTTCAAAAAGAGCAGTACATGTTTTGTTGAAGCGGGAGCGGATCCCCGGTTTGAAATCGGAAATGCGCTGCGTTTTCTTGTCCATGATATTTATGCCATCGAAATGCCCGATCCATAATTTGTCCTGGAAATCGCTGCTAAGACTCATAATTACATTATTTCGAATGGCGCCTTCCTCAGGCCTTGAGTCGAAGTTTATAAAAGCATCTTTTTTCCTGTTATATAAGCTTAGCGATCCGCTGCTGGTGCCAATCCATAAATTGCCAGCTTTGTCTTCGTGAAGTGATAATATCTCGTTGGCTTGCAAACTCGCAGGTTCACTTGGTTTCCTGCGGTAGACTTTAAAATTCACCCCATCAAACCTGTCTAACCCGTCATCAGTGGCAAACCACATGAATCCATACTTGTCTTTTATAACGGCATTTACATTGTTTGATGACAAGCCATCTTTTGTAGTAAGGCTGGTAAAATTGATATCGTCTTGCCCGTTTACGATCGGTAGCCAAGTAAACAAACAGAGGCAGGAGAACAGTAATTTTTTATTATTCAGCATTTGAAACAGCAGTCAATTCCTTTAAAAATAAATCCCGCCTACACTCATTTAACTGTAGGTCAAAGACACAGCATACATTATTAAACGGGCCGGCGCATTCATCAAAAAATCATCCCGTTCAACTGGTTTGAAAGATTTTATCCTCACTCAAAAAGCTGCTTAACACAAAATTTTAGGGCAAACGGTACTTCCATTTTTCACGCAAAAGCTTTTGGCGAGCTGGTAAAAATTTCTTTTGAATACAGCTTTTAAATTCCTTCCAAAAAAATAATTACAAGTGCTAATGTAAAACTTGTTTGTTGAATAAATACAAAACTGCAAAAAATATAAAAAAGGCAATTGGTTGATTTTCAATCAATATAATCGGTTGCATAAAATCGTCACAAAACATTTGTTCTATAAGTTTCAACAAATGAGCCAGCCCTGCAGAACCGGAAAAATTAGTTTTGAAATCATAAGAATTTAACCGGCGAGGGCAAAAAGCAGGAACGTTCGGCTTTGATTTTTTTCCGGAAAAATTCGAAGGTATTGGACGGCAAGGCAAGCCAGCAGTAGGGAGGCCATACGAAAGAATTATCTCCCGCTAAAAGCCTGACCTGACCGTCGGTTGCGATTGTTCAGTTTATCATATACCAACTTGAATTTGGCTGCTTTGGGATTTACATAGTTTCTATGTGGTGCCATGCCGTGTCGTTCAAGATCACACTACTGATTGCCATATGGAAGTAATAAAAGATTTGCAAAGACAGATTGCGATGCATGATATGAGGGCATATAAAGAATTATATATGCTTTTGTTTGATGGTCTTCATAAACTCTCTTTTTCTCTTATTAAGTCTCGGGAAGGTGCTGAAGAAATTGTATCTGACACCTTTATTAAATTATGGCAAATAAGAAGCCAGCTGCACCACATTGAAAATCTCCGGGCCTATCTCTATACCACAACAAGAAATCTATCTCTCAACTACCTGGCAAAAACTTCAAGGCGTCCTGTATATCATTTAAATGATGTGCATGTGGACATAGTTGTTGAGTTTACGAGCCCCGAAGATTTGTTTATTTCCAATGAAACAATAAGAGGAATAGAGGAAGCTATACAAGGGCTGCCTCCCCAGTGTAAACTGGTATTTCAATTAGTGAGAGAAGAAGGGTTAAAATACAAAGACGTAGCGAATGAATTGAATATTTCTGTTTTCACCGTACGCAATCAAATGTCGATAGCTACCAAAAAGATAAGCGATGCTTTAATGTATGGAGTTACCAGTCGGTTTGGATTGGCCACTTCTAACTAATACTGATTGATCCGGTGATAATTCCTGATCAACCAAACAGTTCTTTTAAAAAAGTTTAAACCGGCTTTGGTACATTTTAAACTCCACCTTGTCTATTCAAATAAGGCAGTTATTGTCACTGATCAGTGACGTAACTAAGACGGGAATTAAAATGAAACTGAAATTCTGATTTTTTCAATCGTATGATGATGTCCAACAATTTCAACAATATACAAGAGGATTACTCATGCATAAGAAAGGAGAAAGCCTACAACAAACATCTGAAGCGAATGCAGGATCATTTGGTTAAGGCCGCACTTCAATCAGAAGCTATATCAGAACAAATGCCCGAATCCAAACCCATGAAACCAAAAGCACCATGCGTGCAATGGAATCAATTGAGAAATTGATTTTTTTAACTGCTACCATAAACACCTTCATCCCGCAACAACAGTTGCGTGGATACTTCGAAAACCAAAACGATTGAACATTTAACAATGATGTTTAAAAACTTGCAAAATCAAGCTTTCTATAAATTAAAAAAATCAAGTATGAAATGCGTGGCTAAAAACAAGCTGCTTAAGCTGGCAATTGCTCTTATTTGGATTTTATTGGCAGGCGTACCTGTAATGGCCCAGGATTCCCGAACGGTGTCGGGGACCGTAAGAGATTCATCAGGTGTTGCGCTTTCGGGAGCCACCATTAAGGTAAAAGGAACCAATATATCAACTGCATCTGATTCAACTGGTCATTTCAGGATTACTATTCCTACAAAAGACAGAATACTTGTGGTTAGTTATGTTGGAATGGATGAAATAGAAGTGAATGTAGCCAATCAAAATATGGTTGAGGTGCGATTAAATATTGCTCGATCTACTATGGAAGACGTTGTTGTAGTTGGTTACGGCCGGCAAAAGAAAGAAAGTGTGGTAGGGGCTATTACTCAAACAACGGGGAAAGTTCTTCAGCGTGCAGGTGGTGTTTCAAATATTGGTGCTGCACTCACCGGCAACGTGCCTGGCGTTATAACCGTACAGGGAACAGGGGTACCCGGAGGCGAAGATCCTACTATATATATCAGGGGGCAGGGTACGTGGAATAGTTCAAGCCCTTTAGTGTTGGTAGATGGAATTGAACGTCCGATGAATGGTGTCGATATTGGCTCAGTAGAAAGCGTTTCTATTTTAAAAGATGCATCGGCCACGGCAGTTTTTGGCGTGAAGGGTGCCAACGGTGTTATTCTTATAACTACTAAAAGAGGTGTTGAGGGTAGGGCGAACATAAATTTCACCTTTAACTCTACAATGAAAATACCTTCCCGCCTTCCGCAAAAATATGATGCATATGATGCATTACAAATCAGGAATTTGGCGATCGAACGGGAATTAGCAATCAGTCCTGCATCATGGGCTGATTATACTCCTCAGGCAATAATTAATAAATATCGTAATCCAGCAAATGCACAGGAGGCCCAACAGTATCCCAATATTGACTGGCAGGACGAGTCTCTTAAAAAGATGGCCTGGGCACAAAATGCCAACATCAATATTTCAGGGGGATCGGGATTTGTAAAATATTTTACTTCAGTAGATATCCTTCACGAAGGTGATATCATGAAAATTCCAGACAACCATAAAGGTTACACACCCGGTTTTTTTTATGACAGGTTAAACATTCGTGCAAACCTCGATTTCAAATTAACCAAAACCACAAACCTCTCAGTAAACCTTGCCGGACTACACGGAAACAAACAAAATTCACGTAGCGGTTTTGAGTATTCGTGGTACCAGGGTATTTATGGTAATGCACCTGATCTTTTTTACCCTCAATACAGCGACGGTTCTTATGGCTATTATCCACTTGACCCCGTTTCAACCAATAACCCTGCGCTGATACTTGGAAACAATGGTGTTTTGAATACCAAAACAACCCAAATGACAACCGATTTTGTGCTCACACAGGACTTAAGCTTTTTAATCAAGAACCTTAGCTTCAGAGGGTCCTATTCACTTGATAACACCTTTGTTGCAACCGGTGGAATTAATGATGGCGGCAGTAACATCACTAAATGGATTAACCCAGTTACTGGCGCAGTTCAATACGGCAATACAGCTGGATCGAACCAGTTCGACTATGTAGTACCGCTATGGACAGGAGCTTCAGATGTATTTAATAATGGGGGAACAAGGAGACAGAATGTTTATCAGTTGCAATTAAACCATTCCGCCAAAATAGGAAGGCACAATATTACAGCAATGGGCTTGTTCATGCGTAACGAAAATGCGACAGGCAGTAGTTTCCCCGAATATCGTGAAGATTGGGTGGGCAGGGTTACTTACAATTTTGCCAGCCGGTATTTTGCTGAATTTAATGGAGCATACAATGGCTCACAAAGATTTGGCCCCGATTACAGGTTCGAGTTTTTTCCTTCTGCAGCAATAGGTTGGACGATAACGAATGAAAAATTCATGCAGAAAATTCCTTGGGTATCCTCTCTTAAACTTCGTGGTTCGTATGGTTTAGTGGGAAATGACAGGGTAGGCGGAAATTATCTTTATGTAACGCAGTGGGGTTATGGTGGACAAACCCGAATGGGTGATAATAACGCCAACAGCCCTTATGTAAATTTCAGAGAAAATTCTATAGGCAACCCGAATGTGCATTGGGAAACAGTGGCTAAGGCAAATATTGGTTTAGACTTTTCACTATTCAGAGGACTTTTTGAAGGTACTGTTGAGCTGTACCAAGATCGTAGAACCGACATTTTAATCAATGGTAATCAAAGAGCAGTTCCAGCCTATTATGGCGGTACTCCACCAATTTCCAACCTGGGTGAAACAGTTGTAAAGGGGTATGAATTGGAACTCAAGTTTAATAAAAGGCTTAAGAGGAGTATGCGTGTATGGGCAAACACTGCGATGACCTACGCTAAGGATGAGGTAATTGATCGTGACGATCCGCAATTGCTGGATGCATATCGTAAACAGGCTGGATACCAGATTGGACAGGCCAGGTCTTATATCCGTACGGGGTACTACAATACATGGGATGAGGTTTACGGCAGCGGTATATTAAATGAAAACGACAATAATAAAATGCCCGGAAACTTCAACCTCGTTGATTTTAATGGCGATGGAAGAATTGATGAGGCTGATATTGTGCCGTTCGCTTACCCGTCGAGACCTCAAAATACATATACTGCTACATTAGGCTTTGACTATAAGCACTTCACTATCATGGTTCAATTCTACGCAGTAAATAATGTTACTCGTGAGTTAACTCAAACAAACTTCAATGCAAAGTTGAATTCGGTTTACAAGCAGGGAGATTATTGGTCGAAGGATAATACTGATGCTCAATCTCCTTTGCCAAGATGGAAATCATTACGATCTAACAGTGCTTACGGAGATTTCTACTTATATGATGGTTCTTATGTTCGTTTGAAGACAGCAGAAATAGCTTACACTTTAGACCAAACATGGTTGAAAAAGGCAGGCATACAAACTATGCGTGTATTTGTTAATGGTAACAATCTTCTTTTCTGGAGTAAAATGCCTGACGATCGTGAAGCTAACATCGGCAATGGCAATACTTCAGGACAGGGCGCTTATCCAACAGTTCGCCGAATCAATTTTGGTTTCAATCTTAGTTTATAAACGATTAAAAGTTGTATATGAAAAAGTCAATAAAAATAACTTTATCTGTAGCTGTGCTGCTTTCAGTTTTAGCAATAGCTTCTTGTAAACGATATCTTGACAGGCCATTGGAAGCCAGTATCTCGGAAAAGGACGTTTTTTTGAATTTCCGAAGTTTCCAGGGTTTTACTGAAGAGTTACATAATTGTCTGCCTGACATGTCTAAGTCTACCTGGAATAGTGAGTGGAATACGGGAGACGATGTTTTGTCAACAACAAATGCAAACTACAGGTTGAATGCAGAATTTGACAATGGTAATTACAGGGCCTGGCAAACCGGTGGTGGTGGTTGGGACAATAGCTGGCTCGACGATACTGGTGCCGGTACCGATAATCTTGGGAATAACCATCAACGTAAAGGACTTTGGCCATTAGCCTGGTATGGCATCCGTAAAGCGAATCTAGGCTTGGCTAATCTCGATAAAATGGTCAATGCAACACAGGAAGAAAAAGATGTTATTAAAGGACAATTGTTGTTTTTCCGTGGGTTTTTCCATTTCCAGTTGATGAGTTTTTGGGGAGGGCTTCCCTATATTGATACAGTGCTATCGAGCAGTGCAAAACTAGAGTTGCCCAGACTCAACTACCGCCAGACATCTCTTAAGGCTGCGAAAGATTTTGAAGATGCTGCAGCTTTACTGCCTGCTAATTGGGATAATACAGCCGTTGGACAGCTGACCTTGGGAAATAACCAGCAGCGTATAACCAAAGTTGCGGCCCTGGGGTTCAAGGGTAAAACTTTATTGTATGCAGCGAGCCCGATGATGAATGAAGAATCAACTGGTTCGGCCACTTATGATCAGGCGTTGTGCAAAGACGCTGCTGATGCCTTTACCCGTGCTCTGAAAATTTCATCAGAAGCTGGAGGTAGTGGAGAAGCTGTATATAAACTAATACCATGGTCCAATTATACCGACATTCTTTTTACGATATCATCTTATGGAAAATATCCGGGTTTTCCGGAGGTTATTGTTAGCCCGCCTGCTTATAGCCCGGGACCGGGCGGAGCTTCCAGGTGGTCATTAGTTAACATGTTTATTCCACCACCATTGGGAGGAGAAGCCGGTATATCATCACCTGCAGCAAACTATGTTAACTACTTTGGAATGGCAAACGGACTTCCGCTTGATGCAGCAGGGTCTGGCTATAATCCAGCAGATCCATGGAGCGGCAGAGATCCTCGTTTTTATAAAGACATTACTTATGATGGTGTGCAGATGATCAGGGGTACCGGGAATGCTGCTTACAAATATGCCAACCTCTTCAATGGCGGAAACTTACGGATTGATGCCAGTGCAAGCCGCTCTGGATATCTCATTCGCAGATTTGTAACTGATGGCTGTAACAATACGGACAACGAATGGAACAATCTCAACATTGTAATTCCTTATCTCCGTTTAGGAGATGTTTATCTCATGTACGCAGAAGCAGTATTACATGGATATGGAACGCCTCAAAGTAGTGCTCCGGGTTATTTAACTGCAATAGAGGCCGTAAATAAAATAAGAACCCGTGCTGGAGTTCCCGGTGTAGACGCCAGATACCTCGGCTCTAAAGATGCTTTCATGGAAGAGCTTATGCGGGAAAGAGCTGTTGAACTAGCTTTTGAAGGTTTACGCTGGCACGACCTGCGCAGATGGAAGGTTGCTGATCAGAAAAAATATACAGAAAAAACTGTTATCGATTTTGACCGTGGATCAAATGGCAAGCCTATTAACCTTAGAGAAAGAGTGGTGGTGACAAGAGTGTTCGAAAAGAAACATAATTGGCTTCCGTTACCAACTAACCAGGTAAATATTTATCCGGCGTTCGGCCAAAATCCGGGCTGGTAAGAAGGTTGGTAGTATAACTACCATCACAAGCAAAAATTGAAATAAAATTCTAAGCCTTTAAAACAAAAGAAGTGAATTGTAAAACGATGTTATTGAAGCGTGTAAAAATATGCATAGCATACTGTGTTATTTTCTTGTGCTTTTCAACGGTTTTAAAAGCGCAGGAGGTGAGCCAGGTTACCATCACATCAATTGTACACGATGAAAAAGGTGCGCCGGTTCCAGGGGTTCTTGTGTCGGGTAACACAGGCAAAACCACAGCCTATACAGACAAATCTGGTAAATTTTCAATCACAGTACCAGCAAACTCTCTTGTGATACTAAATGCTAAAGACTTTAAAATGCTCACTTTGCGGGCTGAAGCAATACCTCCGAGAATCAGTATGGCGGCGAGTGGAAAGCAAGAGGTTTATCTGCCCTTTGGACAAATAGACAAGAAGGATCTTCCAGGTGCTATAAGCGTACTAAATCCGGAAACCTATATCAACCGGGATTACAATCTTTCAGTTGAAGGAGGAATGAATGGCAGGGTAGCAGGGTTGTTGTGGAGCAACAATATATGGGGTATGGAGAACGCAATGGTTATGATAGATGGAGTTCGCCGTGAATTTGCTGATATTACTCTTAACGAAATACAACAAATTAGTGTTTTAAAAGGAGTAAATGCAGCTAGCCTCTATGGAAGCCAGGCTGGTAAAGGCATCATATTCATTACAACAAAAAAAGGTGAAGCAAATACCCGTAAAATTGGCTTAAGAGTAAACACAGGTGTTTCATTACCCAGTGCTCTTCCTAACTACTTGAATTCTGCTGACTACATGACATTGTATAATGAAGCACGACGTAATGATGGTCTTGCAGATTTTTATACTCCTGCTGCCATTCAAAATTATCGTACAGGTAATTCATTTCGTTTTCCAAGCGTAGATTACTATTCATCACAGTACCTGAAAAAATACCAGAATGCTACAGATGCAAACGCTGAATTTTCCGGTGGTAACAGCAATGCAAGATTTTACTCAAACATTGGTTTTGTTAATAATTCTACTTTATTAAATATTGGTGAAGGAAAAAATGAACATGACAATCGTTTGAATGTGCGGGGAAATGTTGATTTAAAACTCAACGACAAAATTTCCAGCTCAATATATGTTTCCGCTATTTTTAGCGAAAGCCGCCGAGCACGGAGTAGTACTGCCAATACAAACTATTGGAGTAATGCAGCTTCGGCGCTGCCGAACAGGTTTACGCCGCTTATTCCTATAAATTTAATATCTGCTAATGACAAGGCTTCACTCGCTCTGGTACAGGCAAGTCGCAACCTGATTGATGGCAGATACTTATTGGGTGGGCTGCAAAGTTTTCAAACGAATCCTATTGCTGATTTGTATGTTGCAGGTTACGACCGGAACATCAGGCGTATATTCCAGGTTACTAACCAAATTAATGCTGATTTAAGTAGTGTGATGCAGGGCTTGTCGTTTCACACTTTGTTTAATCTTGATTATTCAAATTCTTACCTGCAATCGATCAGCAACACATACGCTGTATATAATCCCATCTGGAGCAGTACTTCCGACTCGTTATCGTTAAGCTCGAGTCAAAAGTTTGGAGAAGATGCTCGTCCCGGCACGCAAAATATCAACAATACCGCACAAAGGCAGAATGTTGCTTTCGCTTCGTGGTTTGGGTATGACAGAACAATAAACAATGATCATAACTTTTCAGCTAAGTTGCTGGGTTATTCTTCCAGGATTACAGTGAATGATATTTATCAGCAGATTACTAATTCACACTTGGGTTTACAGGTTGGCTACAATTACAAACACAAGTATTGGGCAGACTTTACCAGCACTTATGCCAACTCAACAAGGTTGCCCGAAGGTAACCGTACCGGTTTCTCTCCAGCAGGGAGTATTGGATGGTTACTTAGTTCGGAGAATTTTCTGGTGAATTCCAAAGTGGTGAATTATTTAAAGCTGTCTGCGTCTGCAGGAATTATTAATACTGATTTGGATATCACAAGAAACAATCAGGATGCATTCTACATCTATGATAATACATACAACAGGGGCGCAGGTTTTACCTGGAATGATGGCATACAAGGTTCTAACCAGGCCACTACTGCTGCCTGGGGACCTAATCCCAACCTCACATTTCCAAAAAGAAAAGAAGTAAATCTAAGTTTAGAAGGGTCTTTTTTCAATAACCTTCTTTCACTTCAGACTACAGTATTTAAAATGCAAATGGCAGGTCTGCCAACACAGCGATTTTCTCAATATCCAAATTATTTCAGCACGTTTATCCCCTATACAAACTACAATACAAATCAGCGTACAGGGTTTGATGTTATGTTGAATGTAAACAAGAAGGTTGGGAATGTAGAATTTAGTCTGGGAACAAATATTACCTACGCTACTTCAAAGGTTACAAAACGTGATGAACTTTTTCTCGATTCTTATCAAAACAGAGCAGGTAAACCTGTAGATGCAATCTTTGGATTGGTAAACAATGACTTTTTCATGAATCAAAATGATATAAGCAGCAGTCCGAGACAATTATTCGGTACAGAACTAAAACCCGGAGATATTAAATACAAAGATCAAAATGCAGATAACATTATTGATAGTCGGGATGAAGTAATGATAGGTCGTTTTATTGCGCCGTTCACATATGGAGTCAACTTAAATATCAGCTACAAGGCACTTAATTTGTTTATACTTGGTACAGGGAATAATGGTGGATACGGTGTAATGAATAACAACTACTATTGGGTAAGCGGCGATGTAAAGTATTCGGAAGTAGTGTGGAACAGGTGGACAGAAAGTACAAAGACCACTGCCACATACCCCCGCTTAAGTACACAACAAAGTGCAAATAATTTCCGCACTTCTGATTTTTGGTTATACAAAACAAACCGTTTTAACCTCAGCAAGGTTCAGCTCACGTACAATCTTCCGGATAAGGTATTGAGTAAATTATTTGTCAAAGATTTACTGGTATATGTTTCAGGAGCCAACTTGTACACGTTTGCTCAAAACCGTAAAATTTTGGAGTTGGCTGTTGCCAGCACCCCACAATTCAGAAATTATAACGTAGGAATCAGGGCCAATTTTTAAAGAACGATCTCAAAAAAAAAATGATAAACATGTGTAAAAAAATAATGGTGCTTGTTATACTATGCATAGCCTTTGCAGGGTGTAAAAAGAACCTTACTCCAAATGACGATAACCACCGTACGTTCGAAGATATTTATGGCGATCCTTTTTTTGCAGAAGGAATATTGATGAATGCTTACACAAGGCTCCCGACGAATGGTTATTCTTTTAACGAAGTGGCAACAGATGATGCTGTTACAAATGATAAATTCAGTCCACTTCTTAATATGGCAACCGGATCCTGGTCGGCTGCCAACAACCCTGTTGATCAATGGAACAATTCTTTTACAGCGATTTTGTATTTGAATGTTTTTCTTCGGGAGGTTGACAGTGTGAACTGGGCTCCATCGAGCAAAAACGTGCGCACCTTGTTTACAGACCGTCTTAAAGGTGAAACCTATGGGTTACGTGCACTGTTTATGTTCAATCTTCTGCAGGCACATGCAGGGTACAGCGCAAGCGGAGAATTACTTGGAATACCCATTATTACCGAGGCTCTTGAAGCTAATTCTGATTTTAAAAAACCACGTAATACTTTCGACCAATGTGTGCAGCAGATAAATGCTGATCTTGCTGAGGCTGAGAAATACTTGCCGCTCGACTATATCGATATTAGCTCCGCTGCACAACTACCGGCTAAATACAGTAGTATGGCAGTGGGAGATTATAATCGTGTCTTCGGAACTTTTAACCGACAACGTGTGTCTGGCCGAATTGTAAAAGCAATAAGAGCTAAGGCTGCAATACTTGCTGCAAGTCCGGCATATAATCCACAGTCAACTTCAACCAAATGGGAAAATGCAGCAAACTATGCAGGTCAGGTTCTTTCTTTAATTGGCGGCATTTCCGGATTGGATCCCCAAGGAGCACTGTTTTACAGCGCAACGGCTGTTCCAGGTAATACAACAACTGTTAATACCATTAATCTAGCTAACGGGATCGACCAAAAAGAAATGTTATGGAGAGGTTCTATTGTTAATACAAACAATTTAGAAAGAGACAATTTTCCTCCAACACTTTTTGGAAACGGCAGGGTAAATCCAACACAAAATCTTGTAGATGCATTCCCGATGGCAAATGGTTATCCAATTACAGATGCTGCAAGCGGCTATGTGGCAACAACCCCTTATGCTAATCGTGATCCACGATTGAGGAATTATATTGTTTTTAATGGCAGTACTATGAAAAATGCTTCTACTTTCATTTGGACAAGGACTGACAACCCAACCAATGACGCAGTCAACCTTCTCCCCACCTCAACCAGAACGGGTTATTATATGAGAAAGCTGTTAAGAGAAGATGTCAATGCAAACCCTTCATCCCTTTCTACTCAGAAACACTATCCTGTTCATATCAGATATACAGAGGTGTTTTTGATCTACGCAGAAGCAGCTAATGAAGCCTGGGGACCAGATGGAATGGGAACATTCGGCTTCTCACCCCGAACTGTAATTGCAGCTATTCGTAAAAGAGCAGGAATTACGCAGCCGGATAACTACCTGGCATCAATCTCCACAAAAGAAGACATGCGTAAACTGATACGTAATGAAAGAAGATTGGAATTAAGTTTCGAAGGTTTCCGTTTCTGGGATTTGCGTCGCTGGAAAGAAAACCTTACTGAGCCGGCAAAAGGAGTAACGATCAACAATAATGTGTTTACCATACAAACTGTTGAAAACCGTCAGTATACAGATAACATGTATTATGGACCTATTCCGTTGACCGAGGCTTTGAAAGCCAACCTTCTACAAAACAAAGGGTGGTAACACCAATCTCTAATTATTAATGTATAATAAATATGAAACGAGCTTTTTTACTATCCTTTAGTTTATTCCTGGTGCTTGCTGCCTGTAATAAAAAATGGGAGTTCCCTGACTATAAATATTCAACAGTATATTTTCCGTATCAATCGCCGGTAAGAACGCTTGTGCTGGGAGAAGATATTATTGACAATACATTGGACAACCAACGCAAATGTTTGATCATGGCGGCAATGGGCGGTGTATATGAAAACAAAAAAGACATCACAATTAATGTAGCGGTTGATAATACTTTAACTCAAAGGCTGCGGTTTGGTTCTGCAAGCGGAAGTGACATTATTGCTATGCCGGATAATTATTACGTGTTGCCGCAAGAACGCAAGATTGTTATTCCATCAGGCAAGGTAATGGGCGGCATTGAAGTGCAGTTAACAGATGCGTTTTTTGCAGATCCACGTGCAATAAAAAATACATTTGTTATTCCTTTGAAGATTCTTTCTGTTACCAATGCAGATTCTGTTTTGAGAGGATCTTCCACAAAGGCAACGCCTGATCCACGCTTTGCAGGCGATTGGGCCGTTGTTCCAAAAGATTATGTTCTCTACGCTGTAAAATATGTGAATCCTTTTCATGGCGCTTACTTACGCCGAGGTGTTGATGAAGTAAAAGGAAATAATGGTAATACTGCTTTAGATACTACAGTCGTCTATCACAAAACTTATGTTGAGCAAGACGAAGTGTGTAACCTTTTTACCAAATCGATGACACAAGACTCTATTTCCCTGAATGCAAAAAACAAAGGAAATATCAATGCCCCTTTCCAGTTGGTTCTGACTTTTGACAACACAGGTAATTGTACTGTGGCCGCACCTGCAGCAGCAAGTTACACAGTGAGCGGTAATGGTGCATTTGTAAAGAAAGGTGATATGTGGGGAAATCAAAAGAGAGATGTACTTCACTTAAAATACCAGGTAAATTTTGGAACAACTACACATAGTCTCACTGATACTTTGGTGTTGCGTGACAGGGGAGTGAAATTTGAAACGTTCAGCCCAGTTGTTTACTAAAACCTATTTGTAAAGAGAACTGATATAATAAAGTATGCGCATTAAATATTTACATATTCTCATAGCGGTTGCCGGCGGTCTTACATTCCTCAACTGCACAGGCATAAAAAGCAGCACGACAACGTCAGACTCGCCTTCATTAAAGGAAGTATTTAAAAATGATTTTTTCATTGGTACTGCATTAAATACAGCACAGATTGAAGAGAGAATTCCGGGTGCAGCTGCATTGGTTCCTCAACAGTTCAATGCAGTAACGCCAGAGAATATTATGAAGGCAGAAGTTATGCACCCGGAATGGAGCCGTTACAATTTCGACCTTTCTGATAAGCTGGTTGCCTATGCAAAAAAGCACAACATAGTAGTGAATGCACATACATTGATCTGGCATAGTCAGATGCCGCAATTTGTTCGCCGAATGAAAGATGCTGATTCGGTGCGCATGTTTTTAAATGAACATATTACCACTATTGCTGGTCGTTATGATGGTCAGGTGTATTCATGGGATGTAGTAAATGAAGCGTTGAACGAAGATGGCACCATGCGCAAATCAATTTTTCTTGATAAGCTGGGCGATGATTTTGTAACAGAGGCTTTTCGCATTGCACAAAAAGCGGCGCCTAACACAAAACTTTATTACAACGATTATAATATTGAACAGCCAAAGAAACGGGCAGGGGCTATTACACTCATCAAAAAAATTCAGGCAGCAGGTGTGCGTATTGATGGGGTAGGCATCCAGGGGCATTGGCATATCAACCACTTGCCATTGAAAGATATTGAAGAAAGTATTCGTGAATTTTCTGCATTGGGTATTGATGTGATGTTCACTGAACTTGATTTAAGTGTATTGCCAAACCCACGTGATATTGTTGGCGCCGATGTAAATCAAAGGGCAACATATGAAGCCAAACTCAACCCATATACAGCTGGCTTACCCGATTCTGTACAAACACAACTTGCCAAAAGCTACCAGGATGTGTTCCGCTTATTTTTAAAGTATAAGGAAAAAATTAGCCGTGTTACGTTTTGGGGTGTTGATGATGGACAATCATGGCTAAATGGTTTCCCTGTTCGTGGCAGAACCAATTATCCTTTACTCTTCGATAAAGAATTTAAACCCAAGCCCGCTTTTTATAAAGTCATCGAATTAAAAAACAAGAAAAAATAATTCGTTCCCTTTTGGCCCTACGCCAGGTGAACAGAAATCAGTGTAGAGATATTTTATCTCGCATAGCAATCGATAGCAACAGGTCCGCCGTTTCTACAGCGGACTTTCAATTAGCTGCATGCTATTGTGAAGTGATGTGAAAAAGAAGCTATTCAAATGGTCACAAAATTGAAAACAGCAAAACATTAAAAGAACTGTATGAACGTGAAGAATCATCGTTACATAATATTGGTCAGTTTGTTTTTAGTAAATGTATTCGTTGTACGGGGTCAGAAAGATGATGTTGATTCATCAGTTTACTACAACCAGGTTAATACGTATGTAAATCCTGTATTGCCTGGCGATCATCCTGATCCTACCATGTTACGTGTAGGTGATGATTTTTATCATTGCGGATCAAGTTTTCATTTTACACCTTACCTGCCCATTTATCATTCGAAAGATATGGTGCATTGGAAAGTGATCAGTCGTGTAGTTGCACCTGCGAAAGCTTCATTTGTTACCGATCGTCCATCAGCAGGTATCTGGCAAGGAGCTATTACTTATTTCTATGGTTCTTACTGGATATATTTTTCATCCAACGGTCAATGGTTCAGTAAAGCAAATTCACCTTTTGGTCCGTGGTCTGATGCTGTGCAGGTAAAAACAAATGCTGTTACCGGTCCACTGGGTTATGATAATTCAATTTTTGTTGATGATGATGGCAAGCCGTATATGGTGATCAAAAACGGACAGAAAGTAAATCGTCTGCAAGCGCTTGGAAAAGATGGGCAGCTGACCGACACCGTTATTAACATGGATTGGATCAATGCAAAATTGCAATACAGCTGGGCCGAAGGTCCGGTCATGTGCAAGCGCAATGGTTACTACTATTATTTTCCAGCAGGTGATGTGTCAGGCGGGCAATATGTATTAAGAGGAAAAGCACTTACTGCTGATTCAACGCAATGGGAACGATTGGGCGAATTCTTTAAACCCATTACTGATCCCAACGTTGGCTTTCGTCGTCCGAATCATATATCTGCACCCATACAATTAGCGGATGGAACATGGTGGACGATTGGACAGAGCTATGAAAAGTATGGTACCGATGATTGGTCGGGCAAAGGCCGGCAAACTTCACTTTATCCTGTTATTTGGGAAGGCGATCGTCCCTGGGGAATGGCACCAACAACCCAACCGGTGCACAAGCCAGGTCTTCCCAAATCGGGCATTGCATGGAGAAGTGTATACACCGATTATTTTGAAAAAGATATTCTTGATCTCAACTGGCATTTCTTAACGAAGAATGATGAGGCGAATTATTCGTTGAATGCACGTAAAGGTTGGGTGCGCCTTACACCTGATAGTGGAAGAACAAGCCTGGTGCAAAAAGAAACCGATCATTATTATGCTGCAGTAACAAAAGTTGATTTCAATGCAACAGATACTGCTGCAAAAGCCGGACTTTATCTTTCAAATGGAAATCAAAGAACAGTGGTGCGTTTGTACAGCGGTTTTGATAAAGAGAAACAATTGATATTCTCTTTAGACACAGCCGTTCGAAAAATTAAAAACATAGCTGGTAATATTGTTTGGTTGAAAGTGGAACGACAGCTGCACCAGTTGTTTGCCTATTACAGTACAGATGGAAAAAAATGGTTATCTATGGGTGACCCTATCAGCGCTGTCAGCTTAGATAAAGTACATCCTAATTACAACTCGTGGGTAGGCACCAGTGTTGGTTTGTTTACAGAGGGCAAGCCTGCTGATTTTGATTTCTTTGTTTGCAAGGATGGATTTTCAAAACTACCTGCAGTTGGTTACAGCAATTATTTTGGCGTTGAAAAAACAGATCTTATAGTAACAAATACTTCTGATAATGGTGGATGGTTTATGCTTTCGGGTGTTGAAATAGGCGACTCTGTATCTCCGGCTGCACAAATTGAAGTTGTTGCATCTGCAATAAAAGGAGGCAACATAGAAATTTGGATCGACGATTTAAAAACGGGCAAATTGATCGCCAGCATACCTGTTACTTCAACCGGCAATCAAACAAACTTGAAAGCATTTACGAAATCACTTAAAAATATAACAGGTAAACATGATCTGTTTATCAAATTCCCTGCAGGAAGGAGTGGCGATATTTTCATTAACAGTATCCGTTTCTTGAGAAAGTAATTTTCAATGCAATCAGAGAAGAACTTTGAAAGCAATAGTTTTACTCAATTGTAATTTAAAATAATCAGCTGCTCATGAAATTTATTCTATCGATCATTGTTGTTTTTCTCTATTCTGTTTGTTTCGCTCAAAACAAAACAGCACTGAAGCTATGGTATAACACCTCCGCAGGTAAAACCTGGGAGAATGCTTTGCCCATTGGTAATGGACGTTTGGGTGCGATGATTTATGGCAATGTTGAAACTGAAACTATACAGTTGAATGAACATACTTTATGGAGTGGTGGGCCTAACCGCAACGATAATCTTTTGGCTTTTGATTCTTTAGCAAAGATGCGTCAGCTAATTTTCGATGGTAAACAAAAAGAAGCAGAACAGCTTGCAAACAAAGTCATCATCAGTAAGAAATCGCATGGGCAAATGTTTGAACCTGCAGGTGAATTGCAATTACAGTTCAATAATCACCAACAACACAGCAATTACTACCGTGAGTTGAATATTGAACAAGCGATCGCAACAACAACTTACACATTGGCGGGTGTTACTTACACCAGAGAAGTTCTGGCTTCTTTTAAAGATCGTGTAATTGTTGTTAGGCTTACGGCAAGTAAGCCCGGTCAAATATCTTTTACTGCTTTTTACAAAACAGCTCAACCCAAAACAGAAATAAAAACTACGGCCAGTCATTTGACGTTTGCAGGCACAGTCATCGATCATGAAGGCGTAAAGGGGATGGTAAAATATAAAGGCATTGCTTCGTTCAAAAATGAAGGCGGCACCCTTACTGCAGTTGATACTTTGCTCAGCATCAGCAATGCAAACGCTGTTACTATTTTCATTTCAATTGCAACAAACTTCAACAACTATAACGATGTAGGTGGCAACGAGCAGGAACGGGCTGCATCGTATTTAAAAACTGTTGCAACAAAAACATTTACACAGATCAAAACAGAACATATTGCAGCGTATCAAAAATATTTTAATCGTGTAAAACTCGATCTTGGAACAACCGATGCCGCTAAACTGCCGACAGATGAGCGATTGAAAAAATTTAATACAGTTAACGATCCGCAGTTTGTAACACTGTATTATCAATACGGCCGCTACCTGCTCATCTCTTCATCGCAACCCGGTGGGCAACCTGCAAACCTGCAGGGCATTTGGAATAATAAAATGCGACCACCATGGGATAGCAAGTACACCATCAACATCAATGCAGAAATGAATTACTGGCCTGCAGAAAAAACAAATTTGCCAGAACTGCATGAGCCACTCTTGCAAATGGTAAAAGAATTATCGGTTACAGGTGTGCAAACAGCGAAAGACATGTATGGAGCAAGAGGTTGGATGGCGCATCACAACACCGATATCTGGCGAGCAACAGGCGCTGTGGATGGTGCATTTTGGGGAGCATGGGCCAATGGTGGTGGCTGGCTCAGTATGCATTTGTGGGAACATTATTTATACAACGGCGATAAGAAGTTTTTAGCAACGGCCTATCCGGTATTAAAAGGTGCTGCTTTGTTTTATGTTGATTTTTTAATTGAGCATCCAACAAAAAAATGGTTGGTGATGAATCCTGATATGTCGCCGGAGAATGCACCGGCAGCACACCAGGGCTCATCGCTTGATGCAGGTACAACCATGACGAATCAAATTGTGTTTGATGTTTTCAGCAGTACCATTCGTGCAGCCGAATTATTGCAGAAAGACAAATCATTTGTTGATAGTTTGAAACAGATGCGCAATCGTTTGGCCCCAATGCACGTTGGTAAACATGGACAGTTGCAGGAGTGGCTCGATGATATTGATGATCCCAACGACAAGCATCGGCACATTTCACATCTCTACGGTTTATTTCCTTCCAATCAAATATCGCCTTACCGCACACCGCAGTTGCACAGCGCTGCAAAAACAACACTCATTCATCGAGGTGATATTTCAACAGGATGGAGCATGGGTTGGAAAGTGAACTGGTGGGCAAAGATGCTTGATGGTGATCATGCTTACAAGCTTATTCAAAATCAATTAACACCGGTTGGCACTGTTGATGGTGGCGGAGGTACGTATAACAATCTCTTCGATGCGCATCCTCCGTTTCAAATTGATGGAAATTTTGGATGCACATCAGGCATTACTGAAATGTTGATGCAAAGTGCAGACGGCGCATTGCATTTGCTTCCTGCTTTACCTGCTGTGTGGCAAAAGCAAGGCAGCATTACCGGCCTGCGTGCAATAGGTGGATTTGAATTGCTGAGTATGGAATGGAAAGATGGAAAAGTTGTGAAAGCAGTTGTGCGATCAACACTCGGAGGCAATCTGCGATTAAGGTTGCCGAATAAAATGAAGTCGCTAAATGCAATTGGATTAAAGGAGGCAATTGGCGAAAACCCCAACCCGTTTTATGAAACGCCGGTAATGAAAGAACCGATTATTTCAGAAAAGGCCAGCATCGTTCCTGTTGCATTAGCGAACAGCTTTCTCTATGATGTACTAACCAAACCGGGACAAATCATAACACTGATAAACGAATGAGCAGGATTTGAGTATGAATAAAGTAACGATGAAAGATGAATTTTCTATAAGCATTTTGCTGACGATAGGCTGGAGGCGTTGATGGGTTGTGTAATATTTTCCGCTGTGGTTTTTTGGAAGTTTAAGCCGGCAGGCGTGGCTAACTTGTATCACTTTAATGCACATCAACCACGATCGAAAATTGCTTGACCAATTCACAAACTGCCGCAACTGTTACCGGAAATTTTGGCAACCTGTATCTGCTGTAAAGGCAAAGATCAACAACCTCCATTAACGCATCGTTGAAACGTTTATTAATCGAACCCGCAAAACTTACATTAAACTTAAAATAAAGCAACATAAAAAATGGTAACCAGGTCAATTCAACATCTTGCTTTTTTAGGAATGATCTTTTTTTGGGCCATCAGCGCAAATGCTCAACCACCCCGTGGGCCTTTTGTCATTTCTCCACAGGTGCACGACGATAAGACTGTAACGTTTCGTTACCTGGCGCCTTCAGCGAAAGAAGTAAAATTAGGTGGTGGACAGTTCGGTGCTTCTCAATTGCCAATGACAAAAGATTCCATTGGCATCTGGAGTATAAAAGTTGGACCTATTAAACCCGATATCTATCCTTATAGTTTTGTTGTAGATGGCATAACCGTAATGGATCCTGCCAATGTTAACTTTTTTCCCAATGAACGTTTCAAAGCAAGTCTGGTTGATGTTCCCGGCGAAACGCCTTTGATTCATGCAATGAAAAATGTACCGCATGGTACAGTTACTTATGAATATTATCCTTCGGTTGATGGTTCTACAGGGTCGGTAGTTGTTTATACGCCGCCTGGTTATGATCAGTCTGCCAATAAAACATATCCTGTTTTTTATCTCATCAGCGGAACAACCGATACCGAAGAAACATTTTTTAAAGTAGGCAAAACAAATTTCATTCTCGACAATTTAATTGCAGAAGGAAAAGCTGTTCCAATGATTGTTGTAATGCCTTACGGTAATCCCATGGCACGTATTGCTGAACAAAAGAAACAATCAAAGCCAGGTGATATTGTTGGAAGAGATAGTGAAGATGCCGTTACACGTGCAAAGTTATTTGAAACAGATCTTGTCAGCAATGTTATTCCTTACATCGAAAAAAACTACCGCACTATCAGCAACCGTAACAACAGAGCTATTGGCGGTTTTTCAAGAGGTGGCGGACAAACATTGCGTACTGCTTTCAGCAATACCGATAAGTTCTCATGGGTTTGTTGTTACAGTGCTTATTTATCGTCGCAGGAAATGGACAGCAGGTATAAAAACCTTGTTGACAATCCTGCACAAACAAATAAAGATTTCAAACTGCTTTGGGTAAGTGTGGGCAACGAAGATTTTTTATACAAATCAACTGTTGAGTTTATCGATTATTTAAAAGCAAAGCAGATCAATCACAAAAGTCTGATCACCGGTGGTGGACATACATGGATGAATGTGAAAGATTATGTGTCGCAAACAGTACCATTACTTTTTAAATAGTATATGATGAAATCATTCTTAATAGCAACTGCATTTTTCTTCATTGGTTCTGCTGTGTTTGCACAGCAACGACCACCTGTCATCAGCTCGCCAGATATAAATACCGATGGCAGCGTTACCTTTCGCTACTATTCACGAACAGCACAATCGGTAATATTGAAAGGAGAGTTTCTTACAGCGCCTCTTCCTTTTGCAAAAGATACATCGGGCATTTGGTCGGTTACGGTGAAAGATATTAAGCCCGACATTTACCCCTACAGTTTTAACGTGGATAATGTTGAACTCGCTGATCCCAACAATACCTATGTTTTCGCCAATGAGCGTTTCAAAAGAAGTGTTGTTGAAGTTCCGGGTAATACCCCATTGGTTCATTCGTTGCAAAATGTACCGCACGGAAAAATCAGTTATCGCTATTACAACTCAGTTACATTAGGTACAACAAGACAATTGCTGGTGTACACACCGCCCGGCTATAATGCCAACAGTAAAACAAAGTATCCTGTTTTGTATTTGATTCATGGCGGATCGGATACAGAAGAAACATGGACAAAAGTTGGTCGTGCAAATTTCATTGCAGATAATTTAATTGCACAAGGCAAAGCTGTGCCGATGATCATTGTGATGCCTTACGGCAATGTTCGTCCCAAACCAATGGCCGACTTTACAAAAGATGTCATCAACGATATCATTCCATTTATTGAAGCAAACTATCCCGTGTACACCGATAGTAAAAACCGTGCAGTTGCCGGCTTCTCTGTTGGTGGCGGACAAACACTCAACATTGGTTTAACCAACACCGACAAATTCGCTTACATCAGTTCTTATGCACCGTTTACAGCAACAGAAGAGTTTCAGAAAAACTTTTCGAACTATTCCCCTGATGCAAACAAGATCAATCAGCAGTTGAAATTGTTTACCATCAGTGTAGGCACCGAAGATTTTTTATACGAAAGTGTAAAAGGCAACATTGCAATGTTCGAAGAAAAAAAGATCAAGCTAAAAAGCTACATCGTACCCGGCGGACATACATGGATGAACTGCAAATTGTTTTTAGCCACTACACTCCAGGAAATTTTTAGATAATCGAAACACATAACCACTTTAAAACTTGTAATATGAAAATAAGATCAACCGTTATGCTGGCAACAATGCTTCTTGCAGCCAGCGCATCTTTTTCACAAACAAATATTGTCGAAGATTTTAAGCCATCTCCATTTAATCAACCTTTTCAGGCGTACCCACAGGTAAACTCGCAAGGTTATGCACGGTTTAGAATTTATGCACCCAATGCAGACAGTGTTCGGGTTAGTCTCGGTCTTGGTGGACAAGGCGGAACAAAATTATTAAAAGCAGATAGCGGCTATTTCATTGGCACTACTGCTGGTCCAATGGATGAAGGCTTTCATTACTACAGGGTAAACGTTGATGGGGCTACGTTTAATGATCCCGGTACCGGATTTTTTTATGGATCGCAACGCTGGGAAAGTGGAATTGAAATTCCTTCTAAGGATCAGGACATTTATGCATTGAAAGATGTACCGCATGGTCATATGCAGCACATTATTTTCCCTTCAAAAAGTACCAACACACAAAGGGCAGCAGTGGTATATACTCCTCCGGGTTATGAAAAAGACAACACAAAATATCCGGTGCTTTACCTGCAACATGGCTGGGGCGAGAATGAAACTTCATGGGCTGTGCAGGGAAAAACAAACCTCATCATGGATAACATGATCGCATCAGGAAGAATAAAACCGTTCATTGTTGTAATGACTTATGGTATGACGAATACAGGTGCTCCTATCGGTCGCAGACCAACACCACCACCTCCTCCTGCTGGCACAACAGCAACACCTCCACCAGCTCCTCCTGCAGGAGGTGGAATGGGTGCGCCAAATGTTGTAGCTACAGGAATTACAGCAGGTGAAATTACAGGTGTAGCTGCGTTTCAAACGGTATTACTCGATGAATTAATTCCTTACATCGATGCGCATTTCCGTACAAAAGCAAACAGAGATAACAGGGCGATGGCCGGTTTATCAATGGGTGGTTTTGAAACGCATACGATCACATTAGCAAAACCGGAAGTATTTGGCTACTGGGGATTGTTAAGTGGTGGCAATTATACACCTGCACAACTGGAGGGAAAAATGAAACCAAAATATATGTTCATCTCCTATGGAAGTAAAGAAACCCGTGGCGCTGAAGGATTACCTAAAGTAGAAGCCGATTTAAAAGCGGCAGGTTATAAAGTGGCTACTTATGTTTCTCCGGGTACAGCACATGAATTTCAAAGCTGGCGCAGAAGTTTATACGAAATGGCGCCATCTCTTTTTAAATAAGACAGCAACGATCAATGAACATTATAGCAAAACAAAATCAACGCTTCGTGCTGATGATATCACTATCGGCATTGCTGTTGGTATGTTCGATTGCACATGCAGATGCGCAATCGAAAAAGAGTACAACGCCTGCATACAGAAATGTATTTGCAGCAGCGGGTTATAAAGAAGCGGACATCAAAGCAAAAATCGACAAAGCATACCGTGATCTATTTGAAAGTCCGCAAGGAATTTATTTCAACGTAGGTGATACCATGGGCTATGTATCTGATCTCAAAAATCATGATGCAAGAAGCGAAGGACTTTCTTATGGAATGATGGTGGCTGTGCAGATGAATAAGAAAGAAGTGTTCGACAGGATCTGGCGCTGGACAAAAAAATACACTCAACACCAGGAAGGCCCGAGAGAAGCATACTTTGCCTGGAGCATCAATCCACAAACACTCAAACGCAATTCGCAAGGCTCCGCATCAGATGGTGAATTATATTTTGTTACAAGCTTGCTGTTTGCCGCAAACAAATGGGGCAACAATACCGGCATCAATTATTATGGTGAGGCCCGCAGAATTTTGGATGCCATGTGGAAGAAAGATGGCACCGGTAATATTTTTCATGTTATCAACAAAGAACATAAACAGATCAGTTTTGTTCCCGAAGGCAATGGCTATACATGGACAGATCCTTCTTATCATCTTCCTTCATTTATGGAAGTGTGGGCATTGTATGCACAAGATGGTCATGAAGATTTTTATAAAGAGTGTGCCGATACATCAAGAGCATATTTGCACAGAGCCTGTCATCCCGGTACAGGTTTAAATCCTGATTACAGCGAATTCAGCGGAGCACCGCATAACACGAGATGGATACCTGTTGCATTCCGTTACGATTCGTGGCGTGTGCCCATGAATATTTCCATGGATTATGCATGGTATAAGAAAGATGCAGCCTGGCAATTGGATTATGCAAAACGTATTCAAACATTCTTCCGCTCAAAAGGCATCAACAATTTCGACGATCAGTTCAACATGGATGGCACAAGACCTGATTCTATTTTACAGGCGGGTGGATTTAAAAAACTTCGTCACTCACTCGGGCTTGTATCCACATTGGCAACAACGGAGATGATTTATTCAGAAAATAACCGTTACGATTTTGTACATGCATTGTGGAATGCAAAACTGGAGCCCTATGAAGACGGTTATTTCGATCCTTATTACGATGGCTTATTGTATTTATTCAGCTTGCTGCATTTAAGCGGCAAGTATCAAATTATAAATCCGGCTTAATTAAAGCAGATAAATTCGATCATGATGAAAAAAATAGTCAGCGCTTTTGTTCTTCTTTTTTTGTTTTTGCAAATGCAGGCACAGGAAATATTGAAGCAGATGCCCAAAGGTTTTGATGAAGTGAAAACTTCTGTTCCGCATGGCACCATCGATACCATTACATACAATTCAAAAACAGTAGGTGTAAACAGAAAAGCATTGGTGTACACACCGCCGGGTTTTTCTAAAAAGAAAAAATATCCTGTATTGTATTTGTTACACGGTATTGGTGGCGACGAAAAAGAATGGTTGAATGGTGGGAAGCCACAAAATATTCTTGATAATCTTTATGCAGAAGGAAAACTCCAGCCAATGATCGTTGTAATGCCAAACGGAAGAGCAATGAAAGACGATCGTGCAACAGGCAACATTATGGCACAGGATAAAGTGCAGGCCTTTGCAACATTTGAACAGGATCTGTTGAATGATCTCATTCCATTTATTGAAAAAAAATTTCCTGTGTACAAGGATCGTGAAAACAGGGCCATTGCCGGTTTGTCGATGGGCGGTGGACAATCATTGAATTTCGGATTAGGTAACCTCGACAAGTTTGCATGGGTAGGTGGTTTCTCATCAGCACCCAATACAAAGTTGCCGCAGGAGTTAGTACCTAATCCTGAAACAGCAAAACAACAATTAAAATTGCTTTGGATATCCTGTGGTGATGCTGATGGTTTGCTGTCGTTCAGCAAACGAACACATGATTACCTGCGTCAAAATGATGTGCCGCATATTTATTACTTGGAACCGGGTGGACATGATTTTAAAGTGTGGAAGAATGGATTGTATATGTTTTCGCAATTCCTGTTTAAGCCTGTAGATGCATCACAGTTTTCGAAGTACACGGTGTTGGGCACTGCAGCAGCGAGTAATATACGTTCAGCAAAATATCCGCAGATATTACCAGATAGCCGTGTGATGTTTCGCATAAAAGCACCCGATGCACAAAAAGTGCAGATCGACTTGGGAAGGAAATATGATATGCAGAAAGATACCGGTGGATATTGGATCGTTACCACCGATTCTGTCAGCGAAGGGTTTCATTACTATTCGTTGATCATTGATGGCGTAGCAGTGGCCGATCCTGCAAGCGAAACTTTTTATGGTATGGGACGCATGGCAAGTGGGATTGAAATTCCATTTAAAGGTGATGGCTACTATGAATTGAAAGATGTGCCGCATGGCGACATCCGCATTAAAAAATATTATTCTGCTGTTACACGTTCGTGGAGGCAATGTTACATCTACACACCGCCAGGTTATGATGCAAATACAACAGCAAAATATCCTGTCCTCTATTTGTTGCATGGTGGCGGTGAAGATGAACGTGGCTGGGCGACACAGGGAAAGACAGATATTATTCTCGACAATCTCATTGCCGAACAAAAAGCAAAACCAATGATCATTGTAATGATGGATGGCAATGTTTCAAGTGGCGGCGTTGGTGGTTTTGGCGAGCAGGCGTTGCGTGCTTTTGAAAATGAATTGAAGCAAGCACTCATTCCCTTCATTGAAAAAAACTATCGTGTTGCAACTGATGCAAACAGCAGGGCGTTGGCCGGTTTATCAATGGGTGGATTGCAAACATTGCATGCAGGTGTACGAAATACAAACATGTTTGCTTATCTCGGAGTGTTCAGTTCGGGTTGGTGGAGTAATCAGCCTGCACTTTCTACTCCGCAATATGAATACATGAAAACAAATGCAAGTACCATCAATACAAACCTGAAACAATTCTGGATTGCTATGGGTGGTAAAGAAGATATTGCTTATAATAATTGCAAGATCATGCTTGCAAAATTTGATGAGCTGAATATTAAGTACAAGTACAGTGAATATCCCGGCGGACATACATGGCCGGTATGGCGCAACAACATTTACAACTTTGCACAATTGCTGTTTAAATAATAAGAACATCAGACTAAAATGAAAAAGATAATCGTAGCAGCATTCATCCTTGTTTCAACCTGCACAAACGTTTTTGCGCAGGATCCTAACTTTTATATTTTCTTAAGCTTCGGTCAATCTAATATGGAAGGTTATGCAAGAATTGAAGCACAGGATACAGTGAATGTTGATCCCCGTTTCAAAGTATTGGAAGCCGTTGATTGTCCGGCCATCGGCAGAGAAAAAGGAAAATGGTACACAGCTGTTCCTCCGTTATGCCGCTGCAGAACAGGTTTAACACCGGTTGATTATTTCGGAAGAACATTATTGGCTAATCTTCCTGCGAATGTGAAGATCGGAGTGATTAATGTGTCGGTAGGTGGTTGTAAAATTGAACTGTTCGACAGAGATAATTATCAAACATACGCTGCATCTGCACCCAACTGGATGCTCGGTATGTTAAAAGAATATGATGGTAACCCGTATGGTCGTTTGGTTGAAATGGCAAAGCTGGCACAAAAAGAAGGTGTTATTAAAGGAATACTATTGCACCAGGGCGAATCAAATACAGGCGATACAACATGGCCGAAAAAAGTAAGCATGGTGTATAAAAATTTGCTGAGCGATCTTCAGCTCAATGCACAACATGTTCCGTTGCTGGCTGGTGAAGTAGTGCATGCAGACCAGGGTGGTGTATGCGCAGGTATGAACAACATCATTGCTCAATTGCCTACGATCATTCCAACAGCACATGTTATTTCATCGAAAGGTTGTGCTGATTCACCGGATAATCTTCACTTCAATGCAGAAGGTTATAGAGAATTTGGAAAACGTTATGCAGAAAAAATGCTGGCATTGCTTGGCGTTCAAGTTAAATAGTAAATACATTCTACAGGAATATCCAACATAAATAACTGAACTAAACGTAACATACAAAATGAAAAAAATACTTACACTTGCAATAGCTGCAATAATAGTATCCACAACTGCGATGGCACAAAACCCCATCATCAAACACATCTTCACAGCCGATCCTTCGCCGATTGTGCACAAGGGCACGTTGTATTTATACACAGGTCATGATACTGCATCGGTAACAGCAACCAATTATAAAATGCCCGACTGGCATGTATTCTCTACAACTGACATGAAGAACTGGAAAGATCATGGCACATTGCTTTCGCCACATACTTTTTCATGGGCTACAGGCGATGCGTATGCAGCACAGTGTATTGAACGTGATGGAAAGTTTTATTGGTTTGTTTCAACATTTCATAAAAAAGACAGTGTAAGTGGGGGTGGTGCTGCCATTGGTGTTGCAGTATCGGATAAGCCAACAGGTCCATTTAAAGATGCGATCGGCAAAGCATTGATCACAAACGAAATGACAACCGATAAAAAACACAGTTGGGATGATATTGATCCCACGGTCATGATCGATGATGATGGACAGGCGTATATGTATTGGGGCAATGGAAGTTGCAAGTGGGTAAAGCTGAAAAAAAATATGATTGAAGTAGATGGGCCGATCAATATTGCACCGATTAAAAATTTCATCGAAGGCCCATGGATCTATAAACGCAAAGGCTGGTACTATCTTGTTTATGCAAGTGTGGGAACCAAACCCGAAATGATCGAATACTGCATGGCCAAAAGTGCAACAGGTCCTTGGGAATACAAAGGCATCATACAGGAAAATGTACCGAATAGTTTTACAACGCATCCCGGCATCATCGATTACAAAGGCAAATCTTATTTCTTTTATCACAATGGTACATTGCCAACAGGTGGCAGTTACAGACGCTCTATTTGTGTTGACTATATGCATTACAACGAAGACGGAACCATTCAAAAAATTATTCAGACAACAGAGGGTGTTAAACCAGTTAAGTAATTGTAATTAGCTTTTTCAAATATCTTTCGTAGAAATTATCCGTTTAAATGAATAAGAAATTAGTCTTCGTTTTTGGAGTAATCATTTGTAGCCTCAATTTATTTGCACAAACAAAGCAGTCAGCTAATCCCGTCATCTTTGCTGATGTACCCGACTTATCAATGATCCGTGTGGGCAACAATTATTACATGAGCAGCACAACCATGCACATGAGCCCCGGTGTACCTATTATGAAATCAACTGATCTTGTTAACTGGAAACTGATCGGCTATGCATACGATACATTGGTGAGCAATGATGAAATGAATCTTGTAAATGGCAAATCAACGTATGGTCGTGGTTCATGGGCAAGCAGCATCCGTTACCATAAAGGCACTTACTACGTTTCAACATTTGCAGCAACAAGTGGCAAAACACATATCTACAGCACAAAGAATATTGAAAAAGGTCCGTGGAAAGAAATTACGTTTCGTCCTGATCTGCATGATCATTCCTTGTTCTTTGATGATGATGGCAAAGCGTATATGATCTATGGCAACCGAAAGTTAACGCTGGTTGAATTAAAAGATAATCTCTCGGGTGTTAAGGAAAACGGCATCAAACAAGTGATCATTGAAGATGCCACACAACCCAGTCAAAGCGTTGGGCAAAGTGGTTTGGGCGAAGGTTCGCAACTCTTCAAAGCAAAAGGCATGTATTACCTCCTCAACATTACATGGCCAAGAGGTGGCATGCGTACAGTGGTGATCCATCGTGCAAAAAAACTTACCGGCCCGTGGGAAGGAAAAATTGCGTTACAGGATCTGGGTGTTGCACAAGGTGGCTTAATTGATATGCCTGATGGCAGATGGTTTTCTTATCTCTTTCGTGATTACGGGGCAGTAGGCCGCATTCCATATTTAGTTCCTGTTAAATGGGAAGATGGTTGGCCGGTATTAGGCGAAAATGGAAAAGTACCAGCAACACTCAACTTACCTGCAAGCAAAGGATTGATCCCTGGCATTGTTGTGTCTGATGAATTCAATCGCAAAAGTGGAGAAGCTGCATTACCACTTGCCTGGCAATGGAATCACAATCCGGATAATCGCTTTTGGTCTGTTACAGCACGCAAAGGTTTTTTACGTCTTACAACAGGAAGAGTTGACAGCAGTTTTCTATCAGCAAGAAATTCGTTGACACAACGCACAATTGGTCCTGTTTGCACAGGTATTACTTCATTGAATATATCAGGCATGAAAGATGGTGATTTTGCAGGATTGGCTTTGTTGCAAAAAAATTATGGTTTGATCGGTGTACGTGTAACAGGTAATCGTAAAGAGCTGGTGATGATCAATGCAAGTACGGGCCAGGCTGAAGAGGCACAACATATTCCTCTTGCACAGCCAACTGTATACCTGAAAGCCGAATGCAATTTCACTGACAGGAAAGATGTAGCTAATTTCTTTTACAGTCTTGATGGCAAAAGCTGGACAGCATTCGGCACACAATTAAAAATGCGGTACACACTTCCGCATTTTATGGGTTATCGCTTTGCTTTGTTCAACTATGCAACGAAAGAAACAGGTGGTTTTGCCGATTTTGATTATTTCAGGATAAGTGATACAATTTCTAAAAAAGAATGATCGCAGATACTAATTGATGATCGTTCACAACAATTAAATGAAATGAAAAGCGTAAAGAGAATACTTTTTGCTTGCATGCTCTCAGTGATCGCTGCAAATGGATTGTTTGCCCAAAACCCTTTTATCAGGGATCAGTTTACTGCAGACCCGTCGGCGAGGGTATTCGGAAATAAAGTATATGTTTTTCCATCGCATGATATTCTTGCGCAGGAAGGTAAAGGACGGGTAGGTTGGTTTTGTATGGAAGATTACCATGTTTTTTCATCGGATAATCTTACAGATTGGACTGATCATGGAATTATTGTTACGCAAAACAAAGTACCATGGGTTCGCCCGGATAGTTATAGCATGTGGGCGCCCGATTGTATTGAACGAAATGGGAAATATTATTTCTATTTTCCAACCGCAGCAAAAGATACGGTTACTTATGGAAGAGGGTTTACAATAGGTGTTGCAGTAGCTGATAAACCTGAAGGGCCTTATACTCCACAGGAAACACCCATAAAAGGAGTGCGTGGTATTGATCCGAATGTATTTATTGATAAAGACGGCCAGGCATATCTCTATTGGTCGGCTGGAAATATTTATGGCGCAAAGTTGAAAGCAAATATGCTGGAGTTAGATTCAGAAGTAAAGATATTAGGAGAACTCCCAACGAAAGGACTAAAAGAAGGTCCGTATGTGTTTGAACGAAACGGCATTTACTACATGACCTATCCGCATGTTGAAAATAAAACCGAACGACTGGAATATGCCATCGGCACTAATCCACTTGGTCCATTTAAAATTGTTGGTGCCATTATGGATGAATCGGCAAGCGGTTGCTGGACAAATCATCACTCCATTATCCAGTTCAAAAATCAATGGTATCTTTTTTATCATGATAAAGACTATTCTCCAAAGTTTGATAAAGCAAGATCGATACGAATAGACAGTTTATCGTTCAATGCCGATGGAACAATAAAGAAAGTAATACCAACTCTCCGTGGGGCAGGAATAACAAAAGCTTCATCGCAAATTCAAATCGACAGGTATACAAAAGTAAGTGGGGAAGGAGTTGCCGTTTCATTCCTCGATACGACCAACACCTTCAACGGATGGAAAACAACATTTACAAAAGCAGGAGCGTGGGTACAATACAATACTGTTGACTTTGGAAACAAAATAATTAAAACTTTAAACGTTCATGCAAAGACAGTTGATGGTGCGGTGTTGCAAATGCGCATCAATGATGTTAACGGGCCGGTAATTGCAGAAGTAACGCTGTCTAAAAACGGAGAATGGAAAACCGTTAACACAGCAGTTAGTAAAACTGAAAAGGGCATAAAAAATTTGTTTGTTATTTCAAAAGACAACACGCCGGTAGAAGTAGACTGGATAAGTTTCCAGTAAGGTTTACTGCACAGGGGTGAAAATTAATTCATTAAAGAAATCAGTCTAAATTGACTGAGTTTTGAAACAGAACGAAGACCGCTTTTTAGCGGTTTTCTTTTTTTAATAAGCGGCATTGAAATGATATTAGTCTTGCATAAAACAGGAAGGACAAACAAAAGGCGATTCAGAATTGAATCGCCTTTTGTATTTGTGTCGAGGCCTGTTAATGCGAATAATCTAATTCGCTTGCTTTATCAGCTTCGTTGTTATTTTCTTTTCTCCTTGTATGATCTCAACAATATACATTCCTGGCAGATAGTTGTTACCAAGTTCTATCGTTTGCCTTGAATGAATGTTTCGCATAATTTCCACTTGCTGACCATTCATGTTTATTACACGCAGGTTAATCGGTGTCTTAACATCCTGGCTTTCTATCATTACTTTAAAGTAGGATGTACTTGGATTAGGATAAGCCTGCATCGTGAAACGTACCGCAGCATTCAATTGAACATCGTCATTACTATTGCTTCTTGTTGCTAAAGAAGAGCAACTGCCGCCACCGGCTACGAATACTAATCCTCCGTTCAAATTCTGTTGAATTGTGGTGGCTCCGTTCCAGTTACTGGAATACCAAATTCCTCCTGCCTTCCGATAAAGTGTAATAGCAACTTTTTGGCTACATCCATTCTGATAAATGATCATTTCAAAAGTTGAACCACCTTCTATCTGAACAACACTCAGGTCAGGCATTTGTTCGTAAAGATTTGCTTTTGCACTAAATGTTGCAGTGGCTGTTGGAGTAGCAACATTCAATACAGAAATAGCGGTGGTGCTAATGATATAGGTATGCAATTCTGTATCCAATGTGCCGTCGGGTTTGTAGTGACTACGAACTAAGACATTTGCTTTTCCTTTTGGATTTGTTCCTGATTTGGTGTAAGCAATGTCGGCCTGGAAATCAGTATTCAATCCTGGTTTGCCTTTAATATAACCGGAAGAAGCAATATTCTCTATTCGTCCGCCACCTACAACATAGCCGCCAGCCACCGGTTTAGAAATGGTAACAATTGTTTGAGCCGAAGACAAATTCGGATTGTTGCTGTATGCACCAGACACACCAACTGCTATCAGGAAGTTTTGTGCGTTGTTCGATCCGATATTGAATTGAACCAATGCGCTTGCTGTACCAACAGAACCATCATTGATATCTATTAATCCCACAGGTATATTTTGCGCACCTGTTATTGGTGTGAGTGTAGTACCGTTCACCATATAGAAAGTAACTCTGGCACCTCTCATATCACCTCTTGGTGCACTATTATCTCTGATAGTAGTTGACAACGTGATGGAAGCTGTATTTGCGTTAGGCCCTGATGTCCATGCGAACAAAGTACCTGTATAAAAACCAACATTATCATTATAAGGACTGGCATTGCGCTGCAATACAGTTACTGGATTTGTTTGGTTACTTCCTTCATAATTGTTATTTGTGCTGGTAAACAGTGCCGTAACATTGTAAGCATTTGGTAAGTTTGTTATTTGCGGAATGAATGTTGCCTCAACGGCACCTTCAGAATCTCCAGGAACAGGCGTTACATTAATTGGCGAACCATATGCAATACCTCCAATAGAAAACTGTACAGTTCCTGTTAAAGCAGCAGCAGCATTCAAGGGTTTAATTTTTGCCGTCATTGTTAGTGGATCCATATACCTAACTGTAGCAGCGCTGGTGATCAACGTAGTTGTGGTTGATGCTTTCAGAATTTTTGCACTCGTTGCTGCTGCAGTGTTCAGTAATACATAGTTGCCTGCATCTGCACCCGATACCGCAATGCCTGTTACTTCTACATTCCAAATACCGGTATTAAAATCGGCGAAGTTTGCTGATGTAAATGATGCAGTTACATTATCACCACCAATTTTATCTGTATTGAGTGAAACATCAGCCACAGTATTTCCATCAAAAACTTTGTCAACACCAGTTGGTGAAACCGTCAAATCCTTAGGCGTAATAATCGCATTGTTCGATGTTGTAGCTGTAGTTTGCGCAAGCGTATAGTTGCCAGCAGCTGCACCAGTGATAGAAATACCATCAACTGTAATGATATGATCGTTGCCTGCATTTTTCGTATTAAAATCAGCACTTGTATAGGCAACATCAAACACATCATTATTTATCCTGTCGTCGGATAGTTTTACATTCGCAATGGTATTGAAAGCATCTGTTGTTACACTGGCTGTTGTATTTCCATCATATACTTTTGATGCACCAGTTACCACTGTAATGTTCAGTGTTTTCTTATCTACCTGCAAATAGCCATTGGTGATCGTTATACTGTAATTGGGATTTGAACCAGCTGTTACGGTAACAGGGTAGTTACCGGCAGCTGCAAATTTTTCTGCTGTTGTTGCTAAACTATAATTCAATACATCTCCGTTTATTGTACCAGTGGCTATTGCATCAAGCGATGGATTATCATCACCGTAAGTTTTCGTTTTATTGTTTGCAGCGATAGTTGCCGTTACAGGGTTCACCGTAAGCGTTACTATTTCAGTGGTTATGTTTCCGCAACTGTTTGTGATCACACATTGGTATTGATAACCATTCATGGCTACGGTAAGGGAAGCAATATCCAATTGTGCAGTATTAAATCCCGTATAAATATTTCCTAGATTATTATCTGTAGCAGTAATGTTTGCAAAACCGCTTCCTGTATTTACCTGCCATTGGTAATTGATAGCTGTGCCTGTAGCTTCAAATGAAAAACGTGCTGTATCACCATACGTTTTTTCCCTGTTAACAGGTTGCGTTGTAATAGACGGAACAGCGCAGGTTAATTCATAAGCACCGGTGATGGTGCGTGCCTGCGTTGGCGTGAATTGATGATCGTATCCCTGTTGCGTAGAAGCAACAAGAGTTCCTCCACTTACACTTACTCCTGAAAATGAATAAACATTACCACCCGTAACCGTAACCGTTGCTGGGTAAGAGAAAAATAGTTCTTTATTGGTTGCCACTGGAACGATGAAATCAGTTGGCAAACTTAATGCTGCACTTAATGTTGTGGGATTCGTGTAATACTTATGATTAACCGTTGCAGCAATTGATCCTGCGGGTAAACTACTTGTTGTAAATGTAACATTGCTGAAAGGTTGTTCTTTGATGACGATCTTGTCAAGGAAAGGTGCATCAGCGCTTGTTGCACGCAATTCAATAGTATTGATACCCTGTGCTAATGCTAAAGGAATTGTTTTTACAACGGGTGAACCACCTTCAAAACACCAGTTACCAGATGCATTAAAGGAATAGGTTACAAAAGCGCCGCCGTTTACTGATATTCTTAAATTACGGGCAACTTTCGAAATGTAAGAAACATCTACATCATATACTTTTCCTTCATTGCATGAAATGTTATTGTAACGGATGCCGTTTCCGGTTCCTAAAGGAATATTTGCAAGGGCACTATTAGAAGATGTGTTACACGCTGTTACGGAGGTGGTGCCGACAAACTCTGCCAGTTCAGCTTCAAGACTAACATCAGTAAGAGATGCTTTCTCCAATTTTATTTTATCAATGAAAGGAGAGTTAGGAAGTGGAGAACCAGTACCCCATGGTTTAATATCAATAGTATTGATACCACGATTAAGATTTACAATTACTTCATGAACAGCGGGCGAGCCTTTCGAAGGATTACTTGCATCAATATAACACCAGTTGCCCGATGGTGCAGCTATTTGTCGGCCAAGCGTAACACCGTTCACAATTACTTTAAAACTTCTGCTGTCTTTACCCATGTAAGACACTTTCAATTTATACGCTCCGGCGGCGCTTGCAACAATGCTGTTAAATCTTACTCCGTTGGTTGCAGCTGTTGCCATATTCACCTGTTGTCCATTTGATGAATTTTCGCAAGCCTGAACAGTGATTGTACCAAGGAAAGTAGCAGTCTCTGCTTCAAATTCAAGATTTTCTGTTACCAGCAAAACATCGGGGTCTGTTGCAGATGGATTTTTTCCTTTTGTTGCTACAGCGAAGCGATCAACATGTACGTTGCCACCAGCAATAGCGATCTTAACTGTATGTTGCCCTGCTGCCAGAAAATAACTAAAGCTTCTATCAGCAGATTCGTAACTATAATGAAACTTCTTCCAATACCATTCGTAGAGAGAGCTGCCAAGATGATCCCACTTGCGGTAAGGCTCATCATCAACAGCAATCCATAAACTATTTTCACCTGCATTAATTGCTTTGATCTTTGCCCACAGTTCATATTCATCGGCTTTTGCAACATTGAATGTAAAGCTGATGACATTATCAGTACCAACAGGAGGTTGAGCCGATGTAATATTATTAGCACTCTTCAAATAAGCACCTGCACCTGTACTGGCTGATGCTTCAACAGTCCAGTTTGAACCACGTGCAGTATTTTCTGCTTCATAAACATCAAGAATATCTGTTGCTTCTAATCCAAATGTTGAAGTAGAAGGAATGCAGTAACCTGTACTATTCATCAGTGCATCCAAATTTTCCTGGCCATTTGTAATAACAATTTGGTCGAGCTTAATATTTGAATTGGGGAATTCAATTGTTAAACGATGTAAGCCTGTTCCTAAATCATAAAACCTTGGCACCTGGAACCAGGTAAAACCAGTGCTTGTAAAAGGTGATACCAACTCGGGTATAGTGCCATCCATTCCAATTTTTATTGAACCTGTTCCGGTAGATGCAGTACGAATATAAATGCGGTATGAACCCGCCACTGATGTTTCGAATTCATAATGAATTTGTTTAGCGAGGGTAGTTGCACCTGCAAGATTTGCGTCGCCTTTTATATATAAACCATTTGATGCATTCGCATCACTTGTTACTATCCATTGATTACCGATATATTTTCCACACTCGGCTTCAAAAGCAGTAGTATTGATATTTGGTGATGTGTAAGGAAGATTTAGCCCGTCTAAATTATTGCCGCAAACATAAGTTGCTGCAGGCATCGAAGGTTTTGATTCGGAATTTTTATAAAGCGTTCCGATATTTGTTAGATTACCAGCAGCGTCAAAATAATTTGCAACACCGCCATTGGGTTGGAAATACGCATAGCGTTCAACATAATTAAGTGTGTCAAGAAACGGCAAAGCCAAATTTAAAAAAGCTTCGTGTGTTGCATTAGGGCGGTTGGGATTTGCGTTGAACTCAGTGATCCAGATGGGTAATTTATAAAGATTATAAACATTTTGCAGGTAGGCTTTAAAGCGAGTGAAAATTTGTTCCGGCGTCGCATTCGGTGTGCTGGCGGGATTACTTCCCCAATCGTACCAATGCACTGCTACAAAATCGAAACGAACATCTTTTGATTTTGCGATTGTATTAAACTCTTTCAACCAACCGGTAGGTCCTTCTTCACGTGGAGCCGGCGAACCTAACCGCACACCTGTACTCATCAGGTTTTCGTAAAATGCTACTGCCACAGAAGGCTGACATAGATTGTTGTACTGACCTGATTGATCATTACAATTATCCGATTCATTAAAGCCTAATATCTGTGTTGTTTTTTTCTTTGCGATCATTTGGCTAATAGCTGAAGGAAAAGCTCCACTTGCTCCCCATGCCATTGGCACATATTCAGTGTTGGGTTGAGGATTGCCATTTAAATTCCAGTTGTAATACCAGCCGGCATCAAGATCATAATAAAAACCGGTTCCTTTTTTTGTCACCCAATTCCACGGAACAACTCGTATAAAACTTACGTTGCCTTGTAACGCAACATCAAGCGTATTAACAGTAAGGTCTGATTCAGATGCAATATAAACCCTGCTTTTTCCTGTGCCATTATCGTTTACAGCCAGTGTGGCCATAAAACCTCTTTTCAATTTAAATGAACGGATATTGTTGTTCATTCCATTTGGTAAAGACGAGCCGGTGTAAATCGTATTTTCATTTACATCACCGTTAGCTCCCTGCAAATTTGTGTTACTGTAAACTGTTGCCGGAGCAAAAGAAGCTGATAACGGTCGTACTACTGCTCCTTTTTGATAGTAATTATTGATGCGGAAGTTATTGTCAAGCGAACCCACAACATCATTCACATATATATTACCAACTCTTGTAAGCAAGTTTTTCGGATCATCCTGTTTAATATAAACCCATGAAGCTGCATCAAGAAAATTTATGATAAGCGAAGACGACATTGCACCTTGTTGCTGGCTCACTGTACTTTCGCCGTTTAATGATAATACAGCCTGCGCTATTGTTCCATTTGTTATATTAAGTGTAGAACTAATTACAGTTATCCCTTTTTGCGCACACGCAAAAACAATGTTGCCACTGGCCACCACGCTTGCAGATGAAATATAGAGATTGAACTCAATAGGTGAGCCAGGTTCTAACGAACCGGCATCAGGATGTGCATCATTAACAAGATCGGGTGCCGATGGGCAAATATTATACAAGTAGGAGCTCGATGCATTGCAAGGCACTCCCGAATTGTTTTCACTTGCTATTCGCCAGTTGTCTTCGTTAAAAAAATCGTTGTCTGCTTCACCCGTCCAGTACAAATAGCTGGTTGAAGCAGCGCAAGGATCTCCACCTTGTGCAAAAATAAAGAGCGGAGCAAAGAATAGTAAAATGATTGAAAATGAAAATGCCCGAAGCTGGCAATTGATTTTTGGCATGGCAATTTAGTTTTGATGATTACTTCAGTTCCAAAACTATTTTGTTAAAAAAACAAAGCAGGTCACATTTCAATCAGAAAAGGGGTTGTATTGTTTTATTTGTAGAACCTGTTTATTCTTTTAGAAAAATCGTTCAACCATTTTGAAACAATTGTTAAAGAGTGAAGATTGAAAGGCGTGTTCCCCTCGTCCGGTGCAGTGGACAAAGTCAGCATAATAAAATTCGTTGGTAGTGTTAGAATCATTATGCTGGAAAACGCTGCGACATGAGCATTTGAATTGAATGCCCCCCTTTTTTGAAAGTATACTTCCGGCTCTTTAAACCTGTTACCGTTAGCTTTAGAAAGTTTATAAACAACCCTTTGTTGGTTTAACAAGCATGTTGTTGACACCGTATAAGTTTTAATCATCAGTTCAATGAAAATTAAAATAGTATTTCTAGCACTTCTCATTTGTCTGAGCAATTCGTTGCAAGCCACAAACTATTATATCAACTCAGCAATTGGAGATGATTCAAATAAAGGAACCAGCCCAACGAATTCCTGGAAAACCGTATCGCCGGTAATGTTGATTCAGTTAAAACCTGGCGATTCCCTTCTTTTTGCTTCCGGACAAAAATTTAAGGGTATGTTATCGCTTATAAATGTAAAAGGCGTAGCACATCATCCTGTTGTAATTGCCAATTATGTTTATAAGGGAAATAAATCAAAGCCTGTATTAGATGCAGGGGAACACTTAAATGCATTGCTCATTCAAAATTCTTCCTTTGTACAAGTAAGCGGCATTGAATTTACAGGTATGTTACCTTATCAAAAGAATGTTACGGCTAACAAAGCAGAAATGCGTTGCGGAATTCTTGTTGAAGTAACCACAGATGAAGCATTTGAAAGTATAACATTGAAAGATGTTGTTGTGCATGATGTCTATTACAACCCCAGGGGGTTTACACGTTCAGCAGCTGAAATAAAAACAGCAAACGGAACACAGAGTTATGGGTGGGGAATTCGTGTAATCAATAATACAAAAGCTGGGACTTTAAAAAATATTAAAATATTAAAGTCGGAGGTATATAATGTTAGTCATACAGGCATTAAAGTTACCGCTACAGCAAATGGCATTCAGCAATTAGAAATTGCTGAATGCAACGTGTATCAGACAGGTGGGCCTGGCATGCAGCTTTCCGGTGTTACCGCTGGACACATTCATCATAACAAAATTGATCATTCCGGTTCAACGGCCGATAGCAGAAACTGGGGAAGAGGTAGTGGATTGTGGACATGGGGTTGCAGCAATATTCTCATAGAAAATAATCGATTTGAGAATGCTAACGGTCCCGGTGATTCTGCAGGCGTACACATCGATTACAATTGCAATGATGTGGTGATCCAGTATAACGTAAGTGCTAACAATGCCGGAGGCTTCTGCGAAATTCTTGGCAACAATTATAATTGTGCTTACCGTTATAATATCAGCATTAATGATGGCTATCGTGTAAAAGGACAAAACGGAGCTTTCCAGGAAGGAAAAATTTTCTGGCTAAGCGGTTACCAGGGCGATCAAAAGAAAAATGCTGGCCCATATAATAGTTATTTCTACAACAATACCATTTATGTTGCTGCTAATATTATTCCGAAGATAGCAGTGAGCAGTAGTGCAGATGGAGTGCTGATTACCAATAATGTTTTCTATTTTGAAACAGCTGCCCAAACTGTTGCCGGTGATCAGAAGAAAAAAGAAGTGGATGTTGATGGTGTCCCCAATGTTGTATTTGTCAATAATCTTTTTTTACGTAGAGATAACTGGCCAACAGATATTCCTTTACAGGATGCAGCTCCAATCATTGGTGATCCTTTGTTCAAAAGCATCGGGGGTGTATTAGCAAAAAATTATTTGCCTTCAAATAAAAAACTTATTCTCAACAAAGGAATAACTGTTCAGCCAATTCCAAACGACAGCGTTGGTATACGCATAGGTTTGAAAGTGGAATACGATATCCTTGGAAATTCTATTGAAGGAAAACCAGATATAGGTGCCATTGAATTGACTGAGGGTAAAAAGAAATCATTCCAAACAACAACGAGTGAACAAAAGAAGAATTAAGAAAAACATCGTAGGATTATCTGCATTGCTGCTGATAGCGACGGCCTGGGCTTTTACAAAAAGTTCAAGACAGGAAATAGCAGTTAGTAGCGACAGACCAAATGTTATTATTATTCTTACCGACGATCAGGGTTATGCTGATGTTGGTTTTAATGGTTGTAAAGATATTCCAACACCAAACATTGATCGAATTGCAAAAAACGGAGTTGTTTTTACCAACGGTTATGTTAGCTATGCGGTTTGTGCGCCCAGTCGTGCAGGTCTCATCACTGGCCGATACCAGGATCGTTTTGGTTACAGCCGTAACCCGTTGTATCGCCCATTCGATGAAACCATTGGCCTGCCACTTACTGAACAGACATTACCGGAACTCTTGCAGCAAAGCGGTTATATTACAATGGGCATTGGCAAATGGCATTTAGGTGTACATGAAAAATTTCGCCCATGGAAACGTGGGTTCCATGAATTTTTTGGCTTCCTCGGAGGAGGACATCGCTATATGCCCGAAGATTATACCATTCTGAATCCTGATAGTGCCAAAGACGAGGGACAGAGTTACCGCACCAAACTCATCCGCAATGAAAAAGTCGTGGAAGAGTCGGAATATTTAACGGATGCATTGTCGAGAGAAGCAGTTTCATTTATTAATCGAAACAAACAGCAGCCGTTTTTTCTTTACCTCGCTTATAATGCACCACATGCTCCTCTGCAGGCAACGCCAAAATATCTGAATCGTTTTGATCACATCAAAAATCCGAAACGTAAAACATATGCAGCAATGGTTAGTGCAGTAGATGATGGCATAGGTACCGTACTTGATAAGCTGCAACAATTAAACCTTATAGAAAACACCATCGTTATTTTTCTTTCAGATAACGGAGGGCCTAAAGCGGATAATGCCAGTGATAACGGCTTGCTTCGTGCAGGCAAAGGATCATTGTATGAAGGAGGAATTCGTGTACCCTTTGCCATGCAATGGCCGGCGCACATCAAGGCAGGTATCCATTACGATCTGCCGGTTATCTCGCTTGATATTTTTGCAACCGTTGCAACAAATATCAAAAACGCTGCAGCGCCTAAGAATAACTTAGACGGTGTAAATCTCATTCCTTATTTAAAAGGTACAAAGCAAGGCGCACCGCATGAGTATTTGTTTTGGCAGCAATACGATCAACGAAATTTTGCAGTGCTTCATCAATCAGGGTTGAAAGAAGTAGTGATAAAAGATTCGGTTTTTAGTTTATACAATTTGAAAACCGACATCGAAGAGAAAAAAAATATTGAAGATAAAAACAAGCTTACAAGATTCGAACAGCAACGGCGAAAGTGGGCGGCAACAACTGTTGCTCCCATTTTTTATGGTTTGAACCAGGAGGAGCTATATGAGCGTGAGAAAAGATCTCAGCAAAAACAACATTCATCAAATTGACAGAGACAGTACTCTTATTAAAATTAGATTAATACACAGCAGCATTTTACGGCAATTGTAAATTTTCGTTTAACAAAGACGCCGCTTTTAACCTGATAAATAGCACAATCGTATGATTACTAAACAAAAAAGTGAGAATATTGAAAAAAACAATCAACGGCTAAACATAAAGCTTGCAGTAATTTATTTTTTGCTGGTGCTTCTGTTTATTTCGTTGTTGTTATTTTTATAGTTGTTTGTAGCAAGCTTTTAAATATCTCTAACTAACATGGAATTCATCTAAATTGTAAGTTCGGGTTAACGATTAATTTAGAAATGCTTTGTCTTCCTCTATAAAAAAATATGCTTGCCTGCTGTTTCTTCTTGCTGTAAACTTCGCCGGTTACACGCAACAGGCCAATTCGTTTATCAGCATTACAGATGAATTGGTGAATAATGAAGTTACTTCCATCATTCAGGATAAAAATGGATTCATCTGGTTTGGTACAAGAGGCGGACTGCAACGCTTTGATGGTTATGAAATGAAATTGTTGAAAAATGATTTCGGGAAGGGAAGCAATCTCTTAAGTCAGTCGATTGAAGTGCTGCAAAGTGGCAAACACAATAATATCTGGATTGGCACAAAGTCGGGCGGGCTAAGTAGCTATGATCTTAAGACAGGTAAAATAGCAAACTATACAAATAACAACCCCAACAATACTGGCTTTAATGCCGATTATATTCTTTCCTTATTAGATACCGACAATGAAAAATTATTGATCGGAACATGGAAAGGTTTTCAATACCTCGATAAAAAAACCGGCGCATTCAAAATTTTAAATAGTGTCTGGAAAACATTCGATATACAACCGGATGGCAATGCAGGTTATTGGCTGGCCACAAACAGCGGGCTGAAGCATTTAAATGAAAAACTGGTTAACGATGTTTCTTATAATTTCGGCGTTAACGGTATAAACATTACTTCCATTGTAAATGACAAGGCCAATAACTGTTTATGGTTGGGCACATGGAACGAAGGCTTGCTTCAATTCAACCTGTCAACAAAAGAGTTTAAGAATTACCGTCATCAAAAAAACAATGCAGCTTCATTAAGCGCAAACAATACCTACCGTATCCTTCTCGATTCCAAAGGCACACTATGGGTTGGTACCTGGGGTGGGGGCTTAAACCGTTTCGACCACAAGACTGAGACCTTTGAAAAAATCGTTTTAAACATTCCGGGGATTTATACAAACGATAACCAGATCATTTTAACTATACAGGAAGATCCTTCGGGTTTATTATGGATTGGAACCGATGGGTCGGGTGTTTTTAAATTCGATCTGAAACAGAAAAAGTTTTCAAACATCGGTTACGAAAACAAAATCAATTCTTTGTTGGGAAGTACACATGTGCTTTCTGTTTATGTAGATCCATTCAATAAACTGTGGCTGGGAACAAAAGGTGGCGGCATTCAATATTCAATCAATTGGAAAACATTCACAGAAGTAAATGTTGATAATAACGAAACAAATATTACTCCTGCTTTGCCTTATGAAAGTCGTTCGTTTCTGCAGGAAGCCGATTATTTATGGGTGAGTACAAATAAAGGATTGATCCGCATTTTAAACAAAGGGCAGAAGGTTGGCACTTATGATGTGTTTGTACCGAAGCCTGATGATTCTGCATCCATCAGCGGAAGAAAGACCACGCAAATTGTAAAAGATTCTTCTGGCAGAATATGGATCGGAACACAGGAAAGCGGTCTGAGTTATATTTCCGGTTTCGATAAAAACAATAAGCCGCTATTTAAAAATTACCTGCCTGCATATGGTGTAAAAGGAGCTTTGCAAAACGAACGGGTAAGTTGTTTGTTGGTTGATTCTAAAAAAAGATTGTGGGTAGGAACATATAAAGGACTTCACCTGTATCAACCATCAACAGATCAGTTCCAGGTATTCAACCAAACAGATGAATATAAAAACTCCATCAGCAACAATACCATCCTTTGTTTGGCGGAAGATAAATTTGGAAACATTTGGGCAGGCACACAATATGGATTAAATAAAATTACAGGTTATGATGGCAGCAGGTTACAGGTGAAAAGTTTTACAACCAAAGAAGGTCTGCCAAGCGATTATATTCACGCCGTTATTCCTGATGAAAAAGGAAATATCTGGGCGAGCACAAACAAAGGCATCGTTCGCTTTAATCAAACAAATAACTCCTTTGCTGTTTTTGATAAACGTGATGCTGTGCAGTCAATTGTTTTTTCTGAAAACGCATCTTCTAAAGATGCAAGTGGTCGTTTTTATTTCGGCGGCCTTGAAGGCTTAACTTACTTTTTTCCTGACAGTATTCGAATCAACCAGTTTTATCCGCCAATTTACTTCACCAATTTAAGAGTCAACAATATTCCTTACGAATTTGGCACCGGAAAAACAGATAGTTCTATTCTGAATAAACCGTTTTACGAAACCGAAAGTATAACGCTCAACCATAAAGAAAATATTTTTTCTATTGAATTTGCTGCGCTGGATTATCATGCGCCGGACAAGAATGAGTATATGTATAAGCTGGAAGGTTTTAATCAAGAGTGGGTTTATGCGGGTAATAGCAGGCTGGTTTCATTTACAAACCTGAAGCCTGGCACTTACAGGTTAAAGGTTAAAGCAACAAACAGCGATAAAACCTGGAACCCGACTCCGCACCAATTAACAATTAAAATTCTTCCTCCGCCATGGAAAACATGGTGGGCTTATAGTATTTACATCGCTGTATTTATTTTTCTTCTTTGGCTAACACGCTATTTAGGTTTGCGACAGGTTGCATTGAAGAATCAACTAACACTTAGCAAGCTTGCAAGGCAACAGGAAAATAAATTATCTGATTTTAAGGAGAGGTTGTTTACAAATATTTCGCACGAGTTCCGCACTCCGTTAACGCTGATCCTTGGTCCCTTGGATGATTTGCTGCAAAGGAAGAAGTTTGAAGCGCAAACGGAAAAAAGTCTGCGTTTAATTCAAAAGCAATCAAAGCGGATGTTGCGGATGGTAAATCAGTTACTGGACTTTCAGAAAGCAGAAGCCGGAAGTTTAAAACTTTCCTTGCAACCGGGAGAGATTGTTTCATTTTGCCATGACATCTATATTCTTTTTAATGATGAAGCAAGTCGTAGAAATATTCATTACAGTTTTAATGCATCGGAAAAATATCTTTCGTTTACGTTCGATCCCAACAAACTTGAGATCATCTTGTTTAATATATTATCGAATGCATTTAAGTTCACACCTAATGGCGGAAGCATCACATTCAACGTAAAGAAAAATGCCGACCAATCATGTGAAATAAAAATCAGTGATACCGGGAGTGGAATCCCTGCCAATGAAATCGACCGGATATTTGATCGCTTTTACAGGGGAAGGGCAGAAGATGCTACTACCATTTCAGGAACCGGCATTGGTCTTTCGTTTGTAAAAGAATTAACTGAGCTGCATGGTGGAACAATCGTTGCTGAAAGTGACGGAACACACGGGAGCTTATTTACTGTAACGCTGCCAGCTTCAAAAATTAATGAATCTTTGTTGAATATTTCTGCAGAACCGTTGAATTATACCGCCCAAAACATTGAAACAAATTTAAATTCAGTTTTTATGCCTGAAGAAATTGATCACATCAGCCAGGAACAAGATCTTCCGATTATACTGGTGGTGGAAGATGAGTCGGATATGCTGCAGTACATCTATGAAATTTTAGCTCCGTCGTTTAAAATTGTTACAGCAACAAATGGCAGAGAGGGTATTGAAAAAGCATTTGAAACAATTCCAGATTTGATTGTAAGTGACGTAATGATGCCTGAAGTGGATGGCATTGAATTATGTAAGAAATTAAAGTCTGATAAGGACACATCGCACATACCCATTATTCTGCTAACCGCATTGTCGGATATGGCGCACCATGTGCAAGGTATTCGTGAAGGAGCCGATGTGTATTTGCCCAAGCCATTTAACTCGCAGCTGTTGCTGGTACATGTTCATAACCTTATTAATTCGAGAAACACGCTGAAAGAATTTTATGCAAAACGCATTTTCCTGGGCACAGGCAATTTCGAAATAAAAACGTTTGAAGAAGAATTTTTGGTGAAGCTGATGAAACTTGTGGAGGAAAATATTTCAAACGGGAACTTCAATAACGATGATCTTGCAAACCTCATGTTTATGAGCAGGTCAACTTTTTACCGGAAACTAAAAGCTGTTACAGGTATGTCGGGAAATGAATTTATCCGCACGGCCCGTTTGAATTATGCTGCGAAACTTTTGGAAAGTGGTAATTACTCCGTAACCGAAGCCGCTTATGAATCTGGCTTTAATGATATTAAATATTTCAGGAAGCGATTCCAGGAACAATTTGATGTTTCTCCCTCGGAGTATAAGAAATAGAATTAACAACGGAGATGATTTCGGTCGCTCGGGAATTTTGTAAATGCCACGTCAGCACCCCTTTTTTGAAATAAAAGGTATCAAAGCATGCGATAATTTAGCTTTTACTTAGAACTAAGCTTGTTTCTAAACAATATAAGAAGATAATGAACAAACGATTCTTGCTTGGAATACTTGTCCTTTCAATTAGCATTGCAGTGCATGGGCAAACTGCAAAAACTAAAAAGCCAAACATCATTTTAATTTATACAGATGATCTTGGTTATGGTGATGTAAGTGCTTACGGCACTTCAGCTATTGCCACACCAAATATCGATCGGTTGGCAAAGAATGGTGTGCGTTTCACCAATGCGCACGCAACATCTGCCACCTGCACGCCTTCACGCTTTTCATTACTTACAGGGAAATATGCGTGGCGCAAAGAAGGAACAGGTATTGCTCCTGGTGATGCAACTTTATTGATTCCTGTTACCACCACGACATTGCCGGGGATGTTACAAAAAGCAGGATATAACACTGCAGTGATCGGCAAATGGCATCTTGGTCTTGGCGATGCAAAAGGAATTAACTGGAATGAAAAAATAACGCCTGGCCCGGCGGAGATCGGGTTCAATTATTCATTCCTGATTCCGGCAACTGGTGATCGTGTGCCCTGCGTATTTGTAGAAAACCAACAGGTGGTTAATCTAGATAAAAATGATCCGATAAAAGTCAGTTATACAGGTCCGCTTGATCCAAATGCACCAACAGGTAAAAAGAATCCTGAGTTGTTGAGAATGCAACCATCACATGGGCATGATATGACGATTGTTAATGGTATCAGTCGTATTGGCTACATGACTGGTGGCAATGCTGCACTCTGGAAAGATGAAGATTTTGCGAATATCATTTTGCAAAAGGCAACGGCTTATATCACACAACAAAAAGCAAATCCTTTCTTTTTGTATTTCTCAACACATGATATACATGTACCACGTATTGCAAATGAAAAATTTGTTGGCAAAAGCGGTATGGGGCCAAGAGGTGATGTTTTGTTGCAATTAGACTGGACGGTTGGTCAATTAGAAGAAGTGTTGAATAAAAATGGGTTGCTCGAAAACACACTCATCATTTTTACAAGTGACAACGGGCAGGTAATTGATGATGGTTATAAAGATGAAGCTGTTGAAAAATTGGGAAATCATAAACCGGGTGGCATTTATCGTGGTGGCAAATACAGCGCATTTGAAGCGGGCACCAGAGTTCCGTTTATTGTAAGTTGGAAAGGAACAATAAAACCAGGTAGAATAAATGATGCACTATTCAGCCAGGTTGATCTATATGCTTCCCTCGCCAAACTAGCAGGAGTGAAGGTTGAAGCAGGGCAGGCACCAGACAGTAAAAACTATTTGCCCGTTTTACTCAATCAAACAACAAAGCACCGTGAATATTTAGTTGAGCAATCAATCAACTCAACACTTTCGTTACTGGTTGGTAACTGGAAATATATTGAACCATCAAAAGGTCCAAAGATTAACAAGGATACAAATACTGAACTGGGCAATTTGCCTGAACCGCAATTGTATAATTTAACTGACGATCCGGGTGAAACAAAAAATGTAGCAGCTGCACATCCTGAAAAAGTGAAAGAGATGCAGGCACTGCTGGGAAAAATTAAACAAGGCAGCAATTAAAAATATTGATTTTGACCCTTCCTTCTTTCATTAAATGCACACTATCATAAAATATCTGCTTGTTACTATTTGCAGCTTAACGTTAACACTTACAGCTGTAGCACAACAGAGCCAGAGCAAACCAAACATCATTGTTATACTTGCTGATGATTTAGGTTGGAAAGATCTTTCCTGCTATGGTAGTACGTTTTATGAAACGCCCAATCTTGATGCGTTGGCAAAGAAAGGAGTAAAGTTCACAAATGGTTATGCTACAAGTCCTGTATGCAGTCCTACTCGTTCGAGTATGATGACGGGAAAAAATCCGATCAACACAAGAGTTACAGACTGGATTAAAGGCAGACAGGAAAACGGTAATGCAAAATCATTTGAAAAACTGATTACACCTGCTACGGCTTTTGAATTAGCTCTTAATGAAAATACTATTGCTGAACATGCTTTAAAGAATAGGTATCAAACATTTTTTGCAGGTAAATGGCATTTAGGTGAAGAAGAAAAATACTGGCCACTGAATCATGGTTTTCAAACAAATTTTGGTGGCTGGAGCAAGGGAGGCCCTTACGGAAAAATCAATGATACTATTGGTGGCTATTTTACGCCGTACAATAACCCGACATTAACCGATGGTCCCGCAGGAGAATACATTACCGACCGGCTTGCGAATGAATGCATCAGTTTTATTCAAAAAGAAAAGCAATCGCCATTTTTCCTGATGTATTCTTTATATGCAGTGCATAATCCGCTGCAGGCACCAGCAGCTTTAATTAAAAAGTATAAAGAGAAACAAGAACGGCTTGGGTACACCGATAAAGACCGGTTCATAAAAGATGAAGCATGGATGAAGAATCAAACTGATTGGAAACAACGATTGGTTCAAGATCATGCTGTGTATGCTGCTATGATCGAAAATATGGATTGGAATATTGGGCGAATCATCCAATCACTAAAAGATAGAGGATTGCTGGAAAATACGTTGATCATTTTTACATCAGATAACGGTGGATTGAGTACAGCGGAAGGCAGTCCCACTACCAATGCTCCATTAAGAGCAGGCAAAGGCTGGCTGTATGAAGGAGGAATAAGAGTACCCATGATTATGTACTGGAATGATAAGCTGCAACAAAATATTGTTTCAGATATATCTGTGACAACGTCTGATATTTTTTCTACCGTTGTTACCGCCATCAACAAAAATTATAAAAAGGAAACAGCTGTTGAAGGTGAAAATATATTGAAACTGTTATCAAACCCTACCAAATCCTCAAACAGAACATTGTATTGGTATTACCCGCATTACAGTAACCAGGGAGGAAAGCCAGGTGCGGCAATAAGGAAAGGAAAGTACAAGTTGATCTATAATTACGAAGATGACAGTATTGAATTGTTTGATATTTCAGTTGACATAAGTGAAAAGAAAAACATCGCTGCTGAAAATGTTCAACTGGCAAAGCAATTGAAAAAACAACTCGACTTGTGGCTTGCGTCCAATAAGGCAGGTGGCTTTACCGCCAATCCGGGCTATAAGCAATAATCTAAAAAAATAAACTACTAATGAGCCATCGACTCTTGTGTAGAAGCATGCTTCTATTGATAGGTGTATTCCTGTGTCATTTTCTTTCGGCCCAAGGCTCATTGAGAAAACGATTTTCGTTTAATGAAGGATGGTTGTTTAATAAATCAACAGATTCAACAGCTTTTCAAATAAAATATAAAGATTCAGATTGGCGAAAACTATCGCTGCCCCACGACTGGGCAATTGAAGGCCCTTTTAAACCAGAGTATAATCCACGCACTGGTGGGCTTCCCATTTTTGATAAAGCCTGGTATCGAAAACACTTCAAAATAGATGCATCGGCAAAAGGAAAAATTGTTACACTTGAGTTCGATGGTATTATGTACAACTCATCTATCTACGTCAATGGACAAAAAGTATACGAACGACCTTATGGCTACATCGGTTTTGAAGTTGACATTACTCCGTATATTAAATACGATAGTGAAAATTTAATTGCAGTAAAAGTGAATCCGGAAAGACTTTCTTCGAGATGGTACCCCGGCGCAGGTATTTATAGAAATGTGTGGATGGAAATTAAAAACCCCCTGCATGTGAAACATTGGGGAAACCATATTACCACACCTGTAGTTACAAAATCTATCGCAAAGGTGAAAGTTGAGACAACGGTTTCCGGTAATCAAAAAAATAAAGCAGGAAATTATCAAATCAAGACGAGCATTGTAGATGCTAAGGGATCTGAAGTTGCAAGTGCTATGAGCAAATTCAGCTTTACAAAAAGCGAAGAAAAAATTATCCATGAGCTGGATATTAAAAATCCCAGCCTATGGGATATGGAAACACCACATCTCTACAAAAGCATTACAACCATCTACAATAACAATACTGCTGTTGACAGGTATGTAGAAAATTTTGGTATACGTACAATCAGGTATTCAAGGGAAGGTTTCTTTTTAAACGATAAACGGGTAAAACTGAAAGGTGTTTGTTTGCATAATGATCTTGGTGCATTGGGATCAGCTGTTAATTACAGGGCAACCGAGCGACAATTGCAAATCATGAAAGAAATGGGAGTGAATGCCATTCGCACATCACATAATCCTGCATCGCCTGAGCAACTGGATCTATGTGATAAGATGGGACTTTTAGTACAGGAGGAAGCTTTTGATTGTTGGGAAATGCCCAAAGTAGAAAATGATTACAGTAAGTACTGGGCTCAATGGCATGAACAGGATTTGCGAGATATGATTCGTCGTGACAGGAACCGGCCATCGATTATTATGTGGAGTATTGGCAACGAAATAAGGGAACAAAATAAAGAAGATGGTTATCTCATAGCAAGAGAACTTGCAAAAATTTGTAAAGAAGAAGATCCCGACAGGCCAACAACAGCAGGCTTCAACAATTTTGCTGCAGCAATTAAAAACGGTCTTGCTGCTCAAATTGATTTAGTAGGTGCCAACTACAAACCTGCGGACTACGCTTCAACAATGGCACAGTATAAAGATTGGATTGTGTACGGATCAGAAACTGCATCTTGTGTTTCGTCGAGAGGGGTGTATCATTTGCCATTGGAAAAGTATGATAAGCATTCATCGTTGCAAGTGAGCAGTTATGATAATCAAAGTCCCAGCTGGGCTTATCCTCCCGATGTTGAATTTCATTTCCAGGATTCTTTGCCTAATGTAATTGGGGAATTTGTATGGACAGGTTTTGATTATTTAGGGGAGCCAACGCCTTATGGAGGAAAAGATAATCTTACACACGGCAACTGGGATGTTGATTGGCCCTCACGTAGTTCTTATTTCGGTGCAGTTGATCTTGCAGGTTTTCCGAAAGATCGTTTTTATTTATACCAAAGCCGCTGGACTACTAAACCAATGGTTCATCTTTTACCGCATTGGAACTGGGAAGGAAGTGGCATGGCAGAAATACCTGTGTACTGTTACACCAATTGCGATGAGGCAGAATTATTTGTAAATGGTAAATCATACGGAAGAAAAAAGATGGGTGTTGATAAAACAAGTATCCCTGTTTCATTCTTTGCATGGAAAAACAGGCCCAAATATTTTGATTCGCCTTATCGTCTCAACTGGAATGTGCCTTATGAAAAAGGTGAAATAAAAATTATTGCGTACAAAGATGGAAAGCAAGCGGCTGTTAAAGTAATCAACACAGCAAAGAATCCAAACCAGATCAGGTTAATGCCCGATCGAAAACTAATTAGCGCAGATGGATATGATCTGTCGTTTGTAACAGTAAAAATTGAAGATGAAAATGGAAATTTCTGTCCGCTTACTGATAATAAAATTGACTTTAAGGTAACTGGCCCCGCAACAATAGCGGCCGTTGATAACGGGAATGCTGCTTCGACTGAACCATTCCAGGCCAATTACCGGAAGGCATTTAATGGTTTGTGTTTACTGGTGATCAAAAGTAAGAAAGGAGAGGCCGGCCAGGTGAAGATAGAAGCTTCATCACCGGGATTAAAAACAGCGGTTGTAACAGTTGTAACGAAATAATGATAGCTGTATGATTGATAAAAAAAGTGTGAAAACATCATACCGCCAGGCAATCATTCTTTTGCAGCTGACAATTGCAGGTTTTATTTCTAACGCACAAATATTACAACCAGCCACTACACCGAATGCTGCACAAAAAGAATTGATCAAACGTGGGTACGGCATGTTCATCCATTTCGGAGTGAATACTTTTACAGATCTTGAATGGTCGGATGGTACAACAGCTGCAAGTGCATATAATCCCACGCAACTTGATCCTGATCAATGGGTGCGTACTGCAAAAGAAGCAGGCTTCCGTTACGTATTGCTCATTACAAAACATCACGATGGTTTTTGTTTGTGGGATAGCAAGTACACCCAATACGATGTTGCTTCATCACCGGTTAAAACAGATGTGGTAAAAGCCGTTGCTGATGCTTGCAAAAAATACGGACTGCAGTTTGCTATTTATTATTCACTTTGGGACAGACATGAACCTTCGTGTAACGACACAAATCCGCAGAAATATATTGACTACATGCTCAACCAACTTAACGAATTGTTCAGCAACTATGGTTCTATTTGCGAACTCTGGCTCGATGGCGGCTGGAAGAGACATCCTTCTGACTGGGGCATTGATCAGATCTATAAATTGGTGAAACAGTATAACCCCAAATGTGCGGTAAGCGTAAACCATACCATTGTAAATGAAGTAGGCAAACGAAAATTTACATTGCCTTCATCTATGACAGAAGACAATAAATATTTCTTTCATTATTTCCCGAGCGATTTTAGATTGTGGGATCCAAAGATCATCACCAAATTTGATAAAAAGCAATATCTGCATCAAGGCAAATCGTATTACCTGCCGTATGAACATACAATTTGTCTCAGCAGCAGGTGGAACTGGTTTCAAAAATCAGCACAGCTTCCGGTAAGAGAATTGGATGAACTGCAGGAATTATTTTACTGGTGTACAGATAATGATAATTCATTAGTGATTAATGTACCACCCGATAAAACAGGCAGGATAAGAGAATATGAAGCACTTGCAGTAATTGAATTGGGAAAACGATTAGGCTTATCTTCAAATAAACCACTCCCTAAAAACGGAAAATTTATTTCACTTTTAAAACCTGTTGCTGCATCAAATACGTTTGCAGATAAAGAGAACAGCTACGGTACATCATTTGTAAACGATGGTAATCTTGATAGCCGTTGGATGGCGGCCGATACACTAGCCGAACTTACAATCGAACTCAATCCCGCAGAAGCATTTAATAAAATCAGCATATTTGAATACCAGGATACTAAAAATTTACCTGATGGATTTTCACAAATAAGAACAGGAAGAATAAAAGCTTACAGCATTGATATTTTAAAGAATGCCGAATGGAAAACAATTTATTTAGGTACTGAAACGATGGGTGATTGCAAAGTGATAAAGCTGCCACGCAACTTTAAAACAAGTAAGCTTAGATTAAAGATAACAAACGCATCAGCTCTTCCTTCTATACATGAACTTTCGGTTATCAGGATGTAGTAAACATTCAATGCAACTGCAATATGTCAATTGAAAAATTGACCATAAAAGCTAATTGAAGTACTTAGTTCGAACTAAAACCCTTACCCCAGGAAATATCCCGATCAATCTGCCGCATTGTTTGTTTAGAAGTTTAAGACTTGCCCCAAGAAAAAGTAAAACACTTATAAAAACGGCTTCCTGTTTCAAACACACAGCATTCATTACGATGACCTGAAAGCACCTCTTTTTTGAAGTGCTTACCCACCAGGTAAATGGAATATTGTTGGTTACTTAGTTGCGTAATTGTAAATCAAACTAAAACTGAAACGATGCTTGTGCTAAAACGGTATTTGCCCACTCACATTGGTTTATTCTGCTTCTTATTTTTATTGAACCTGCAATCTTTTTCGCAATCAACAACTGCAACCGGTACTGTAATAAATGCTGCAGATAACACGCCTGTTGCAGGTGTGTCAGTTGTTCAGCAAGGTTCAGACAAAGGAACAACAACCAATAACAAAGGATTTTTCACTTTAAATGTTACCGGAAGCAAACCTGTCCTTGTGTTCAGTAGTGTGGGTTACCAGGCTTACACATTAACATGGGATGGTTCATCTTCTATGGCTATTAAATTAGAACCGGAAGCTTCATCATTGCAAGATGTTGTAGTGGTAGGTTATGGGACACAGAAAAAAGTGAATCAAACAGGCGCCACACAAACATTAAAACTAAGTGAATCAGTTAACCAACCCGTTACCAATTCAGGACAGTTAATGTATGGCAAGTTTTCAGGTGTTCAATTAACACAGGGAACTGGTTTGCCCGGTGCCGACGGCTCAAGCATCACTATCAGGGGCATCGGATCATTTGGTTCAACAACTCCTTTGATAGTTATTGATAATATTCAATATGAAAGTTTGACTGTGTTTAACAGTCTTGCTCCGTCCGACATTGAAAGTATTTCCGTTTTAAAAGATGCATCAGCAGGAGCTATCTATGGTGCCCGTGGCGCAAATGGCGTGGTGATCGTAACCACCAAAAAAGGAAAAAGCGGATCAATGAATGTAGTTTATAACAACTACTTTGGATACCAGGAAGTAACAGTAGTACCAAGATATTTAAATGCAATGGACTACGCCACTCTCATGAACGAAGCGCTTTTTAACAGGAGTGGTGCGTTGCCAAGATACAGTCCTGCCAATATTCTTGCAATGCGTGATGGCACAGACCCTGATCGTTTTTCGAATACCAATTGGGCACGGGAAATTTTACGTAAGGCACCCATACAAAATCATTACATCTCATTCAGCGGTGGTAACGATAAAACAACTTATCGTGCTTCATTTGGATATTTAAACCAGGAAGCAGTTGTCAAGGGTAAGTTCAAATCCAATCGTTACAACATGAGTTTGAACTTAAATTCACAAGTAAAAAAATGGCTTTCATTATCAAACTCGTTTAATGCTTATTGGTCACGCTTTACGGGCCCAACAGGTGGAGCCAATGCCATAACTGGTGAAACAGGAATTATCAATCAGTTCCAACGTTCAACACCAACTGTACCTGTTTATTATTCAAGTGGAGAGTATGGTACAGTAGATGGAGCGTATAATGCTAGCTTTCCAATAACTAATGCAATAAGAAGAGGTGAGTTGGGAACCAGCACAAGCGATGATCTCAATTTTGCCAATCGTTTTGGTGTAACAGCAAATATTACAAAAGATCTTTCATTTGAAACCAGTGGTAGCTTCAACATTTTTACCACACAGGAATCTGATTTCGTTCCCCGTAATAAAACAGTTGATTGGGCCGGGCAGATTATTTCTGAAACGCCTATCAACTCGTTGTCGAATACCACGGCGTTTAACTACCGGTTGTTGAATGAAAATATTCTGCGTTATCATCACACATTCAAATCAAATCACGACCTATCTGTACTGTTAGGGCATTCGGTTCAGTATGGACGTAATGATGGATTTTCCGGTTCGTTAAAGAATTTTCCAACTGATGGTTTGCAGGAGTTTGATGCAGGGGGAGTATTAGAGCCAAATGTTGGGGGCGGTTCTTCAGAGTTTGCATTGCAGTCTTTATTCTCCAGGATCAACTATATCTATGATGGCAAATATCTTTTTGAATTTAACATGAGAAGAGATGCTTCATCAAGATTTTCTTCTGCAAACAGGTATGGAAATTTCCCCTCTGCATCTGTTGGTTGGAGAATGAGCCAGGAAAAATTTCTCAGCCGTGTAAAATGGTTATCTGATCTTAAGGTAAGAGCAAGCTGGGGAATTACGGGAAATGATAACATTGATAATTACCTCTATGCCCAAACCTATAATGTTAGTTTAGATTATTTTCTCGGAACAAGCATTGTAAGTGGTGCAGCACTAACAAGACTAGCCAATCCAAATGTGAAATGGGAAACAATTAAGCAATACGACATTGGTCTTGATGCAGGATTTTTCAGAAACAAACTTTCTGTAACTGCTGATTACTTTAATCGTGAAAGTTATGATCTGCTGTATAGCAATTTCCCGGTTCCTGCTTCTATCGGTGTATCAAACCTGGCAGCCATCAACGCAGCCAGCATGCTCAACAGGGGTGTTGAAGTTGTATTAAACTACCGTGACAGACTGAAAGGTGGATTTAATTATAGTGTTGGTGGTAGCATTACTAAGTTTGCCGACAACGAAGTAACAGGATTAGGAGATCGTGGTTTAGAAAGTATTAGTGGAATTAGTATTGTGCGTGTGGGTGTTCCCTATAACGCTTATTATGGTTATAAAGCCATCGGCATTTTTCAAACAGCCGACGAAATAACAAATTCTCCAAAGCAGTTTAGTAATCCTGCATTAACTAAACCCGGCGATATTAAATATGCCGATATATCTGGTGCCAATGGCAAACCGGATGGTGTAATAAACGAACAGGACAGAACAATTATCGGCAATCCCTATCCTTCATGGGTTTACAATTTCAACGCAAATATTGATTACAAAGGTTTTGATCTGAATGTTGTTTTTGAAGGCTTAGGAAATGTTGACCGTATATTTTATGATAATGGACAACTGCCATTTGAAGGAGACAGAAACAATGCCTTAACCTATTGGCTTAATCGTTGGACACCAACAAATCCTTCAACTGAACTTCCACGATTAGGTGGTTATAGTAACGCATTAATCTCAACATTCTATATCAAAGATGCTTCGTACTTACGAATGAAGAATCTGGAAATTGGATATTCACTTCCTGCTTCGTTAACAAATAAAGTAGGAATATCAAAACTGCGGGTGTTCTTAAGCGGACAGAACATTCTCACATTTACAAAGCTGGAAAATTTTGATCCAGAAAGAGCCAGGGGAAGAAATACTGATCAAAATGTACCCTTATACAAAGTGTATACGTTCGGCTTAAATGTGAAATTCTAAAACATCAACTTTCGATTTTAACCATACAAAAAATGAGTATGAAAAAAATAATTATAGCAATCATTGCTTTGTCCTTAGCCGGTTGTTCTAAAGATTTTACCGAAAAGCAATCGTTGACGCAAATTGCCAAAGAAAATTTCTGGAAGTCAGAATCTGATGCACAGTTGGCAATAAATGGTATTTATGATGCTTTACAAGATCGATCGCTATACAGCGGTAACCTGAATGTAAATGCAGGACTCACGATGTTCGATTGTTTTGGTGACAACCTGTACAATAATTATAAGTGGGAAGGTATCGGCAATTTTATGATTGGAATTGGTACACCTGCCGACGGCATGTATTCTGGTATATGGAACTCCTCATACAAAGGCATCGGGCGTGCAAATGCCGCCATTGAGAATATCCAGAACATGTCAACCACACTCATCACCCAGGATAAAAAGAATGCTTTATTTGGACAGGCACTTTTTCTTCGTGCATTATTCTATTTTAACCTGGCTGTTTATTTTGGTGATGTGCCATTAGTAACAAAAGTGCAAACACTTGACGAAGCTTATGTTGCTAAGAATATGTACCAGGAAGTAAGTGATCAAATTGTAAAAGATTTAACTGAAGCTGCGAAATTATTACCTGCAAGTTATCCAGCTGCGCAGTATGGTTATGCAACGAAAGGAGCGGCTCTTGGATTATTGGCAAGATTTCATCTTTATAATAAAAATTACCAGGGCGTGCTTGATGCAACAGCAACAATGCTTACACTGGGCTATAGTTTAAATACCAGTTACGCACAATTGTTTACCGAAGCAGGTGAGCTGTCGAAAGAAGTTGTGTTTTCAGTTCGCTTTAACCAGGATGTATCAAACAATGGTGAAATTTTTTCTGCAACCTTCCTTGGTAATCCTGCAATTGATAGAAATCCGATGCCCAACCTTGTAAAAGATTTCTATTGCACAGATGGTAAACCAATTACTACTTCACCTTTATACTCACCGGGAACGCTTTGTAATAATGCACCGCAAAAAAATAACCGTGACCCTCGTTTAACAGCATCGGTGTTTTTTGTTGGCGATGTATTCTTAACTGATCGCCCTACAGTGGTGATGAGAGCAGGGCAGGGTTGTGCATCACCAAATGGTGGCGGTCCTCCCACACATTATGGTCTTAAGAAATATCTCAGAACAACGTCAGTGTCAGCTACAGGTATCAGCGTTGGTAACCCAGGGGGCCAGGATTTTTATATCATCCGTTATGCTGATGTGTTATTAATGAGGGCCGAAGCGTTGATCGAATTAAATCAATTAACTCCTGAAGTTTACACGTTGATAAACACAGTAAGACAACGAGTGAGTATGCCTACTGTTCAAACGGTGGAAGGTGCATCGCTTAGTCAGGCTGCATTAAGAGATGTTCTAAGGCATGAAAGAAGAGTGGAACTTGCATTTGAGGGCTTGCGTTATTACGATTTAAAACGTTGGGGCGATGTGCAGAATGCATTTGCTAGAGCTAAAGCCGATAATGTAAATGGTTATTCACCTATTTACCTGCCTGGTAAATCAGAAGTATTTCCTATTCCTCTTGCAGAATTGAACGTGAATTCAAACCTCACTCAAAACAATGTTTGGAAATAATAACGCTGCTGCGTATTAAACTAATTTTTGCAAAAGCGAAGGCCATAAATGAATTGCAGGTGGTTTATATTTTTTGTGGGATGTGCCGTTTTACTTTCATGCAAAAAGAACGATGCGCCATCAACGGTTACAACTACACCAGTAGTTGATAACACGGCCTTTCAACCTGGTTTGGTGCTGGTTGTATCAAAGGCCTTGAATATGGGAGGTGTCCGGGCACAGCTTTCAGCCGATACGGTGTACAGTGATATAAACAACGGACTTACTAAAATCAAATCTTTACCAACAGGTTTCAATAATGCGATCGTTTCATTTTACTTGCCGGTAGGATTTATGGTTGTGTTTTCCGAAAACAATGATGGTACAGGAGAATCGGTTTGTTTTGTTTCTGCAAAATCGGCCATCACTGCAAACTTACCCGACCCTCTAAAAAACAAGGTTTCTTTTATCAGGTATATGCCACTTACAGGCACTACAAAAAAAGGTGTGGCATTTACTGATAGTAATGCAGTTAAGAAATTTTCAACTGCATGGTATTATGGCTGGAGTTATAATCGTCCGTCGTTTGGTGCGCAACAATATGTGCCAATGACCTGGGGAAAAGGCACAGCAATAATAACCAACGTCGCTTATTTATCAGAACGAAAAGATGTAGATCATCTTTTATCATTTAACGAACCCGATAATATTGATCAATCAAATATCCCCGTGATTGATACAGCCACTGCACGATATAAAATAATGATGCAAGCAGGATTGCGATTAGGATCACCTGCAGTAACACAGGACCAGGCGTTCGGCACTGGTAAATGGCTCACAAAATTTATGGACGCTGCAAAATTGCAAAAGCTAAGAGTTGATTTTATAGCGCTTCATTGGTACGACTGGGGAAATCAAACAAACAACCAGGCAACCGATTCGCTCACAGCTTTAGCTGTATTCAACAGGTTTAAAACATATGTTGAACGGGTGCATACAGAATATCCCGGTCAACAGATCTGGATAACAGAGTACAATGCAAACCCCAACAGAAGCTCTTTAGTAATTCATAAATATTTTATGAAGCTCTCTTCCGATTGGATGAATACACTCTCATACGTTGAGAGGTATGCCTATTTTTTTCCTGCATCTGTGCCCGCCGTTGATGTAAACGGAGTGATGACCGAAGCCGGAGTTTACTGGAATGATATTAACTCCCCGGCCGCAATTGGATTAAATATAGAGTAACATTAGTGTAGCATAGATCAACAACCAGTCCGTATCCTTTGAAAACCGGCTGTAAAAAATGCCCCAACAGCACAATACAGTTTAAATACTCTTAGCTGTATTAAAACGATTTTGATATGAAGAAAGGAAATAACCGGATACTTATTACTGTTGCATTTTTAGCGTGCGTCGTTTTATTGGCATCTTTTTCAACCAGGAAAAGCCGTGTACTGATCATCGGCGATTCTATATCGATTGGTTATTTTCCATTCGTTAAAGAGACGTTTAAAAATAAAGCGGACATAATTCATAATACTGGTAATGCACAAAACACCACGGTGGGGCTGGCTAATATTCAGCAATGGATTGGTAAAGAGCAATGGGATGTAATACAGTTTAATTGGGGCTTATGGGATTTGTGTCGCAGATCAGATACATCCCGTTTGTATGGCAAACGAGATAAACTTAACGGTGTACCAGATAATTCCATTGACGCATATGCAAAAAACTTAGAAGAGTTAGTTGTCATCCTTAAACAAACAAATGCAAAGTTGATTTTTGTAACTACAACGGTGGTGCCCGATGATGAACCAGGCCGTGTTGTGGAAGACGTTGAACGTTATAATAACATTGCCCGTTCAATAATGAAAAAGCAACAGGTTGATGTAACTGAATTGTATGAACCGTCGATAGACATCCACAAGCAATACGGCAATGGCCGCAGTGATGTTCATTATAGTAAAAATGGATATCAAAAATTGGCAGAACATATTAGTGCCGGGTTGAAAAAATATTTACAATAACAACATGTCATAACTGCTTTCAGCATATCTGGCAATGCTTTGAACGATGAAATGAAAGAAAAGATTAAAGAACAGTTTGTGAAAGCTTTTGGCGCCGCATCAAAACCTGTTGTTGTACGCTCTCCCGGCCGTGTGAATATTATTGGTGAACATACCGACTATAACGAAGGTTTTGTTTTACCTGCGGCTATTGACAAATACGCATACGTTGCGGTTGGATTGCGTAATGATGATATGATTCAGCTGATTGCTCATGACCTGAATGAAAGTTTTTCCACGTCCATTCATCATGTAAAACCTACCGGTGAAGCAAGCTGGCCCGATTATATTATGGGCGCTGTGGCACAGTTCCAGAAAAAAAATATTCCTCTCACTGGATTTAATTTGATTCTTAGCAGTGACATTCCGATGGGTGCCGGCCTCTCATCCTCAGCTGCTGTTGAATGCGCAACAGTATTTGCGTTAAATGATTTATGGCAAACAAATATCGATCGTCTTACAATGCTGCAAATGGCGCAAAAAGCAGAACATGAATATGCAGGCGTGCAATGCGGCATCATGGATCAGTTTGCTTCTATGATGGGGCGTAAAGATCACGTTATAAAACTGGATTGCCGTTCATTGGAATATGAATATGTTCCTTTTCAACTTGATGGAATAAAAATTTTACTGCTTAATACCAATGTAAAACATTCATTGGCATCATCAGAATACAATGCACGTCGCAAAGAGTGTGTTACATCTGTCGAATGGGTGCGCCAGCATGTGCAGGAAGTAACTTCTTTGCGTAATGTAAATGAAGAAATGCTGAACAAATTTGTAAAGCCAAGGGATGAACTTATTGACAAACGCAGCCGCTATGTAGTGCAGGAAATAGAACGACTCAATGCAGGTTGCGAAGATCTCCGCAACGGAAACCTGGAAGCACTTGGTCAAAAAATGTTTGCAACCCACGATGGCTTGAACAACATGTATGATGTAAGCTGTAAAGAATTGAATTGGCTGGTAGATAATGTTCGAAACAACAAAGAGGTGATTGGTGCAAGGATGATGGGTGGTGGTTTTGGCGGCTGTACCATTAACCTTGTAAAAGAAGAAGCCATTGACACATTAGTTACAGCGTTGCAACCAGCTTATGCACATGAAATGAACCTGCCGCTCACATACTATGTAGCTTCTATTGAAAACGGAACAGAACTGGTAGCTTAATTTTTTTGATCATCGAAAGCCGGGAAAGTTCTGTAATAAATAATTTCTAACACTTCATTCTTATGGCACAAATTGACTGGCTTATTTTAATTGTTTACTTCATCCTTATTTCGCTTTATGGTTACTGGATCTATAAACGAAAAAAACAAACAGAAACAAGCTCTGCTGATTTTTTTATTGCTGAAGGAACACTTTCATGGTGGGCGATAGGCGCTTCGTTAATTGCTTCAAATATATCAGCTGAGCAAATGACCGGTATGAGCGGCTCCGGATTTCAGTTGGGTCTTGCAATATCTTCATACGAATGGATGGCAGCACTTACGTTGATCATCGTGGCGGTATTTTTTATGCCTGTTTATTTGAAGAACCGGATTTTCACCATGCCCCAATTTTTGAATCAACGATATAATTCAAAAGTGGCAATGATCATGGCGGTGTTCTGGCTGTTGCTTTATATTGTTGTTAATCTCCTGTCTATTCTTTACCTGGGTGCAGTAGCTATTGCAGGGATCAGCGGCCTTGATTTTACATTGTGCGTTTTTCTCTTAGCTATATTTTCTGTCTTTATTGCATTAGGTGGTATGAAGGTGGTGGGTTATACATCGGCCATACAGGTGTTCTTTTTGGTGTTAAGCGGTTTTATTGCATTATTTATTTCATTAAAGATTATTGGAGCTGAGAAAGGCATTGCTGCCGGTTTTACTATTTTAAGAACAGAAGCTGCGGATCATTTTCACATGATATTTAAAAAAGATAATCCAAACTATATCGATTTGCCCGGCATGAGTGTGTTGCTGGGAGGCATGTGGATTGCGAATCTCAATTATTGGGGCTGCAACCAATACATTACGCAAAGAGCTTTGGGTGCAAGTTTGCCTGTTGCTCGTAAAGGAATTTTGTTTGCAGCCTTTTTAAAAATGTTAATGCCATTCATTATTGTTGTGCCTGGCATCGCCATGTATTACCTGCATCAACATAATATGATTGATGCATCACTTATTAGTTCCACCAATGCTGCAGGCGAGACAATTGCAGAAAGTAATAAAGCGTATCCAGCATTGCTTACACTTCTTCCGGTTGGTGTAAAGGGAGTAACGATTGCTGCTTTTGCTGCAACGGTAGTAGCGTCACTTGCCGCAAAAGTCAATAGCATCAGCACCATCTTTACCCTGGATATCTATAAGAAAGTATTTTATAAAGAAGCAACAGAAAAAAATCTTGTACGTATTGGCAAACTAGCCATTGTTGTGTCTACAGCCATCGGAATCCTGTTGACACTTGGTTTAGGACATGCATTAATGGGTGAAGGGAAACAAGGTTTTCAATACATACAGGAATACACAGGATTTGTATCGCCGGGAATTTTCGCAATGTTCCTGCTGGGTTTCTTTTGGAAAAAAACAACTTCTAATGCAGCGTTATTTGCAACCATTGGCGGATTTATTCTTTCAGTGCTTTTAAAATTCATGCCGGGTGTGATAAATCTTGAACCTCTTCATAGCATAGGTTTAGCTGTTACGAATAAGGCAGACGTATTTGAAATACCTTTCCTCGATCGTATGGCGATTGTATTTATGCTTTGCGTGATCGGAATGTATATTATCAGCATCATTGAAAACAAAAGAGGTGTAAAACCGAACGGACTTGAAATTGATGCATCGATGTTTAAAACTTCAACAGGGTTTGCAGTGGGCGCATTGCTAATTGTTGGACTCTTAGTAGCGCTTTACAGCATGTTCTGGTGAGATTGATAAGACCAGAAAAGAAAACTGGGTTAAATTAAAAAGACGATTCAACTTGAATCGTCTTTTTTCTAACGGTGCCCAGGACTGGATTCGAACCAGCACATCCTTGCGAACGCTGCGACCTGAACACAGTGCGTCTACCAATTTCGCCACCTGGGCAATTTATCACCGATAATTATCGTGATTCAGGGCTGCAAATATAGAGGAAATAGAGAAATAAATCCGCAGCTTTTCCAGGCTCGCTCAGGCTGCAGCTTGTTTTTTCAACCCCAGTATCAGTATACCGGCAATCACCAAAACAGTACCTACCAATTGCGACCAATGAATCGTTTCACCCAAAAACCACCAAGCCTGTAAAATGGTACTCACCGGGCCAATACTCGAAAGGATCGCCACGTTGTTGCTGCCAATACGCTTCGTTCCACCTGCAAGCAAATAAGAGGGGAGCACTGTGGCAATAATGCCAAGCAACAAACCATAGATCCAATGATCGGCAGCAACGGTGATGATGGATGATGCATCATGTTTAAAAAGAAAATGAATGAAAATACCAGCTGTTGCAGAAAGCATCGCATAAGAAGTGAACGTAGTATCACCGGTGAGCGGAATCAAACGACCGCTGCCCACAATATAAATGGCATAGGTTATCGAACAGAGAAAAACCAGCAATCCGCCCCAAAAGAAGCCAGGCTCCAGATGATATAAATTAAACTCACCGGCATAAGCCAAACCAATTCCACTATACGTCAGCAGCAAAGCCAGCTTTTGATTTTTTTGTATGTGTTGACGAAACACAAATGCATTGATCAACACCACAAAACTTGGGTAGAGAAAAAGGATCAATCGTTCCAACCCTGCAGAGATATAACGCAAACCTTCAAAGTCGAGATAACTGCTTACATAATAACCCAGCAAACCAACAACAATCAACTGCATCCACTTCTTAATACTCAATGAAGGTTTATTTTGTCGTGTTACAAACAACACGATCAAGTAAAACGGCAATGCAAATAACATACGCAAAGCCAACAACGACAATGCATCAATTTCAATTTCAGCAAATGCTTTCTTAACAATAATGGCTTTGGTTGAAAATAATACCGAACCAATAAATGTCAATGCAAAACCAACAAACGATATCGAATATTTCCCAGGCATCATAGCATAAAAAAGTCCCGTCGTTTATCAACAGGACTTTAACTTATAAGAATGTAAACAGATTAAACACTCACATTAAAATCCCGAAGTGCGTCGTTCAGACTTGTCTTCAGATCGGTACTTGGTTTACGCTGACCAATGATCAATGCACAACCAACACCAAATTCACCAGCAGGGAATTTCTTTGTGTACGAACCAGGGATCACCACACTGCGAGCAGGAACACGACCTTTCATTTCAATAGGTTCGCTACCACTTACATCAATGATCTTTGTTGATTGTGTTAACACCACATTTGCACCAAGGACTGCTTCTTTTTCAACACGTACACCTTCAACAACAATACAACGGCTGCCAACAAACACACCATCTTCAATAATTACGGGGCTTGCCTGCAAGGGTTCAAGCACACCGCCAATACCAACACCACCACTCAGGTGAACACCTTTTCCAATTTGTGCACAGCTACCAACTGTTGCCCATGTATCAACCATTGTACCTTCATCAACATAAGCACCAATGTTTACATAGCTCGGCATCAACACCACATTCTTTGCAAGGTAGGCGCCATAACGGGCCACAGCATGTGGCACTGCACGCACACCAAGCTCTTTATAATTTTTCTTCAATAACATTTTATCGTAAAACTCAAACGGAGCAACATCCCATGTTTGCATTTGTTGAATACCAAAATACATCAGGATGGCTTGCTTCACCCACTCATTCACTTCCCAACCATTGGCAGTTGGTGCAGCAGTACGCAAGCGGCCTTTATCCACTTCTTCAATTACAGCACGAACGGCATCGCTATACTTATCATCTTTTAAAAGCTCACGGTTGCCCCATGCTTCAAGTATCAAATCTTTCATTGTCATTTCAAATTTGCTGCGAAAATAGTCAATAGTGAATTGTGAATAGTCAATGGGTGCATTTAAATTATAACTGCAAGAAATGTGTGTTGATACTAGCTTAAGAATTTCATGGCATCGTCTGTTGCGTCGCAATCCTTTCATGGTTCAGTAATACTATGAGGAGGGAAGCAGCATTAACAATTAACCATTAACAATTGCCCATTGCCTATTATTCCGCACCTTTGCCCCCATGAATATTGGTTTCGATGCAAAGAGGGCTTACCACAACCACACAGGGCTGGGACATTACAGTCGTACCTTAGTGCATTCGCTGGCAACTTACTTTCCGCAGCATGAATATTTCCTGTTCAACCCAAAAACATCATCTTCATTTCAATTCAATGAAGCCAATGTGCATGAAGTATTACCCCAATCCTTTTTTTCAAAAAAACTATCATCTGTTTGGAGAAGTAATTGGGTAAAAAAAGATCTTCTGCAACATAAGATCGATCTCTATCATGGATTAAGTCATGAAATTCCGGTCAACATTCAAAACACCGGCATAAAATCAATTGTCACAATCCACGATCTCATTTTTGAACGTTATCCAGAACAATTCAAACTTATCGATCGAAAGATATACGCTAAAAAATTTCGTTACTCCTGCGAGCATGCCGATAAGATTATCGCCATCAGTAATCAAACCAAACAGGATATTATAGATCTGTACAAAACTCCTGCAGAAAAAATTGAAATCTGTTACCAGAGTTGTAATCCTGCATTTGGCGAAACTGTTACTCATTATGAAAAGCAACGCATCAAACAGCATTACAATTTACCAGATCGTTATTTTCTTTATGTAGGTTCTATTATTGAACGAAAAAATTTACTGAACATTTGTGTCGCCATGAACCAGCTTCGCAACGAAATCGATATACCATTGGTGGTGATCGGCAATGGAGGCGAGTACAAACAAAAAGTAAAAGACTACGTTCAACTGAATAAATTAGAAGACAGGGTTATTTTTCTATCTGATAATCCAACGGCAAAGTTTTCACTCACGTTTCAATCAGCTGTCGATTTCCCCGCCATTTACCAGCAGGCAATTGCCATGATCTATCCATCGATCTTTGAAGGGTTTGGCATTCCGGTACTGGAAGCATTGTGGAGCCGCATACCAGTAATCACTTCAAATGTTTCATGCTTACCAGAAGCTGGAGGCGATGGAGCGTTTTATGTTGATCCAACCAAGCCTGAAGAAATTGCACAGCAAATGAAAACCATTCTTAACAATACTTCCTTTGTTCAACAACAGATTGAAAAAGGTTGGCAGCATGCACAACGCTTCAGCAATTACAATACCGCTGCAAAAGTGATGGACGTGTATGAGAAAACTGTCTGAACAGTGATTTGGGTAGATTGTTTAGATTAAGAAGATTTATTGAATAGTTTCAACGCCTCTATAACTTTTCAAACATGCGGAGTCTTTACCCCTCCCTGGAGGGACGATAGAACGCTACACACAGTACACTTTAATAGGGGTGGGTTTTCTTTATACCTACATCATACATCCTAAATCCGACATCATATATCCTTTCCTTATTTTTGCAATGTATGATGATTGATTGTTCCGCAAAAGAATTAGAGCTATTAAAGATCATTGGTGGTTGTGCACAGCGTTTAAATATGCCCTGTTACCTTGTGGGTGGGTTTGTGCGTGATAAACTGTTGCAACGTACTTGCAAGGATCTTGATTTTGTTTGCGTGGGTGATGGAATTAAATTGGCTGAAGAAGTAGCAAAACAATTCCATCCGCAACCACAGGTTTCGGTTTTCAAAACATTTGGTACAGCTAACATCAAACACAACGACTTTGAAATTGAGTTTGTTGGTGCAAGGAAAGAAAGTTATGCATCGCATTCACGTAAACCGGAAGTAGAACCCGGTACCTTGGAAGATGATCAGCGAAGAAGAGATTTTACCATCAATGCACTTGCTATCAGTTTAAACAAAGATGATTTTGGTGCACTCGTTGATCCTTTCAATGGAATAGAAGATCTGAAGTTAAAGATCATACGCACACCATTGGAGCCCGGCACTACGTTCAGCGATGATCCGTTGCGTATGATGCGTGCCATTCGTTTTGCTTCTCAACTCGATTTCACAATATTGCCCGAAACATGGCTCGGCATAATTGAAAATGCTGATCGCATTTACATCATTTCAAAAGAACGTATTGCAGACGAACTCAATAAAATTGTGTTGAGTAAAAAACCATCAGTTGGTTTTGATCTTTTGTATAAAAGTGGTTTACTGAAAAAGTTCTTTCCGCAAATGGTTGATCTTGCCGGCGCAGAATATATTGATGGGAAAGGCCACAAGGATAATTTTTATCACACACTTCAGGTACTCGATAATATTTCAGAAAACACAAATGATCTTTGGTTGCGTTGGGCTGCAATTCTTCACGACATTGCAAAACCTGCCACCAAACGTTTTGAACAAGGTCATGGATGGACATTCCATGGGCATGAAGTTGTTGGCGGAAGAATGGTTCCGAAAATATTTGCGCAACTAAAGCTTCCTGCAAACGAAAAGATGAAGTTTGTGCGCAAGCTGGTGGAATTGCATTTGCGTCCTATCAGCTTAACAAAAGAAAATATAACGGACAGTGCTATCCGCCGCTTATTATTTGATGCGGGCGAAGATTTTGATGCGTTGATGACTTTGTGCAATGCCGATATCACTTCAAAGAATCAGCAGAAAGTGCAACGCTATTTGCAGAATTTTGAAATGGTACGCCAGCGTTGCAAAGAAGTGGAAGAGAAAGATCATATCCGCAACTGGCAACCGCCCATTACCGGGGAGATCATAATGCAAACCTTTAATGTGCCGCCCTCACGCATTGTAGGTGATCTTAAAACCGCAATAAAAGATGCCATTTTAGATGGCGATATTGAAAATAATTACGAAGCCGCCTACGCTTTCATGCTGCAAAAAGCAAAAGAAGTAAATCTTGTTCCTGTGAATGAATAATTTTACTTTTGTAGACGGCAGTTTGATGTGGAAGCAGGTGTTTTCCAGTTTCAAATTTTCAAATTTCTTCATTTTTAAATTGCACTATGGCCATTTTACGTTTCAGGGTTTATTGGGAAGAAGACGATGCAGTTTATCGTGATATTGCAATCAGGCATACGCAGAACTTTAAGGATATGCATGAAGTTATCCTGAAAGCCTATGAATTCGATAATAAGCATAAAGCAACTTTTTATCGCAGTAATGATCACTGGCAGAAAGGCCGTGAAATTTCTTTAGAGAAATACGACAAGGTTTATAAAGCTGATCCATTATTGATGGAAGAAACAGCAGTTGGCACCGAGATACGTGAGCCAAACCAAAAGTTTGTTTATATCTATGATTTCAATAAAAACTGGACCTTTCTTATTGAGCTGATCAATGTAAGCAAAGAAGAAAATCCGAAGCTTACCTATCCTTGCATGGTTCGTAGCGAAGGCATTGCTCCAAGTCAGTACGGAACAAAAGGACTTGTGGGTGATAAGTTAGCGGAGGTGGAGGAGAAGTATGACCTCAGTGCTGTGGGCGATGGTTTTGGTGAAGAAGGCGAAGAGGGTGAAGGAGCCGACGAAGAAGAAGAAAGCGGCACAGAAGAAGAGGATACAGCATTTTAATATCTGACCCCTATTTAGAATTTTTGCTTTCTCTCTTGAATTGCCAATTAACTATTGCCCATTCACCATTGACTGTTGAGTTCTTTACAAACTCATCAACAACATGAACAAAACTGTTATTCTTATTGCAGGGCCAACAGCCGTTGGCAAAACAGCAGTTGCAATTCAACTCGCAAAATATTTCCAGACTGAAATTATTTCTGCCGATTCAAGGCAATGCTTCAAGGAAATCAGCATTGGCGTTGCAAAACCTTCTATTGAAGAATTGAATGAAGTGAAACATTACTTCATCAACTCGCATTCCATTCATGAAACAGTTACAGCAGCATCGTATGAAAAGTATGCGCTTGAAAAAGTTGCTGATATTTTTAAACAGCACGACGTTGCCGTGATGGTGGGAGGCACCGGTCTATACATCAAAGCCTTTTGCGAAGGCATGGATGAAATACCTGCTGTTGATGAAACTCTTCGAAACGAACTGCAGCAACAATATCAACAGCATGGAATAGAATGGCTACAGCAACAACTACAGCAGCAAGACCCACTGTTTGCACAAAAAGGGGAAATGCAAAACCCTCAACGAATGCTTCGTGCATTGGAAGTTGTGAGAACAACGGGTGAATCAATTCTTGCATTCAGAAAAGGAGATAAGCAAGAACGCAATTTCAATATCATTAAAACAGGACTTGATCTGCCGAGGGAAGAACTATACCAACACATCAATCACCGGGTTGAGATCATGATGCAGGAAGGTTTATTGAACGAAGCGAAACAGGTGTATCCCTTACGTCATCTCAACGCATTGCAAACTGTTGGCTATAGGGAATTATTCGATCATTTTGATGGCGCTTGCTCGCTTGAGACAGCTGTAGAGAAGATCAAACAGAACTCGAGGCATTATGCCAAGCGCCAGCTCACATGGTTCAGGAGAGATGCAGCAATGAAATGGTTTCATCCTTCGCATTTAGAGGAGATCATTGAATACACTTCAACACAAATAAAAAAAGGGCAATCAAATTCATGATGCCCTTTTTTAGTAGTCAGAATATATTGTTCTTAAAACTTAAAGCCGACAGTTGCTATTACTTGTCCGTTTGAAATATTATTCTTTGCATAAGGATAAGAAGCATCCGTTAATGTGTAAGGCACATGAAATCCACGGCCGAAACTATGCAGGTAAGCAAGATCAACAAAGAAGCCTTTGTCACGGTAGCCTACACCAAGGCTTGGCGTCATACGCCATGCCTTTAACTCTTCACCAAAAGCATCAGCAAAAAAATCTTTGTTATAGGGGCTACCCATAAAATTAAAGCCTGCTCTCACCATCACGGTTTCAAACTTCAGCTCTCCACCAATTCTTGCATTAATGGCCATCTTATAAATATCATCAATATCCTGGTTTAAAGAATTGAAATAAGCTTCATCACCATTATTGGTTCCTGAATTGGTTTTGTACGACATCATTTTGTAATCAACCAATTCAACATCACCTGAAATAAACGCCTTTTGCTTTGTTACATCGCTGATCTCACGAAAAACATAGGAAAGACCAACACCAGCTTTCCATGGTGTGATCATGCGGTAGCTATACCTGTTTTCATCGCCTTCAATACCGGTAAGAACATTTACATCACCAGTGTTGTAAGTGTAACTTGTGGGTTTGCTATTATCATTATTTACTTTACGGGAATAGTTCTCAATGTTACTAGTAATGGAAGCGCTGGCATAATCAGTTAATGAGATAATAGAAGGAGAGTGGAAGGTTAAGCCAATTCTGAAATATTCTACCGGTTTAATAATGATTCCTGCCTTCGCATTAAAACCACCACCCCTGGTTCCAAGGTTCTCGGTAAAAGTGAAACTTTCAAAATCATTATCTGTATTTCCTGTTCCGTCTTTCTCCGTTACAGTTGTTTTCCTGTCGTACTGAATGATAGGAAAGCCAAGTGTGATACCATACAAAAACTTCTCGTTCAGGTTCCATGCCATTGCTGCCGCCACTTCACTCATGCCGCCTTTCGTTTCGTAAGCAAAGGATTGTGTGAGATTTTTTGCAATATCTGCATTGGTAAAAATGGAGTTGCCATTAATATCGATCAGGTATGATTCGTATGCCTGGCTGGCACCTAAAGGAAAGCGGCTCCGGATATCATCAAAGGAAGTATAACCACTCCGCACAATTTCTTCGAGCCATTTTTCGGAATAAGAACTGTTTAAATTCTTACCACCGTACGCAAACTTAGAATTGAAATTCGCCGACTGGTTAACGGCAATGGAAAAAGTTGTGTTCTTTAAATTGCTGCTGCGAAAACGGTTTCCGAAACTAAAAATAACACCACTTGTTCCACCCGTGAATTTGCTTTTTGTTCCTTTAGTAGTGAGGGCGTTGTAATCAGTTTTCAGTGTATTGAAATTAAACCCCGGTGTAAAAACAATTTCATTTGTTTTAAATTGTCCTAAGCCGGCAGGGTTAATAAAGGCTGAACTAACATCGCCACCAAGAGAAATATTTGTACCGCCTATCGATTGTAAACGTGCTGAGCCTGCAGATGTTTGATAAGAATAGCGTAATGCATCGAACACATCTTGTGAAAAAGCAGATTGTATCAGACACACAGCTATTCCTGTTATGAAAATTCTTTTCATATTACAATGTATTTCCTGAGAAATGAGATCATGAATTAATTACGACGGCCGCCAGATGAGCTTCCACTGCTTTTACTTGAAGAAGAGGAAGAGCTGCTACTGCTACCAGACGAAGAACTACTGCTTGAACTGCTGCCCGTATTGAACGACCTGCTATTGCCGGCTGAACCGGAATTGTCGCCCCATGAACGGCTGCTGTTTGTTCTGTCTCCACCATAAGAATTATTATTACTTCCTCCAAAGAAACCGCTGCGGCGGGTAGTATTGGTGTTATTGTTGTAATAACGGCTACCACTACCTGTCGTTGAAGTTTTTCCGTAGTTGAAATTAGTTCCTGCATTCGGGAAACGCTGAATAGGCGCTGAGTAACGAATACCGGTACTGTACTTTGGTGCAGCAGGGCCTGAAATTACGATCAGGTTGTTGCTGCCTGGTATGCAGATAAAAGGAGAATTCCAGCTATTGTAATATCCACCGTAACCATGGGTATTCCATGCCCATGAATTGTATGGATTGTTCCATGAGTTCCATCCCCATGTGTTATAAGGATTGTTCCATGTATTCCAACCCCAACTGTTGTAACGGGGACTGTTCCAGTAAATATCATCGTCAAAACGGAAACGTGGATCACGGATCTGTTGGCGTAAACGGCGATCTTCTAAATTGCGATCATTGTAAGAAACTCTTCCATCTTCATCACGGTCAACCTGAACATACGTTTCGTTTACACGGCCGGGTGAATAATAGACATCGTCAGGAGTTTGTCCTGTACGATAGGTAGCGCAGGAGGTCATACCTGCAGCGATCAAACCGATAAGTAAAATTCTGGTTACCATGATGTTTTGAATTTGAGGTTTGTAATGTGAAGTTACTACTTTTGCAACTTCGTATATAGCTCGTACTATATTTTAACAAATGACAAGCCATAAGCTTCTTTCCGCTGCAGAATGGCTGTTAAATTAACTCTAAACATATTTAAAGGAACCGAACAATGGCTGAGGCAATTACTACCCGGGAGAAAGACTATTCGCAATGGTATAACGATCTTATTCTGAAAGGCGGGTTGGCCGATTATTCGGCCGTTCGTGGTTGCATGGTCATTAAACCTTACGGCTTTGCACTTTGGGAAAACATGCGTGATCAATTAGACAAAATGTTTAAAGACACGGGTCATGTGAATGCATATTTTCCGTTGTTCATCCCCAAGAGTTTTTTGAGTAAAGAAGCGGCCCACGTAGAAGGGTTTGCCAAAGAATGTGCGGTGGTAACGCACTATCGTTTAAAGAACGATCCGAATGGCGGTGGAGTTGTTGTTGATCCTGAAGCCAAACTGGAGGAGGAACTTATTGTTCGTCCAACTTCTGAAACCATTATCTGGAATACATATAAAGACTGGATCCAATCGTACCGTGATCTTCCCTTGCTTATTAACCAATGGGCCAACGTGGTTCGTTGGGAAATGCGTACACGTTTGTTTTTGCGCACAGCTGAGTTTTTATGGCAGGAAGGACATACTGCTCATGCAACTGCAGAAGAAGCCGTGGAAGAAACCAGGAAAATGCTAGACGTGTATGCCGAGTTTGCTGAAGAGTGGATGGCGGTGCCTGTGATCAAGGGTGTAAAAACTCCGAATGAACGCTTTGCCGGTGCGGAAGATACTTATTGCATTGAAGCTTTGATGCAGGATGGCAAGGCTTTACAGGCTGGTACTTCACATTTTTTAGGACAAAACTTTGCCAAGGCATTCGATGTAAAATTCAGCAATAAACAAAACGAGTTGGAGCATGTATGGGCTACGAGTTGGGGCGTAAGCACTCGTTTGATCGGCGGACTGGTGATGGCGCATAGTGATGATCAAGGTTTGATACTTCCTCCTAAAATTGCTCCCTTACAGGTGGTGATCGTTCCTATTCATAAAGGCGAAGAGCAATTAAATGCAATTACTGAGAAAGTAAATATTCTAACTGCTGAATTAAAAGCATTGGGCGTTCGTGTGAAATACGATAACAGCGATAATGCAAGACCAGGCTGGAAATTTGCCGAACATGAATTGAAAGGTGTTCCGGTACGAGTTGCAATAGGTGGTCGGGACCTGGAGAATAACACAGCTGAGGTTGCCCGCCGTGATGAAAAGACGAAATCCACTGTGAGCATGGAAGGTTTGGCGAGACATTTACATGCGTTGCTGGAAGAAATTCAGCAGAACATGTTCAATAAAGCAAAAGCATACCGTGATAGTCATATCACTAAGGTTGACAATTGGGATGAGTTTGTTTCAACCCTCGAAAAGAAAGGTGGATTTGTTTCCGCACATTGGGATGGCACGGCTGAAACTGAAGAAGAGATCAAAACAAAAACAAAAGCTACCATCCGCTGTATTCCGTTAAATAATGAACAGGAAGAAGGGAAGTGCATCCTCACAGGCAAGCCTTCAAAAGAAAGAGTATTGTTTGCATTGGCTTATTAAGATTCACACAACTATAAAACGGGAAGCATGGCTGTAATGGTCATGCTTTTTTCATTTGAAAATATTCGCTGTGCATTGTATGTTTGAAAAATGCAAACTATTCTTTTGACCGGTTTTTACACGGAGGCCATATTGTGGCTTGAAAAGAATTTGCTTACCTGTCCCAGCAAAAAGGTTCTGCATATTGAATGCCCGGGCTGTGGTTTACAACGAAGCTATGTTGCATTATTGAAGGGAGATATTGCAACGAGCTTCGGATTATATCCTGCTGCAATTCCAATGCTGTTCCTTTTTTTATTCCTGCTGCTGCACCTGTTCTTCCGGTTTAAGAACGGAAGTAAAATTCTGATGATGCTATACATTTTTTGCGCAGCAATTATTGCTGTACATTATATTTACAGAATTGCGACTCACCAAAACTTAACTTAATGGAACAAAATCAGCAGGATTATTTATCTCCCAACCCGCAACAATTTTTACCTCCCTTACCCAATGCAACCGCAGTTTTAGTACTGGGCATTTTATCAATCGTTGTTTGTTTTATTACCGGCATCATTGCCTTGGTATTAGCCAACAGGGACATGGCTTTGTACAATGCCAATCCGGGAGTGTACAGTCCATCGTCACTAAGTAATATTAAAACCGGGAGAATATGCGCCATCGTTGGCATAGCATTCCAGCTGGTGGGACTTATCATTTACATCATCTTTATTGTAGCCATGGTTTCATCTGTTGCTACAAATCAATTCAGATAATTTTTTAAATCAAACCCAAAAAATGGAACAACCACAACAACCGCAATTTCAACAACCATTACCAAATGCCACCGCCGTACTTGTATTGGGCATACTTTCCATTGTAGTATGTTTTATTACCGGCATTATTGCCCTGGTGATGGCGAAAAAAGACCTGGCACTATATGCTGCAAACCCCGGTGCATACACAGAAGCATCTTACAGGAATATTAAAGCAGGACGTATCTGTGCTATCATAGGAATAGTGCTGCAAGGTCTTGGTATACTCTTTTACATTCTTATGGCTGTCATTTTTGTAAGCGCTGTAGGAGCATCAGGAGGATTTAATTAACCATTCTTAAAATAAAAACAACCATTATGGATCAACTTCAGCAACAACCACAGCAACCATTGCCTAATGCAACAGGGGTGCTGGTACTTGGTATTCTATCAATCGTACTTTGTTTGTGTTACGGCATTATTGGTCTTATTCTCGGCATTATAGCAATGGTGCTTGCAGCAAAAAGCAAGAAACTTTATGCAGTAGCTCCTGAACTATACACGCAGGCCAGTTACAAAAACTTAAATGCAGGTAGAATTTGCGCTATCATCGGTATTATTCTATCCGTGATTTATATTGCTTATGTTATTTTTATCATCAGCGTGGTTGGTTTCGAAAACCTTGGCAACCCCACTGAAATGATGAACAGAATTAATGAGTTGAAAAAATAATTCAGATTATAAAAGTAAAAGCCGCTTCAATTGAAGCGGCTTTTTTTATTCTTTTGTTGCGAGATAATTATAATCAGCGATCAACTGCTGAAGAAACATATCAACTTCCATATCTGTCTCGATCTGCAGTACCGATTTAATGCGCCCTGCAATACGATGAGCTGTTTCAAAGTTGTTGCGTTTGTAAGTATCGTTCAACACGGTTTTAATCGTATTAATATCACGGTCACTTAGTTTCAGCACCTGCGGAAATCTCACCACATAATCTTTCTGAGTTATTTCCATAAACACCGTATCATGGATGGAGCTTTTAATACGTGTGCTTACAATTACGGTGTTTGCTGCCAAATCGCCTAAACGTTGATTATTAGCTGTAACAGCAATGATGATGATGACAATAATGCCTAACATTCCCACGAATACCAGCTGCAAAAGAATCCAAAAGCCGGGATAAACAAATGAGAACACAAGCGGCCATTCCCACACACGAAAAAACCACCGCAATAAATATTGACTGATGGTAGGATCGCCACCGTCAAGACTCATCACCCGAATTCCCATGGCCATTTTGCCGAGGCTCTGCCCATGAAAAAGAATTTCGAAAACAGGATGATAGAGCAGGAGAGGAACAGACACTGCAAGAATATCAACCCCGCTTGCAAAACTTCCGTCTAACTGAACACCGTCGTACAACACAAAACGCATAAACATAGCAAACGCAACCATGATCATCAAGTCGAGAAAATAAGCCAGTAACCGCTTGAAGAAGGGTGCAATTTCAAATTCAAGTGCAATATTAAAAGGCGTGCTGATCTGTACGTTTGACATGCGGTTATTTCTGTTTGTAAATTAAAGGAATAATTTCTTCTGCAGATGGTCGTAATTAAAAATTACTTGGTATTTTCATTTCTTAACTCACTATGAGAGAAGCACTTTTTATTAAGAAGAATGCGCAGAAGTGGAACGAATACCAATATCTGCAAACCGAAGACCCTGATCAGATGGCAGATCGTTTCATTACTCTGCTAGACGACCTGAGTTATGCAAAAACTTTTTATCCTCATAGTAAGGTTACCCGTTGGATCAACAGCCTGGCTGTAAGCATCTATCAAACCATTTATCAAAACAGGAAACAACGTTTCTCTCGCCTCATTACTTTTTGGCAATACGAATTGCCGCTGATGTTTCGTAAGCATCACCGGATGTTTTTATATACATTCCTGTTTTTTCTTTTACTTTTTGCAATGGGTGTTCTTTCTTCCATGAAAGATGAAGAGTTTGTAAAAGGTGTGTTGGGTGAAGATTATGTAGCCATGACGGAAGAGAATATTGAAAAAGGCGATCCGTTTGGTGTATACAGCAGCGAAAGCAGGTTTGCCATGTGGGTGCAGATTGCTTTTAACAATATTAAGGTTGGCTTTTTAATGGTGGCGGGTGGCATTTTAGTTGGGCTTGGAACCTTGTATGTTTTTTTTCAGAACGGCATCATGATCGGAAGTTTTCAATACATGTTTTTTGCAAAAGGACTCGGCTGGCAAAGTGTATTGGTAATATGGATACACGGCACATTAGAAATTGCGGGAATGATCATTGAAGCATGTGCCGGATTTATGATGGCGAAAAGTATTTTATTTCCCGGCACGTTTACAAGATGGGTATCGTTCAAGCGTGGAGTAAAAGATGCGATGAAGATTTGTGTAAGTCTTATTCCAATTACTATTCTTGCTGCGTTCCTGGAAAGTTATATCACAAGACTTAGCTCTGCCGCATTTGATAAAACCACCAATACTTCATTACCATTACCTGTCAGCATCAGTATATTGGCGGTATCGTTCCTGTTTATTGTCTGGTATTTTGTAATCTATCCCATCCGTTTAGAAAGAAGAATAAAAAAAGATCCTGCGTTTGCAGAAAAAATTCTTGCATGATAAAGCGCTTCCTCTGTTTATTGCTATGCAGTTTGCTGATCACTTTACTGGGTGATTCTGCAGAACTGTGCGCACAAGTAATAGTGGATAGCAGTGTGCAGGTAATGGAAGAAACGGTGGTGGACACAACAGCGGTTTACGACGAGGAATATGACGAACAGGAAACAAATTTATTTGATACAACATTACATCGCTCTTTTTGGGTTTACCCAACAGATAGCGTTCGTTCACTAAGGTCTCAAAAGGATTTTGAGTACATGAAAGACCTCGACAGCTTGCTGAAAAAAAGGCAGGAGCTGGCGAACAAGAAACAAAAGAAGCAAAACACAGTAGCAGAACCTGTAAATGTTTTCCCGGTTATTGAGGTTGTACTTTGGTCGTTGCTGGTTGGCGCATTATTATTTGTGCTTTATAGAATTTTCCTTTCTGACCGGGGTTTGTTTGCATCACCTCTTCGCAACAAAAACCTGGAAGTGGAAGAGGAACATTTTACTGATGAGGTTTATCTAGATCAGCAACTACAACAAGCAATAAGAGATAGTAACTATCGTTTGGCTATTCGCTTTCTTTACCTGCAATCCCTAAACAAATTGGCAGAAAGAGAATGGCTGCAGCTTTCGCCCGATAAAACAAACTATCAATATGTTCGTGAGCTGGCAAAGCCACAATTGAAAAAATCGTATGCACGCATCACATTACATTACGAATATGCATGGTATGGCGATTTTGTGATAGAGCAGCATGTGTTTGATCCCATCAAAAAAGAATTTGAAGAATTTCATCAAAGCATAAAAAAAGGTTGAGAATTTTCTTACGATATGGTTTTTATCTTTCTTTCATCTGCATGCTCATTGCCTGCGGAGGAAACAATGATATAAAGCTGCCTGACATGCGGCACAGCTATTCAAAGAATAGTAAGAAACCCTTTGGTGCTTACACTGCTCATAGCATGTTCAACAGCAAATACCGGTACTCAAACCTGGAAGTGCTCGATAAAGAATTTTCGGAAAATGTGGAGTATCCCCTGGGAAGTAAACAAACGTTATATGCCGTTATCAGCAGGCGTATTTTGTTAAATGAAAGAGACCGGGATGCTATTCTTGAATATGCTGCGAAGGGCAACCAGGTATTTATGTCGGCGGAATACATTGATGAACAATTGATGAAGACCCTTGATTTGAATGTGCAGTATGTCACCATGAACAGCCTCTTTCAACAGCAGGCTGATACAATTGGCCCCATGCGACATACATCGCTTTCTGTTCGCAAGTTTGACTCTGCAAAAGCTGCTTTGTATGGATTTTTTTATTACCCGTTCGAAGCGCACTTTCTTCGTCCCGATGAAAGTGATGCTGTGATCCTTGGACGAAACGATGAAGGAAGTCCCAACTATATTTCAGTAGTGCATGGCAATGGACGATTCTTTTTCCATCTTAATCCTGAAGCGTTCAGCAACTATTATTTGCTGAGCAATGAGAATAAAAAATATGCAGAGGAAGTATTCAGCTATTTACCATCAGAAAGGAAAATTGTTTATTGGGATGATTACTACCGCATAGGTCGTTCGCCTAATCAGGCTTTCTCACTCTTTGATGTATTCCTGAACAATCCTATGCTGAAAGGAGCTTTGCTTCTTTTCCTTTTTATGTTGATCTTATATATCGCATTTGCAAGTAAACGCAGGCAACGGGCAATACCAATAAAAACGGTTAACAGCAATGCAAGCATTTCTTTTGTGGAAACCATTGGCCGGCTTTACCTTCAGAAAAAAGACAACCAGAATATTGCACATAAGATGACGACATATTTTCTTGAACATATTCGTTCAAAGTATTATCTCAATACGGCTCATCTTAATGCAGAATTCTTTTCATCTCTTGCCCGCAAGAGTGGAGTTGATGAGATAGAAGTAAAACAGTTTTTTCAATTTATTCAGCAATTGCAGGAATCAGGAGAGGTAACCGATATGGACTTGCTTGAGTATAATAATAGAATGAAACAATTTATTAGGTAGTAAACTTAAGAAGTACGAAATACGAAGTACGATTTACGAATAGCATACTTCGTAATTGTAAAATCAGACAGATTTAAAACTAAAACAGTTCATGGAAAATCAATTTTTTGTACAACGTACCGATCTAACGCAACTCAACAATGCAATTGCTACTATTCGTGAAGCAGTGGGGAAAGTAATTGTAGGGCAGGAGCAAATGCTGGAGTTGATGATCGCCGGTATTCTTGCCGATGGACATATTCTGATTGAAGGTGTGCCGGGTGTTGCAAAAACATTATCAGCAAAACTCATGGCTAAACTGATTGATGCAGATTTTTCACGCATCCAGTTTACACCTGATCTGATGCCGAGTGATGTGTTGGGTACCTCCGTTTTCAATCCAAAGGAAGCGAGCTTTCAATTTAAAGCAGGTCCCTTGTTCAGCAACATTGTGTTGATTGATGAGATCAACCGTGCACCTGCAAAAACACAATCGGCGTTGTTTGAAGTAATGGAAGAACGGCAGGTAACCGTTGATGGCACCACGTACCAAATGAATGTTCCGTTCATGGTATTGGCTACACAAAACCCCGTTGACCAGGAAGGAACCTATCGTTTACCTGAAGCACAACTTGATCGCTTCCTGTTTAAGATAGAAGTGGGCTATCCATCACTTGAGGAAGAAGTGATCATACTCAGCAATCAGCACCAGGCCGATAATCGTTTCCTCTTAAATGAAGTGACGAAAATATTATCATCATCAGATATTGCTCAATACAGGGAAACTATTCGCAGCATCGTAGTTGAACAGAAACTACTGGAGTTTATTGCACGCATTGTACATGAAACACGCAATAATCCTTCCTTGTTCCTTGGCGCATCGCCACGTGCATCATTGGCTATTGTAAAAGCATCAAAAGCATTTGCGGCTATGCGTGGGCGTGATTTTATTACGCCTGAAGATATTATCGAAGTCACGCCGCATGTTTTGCGTCATCGTATCATCCTTACACCTGAAAAGGAAATGGAAGGTATTACGGCCGATGAATTAGTTGACCGCATCATTAAATCTCTGGAGGTACCACGCTAAATGTTCTGGTTGTTTCTACTATCCGGTGCAATTGTTTATTTGCTGGCACACTTTGTTTTGAAGTCGCTGTATTTTAGTACACGTTTCTTCCAATTGCTTGCAGCAAATATTGCATTGTACCTGCTTGCCTATTTCTTTCCCGTATTGGAAACGCCGGCAAAAATATTTTCGATTTTATTATCCATTGCATTTGTTGCCGATCTTTTTTTTCTTTTTGTCATCAACCGCAAACCTGTTATTGAACGTGAACTTCCTGAGCGATTAAGTAATGGTGATGATAACCCGGCACACATTAACATTCAGAATAATTATCCCTTTCCTGTAAAAGCAGAAGTGATTGATGAATTGCCGTTGCAATTTCAACAACGGAATTTCTCCATAAAACTAAACATGAAAGCGGGTGAGAGTCGTGAACTGATCTATCACCTTCGCCCAACAGAAAGGGGTGAATATCATTTTGGAAAAGTGCAGGTGTTTATTCGTTCGTTACTAGGTTTTATTGAACGGAAATTTATTGGTGCAGAAGAAGTGATGGTTCCTGTTTATCCATCGTTCATTCGTATGCGGCAGTACCAATTACATGCAGAAGCAGCGCAAACAAAAGAAGCAGGTAACAGGCGTTTACGTAAGATCGGGCACAGCATGGAGTTTGAACAGGTGAAAGAATATGTGCAAGGCGATGATGTGCGTACGCTCAACTGGAAAGCAACAGCACGCAAAGGTTCATTGATGGTGAATTCATACACCGATGAAAAAAGTCAACAGGTATATTGCGTGATCGATAAAGGACGTTTGATGAAAATGCCTTTCAATGATTTGACATTGCTTGACCATGCAATGAATGCCAGCCTCGTGATGTGCAACGTAGCATTGTACCGGCAAGACAAATTTGGACTAATGACCTTCAGCAATAAAATGGGATCAGTACTTGCGGCAGATCGTAAACCTGTACAACTCGAAAAAGTGTTGCAATTGCTTTACAACCAGCAAACAGCTTTCCTTGAATCTGATTTCGAATTGCTTTATACCAATATCCGGGCAACTGTAAAGCAACGCAGTTTGATTATTCTTTTCACAAATTTCGAATCGCTTGCGGGGATGCAAAGGCAAATGCAATACCTGAAACGTATCGCTAAATATCACTTGCTGTTGGTTGTATTTTTTGAAAACACCGAACTAAAACAAGTAGCAGGTCAGGAAGTAAAAGATATCGAGGACCTCTATGTAAAAACAATTGCAGGAAAATACATGCACGAAAAACAACTTATTGTAAAAGAATTACAGAACGCAGGCATCCTCAGTATTCTGTCCGCACCAGAAAACGTAACTGTGAACACGATCAATAAATACATTGAGATTAAGACAAGACAAGCCATTTGAGAAAATACGAGGTACGAAGTAAGAAGTACGAAATGCCTACTCCCGTCGGTACGGTTGCAGGCCGTCAGACGTAGATGGAATGTTATAACTCTAACGTTAAAAATATATTCCCAGACTTAAAAGATACAACTGCCATCAGTGGTTCTACTCTTTTTCATAAATATTAAATAACTTTTTCACCATCGACACAATTGTGGTAGCAAGGATGGCTCCTGAAAAAGCAAGAAAGATATCTTTTTGCGCATCCCAAATATCGCCTTGTGTCCCCAAATAAGCATCGCCTTGTGCTTTAAAGAAAATATCAGCAACGGCCCATTCAATCAACTCATAAAAAGCACTGATGGATAATGTGATCTCAATCGGCAATATCCATGAAACAAGCTTTGGATATTTAAACCATTTCAAAAACATTTCACGCATGGGGTAGGCAAGTAAAAAACCAAAACTGAAGTGAACGATGCGATCATAATTATTCCGCTTGGCATCAAAAACATCCTTCAAATAATATCCCAAAGGATTTTCAGCATAAGTATATTTTGAGCCATATACATGCAGGCACAAATAAATACAAACCAACAGGTAGGTAAGATCACTAAACTGAAAACGTTTGAATGTGACGATGAGAAAGACCAGGAATAAAAAGGTTAATGTATTTTCAAGAAGCCAGTTATGGATATCCGTAGTGCCGATATACGTGTTCACCCATACAATCATAAAAACAGCGATAAACAGCCAGAGCCAATAGTTCTTAACAAGAGGTGTTCTATCGGCTGAAATTGCAATTGTAAATGCCATTGTTCAATGTGATTTTGGAATGTGGGATAAATATAGGCTGAGTTTTTGAATCCATTACCTTTGCCCACGCATGAAACAGGAAGTTGCAACAATCTTTACAGAAGGGCAGGTAATATTGGTCGATAAACCATTAGAATGGACATCGCATGATGTAGTGGCCAAAGTGCGGAATGCCATAAAAATAAAAAAGGTAGGACATGCAGGAACGCTTGATCCACTTGCAACAGGTTTACTTATTCTCTGCACAGGAAAATTCACCAAACGCATCAATGAATACCAGGCTCGTGAAAAAGAATATACCGGAACCTTTACTATTGGCGCAGTAACACCCACGTACGATCTTGAAAGCAAACCCGAACAATTCAACGACTATTCTTTTGTGACTGATGAATTAATAAATGAAACAACAAAGCAGTTCACCGGTGATATTATGCAGGTGCCCCCAACACATTCCGCTATTAAGCGTGATGGCAAACCTGTATATCTGTTAGCAAGAAAAGGAGTGGACGTTGTGCTGGACCCAAGACCATTGCACATTGCAGCATTTGAAATAACAAAAATTGAACTTCCTGTGTTGCATTTTAGAGTTGTGTGTTCAACAGGCACTTACATACGGAGTCTTGCACATGATTACGGCAAAGCATTGGGCTGCGGTGCATACCTCAGCAGTTTACGTCGCACACGCATTGGCGAATTCACAACCCAAGAAGCAAGAACATTACCTGAAACACTGGAGTGGATCAAACAAGTAAAAGCAGCCATGCCACCAACTGAATGAGTAGCTACCACTGGAACGGGTAACCAATACCCAGCGAGATATTGATGTTTTCATACCGCCAGGTACGTGCTTCAGTTGAGCGACTGAATAAATTTTCAAGATCATTTAAGCCTGGGATTCTCCATCCATTATTTGTAGCAACAAAAGGATAGGCAGGATTTTTTAAGCGATAACCAATATCAACACGTATCAAGAACAATCCAACAAAATCTAAACGGAAACCTGTGCCAACACTTACACTCATATCACGATAGAGATTTTTTAGTTTGAACACAACCGTATCATTCCCAAGATTACTCTTGTTGCGGAAGTTCCAAACGTTACCTATATCAGTAAACAAAGCGCCCCGAAGAATTAATGTGTTGGGCCAGATGCTTAAGATGTTATAACGGTATTCAGCATTCGCTTCAAGGATCATATCGCCTGAACGACTGAAGAATTGATTTCTCCCGGTTCGTACATCGGCAATACTTGCACCCGGACCAATACTACGCAAAGGCCATGCACGCATGCTGTTAGGACCACCACCAGCATACTGTTTAAAGAACGGCATGCTCGATGTATCATTATCATACAAATAACCAGCACCTGCTGCCGCACGAAATACCCAGCGTTCCTGTTTTGTAGCCGGGCTTATGATCTGGTATTTAAATTCAGCATCGCCTTTTACATACTCAAACAATTCTTCATCAAACAAATTGATTGCTCTCTTTAATCGGCCAGCCAATGCACCCGATTCTTCAAAATTGAGTCGTAATGCTGAAAGATGATTTTGTCGTTTTCTATTCTGGTAACGTTTTGTGTAGTTAATACTCGCAGCACCTAACCCCAGTACAAACCCCTGGTTAAAAGAGTTACGAAGAAACACATTGCTTGCCAACTGATCTTTGAATGATTGTGAAAGATCGAACAATTTTACATATTCAACATTCACAGGGCTTACACGCCAAATGGCATTGTTAGGTGTTTGAAACTGCCAACCAAATGTTGAGCTTGCAGTTGTGAGTGCAAACAAACCGTTCTGATTAATATTCCGATCGATGAATGAAATAGAAGAAGTGAGGAATGTTTTCCGATTCAGCCATCTCCGGCTTTTACGTGTAAACAACCAGGCAGGAATACGTGGTGAACTGATGGAGTTGCTATACGTCAATTCCGTTGCCTGTAATCCTGAATTGATTGGAGGTAGACCTAATTCAATACCTGCACGCAACGTGTTATTCATCTGTATACCTTGCTTGGCAATATTCCTGTCCTGCAAACCAACCGTTACACCAAAGCCTACAAGATTTCCAGCTGTTGTTAATCCCGATTGCACCTGGTTAAAAACACTTTCAACGTTTGCACTAAATGTGAAACGTTTGTAGGGGATCATGAACAGATCGTAGTCGATGGAATTTGAATCATCAGTAGCAAGTTTAGGTTGAATACGGATGACCTGCCACACATTCAATTTATTTAATTCATCAGCTGTTTGGTTCAGTTTTAAAGAGCTGAACAAACTATCGGTACGCAAACGAAGATTGCGTCGAATGAAGGCCGGTTTAAATTTCCCTTTCTGGAAACGCACCGTGATATTATTGCGTACACTATCAATGTAGGCAACTGAATCAACATTGTCACCACCTTTATATTCCGGATACACTACAATGTTGCGGTTATAGTATTGACGGAAGATAGAATCTTTCAGGTTGGGTTTGGTACGTATATAAACATTGATCAATGGATTCTTTCTTCTTTCCTGTGCTTCCTGAAACACTTCAAACTGTCGGATAGGATCAAGTGCTAAACTCGGATCAAGCAATGCAAGAAAAGTAGTATCAACATCTGCATAAATCACATCACGGTTCATATTGTAATAACCGTTGTTGCGATAGAGTTCAATCAACCTGTTCATTTCTCTGGAGATCAACTCTTCACTAAAAGCCATACCTCGGCGCAGGAACGTTTGCGAACTATGCTGATCAGTTAATTCTTTAATGGGAAGAATCTGAACCCTGTTTGAATCGTTCGGAATGAGTGCAATGGAATCGATACGAAATACCGGGCCTGTGTTCACCCTGAATTTTGTTGCAGCCCTAACCTGCAAACGATCGGGATCTTCTTTATGCACTGAATCAATATAAAACGTATCGATGGTAACCCTGCCGTTGTAATAGCCCAGTGTTTGCAGGTAGATCTGCATATTGCGGGCACTTTGATTAGCATAGCTTGTATCAAATACAGGCGGATTGTCAATTCGTTTAAATAGGAGCCAGCGTTGACGAACATATACACGCATGCTGTCATCAAGCTGCGTCTCTAATCCACTTTTCAGAAGAGTGAGCGAATCTTTCGACAGTTTATTGTTTACAACGTTGATCTCGTTAAAATAAACAAAGGGCTTATTTTTTGGATAGTTCTTTACTTTATATTTACCCCGGGTTAACAATTTTGAATTACAGGAACTAAGCACCGTGAGTACTGCCAAACAAGTAAATATGGTAATGGTTAACCGGGTGAAACTCATAAAATGATGATCGATGCTCAGTAAAAATGAAGTCAAATATATCCAAAGTTTAGGCCATAAAAAAAGAAGGGATGAAGAACGGCTTTTTTTGATGGAAGGAAGCAAAATGGTGGCCGAGCTTTTAACGCATTATTCATCGCAGGTTGTTCGGCTATACGCCACCGAAACATTCTTTCAACAACATCCTTCCGCAAAAAATATCGTTAAACATCACATTGTTTCGGAAGATGAACTTGCACGCATTTCGCAACTGCAAACACCCAACCAGACGTTGGCATTGCTGCATTATTTTGAAGAATTCACACCCGAAGCGCCGTTTACAGATTGGTCATTAGTGCTCGATGGTATTCGTGACCCCGGCAACATGGGAACAATCATTCGGCTTGCTGATTGGTTTGGAATCAAAACAATTATTTGCTCGCCCGATTGTGCTGAGATCTACAACCCGAAAGTAGTGCAGGCAACTATGGGCAGTATTATGCGGGTGACTGTTTTGGAAAAAGAATTAAGCAGCTTTCTTGCTAATCAACAATTGCCGGTTGTTGGAGCGGTGCTGGGCGGCGAGGAACTTTCTTCATTTGAGTTTCCCAAAGCAGGCTTCCTTGTTATTGGAAATGAATCAAACGGTATACGGGAAGATGTGATTTCCTTACTCACAGATAAATTAATGATCCCTCGCTTTGGCGAAGCAGAATCGCTGAATGCAGCTATTGCAACGAGTATTTTCCTGTGGGAGTTGAAACGGAGTTAAAGCAGTTATGAGTGCATGTAACCCATACCCTTTAACTCATAACAATAAGTTCTGAGCGTCTTAGCGGCGAACTATAAAGCAGAAATACCAACCCTGCTCTTCACGTATTCATTTTTCTCCAGTTCATTCAGCATAAACTGTGCAAGATCACCGGCATTAATATGATTTTTATTTGGTTGAGGAGGATAATCTTTTGTGGTAATATAGTTACCGGTTGGACCTTCATTCATAATATCGGGACTACAAACAAACGTCCAGTTAAGCATGGAGTTTTTTAAATATTCATATGCCTTACGATGTTCGTTACCCACCGGCAGGAATTCTTCAGGATAATTTTCCTGATCAATGATGAGCGATTCTTCATCAAAATTCAAAATACTCATATTACCTAAGGCAACAATGCGATTTACAGAAGCCTTTTGCATTTGTGCAATAATGGTTTTCATACCCAGCGACCGGGCCTTATCCGATCCATCAAATGCTCCACCAATTGCGCTCAATACAGCATCGGTTCCTTTAATTGCATGCAATATGTCTGATGCATCAAATAACCCGCCTTTTATCTTTTCAAGTTTTTCATTTTCAATATCCATCTCATACACATTGCGGCCATAGGCTTTTACAGAATGCCCACGCCATAAAGCCTGTTTCACGAGTTGAAGACCTACCTGACCAGTTGCTCCAAAAACAATTACGTTCATAACAATTGATTTAATAAACAATTTACAAAAGCCTTTCTAACTATAGGGTAAAGAGTGCATATTTCATACCATCTTCAAAATAACTGATTTCGAAAGGATGAGCGTGAAAGAATGTTAAAATTTGTCTTTGAGCAACCTGTGGCACATTATTCCAATCTTTGCAGATAAATCAACGATTTTGAAACAAGCTTATTTGCTAACATTCTTTCTCCTATCTTTTGACTTTTCGCAAGCGCAAAAGATCGACAGTTTATACTTTAATCTTTATACCGACAGCCTAAAAAAAGGTTCCTGGAATTATATTAATGTTGATGCCAAACTCAGCAATGGCACTTACGCTCCTTTAACAACAGAGCAATTGAATTTTAAAGTAAGCAATGGCAAACTGCAAGGCAATAGTGTGTGGATCGATTGGATATTTAAAGACGATTCAGTGGTAGTGGAAGTGGAGCTGAAAAAAGATCCCTCCGTTCGCAGGTCAGTTACTATCTGGATCAAAAAGAAAGATGAGCAATTAAATGCACCAGTGAATGATTCCTTACTTCAGCAAATCAACAACAATCAAAAACCGAAATCTACCAGCAAGAAAAAAGGCAAGGGCTAGCAACCGGTTGATCAATTACCTGTTTTCTTTTTCACCGGCGGTTTTGCTGCAGGTTTCTTAACTGCTGGTTTTGTAGTGGCCGGTGCAGGCACATCAATTCCTTCTCCCATTTTTAAACGATTGTTGAAATCAATTGCTTCCGGTATAGGAGCTTCTCCATCTTTTAATTTAAAGTCGAATACCTTGTCAATGTGCAGCCATTGTCCATTTGTCCATTTGAAGCCTTCATAATCACCATCAGGAATTAAGGTGTAACGTTTGCCGGGCTCATTGGTTTCAGAGATGAGGTGATCGAAAATGATCATATCCAACTCTTCATCGTACTGCACTCTTGCTCGGCCATCTTTTTTATATTCTAACAGGAAACGATTCAACGCAGGCTTAGGCACTGAATCTTTTGCATATGAAAATGCCTCAGGTATCCCAAACATCGGCGTTCCATTATCATCAAACCACATTACATCTAACCATTTCTTTGTTGTACGTGAATCATTTTCATCGTAACCAAACAATGTATAGAATTTGCGTCCGTTATGTTCTTTTTCAAGGATACGATAATACACAGCGCCAACCCACCACAGGTTATTTGCTACTGTATCAACGTCGTTTACGATAAACTGGTCCGCATCACGCAGCGGAATAAATTTTTCTTTTCCTGTAGTATTCCGAAGCTGAATAAATCCTTTTTGCCTGCAGTAATCATCATCTTTCACAACCTGCCAGGTAAAAATGCGGAAGGAGCTATCGGGGCTGTAAACTTTCGAAATTGTTTTTAATGAATCAAAGGGAAACTGGAATGATTTATCCTGAATAAGTGCACGAACAAGCATACGGGTAAAATTGCTGTCGCTGCGAAAACGAACGGCTGCATCTTTACCACGCACAATTTCATAACCAAAACGTTTAAGTGAATCTTCACGAAGTTTGAATTGTTTGAGTTCCGCCGGCGTGAGTTGCTGTGCCGAAGCAAACAAGGCAAAGGATACGCAGAAAAGGGTAAACAGTTTTTGCATAGTGATATTAACTTATTCAGGGCAAAATTATTGTGTTTTGAGCCTGCTAACGAGCGCTGTGGCAAATGCTAACAAATCTTTATACTGCGCATCAACGGTTGAAGGATCAGGATTCTCTTCCGGTCGGGTAGGAAGATAAACGGTGAAGGCGCCAATCTTACGACCAAACCACATATCATTGGGCATGTTTCCCACCATGATCGACTTTGAAAAATCAACTGCCGGGAATTCCTCTTTTGCCTTGTAAGCCATCCCAGGATTGGGTTTACGGTTGATGTGTTTGTTGTCTGTTTCAGGACAGAAATAAATCTTATCAATACGCCCTCCGTTTGCAGTGATTTCCTGCTGCATATTGGTATGAATTTCCGCCAGGTCATCGAGCGACATTAATTTTTTACCAACTCCCGCCTGGTTTGTTACAATAAATATGCGTGGAAATAATGCTGATAATTGTTTGACTGCTTCCAACACGCCTTCCATAAAATGAAACTCATTCCAGTTCTTGATATAGTCGCCCACCACGTCCTGGTTAATGACGCCATCTCGATCAAGAAATAATGTCCAGTCTTTATCAATCAAAGGCAATTCCTTATGAGGAAGCGGCATAAAATAGGCGGTATTTGCAGGATGATTTGTTGGAAGCGTTGTGTGGATCATGAATTAGTTTTTTGCAGCGAAATAACGTTCTTCCACCAGTTGACAAATGATATGACCCAACATGATATGGCTTTCCTGTATACGTGGCGTTGTCTTCGATGGCACATTGAATAAATGATCACTTAATTGTTTAAGTTGACCACCCGTTTCACCTGTAAGTCCAATCGTGATCATCCCTTTTTCTTTTGCTGCTTTAAATGCTTCAATGATATTGGGGGAGTTACCTGAAGTTGATAAACCAACTAACACATCGCCGGCAACGCCAATACCTTTTACCAATCGTGCATAGGCCACTTCAAAACTATAATCGTTGGCAATAGCGGTGAGATAAGAAGTGTTTACATGCAACGCTTCGGCAGGTAATGCTTCACGATCGAGATAAAAACGGCCGCTGAATTCCGCTGCTAAATGCTGTGCATCGGCAGCGCTGCCGCCGTTACCACAAAACAATACTTTCTTGCCATTACGGAATGCATCAACAATCAAATTGCTGATGGTATCGAGCTTGGCAATAACTGTTTCATCGTTGAGGAGTTGTTGCTTAACTGTTATGGAATCAAGAATTATCTGTTTGATCTGTTCACTCATGCTGCAAATGTAAATGAAAAGCTGAAAGCGGTAGGTACCGGGATAAGTATGCCATACCTAACTAGCTGTATAATTCTGCTCTACCTCTGAGATAAGTATGGTATACTTAAATCGATGCCACTAACTGAAGAATAGCACCGGTCATTTTATCCCACCCATACTTCTTTTTTTCTTCCTGCAAATACGGAATAAAATGAGCAGATCCTGTTTGCCTAAATTCTTGCATTGCTGCAGCAATTGCATCAACAGTTGGTTCGCAAACCAAACCCACTTTTCCTTGCGGAACAAAGGCTGGTAAACCACCAACATTGGTAACGATCATGGGAATTTCAAAATGATAAGCCAGGGGAGTAACGCCGCTTTGCGTTGCGTTGCGATAAGGTTGCACAACAGCATCGGCAGCGCAAAGATAATATTTTACTTCACTATCGGCAATAAACTCTGTTTTTAAAATCAGATCATCTTTCAGTTGAAGTTGCTCAATAAGATCATCATAATGTTTTCGGTCTTCGTAAAACTCACCTGCTATGAGTAATTTGGCATTGGGATTTTGGTATTGATATTTTTTCAATTGTGCAAATGCCTCCAGTAACATATCGAGGCCTTTGTACTTGCGAATGAAACCGAAGAAAAGAAATACAAATGTTGATTGATCGATACCAAGATGAGTGCGTGCTTCTTGTTTTGATACCGCATTTCCAAACACATCATACAAAGGATGCGGTTGCAAAACAGCGGGTTTGGTTTGGGTGAACGTACGCAGATCGCTGAGTACTTTTTCACTCATGGTGATGAATGCATCAACTGGTTTAATGAAGTAGTTGGTGAACGCATGATCGCCGAAACGTTTTTCATGCGGCAAAACATTATCAGCTATGCAAATAATTTTTGTGTGTTTATTCGATTTAATGCGACGAAGAATAGTTCCTAAAGCAGGGCCCATCAATGGCAGCCAATAGCGTACAACAACCAGATCGGGTTTCAAATTCTTTACCCCGTTGCCAACTGCCAACCAGTTTATTGGATTAATGGAGTTGACTTCGATCTTAATGTTTAAATCGGCAGGTGCCGGTTCAGACGAATATTGTGTGGTACCGGGAAATAAGAAATCGGGGTATTGTAAACTGAACGAATAGATTGTTACATCATGCCCTTCGTTTTGAAACTGCCGGGCCAACCGCTCATTGAAAATGGCAATACCTCCACGTAAGGGATGGGCCGGGCCGAGGATGATTATTTTCATAACCCTGCTTTATCTCCAATCAAATACACGTTTCGTTCAGGTGCATTGCGGGCAATAAGTTCACCAATAAATCCCGCAAGGAATAATTGCGAGCCAATGATCATTGAAACCAAAGCAATAAAGAAAGTTGGACGATTGGTAATAGAGAAATTGAAATCAACCAGCTTAGCAATCACTAGATAACCACTGATGAGAAAACCAACCAGGAAAAACAACGTGCCCCACAAACCAAAGAAATGCATTGGCCGCTTGCCGAATTTGCCCACAAATGAAATAGTAGCAAGATCTAAAAATCCGTTTACAAAACGATCCCAGCCAAACTTGGTAACACCGTATTTACGTTTGCGATGTTCCACCACTTTTTCACCTATTTTTCGGAAGCCCGCCCATTTAGCCAGCACCGGAATATAACGGTGCATTTCGCCATACACTTCAATGCTGCGTACCACTTTTCCATTGTAAGCTTTAAGACCGCAATTAAAATCATGCAGGTAGATGCCGCTCATTTTACGGGTGGCCGCATTGAATAATTTCGACGGAATATTTTTTGTAAGTGTATTATCGTAACGTTTCTTTTTCCAACCACTTACCAAATCAAATCCATCAGCTGTAATCATCTTATACAACTCAGGAATTTCATCGGGACTGTCCTGCAAATCTGCATCCATTGTAATAACAACATCGCCTTTTGCTGCTTTAAATCCCTCGTTCAACGCAGCTGATTTGCCGTAGTTTCGTTGAAATGAAATTCCTTTTATGTTTGGATTGGCGGCACGAAGTTGTTTAATCACATCCCACGAAGCATCTGTACTGCCATCATCCATCAGAATAATTTCATACGAAAGTTGCTGCTCATTTACCACCCGTTCGATCCATGCACAGAGTTCGGGCAACGATTCAGCTTCATCTTTCAGAGGAATAACAATACTCAGGTTCATGCTTGAATTTAAATAGTTTGTGGCATATCGTTTTGCGGATTCTTCTTTTTTACAATTGCCGCAATGATCAGGGAAATGAGAAATGAAATAAAACAGCTAAATGCAAACCCGAGCATAACACTACCAAATGAGAAATTGTCTTTTTTACTTGCCTGCTCTACTGCTTTATCTATCTGGTCTTGTGATGCACCAAATTTTTTCATCATATTCTCTGTCATCTCAAGAGATACCTGCTGCATTGCTTCCTTAAATTCCACATCAATAAAATTGAGTAAGATGTAAGAGAAAAGAGTAGTAGCCAGGCCCGTGATCACAAATACGCCAAAACTTATTTTAAGTGCTTTGCCAAATTCGAGATAACCATCATTTTGTTTTTTTGCTGCAACGCAAGCCAGCACAGCAAAGATGATCGGCAACAGGTACGATGCATATGCCAACGGACTGGTCATTAATTTAACTCCGCCCAAATACAGGGCAATGTAGATTACTAATCCTACAACTGCTGACAATAATCCATACTGCAAAAGGGGATTGGTCTGTTTCTTTTCCATAAACAAAAATTTAGTTTAGTTTAAGCTGGTTGTTATTAATGATGCCGATCACTTTTCCTTTCAACTCTTTGCCAATAAAAGCTGAGTTCTTTGATTTGGAACGGATGGCACCAGTTTCAAACACATATGTCGCCTTGGGGTTAAACAATGTTACATGAGCTGCTGCACCTTCTTTTATGGAGGGCATAACAATATCTAATACTTTACGTGGATTGATGCTCACCAGCTCAACCCAACGCTCCGCAGTTAACTCATTCCCTAAAGCAGCACCCATAACACCGTAAGCGGTTTCAAGACCAATCATACCGGGTTTTGCATACTCAAACTCACAGATCTTACTATCGTATTCATGCGGCTCATGATGTGTAGCGATACAATCAACGGAACCATTCAACACCGCCAGCCTTAATGCATCACGTTCAACAGCAGTGCGAAGAGGCGGATAGAGTTTCAAATTAGTATCATAACTCTGCAGGTCTTCATCAGTAAAATAAAGATGAGCCGGAGTTACAGAACAGCTGATGGCTGCACCACTTTCTTTTGAGCGGTTAATATATTCAATACTCTTTGGTGAAGTAACGCCTGTGAAGTGCAGTTTTGATTCTGCATAACGGGCCAGCTTAATATCTCTTGCCACTTGTATTTCTTCTGCAAGAATAGGTTTGCCGGGCAAACCAAGTTGAGTGCTGATAATACCTTCGTTCATCAACCCGTAAGTTCCAATTGTTTTATCGTCGGGTATCTGAATAATTGTTCCGTTGAAAGCTTTTACATATTGCAATGCTTTCAGCAATAAACCAGCCGATTGAACGGGATGCAAACCATCCGTAAAAGCAGCGGCACCTGCAGCACGCATATCATACATTTCTGCCAATTCTTTTCCCTCGGTTTGTTTTGTAACAGCTCCTAACGGGTGAATGTTGACAGGTGATTGTCTGGCTTTCTGTACAATATATTCTACCTGCGATTTACCTGTTACAACAGGATTTGTATTTGGCAACACCATTACATCGGTATAACCGCCCGCCGCTGCTGCTTCAATACCCGTTTCCAATGTTTCTTTAAATTCAAAACCAGGATCGCAGAAATGTGCAAACAGATCCACCCAGCCTGGTGATAGATGAAGATCGTTTTCTTCAATCACGTTATCGGCTTGTTGTGTTGCCAACGAACCAATCTGTTTAATTTGGCCGTCTTCAATAAAAACATCCTGGATCGTTTTATGGAAAGGAGAAGTGGGATCGATAATGTGCGCCTGCCTGATAAGAATGGTCATGTAAGAAGTTCAGATTATTGCGCCGCTAAGATCGTTTTTTTTAATACAAAATGTATCAAAATGATACAATTAGATATCAAAATCTTACATTTGCTGCCCGCTGAAATCCAGGGGTGGATTTCTGTTTTTTGTTCGGGACGTAGCGCAGCCCGGTAGCGCATCCCGCTTGAGGCGGGAGGGTTGCTAACTAAAAGAGAGTGTATATGTTTTATGTGTATATACTTTTTAGTAGTTCTTTAGAAAAGTATTATGTTGGTTATACTGATAATGTAAATCGCAGGCTTAATCAACATAATGCAGGAAAAGGTGATTACACCTCAAAAGGTATTCCCTGGTTTTTAGTTGCCGCTATTGAATGCATTTCAAAATCTGATGCTATTCAGTTAGAATTGAAAATTAAAAAACGAGGAGCCAAAAGATATTTACAGGATCAGGGTCTTGTATAAGTTCGGGACGTAGCGCAGCCCGGTAGCGCACTTGCATGGGGTGCAAGGGGTCGCTAGTTCGAATCTAGTCGTCCCGACTAAGTTGGACAAGGTGGTTTTTATACCACCTTGTTTTTTTATATCATCTTCTGAAAGTCCCGCCAGCTCTGCATTTAAGGAAAGCAATAAATTTACTTTCGTGGTTCGAAATGATTCATTTTTCACATCATAGCTTACTCCATCAGGAAATAGCAATTTTTGAAACCGTTCCTTTGACTTCACTGTGCTGGAACTCCATACCAGAGCGAGTTTCGAAGAAATCGTAACAGCAGTTTCAATGATTTGATAATGGTTCGAACTGTTTGTAAAGTTGCTTTGAAAAATTCCGTTGATTTCATCCTTTTCCTGCGAATACTTCATTAAGAATTTATCATAGGTTTCTTTACTCATGTCTCCACTCACGAAATACTTTTCTTCAATGGTGTCAATTTTCTTCTGCACCTCTTTTAATGCGCTGGAAGCTTCTTTTTGTCGTTGCTGATTAGTCTCATTAATCTTTTCCATTGAATCAAGTAATTCATCAATCAATAAGGTCATATACTCTTCTTTGATTTGAAACCGACTGAGAAATTCTTCAAACTGCGTATTTACTTTTGAAGCATTCTTATTTGCGCAGCAACCTTTCGTCCTGCATTTATAATACCACAGATTTTTTGCTTTCACAACATAGCCTGTATATCCTTCTCCACACACAGGGCAATGCATAAATACTTTTAATGGCACAGCTTCAATTTCTTTTTGATGTGCTACGCCGTACTTATTAGCAGTTTGTCGAATGTTATGGATTTTTAAGAACAGCTCTTTTGAGACCATACTTTCGTGATCACCGTCAACCACTCTTCCGTTAAGCATTTTATTAACCAATAATCCGCAGTAATAAGGATTATTGAACATCTGGCTTAGTTTCTGCTTGTAGATGTTTAAACCTTTAGATCGTAACTCGGCTATGATTTCTTCGTTCTTCCAGCCTGTAACTTTCCATTCAAATGCTTTTTTGATAAGCTTCCCTTCTTTGTTTATTACAATTTTCCTTTGTCCATTCGCTCTTATAACATCATATCCCATCGGAGGCTTAAGACACCAGATACCTCGTTCGAGCTTTTCTTTTATCCCTGCAATGGCTCGTTGCTTTCTTAATTCATTGTCGTATTGCGAAAAGAGAAACTGCATGTTCTGCTGGAACACACCTCCTGGATTACTGGTGTCAATGGGTTGCGTAACTGCAATGATCGTTACACCATATTTCTCCCTGAGATCCTGTGCCAGTTTAATAGCACCTCCACCAGTACGACTAAACCTATCTAAGAGGTAAACAAGGATATGACTGACTTTTCCTTTTTGGCAACGTATATAGTCAAGCATGGCCTTAAATTCCTTTCGACCATCAGTCTTGGCACTTTCATAAGTTCCACCGAAATAGTTCATAATCTCAAAACCATTGCGTCCTGAAAATTCTTCAATTGTCTTACGTTGCCAGTCAAGACTCAGGTTTTTATCGAATTGTTCTTTTGAAGAAACACGGGTATATACGACAGCTTTTTTAACTGATGGAGAGAAGATAGGGGTCGTAGATTTTTTGGCCCATTTTGAAAATAATTCGTTGTTAATCATGCGGCTTTGTTTTCACAATTCAAATTTACATCTTGTTGATTATCAATGAAATATATTTTATTTTGGCAGGCCGACTCATATAAAGCAATGGATAGTTTTTTAATACTTTCAACTGCTTGATCTGCCTCTTCTTCCGTTAAATGCTCAAGGCCAGGTGTTTTAAGCACTTTTGCTGCCGTTAACGGTTCACGAATTGCCGCCCTTCTGGAATTAAGCAGTAGTTGCAGGGTTGACACATCACTAACAGGCTGAACGGAGCCTTTTTCAGCTTTGATGAATTTTAGCGTTTTTGACATAGGTGGGTATTAGTAGGTAAAAAGAAATTGCGGCAAATCAGTAAAAGAGATGCCGCAATCAGATTAGGAAATATGAATTTAAAAGATGAACATTTCGCCTCCTTGATTGAACCGTCCAAATTGTACCGCTTTGCCCTTCTCCGGTACTTCAATAACGACATCAACATCGTGTTGAAAAGAATTTGCACCTCTGAAGTTGCCGGTTTTGGTCGATTGAAATATAAACACAAAGGATTTGCTGGGATTATTTGTTCTTAGTTCATTTAAATCTTTTGGCTCAAGTCCAAGTTTGTTTACACTGTCCAAAAAAATAAAATCGTAAGCGGATAAATTTTCTGGTAAAACGGAAGCAACAAAAAGATTAGGATGAGCCACATCTTTATCATTAAGTTTTTTTTGCAGTGTCATATCTAGGCCTTCTTCTTTGGCTACATACAATACCTTTCCATGATTACGTGCCATGTGGCCAGCAAAATCAATACTGAGATATGATTTGCCCATCTTTGGTTTGCCATAAACCATTGCGGTAAAATTGGAAGAAGGATCACCAATAAGTTCTCTCCATTTTCCTTGCAAGCCGATTGTTTTAAATTCAAGGTTAGCAAAATCAATACTGTTCATTATCGCCGGTTTAGACTCGATACCATTAAGAGGATTGCATGCACAACCTAAAATACCATTCAATCCATTTAATTCATTTGGCTCGATAGAAAGTGTTTTCTGCGAAGGAGTATTTAAAAATGATTCAAGATTCTTTGTGATTTGTATCAGTTCATCCATATAAGGGTCATCAGCCGGAATTCTTTTCTGGTCAACAGACTTTGTAATACGTTGCAAAAGCTGATCCGCTTTTTTCTTCATTCCTTGTTTTCCATTAAGGTTGATATAGCTTTTAATAAAACTGACTGAAGACATTACCCTCTCTCCACCAATAAGCTTTTTTAAGGTCTCGAATGTCTCCGGTTTAATTTCAATCTTGATTTTTGCTCTCATACTGTTGTACATGTCAATCAACTTTTTCTGGATCATCCTGATATGCTCTGCATGTGTAGAAGATTTGCGTATTCGTTTTTCAAGAATTGCTTTCTGAAGCGCATTGATGAAACGGAGGACTTCTTCTTTGGTTTTTGTTTTTCCATCAAGATTTGCAAAACGTCTGATGAAGCGAATATCATCCGTTACCCGTTCAACCATATTCACAGTAGGTAATGTATCACGTTGCTTGGAAGATTTCTTTGGTCTGGCAACTTTGGTTTGGATTGATTTTTTAGTGCCGGTATCTTTTTGCTTGCTTTGTTTACTCTCTACTTTGTTCTTGTTGGAAAGGTATTCACTGATCTTACTTAAATAAAGATCAATCGTCTTTTTGATTGCGTCACTACCGTGATAGGAAGTCCAGGAAGAACCATTCTTTGTTACTTTAAGAACAAACTCATGTCCCTTCTGTAACGTATCAGGTAGAGTTGAGATGCTAATGTTTGAGGTAGTTTGAAAATAGTTATCAATGGTGATCATAGGTAGATTTTAAGATGTGGTTTGACAAAAATGTTTATCAGTAGGTGTTCTACGCTCTCATTAATTCCAGTTCCAGCATCAGTGCTTCGGCTTCAAGCTCCATCATGATAACATTGTTATCTGTTTTCTCTTCTTTAGGTGGAAACTCAATTTTCTTTCGGTTACTGTATTTAACCATTGTATTTGTCAGTTCTTTTAATTGATGTGAGTGAACTGTAACAGATAATGAATGATTGGTTTGTAAGAGTTGCACTAACTGATCAATTTTCTCATAAGGCAGCATGGCCACCATCTTATCTGATACTTTTTCAAAATTGTTTTTCTCTACTAGTTGAAGGATTTGAGGATCGAGATAAATGTCACCGCCTTTCGAACGGGAAGCTGCAATAATAAGTTTGTAATTATCACCTTGCCTGAAGAACGATAAGCCGTTGTTGGCTGCAATTTGTGAATGAGTTGTTAGTGATTTAATTAATGGTAAAGCTTTAATAATCGGTACAACTACTTTGTCCTGCACCTGTTCTACAGGATTCCAGTTCTCAGGAAGCAGAATACCTTTTTTTGTTTCGCCATTAATCGTTGTGTAACTCACCAGCTTTCCTTTAAAATCAGAAAAAGCTTGTAACAAGTTGCCCGTGATAATATGCCTCGTTCTTCTGTCGGCGTTATTCTGTTTGGTGTAGTGTTCCCAAATGTTAAGTATTGTCGGCAAGCTATGTTGAGCAATATCAGCACTTGTACCGATCATCGCCATAATGTCATCGGAATAAGAAGCTGGGACGGCCAGGTATTTAGAACTGTTTGCAATGGCAAAGCGAAGTTTTAAAGCAGAAGGAACGAACGGGTTTTTCTTTTTCAAATCAATCATAAATCCAAGAAACATAGCCGGTACTAATTCATGTCCATCGTTGTAAGTTTCAACTGGAAAGTTGAGGCTACGACCAGGATAGAAAAATTGAAATATTTTTGAGAGATACTGTTTTCTGTTATCTGATGTTTTTTTGAGTTGCTCTTTTTTCAACTGACGAGCTGTTTCCAATTCTTTCTCCCGTTCTTGACATGCCGCCATATATGCGGCATCTCCTTGTTTACTTTTGATTTTGAGCATCGCTTTTTCTTCGCTGATGTTTGCAATCAACTCATCGTATTTAAAATTTGTTCCCTCCAACTCCTCCTGCAATGCACCCGCCTGAAATTGTTCAAACTTTGTAAGGAGTTCCGATTGCAACTGCTTTGCATCTTTGCCTTTTAGCGTTTCCTGTAAAAGATTTTCCAGTTCAGTTGTTGTGAAAGGTTTTTTCAACACATTGGCACGTACTGTTTCCAATATGCTGTCTTCGCCAAAAGCGCTGTCTGAACCTTTCCCCATTTTGATCACTTTACTCGTCGTTGTTTCTGCTTCGAGGTTCATTGCTTCCACTTCAAGATCATACTCACCGGTTTGTTTTAAGTATTCAGTATAATCGGTATATCGTTCTGCAATCTCATTATAAAAGTCTTGCTGCATTTTGGTTGAGAGTACTGCAACCCGACCAGATACTTTATGCGCTGCATCTTCGAGTAAAATTGCTTCCTGGCTGCCACTATCTGCTTTCGCATCTGTTAAACGCAAAGGATCGTCCAGCAACTCATTAATCTCTTTATTTTCCAATAAATACTCTTTGACCATTTTATCACCATACTTATTTAAAAAGTCGGGGACATCTAAAATGCGGGAGGAGTTTTTCTGGTTAGACGCTGTATTTGCATCAAGGGATTTCAGTTTCTTTTGCAACATCATCATCAATCTCTTTTCTGCCGGAATTGCTGAAGTAACATAATCATAGATTGGTTTTAAGATTTGTCCGGTACGATTAATACGTCCACGTTTTTGTACTTCAGTATTTATATCCAGTTCAGCCTGCAAGACAATCATCACACGCTGTTTCACTTCTGCCTTTGATACTTTGGCTGTTGGGATGGCATGAGCGGATGCACCAGTTGAACCTGATTGATTAATCATCAATACATCCACTTCATTGTTATTGAACTGCCGGAATGCATCATTGGTGTTAATACGTTTCCGTGCAAGCACAAGGGCTTTAGATCCTTTCGGATTTATTTGCAATTCATATTTTCTTCCTGTTACTTCAGCAACTGCATAGCCAGCTTTTTTAAGCTTCTGGATGATCATATCAATCGGAGAAATCGTAATCCCGGTTGATGCTGATTGAATACGTTCGCTGATACGATGATATTCAACCTGACCTTCCGGTGGCAGATCAGCGAGTTCAAACTTTTTATGAACAGGATTTCCATCTACATCCTTTTCCGTGTAACGAAGAATACCATCAAGACCTCTCTTCAAAACTTCTGTAAAATCCGCATTAATCGTATCTCCATCACTCACGGGCAAACCATTTTCATTCTCCATACCTTCAATAAAACTGCCCATTGTAGAAGCAAAAGCAATCACAGGTTTCTTTCCTTCCTGCAATCGTTGTATGGTTCGTTCAGCAACGGCATCGGCTTTTAGCGAAAACAACATCTGATTGATCACCTGGAATACTTTAGAAAAGTAGGGGAGATTGTCTACTCCGGCTTGTGATGTACCCTCACGAAGTGCAACTTCTTTACCTTCTGCTACTGCGATCTTATCTAGTTCTTCAATCTGATTATCGACATGGTTTGATTGAAATGCAATAATATCCCGGAGTATTTCAGTGATATTATCAGCGATGGCTTTATGTTCTTCCGCTTTTTCATCGAGTGAAATATAGTTCACTTCAACACCTTCAAAACTTCGTTCTCTACGAATCATTTGACCTTCAGCAACAAGTTGAGAGGAGAGAACTTCCTGCAAAGCAACCCCGCCTCTTGTGATTGCTTCTACTAATTCATCTTTAGTCATATTACAATCTGCAATCGAAGTTTTCATGGCATAGATCGGCATGTTATCTGGACGTTTGGCAAACGTTGCAGATAGAAAGACAACACCTTTTGTATTTGAAACGACCTTTTGCAAAAACTCCCCTGTGTTGGATGAACCACTGGAGTTATGGGCTTCATCAAGAATAAAAATGTTATTGTCTGCAATAGCACGAAGGAAATTTGGTTTCTCTGGTTTTTTCTCAGGCGAATTAAATTGCGAATAGGTTGCTACCACAAAATCATACTGTGATGGAACTTCCCGACTCTCGATAATACTGTTTTGCTCAGTAATAGCTGGAGCCTGATAAATTACAGTGCCATCTTCATCTTTTATATCTGTTTTAGATTCTTTGGTATTAACAATAAAAGGTTTGAAGTGGGCAGAACCTATGGCTGAAAGATCTCGATAAATATCAGAAAACAGATTTGCTTTTTCAGTAAGGAAAACGGGTTTATGTCCCTGCATAACCGAATAGCGTATCATCGCCGCTGCAACACGACCTTTACCAATTCCTGTTTGATCGCCAATGATCATTCCCTGTTCCCTTGCTTCAATGTTATAAATAGCCATTGCTACTGCATCAATCTGTTCAGCAGATAAGACTTTACACAACGCTGTTTTATTAGGATATTTTAAACGATGACAAACAAATTGGTCGATGTCTCCACCAACTTCAGATTTAATATTATGCACGGCTTTTTTTGTTTCAAAAGCCATACTATCAGGCACCTGGGTATTTAACACAACGCAACTATCTGAAGCTGGTTCATAAGGAGCACCTAATTCACCATCTTCAGTTGAAAATAATTTCAATAAATCCTTTGCTTCTTTTTCAAGTGTTGTCATAGGAGGTTCAGGTTTCATAAGTTCATCTGCGACAGCCACTTTGTAACCAGCTTTCACAACTTTATTTAAATAGTAATCAAGAGCGTTGGACGGAAAACGAATTGCACGAATTAAGTTGCCGTAGTAGTTAAAGGAGTAACCAATCAGCAGATCAGTACCTCTTGCAAGTTGCAAAGCATCGTCACCAAAAATCTGATACTCATCATTTACACGCAGAAAGATAACGGTGTCAGTATATTTTGATTTTAGCGACAAAACCTTTTCATAGTACGTGATAAATTTTTCGTTTCCTGTGTGTGGGTTCGTTTCCATTGCTTCACTTACACGTTCAAACAATATTTCAAAGGACTTCACTTCCGCATCTTTCGCTGAATCAAACACAGGAGCAGCGCCAGATGATGTTTTCTTTCTCCCATTGATTAAAATTAAACGCACATCAAAAGATGTTCCCTGTCTTGAATAGAGTTTGGCTCCATCGATATTGATGACATCCATTACATGATAACGGCTGTAGAGATAGTTAAAGAAGATTCTGTTTTTGCCTGCCTGTATTCTTCCCTTGTCATCCCATCGTGTATGTCCCCCAATGATGATGGCGGCTTTGCCTTCATCTTTCATGCAGTCTAACGCACGCAATGCCATTACATGCTCCAAAGGTTTAATTGGAAACGTATCATACATCACTTCAACGTCCATTAAGCCAAATGGCGGATTCGTTAGGATTGCATCAAACTTTTTTTCAAAGCCTTTAAATGGTTTTGTAGCATCTTGCCGTAAGACTTCATTAAAACTTTGTACTTTAAGATTTCTGTTGCGCAACGAGTCAATTTCGTTGACAGTGCATTGAGAAGGATGAGCAGTAATTGTGAGCAAACCGTTTCCGGCAGAAGGCTCAAAAACAGAAACATTATTTTGCAGTAAACAAAATGAACCAGCGAGATAAGCGATAGGAGCCGGTGTTGAATACTGTTGCAGTAAAATGGATTGCGAAGTACGATGCGAAAGATTAACCTGAGAGTGATAAAGTTCGACAATGCTGTCGAATATCGTTTTGGAGAAAGCACCTTGCGCAAGGGATCTGGCACGCTTAACGATTGCCAGTTCTGTATATTCTTTAACAGCTGTTTTATCTGTGATGCTGAAAGAAGCAGCAAGTTTTTCAATCGTAGTTTTATTATGAGGAGTTTTATTTTTAAGTGTAGTTGTGACGGCTTCAATAAATCGCTCACTATCGTTTTTTATTTGTGCGAATCCTCCAAGTGCAAAAAGTCCTTCGTCTGCAAAAGACAGGTAACTGTCTTTTGTAACAATCACATGATCGAGTAAACGGATATCCATCAGAGCGGCACTTTCCTTAAACTTCTGAGTAATCTGTTCATCCGCCCTTGAAGGTTTGCGATTACCGGAAGGATGATTGTGTGCAATAATCATTGACACTGCCATACATTTCAAAGCAGTGCCCAGTATGATACGTAAATCTGCTATTGTTGCAGTAATCGATCCTTTTGAATGACGATAGTAGCCTATGATGTGATTAGCCTGGTTGAGGTAGAGGACGACAAACTGTTCCTGTAATTCAATTTCTCCTGTACCATAAATGCTTCGGATAAATTCTGCAACCGTAAAAGAAGACATTATGGGGCCAGACAGAAATTTTCCCGAACTGCGGTTATAGGAAACCTGCAGTTCGGGAACTTGAATTTCCGGAATTTCTCCCAGCACAATTTCAGGAAGGGTACTGTAGTTCATTCAAGATTGTATTAAGGAAGTGGGCCGCTTGGAGGAACTAAAGCTGCACCGGTTGGATCAAAAGGCAGGTAAGTAAATCCTTCTCTGTTATCCCAAACATTTTCTTTGTTTTGATTAGCAAAGGCCCACTCATAATGTATAAGATCTCCTTCTTTACGAATTCTGCGGATAGCCCATTCAGGGTTAGCGGGGTTGCCGATCAATTTATGCCAACCCTGGAAAATCATATAAGGATTGGATTCATCAATGAGTGTTGGATCGGTCTTTGCTAAATCCGTTTCGTTTTGATTCAACGTAGTGAGCAATCCGGCTATGGCAGTAAGCTGCGTTAAAATATTGATCTGTCCTTGTTCTGTCGCATCACCTCCATCGAAGTTATCCGAGAGTAACATTTCTTTGATCTTATCTCGCAAACTGTTTGCAGATGTAACTTCCGGAACAGTTACATCCTGGTAGTTGATAAATATATTTTTAAGAGGGCCTTCACCAATATCGATACGAACAATATTGTCTTTGATCGTATCAATCATTTTAACCTGCTCTTTGGTGACGAGCATCGTCTTAGTGCCGTTTTTGATTCTGATACATGCACCGTCATTAAATAACTGAATAGGCATAGGATGTTGTTTTAATTATTATGATTTGATTTTGATATTCGTTCTGCAATTGTTTCACCGATGATTGAACCTAAGAAGCCACCCATCATCACATAAGGCACCGAATCTTTCTGTGTTTCCCTTGAATACCAATAGGCAATCAGAGAGGTTAAAAGCGTAATACCTGAAACAATTGCTTTTTCTTTAAGTGGATTCTTATCTTTCAAGGGCGAACGGTTTTATACGTGATGATCCCGGTTAATACAAACAGCGTAGCTTTTTGGAATTTGCCTTTACGTTCTTGCCGCTTGATCTGTTTTTGTAAATGCTTGTTTTCGATAAGAAGCACTTGTTGCTGATCAATAGATTGTTTGAAACTGGTTTTTAATTCCGCATACAGCTTGTCATTTATCTCAATAATGGAATCTTTATTGACCAGTTGGATTTCTAAGTTTTTTATGACCAATTCATAAAGACTGTCTTTTGTTGCTACACTTTGCAAAAGCTCCTTGCTGCCTTCAATAACGGAATCACAATAAGCGTATCGATGAACTTCCGATTGGGCAAAAGCGTTTTCTGATCTATCCAGTAGCTTTTCAACTGAGGATTTTAATGAAGAATTCTTCTTCTTCACTTTTGCCAGTTCAGTTTTTAACGCAATCAGTTGAGTAGATTGAATGGAGTTTTGCTCTCTGAGCGAATCCACAATTTTAATAGCGATTTGTTCCGACTGAACAAACCTTTTTAAAACTGGCTTTACTTCTATGTTTCTTTGGTGCGTGTCATTGTCAAGGACTTTGACTGATTGAAAGAGAAAGAGTAAAATCGAAGCCAGAATCAACGCACAGATAATAGGGTAGAGGATGTTTTTCATGTGTTCAGTTTTTTTGTTCGTTTTCATTTTTACCAAAGGTTTTTCGCTCGATGGAGTAACCAAAATAACCGGCGGCTACCAGGCTGGTGAAAGAGTAAAACATAAATTCAGGTATCGGCATAGCAAAAAACTGCTGCCCAAGCCAACTTATTATCATCACCAAAACCAGTACGGCATTTACACATTCACGAAGGGAAAAATTGCCGTTTTTGTCACGGAAGATTTCTGTCAGAAAAAATTTCATGTACTGTCAGTTTGAATAGTGTAGGAGAGTGTCGCTGCACCGACACCAAATAATAATGCTGATAACAGCATCAATCCTTTTTTTTTGTTGTACGGTTATAGGCCCGTTCATCAATCAACGTGTAGGTGAAACGATTGCCGTACAACTGCCGATGTCTCTCGCAAAGGGACATAAATAAATTGAAGTCAACAGCACTTGCAAATACCTGGCATCCTGCTGAATACTGATCCACTGATTTAGTCGTGCCATTTTCTGCAGCCCTGTGAATATTGATACCGAATAATCCTGCTTCTTCACGACCATTCATAAAATCCAATACAGCATTACGGTCATAGTCACGAAGTACAGTTACAGGTAATAATTGAACAAGTGCCAGGTATTTACCACGATGCATGCCAATACTGTAAGCGTTACGATATTGTCCTTCCTTTAAAATGGCTGTGCCTTGCGGGTTCATGGGATTTTTAAGCCAATATGTACCGGGGTCAGTTGTTGCTGCAAATCGCTGCTGAACTGTTTTTCCTTCATTGTTGTGGTAGAATATATAGATCGAATCATCAAAGCGATTAGGTTCAACGCTATTGCTGCGAACACCAACGATGTTTATTTCAAAAGGTCGTGTTTGTACATGATACCCTTTTATACGTAAGGCATCAGCCATTGTATTTGACATAGGTATGGAAAGTGTTTTTGAAAAAGGTTATGCAACGGCCAATTCAGGTTCATAATTTCTGAGCCAGTCTTTCACGGAGAATCCCGGACAGCCCGATGAAGCTATTATATCATCATGCCCTACGATTGCTGCACTCGGATATTTCATGGAGAGTACTAATAACTTATTAAACAATGCTTCTTCCTGAACAGGAGTGCGGGTGTCACAGAGATTACCAGACTTGTTTCTGCCTCCAGCATAGGCGATGTGTACCGATTCATTGTCAACCGTCTTAATGTTACTGACGATCTGATTTTCATGATGCACTTTTTTGATCTCTCCGTTTCGTTCAACGACGTAGTGAAAATCGCCGTAGAACTGAGTTACTTTGGGATCAAAGGTGGCTGTACTGTGTACAATGAGATACTTAATATGTCTTTTCATTTTCATAGAGTTTTATGATTATAAATATTTAACAGATGCGGATTCGACCAAAAAGTATTTTCCTTTGTTTTCAAATAGGGTATAGTCTAAACGTTTACTTACTTCATTACCCAAAACCATTCGGGAGGGAACTGCAACCTTTTCGTTTACATTGATCCAAACAGTGGCAGGTTTAATGGTAACAATCGGTCTGCCATCGATACCAGACAAGCTCCATTTGTTACCATCGTACTGAAGGCCGATTCGCAAGAATTCAAATTTGATCTTTTGCTTTTGAACTTCTGTGCTAAAACTATTCAGAAGACCGTTCACGATGGTTTGCCTTACACCATTGATGCGTCCTAGTTTAAACTGTTCATTGGCGGTTGTATAATCATCAACTGTGGCAAGTTGTTTCAATAAGCTGATCGCCTTGTTTAAATCTTTTGAAATTGCTGTCTTGTAAAGATCTTTCCCAATTGAAGATGCGTTTGCTTTCGAAACTTGTGTCAATACATGAAATGTGCTTTCAGTAATTGAAGAGGGAAGATTCAGGTTTTTTAATGCACTGACTACTTCTGAACCAAAATCACCATCAGCGCCATATTTAGGCAGGATTTGTTTGCCATGCTTAGAAATCAATGCAAGCTGTAAATGTTTGACATTCTCTCCTTTGCTGCCTTTCTTCAGTGGAAAGTCATCATTACGTTTGGTAGAAGAAGCAGTTGGAACACTTGTTTTAACTGCGGCGATTTTAGGTTGCAATGCAGTGTAAACCGGTGTAGTAACAACAGGCGATTGAATATTGTTAATGAACGTATCAAGGTCCGTTGTTTTCGATTGCTTCTTTTGTTTCAGGTACTGCCAGCCAAAATATCCTAGTATGCCCGTTGCGCCAACAGCAAGCGTAGTAATTAAAATCTTTTTCTTTTTCTGCTTTCCCGCAGCAGGTTTCTTTTTAGTCATATGATTTACGCTTTGGGTTTTTGATTGATCAATTCCATCATAGGACCATATTCCCATAGTTCCAATTCTGCCTTCAGATCCTTGTATAAATCATTCCCATATTCTTTTGCATAAGCTGTTGCCACTTGCTGAAAATCTTTTTGTGTGGGGATTTCAATAAAAACAGCTTTGATTGCATCTTCATCTGTTCCAGGCATAAACCAATAGGTGAGATCAAAAGCGGCTTTCAGTCGTCTAGCCCATGCCATGTGTTGTGCTGCACTCACGTTTGCGTTTTTGGTTTCAACCATTGTATCGGGTTTAGGTGCAATGATGGCCATCATTTCACTATACTCACTACTGCTAAGTGCACTTTTTAAATCAGCCATTAAACTTTTTGCATATAGTTTTTGGTAAGACAGCATCACTTTTTTGAAAAAATCCTTCGTTGGTATTTTACGCATCACGGTTCGTACATTATTCTCATCAGTTCCCCATCCGAAATAATTATCGTTTTCAAATGCCATCTTTAATTGCTGTGCGTAAGCAGCCGGATTACCTTCTTCAAATGTTTTCTTTTGTTCATTCGTTGCTCTTGCAGTACGTATAAGCGTTCTTCCAATAAAGAAACTTCCACCGAGTACAATAATCCCCATCAGGGTATATGCCATAGTTTCTTTCAAGGCCGTGTCTGTTGACTTTGTGGTGGAAGTGGTTTTCAAAGGATAGGATTGATCAATTATTAAACACCTAAATATTTCTTAGCTAATGCAGTTTTGACAGGATCGGTCTTCACGATATGCGCCAGCTTGCTCAGTTCTTTCACCGTAAGTTTTTTTGCAAGGACTGTCAGTGCATTAATTTTTTCATCTGCATCCTGTTCTGATTTTTCTTCCAGCGTAACCTGGTACTTGTAGGGTTTCATATGTTATAGTTTGTTTTTGTTTAGAAATTCAATGATGCCTGGAATGGTAGCAGGTTCTTCAATCATAGCACTCAATACAAGATTGAATTGTTCTGCCTGTTCCCGGTTAAAACTTTGTTCGAGTTTGCGGAGGTAAGCCAAGTGTCGCTTCTCTTCATCTGTTACTTCAGCTACCGAAGTTTTTTCTACACTGACTGCCGATTCCATTGGAGTGTCATTAAGAATTTTTTCTTTATCACGATTATCTTGTTCGATTATACCGGCAAGGGCTTCACCTCCTGGAATCTTTGCCAACATTTGCGGATTGCGACGAACAATGCCTTCAATAGCAACAGAGGCCAGTTCACCTAAATTGATATTGCCGAGTTTGAATTTGTTCTCCTTTAAAAAAGCAATTTCTTTTTCCAGCTCCTTTGCATAGGCTTCTGTTTCTGCGGTTTCTTCTCTTGCTGATTCCAGTTCTTCCTTTAATCGATTCATTTCATGTTCACGATCACGGGCCGCCAGTTTATCCTGTATAATTCCTTCAATATCTCCAAGACCATTCAGAGGCTTCTCCGTTTTATTTCGTTGCACCATATAACAATACTGATCGTTACGTGGCGAGAGATGAGAGTTGTAAATGAGTATGCGGACTTTTTCAGTATCCTCATTCATGTAAAATTCATAACTGTCAAACTCTTTGGGATCATCCGTTTTAGAAACCACTTTGAGATTATCGACAAAGACTTCAAAAGGGCGAGCCTGACCTTTCTCTGCCTGTGCTTCTAAGAAATGTTTGAGCTTATCAATTTTCAACTGGTCATATAGATCATTGGTTACCGGCATCTTCCTTCAGGTTTACGGGTATTGCTTGCAAGAATCTTGCATTGGTTGGGGAGAGTGATAAGTTGGTAATCTTAATTCTACCCCGGTGTTCATATTGCATTTCATTGGCATGATCTTCATTTACATCAAAAAGTCCAACATCACTTTCAATTCGTATTGTACTCATGGGATCAATCAATAAAAAAATCTGGTTGTAGGCTGATATCTCCCGTACTTCACCAAGTTTTAAAAGAACGTGACGGAATCGTAGCAAATAGTCTTTGCCATGACCCATTTCTTTCATTCGTCTGTTGATATATTCCAGTGCCAGATCACTTGTCATGACTTTTGTTTTTCAAACCAGATAATAATATTCAAATCATAACTTAAATCCATACTGTGAAAATCTCCCAGGCTGTCTTTATAGTAAGCCTCAAGTAGAGGTGATGCTGTATGAATAAGCAGTTCATTAGCATATCTTTTTTTCCCTTTAAGTGATTCCCCACTTTCTGAACCAATGAAAGAAAAATCCCCGTAATTCACATTGCGGTCTTCCCGAAATACATCAGTCTGAAAAAAAATATCAGTCACATCTGGACTTTGTAATGCTAATGAACCTGCTTTTTCATTTCGTTTAATTTTAAATAAGGGATCATATTGCAACAGCGCAGGTGGAGGATCTTGCGGCGGATCAACCGGTGGAGCAGCACCCTGACATTCACCTGAACCGGAGGCAAAGAATGAATGCTGATAATCGGTTGTCAAGGTTAGATATTGATCAAAAGCAGTTGCAGTTGGTTTGTAATTGTGATTATTGCTTCCATATTGACTCCATGTTCCAAGTGATGTATTATTCACCTCTAAAGCCAGTTTCTCTGCAATATGCATAGGAGTATCACCCTCAACAGCAACTACTATCACAACCACAGAATATACTCCACAACTATAGATAAAACCGGGATTAACAGCCGCACCAATACGGAAAACCTGTGTACGAATACCATTGACACCCGTATCGGTGTTACTGATAGGATCAATAGAAGCTACACCGGGATTCGGACAATTACTGGTGGTTGTGGTTGTTGTCGGCGAAGGTTGAGTCACTACAGGTGTTCCATTTTCTGGAGCTGCTTGTTCATTTGGAGTAGTGCTGTAACAAAAAACACTTGCTTCAGCTGCAATGATATGTTTGACAGTACCTGGTAAAGGAATCTGAAAATATTTGATCTCACCACGCCTGGTAATCTGTTCACGGTGAAGTATCGCTGTTTGTTGCATCATCAGCATTCAATTTTGTTTAGGCTTTAATTTCTACATCGAGATAGATGGAAACTCGATAGGCAACAAATGCCAGCCTTGCATCAGCTGTGTCCTTGTATTCTACCTTTACTTTAAAATTACCTGGAGGAATACCACCTAAGTTGTAATAACGATCATTGGGAGATACGTTTAATCCACTCATCAGTAGTTTGCTTTCGTAGCTTTCAGGGAAAATTTCTTCACTGTTGATTTCAACCTTGGCCGACCCACGATAATACATGAGATCATCCCTGTCGGACGCAAAAAGAATCCCATGAATTTTTTCAACCGTTTTATCCAGTTCAAATGTTTTGCTGTGAAGCGTTGAAGCTGCCGTTACATCAACATCATAGCGTTTTTTAATTCGTTTATTCATGCTCTTAAACTTTAATTATACCACCTGCAGTTTTATAAACTGTCAACAGATTTGTTTTGCTTTTTTCATTCTGTCCATAACCAGCTCCTGGAAGTGAGGCCCATTCTTTTTTACATTTTTCCAGAGCCTGATCAATTTTTCCAGCCAGTACATCTTCTAATGCCTTTCTTCTGCGGATCAATTCAATAGCAGCTTTGTCCTGGCTAATGGGAGTAAAATCAGGAAGCTTTAATTTCTTCTGTAACTCATTCCATGTTTTGCTTAAAATCTGGTAAGCACCAGCAGCTGTGCTTGTAATACCCCAACGGGTATTTGCTTTGTTCGGATGTTTTGATAAATCATTAATGATTGTGCCGCCAAAAAGTTTACGGTAGCCATCCTGGGTAAATGTGCCTTCCGCATATTGGATCATAATGAGAAAGGCACGCAGGTTTTTATACGCTGTTGAATTATTATTCATAAGATGAATTCGATTCAACCCGAACCACAGGGCTGTTATTCATGCAACAGCCCTGTGATCCGCAGTTGATCGATGGTGATTTCATAGGTTAAACTCTTACGGTGTGGTTATCGTGCCATGCAGTCCCGCATAGATATAAGTATTGGCAGCAATGCCATCCATTGAACCGAGTTCAATTGTCATTTCAATTAAAATGTCATCGTGAATAAGTCGGGGATTGGCAAGCTTGTAATAACCAACAGGTACATTTTTATTGCCAGCTGTTTTAAAAACGACATTGCCAGTCTCAGGTACAATTTGTTTTTTATTACTCTTGAGTGAAAACTCACCATTAGCAATGCTGTTAAATGTTTCCAGCCCTTTAAATTCGGTGGCAATGATTTTATCTTTTGTTCCATCAGCAGAAATACCGGCAAGCAAAAAAATGCCGCTTACAAGAAAAGCCTGGTTCTTTGGCAGTTTCGCATTGGAAACATTACGTAAACCAATTTCTTTATCATCCTGCGTTTCAAAAAGCTTGATCGTTTTTGAATTCACTGCTTTAATAGAATAGATAGTAGAATCAGCAAGTCTTAATTCACCACGCACTAGCCCTTCTTTAATGTGTGCAGGAAGTTCAGCAAAGAATTTTTCCATCTCTGCCCTGGAACCACGTGAAGCAGCTCCTGTATTGGAAAGTTTATTAACTGTTTTGGCACGTTGGATCGGATTCATGCGGCGTAATGCACCAAGCAGTTCACCATCATCCATTCCATCAAGACCTAATAATGCGCCTTGGTTATTGTATTCTTCAATTCCTTCAAGTAAGCCTAACATAGAGTAAATTGTTTTTTTGTTTATTAAATTTTTTTCTGCTTAGAATAAGCGATCATTAAGATCACCTGTTCCGGTTTCCAGTTCAGGTATTCCTCCATTAAATTGAATTGCACTATCTGTTAATTGTTCTTCAATGGCATCCAATCCTGCGAATTCATTATTGGGGTAAGAGAAATAATGCAGTTCGCCGACACCGTTTGCAGCCATTTTCTTTTTTAGCTTGTCGATATAAAGTTTCTCTAAAAAGTTTTCTTTGTAGGCTTGCAATCGCTCTTTTACGCCATCCAGTCCTTCCAAACCACTGACGGTTACGTTGCTTTTTTGGAAACCATTAGCTGCCATGATACCCAACCCTAATAGTTGAGTTAACCTGCTGCCTGTGTAATGTCCCAAACCGGTGGTTACAATACCAACAGCAAGTGAGGGCTTTCCAATCGCTGCTCCAATCAATCCTCCACCAAGTACACATACCAGAATATCTTTTCCGGTTTCAAGGGCTGTATTTTTTACATTGCCTTTGGTATTAAGTTGCGAACTGAATCCTTTCAGGAAACCATTTCGTCTTGCATTTTTCGCATATTGTTTTTTTCTTTTTTTAGCCATGATTATAGGATTTGAATAGAGTTAATTACAGTAGAGCAATTGCTTTTTTTCTTGCGTGTTGGGATTTTGACTTTGAATATTTTTTCTTCCGGTATTGTTTGCTTTTCTTTCGTGGCAGACCAGATAAAGACCGTGATGATTTTACAGATGACTTAGCAGGTTTTAGAACAGCAAAGCCAATAGCAATTAAACTGATACCACCTACACCAATAGCCACTGGTTTTAACCAGCTTTTATTTTTCTCCCAAAAAGTGGTTTGAGTTGGTGTTGGAGGATCTTTAGAAATAACTGTGTTTGGGTTTTCAGTAAGCGGAACTACTGTATTAATCTCGTCGTCTTCCAATGAATCTCTTGGAGCAATTTCATTCGAAGTATTGAAAGCGCCAGGGTCATTGTTGTTTTCCGAAAAGACAGTTCCACCATTGCTTCCAGGTAACTGATTATTTTCTGTTACGCCAGTTGATAGGGGATTAGTTGCTGTTTCGGGAACTTGCGTTGTTCCTGGCACAGGTTGGTTGTTTTCCGCAGCTTCATTCGTTTTTTCATCAAAATCTTCAGAGCCTTTCGACTTACCCTTAAAAATATCACCTACCTGTTTGAGAGCAGCAATAATACCAGAGATAACACCAGTCGCTGCTGCAATAGTTGCCAATGTAATTGGTTCACCAAGCTGCCCAAGCCCATCAACGTTTTCTGAATAATAAACATCATTGCCAAGCAGCTGAGATAAGCCGGTATAAGTGCTCATGTAATCAACTCCACTCACACTGTAACCATTCAATCCGCTAACAGCTTTGTCTTTATTTCCTTTGCCTGAAAGAATTGCTTTTTTTAAATTCTCCGGTTTGCCACCCGCACCATAAAAAATATTCTCCAGCTTTTGTCTTACAGCAACTAATCGCTGAAACTTTGCAGGATCAATATTTTTTTGCGCAGCCTGTTCAGGAGTGAGATAACTCCAGCGTAATCGACCTGCAGCATTTTTAATATTAAGTTTCATGGAAGCCAGGATGCCATTGCGTAACAGCACAGTAGCCGGATTAATCTTGTTAACTGCATTTAGGATTTTTTTGATGCCCTTCTTTTTAGCAGGAGCATTGCCTGCAGTTGCGGCTTTAGTTGCCTTCTTGGCTTTTAGTTTCTGAAATATATTTGTCTTCTTCGCAGCAGTTACCGCTTTACTTACAGGCAATGTTAGTTTGGATTTGCTCGCCCCCTTTTTTGCAAACAACTTACCAAGTCCATCAAAATTGTTTTCTTCAAAGCCATTAAGATATTGCAGATCCATAGGATAATCTTTTTTTTCAGAATAGGGTACTTCATAATTGAACTGTTCTGTTACACAATCAATAATAATTTCTTTTCCATTGTTAAGCACGACGGGGTAGATGTGTTGAAAATAATCCCGGTGATATTTGGTGATACGTAGCAGATGCGGAATCCCCAGGTTGCTAAGAATACTGGAAATAAACACCGAGTAGCAATCACAATCCACCCCTTGCTTTCTATCGTGCCATACCCGTGCAGGGCTTCGGATTTCTTCATAGCCATCCCTGTCTTTACGATAGGCAATGTGCTGATAAACGAAATGCCAGATACGGGAGCAGGTTTCATAGGTTGTTTTATCTTTTAACTGTTGGGCAATCTGTTTTGTATGATGCAGTGTTTCTGAAACTACTTTAGGAATAAAAGCAACGGTATGTGTTACGTTCGCATTGCTGCGAATAGTGGAAGTCGTTCGTTCTGCTTTTGGAAATAGAGCAGTATACTCCTGTCCACTTTTGATGACACGCTTTTTTGTTACTTCCATTGGTACAGATATTGCCTGTTTATTTTTTGATGCTTACTTCTGTTTTGTTTTCATAGGGCAAGAGCATCCAACCAAGATTGAGATGTGTTGCTGTCTTTACTGTCATTTTAATTGTTTCCTTGTTGATCAGTGCTTTGATCAGATTAAACACCAAAGAGAAAACACTGGTTACTGGTATCTGTATCATGATCGCATCTAACCTCAATTCTCCGAACGCTGGTATCTTTATTTCTTTGTCCAGGCTTTGGGAACTGCCAACTACAGTGTCTTTGTATATCAATTTCACAAACGGAAATTTTATGCTGAAACTTCCTTTCGTTGGGTTCTTCACTAATACATCTACTTTGATCGTTAACCCCTGAAAGGTTACCTGATGTATGGATGCTTTTGGTATTACCAGCAATTCTTCCCCAGCTTTTTTAAGTTTGTTTACATAAGACCAGCCAGCAACAACTGCAATTCCAACTGCCGCACCAGTTGCGATTTTTTTCAGCAAACTCATTTACGGGCGTTGCGTTTTCGATCAATGAAATCAGCAGACACTTTATATCCTAGCCAGATGGCTCCGCCAATTAAAGCCTTAATGGCATAGTCGAGCAGGCCGGTGAAATCAAGGTTAGCGAGAAGTATGCAACCGGTAAGAAAAACACTGCTGGACGTATTGCCATTATGTATAAGTTCGTCTTTCATAGAGTTTGATTTTTTATTTAGAAGAATATGGTGATGCAAGCACGTTATGCTATGCAGCCATTCTTGTATCTATTCTTTTAGGTAATCCGAATTTTGAGATCATGAATTCTACCTGGTGAATGGAAAAGTATTTGCCTTCTTCTTTCTTCAGTTCAACTGGATACTGATTGATCCAGCGTTGCATTGTTTTGCGGTTAATATCAAAGATGTTTGCCAGGTCGATTATCCGGTACGGTTTGATTAATAAGTGTCCATTTTCGTCGAAGTATTTTTTAGGTTCATGTTTCGCCATAGGGTAGTGTTGTGCTATTTTGTTTTTCGTTGTGCAAACATACAACGGCCTCAAAGTATCACTGTCCCGGTTTGGGTAGATTAGGGGAGTGTATGGCAATATTTGGACGATTAGTACTCCTAAAAGGAAAAAGCAATTAAGAAAATTATGCAGCTTCATCTAACACAGCAGGTAAACCAAGTGTATCAAAGATGATCTCTATTTGTTTGACATTGTAATAACGTCCTTCTCGTTTCCCGATTTTTTCTTTGTGAGGTTTAAGCCAGCGTGTCATGGTTTTCGAACTAACATTATACATCTCTGTTAATTCTTTTTTGCTGTAGGGTTTAATAACACCTGATCGGGTGGTGAGTTGTAAAAGTTTCATACAAGATTGGGTACGGGTTTAAAATTATGGATAGGGTATAATGAGCGACAATAAAGCAATAAAGCTTTCTCTGTTTGTATTTGCAGGGAAGATTTTGCTGAAGTGGGTTTCAGCAATGGATTTGGGTTTTACATAGTAGAAGTGAATTATGGGAAGTAATTCCGGTTTTTGTTAGCAATGTGTTGAGCGGACAAAGATTTCTTTATTCGCAGGGCAATAAAAAAAATATTCCGTGAACAGGCCGATTGTCGATGTGTAATGGCATTCTGGCTTTGTTTGTTCGTGTGGCAATATTATCATCAACCTCCCTTTTATTGTCTTTAACTACAATTATTATGTGAACAGCCTGATAACCGATGTGTAAAAAATAGGTTTGGCTTTCATAGATTTTTTTGTTCTTATAATTTAGGGAACAGTTAAATCATGCCCCTGTAAGTTTAAGGAATGATCATCACAAGTATTCGTTTTGCTCCTAAAGTTTAAGGAAAGGTTATGAAGAATTTGTGTTGACTGCATATTGAATCAACAACCTGGATAATATGAAATCACCTTTGAAAATAAACTTCCTGCAACCTGATGCCGGAGTGCTAGAAATAACCAACAAATATCCTTCTGATTTCAACTACGCATTAAATTTTGCTGAAGTGCTTTACACAAGTTGTGACCTTGGTGAATTTGTTGTTCAATCAGTTAAAGGAAAAGATTACTGGCTTGAAGTATGGTGGTTTGCCGTCAATAAAAATGGTTCGCTTGAAATTTTTGTGGCAGAAGCGCAGGTTATTGTTGCGGTATTTCTGAAAGGGAATCTCGAAGGAAACCTGACAGGACATGGTAAAGTATATACTGATTCAAAAACGATCAATGTGTTTTACGTTCCGGCAGGTATTCATCAAATTCAATTAAAAAAAGAAGAATACTTTTTACTCTATTTTATCCCTCCCCCTAATAGTTTTCATGGAATGACCATTGAGCATGCAGGTATTGAAGAATTAATTGAACGGCAGTTGCAACAAAACAGGAATGGCACTTTACTTAGAGGATTCTCTTTCCCAAAAGATGCATGGATGAAGTTGAAACGAATGGAAACAATCTCTCAAAAAGCATTTGCCCTTGATTTGCCCTTAAGACAATTCATGATTGAATTATTAAATTATTATAGTGAAGGACTACGTAAACATGAATATAGCTTACCAATAAACTCTTCGTCAAAAGAAAAGGCAATTGCATTGAGGGAATACATTTTTGCAAACCTGGATGACGCTGAATTAGAAAGTGTAAATGAAATGGCGAAGCGGTTTTACATCAGCAGTAAGACCTTGACAAAAGAATTTAAACTGCTTACAGGAATGACAATTCATCAATACATTGTTGATCAACGGCTGGATCTTGCAAAGAAGCTACTCCATGAAACTAAACAGCCGTTGGTTGACATTGTAACACAAGCAGGATTTAAAGACAGTTCTCATTTTATTAAAAAGTTCAAGAAAAAATTCGGCTATACACCACGAAAGAAAAAAGGTGACGTATAAAACGACTTTCCAAAACAGACGATTGAGATTGACTTGAATTGACTATCAGTTTAAAAATACAGTTGCAAACTTTACAATAGTTCATCGATAATTAAACTCAACCCATGCGTAAAGTTGCTAACTGGACAAATAAGGAAATCACACGTGATATTATCAGTGCCACTGTGCTGCTACTCTTTCTTTATACAGCCGTTAGCAAGTTCACTGAATTTGATAGGTTCAGGAATGTTTTGGGGACTTCTCCATTACTAAAGAAATATACAGCATTGCTTGCTTGGGGAATACCGCTAGCCGAGTTACTACTTGTCATCCTTCTGTTTATACCCGTAACACGTTTAAGAGGTCTTTATGGGTCGTTGGGATTGACGCTGTCGTTTACTATTTACCTGACATGGATGGTTCGGTTCGCTTCGCATCTTCCCTGTAACTGCGGCGGAGTAATCAGTAAAATGAACTGGAACCAGCATATTCTTTTTAACCTGACGGTTTTGGTACTAATAGTTGTGGGAATAATCTGTTACAGAACAGAGAAGCAAAAAATATATCAATCGCCTCCCTAGTTCCCTTAAGGGAACAACTAATTATTGCTAACAGAAACAGAACACTCTCATGGAAACATAAAACCATTTTCAATTAACTAAACTTTATTTTTATGCGTAAGATTTTTTTCAGCCTAATAGCTGTCGTAATTGCAATCGGAACTTTTTCTTTTACTGAATATCAAAAAAGGGGACAGGTGGATATGTACTATTTTGAGTTTGATGGTTCACAAAGTGGTGGCTATTCAGTAGCGAATGTTGAAACCGAAACCAACACATACTGGAAGTATGTAGGCAAAAATGTTGATGATTGCGGCGGACAGGACCAGAAAGCTTGCAGGGTTAAAGTAATCGGAGCAAACGTTGATAATACAACAACGCCTACCGAGTTACGAAATGTAGCCATCTCTGCAACTCTGAGCGGATCAACTGCGCATGTTACTGCTATTACAGGCACAAGCAGCGCATACTCTAACCAGGAAGACTAAGAAAAATCAAAAAGGCAACGAGCCTGCTTAATGCAGGCTCTTTTTTGTTTCTAGTTGTTTTGTGAAATACCCGTTAGGTGTATAATATCAGCAGGTATTGGTAAAGCATAAAATCCTGCATTTGGAAGCAAGGTAAACATGTTGCCTGCAATTTTGCGTTGTAAAGTGATGTTAGCGTTTTCTTTATTTAAACGTTTTATATCAATCCATCTTAACCCCCGCATGTATAATTCCTTTCTTCGCTCTGTTAAAACTTTCCGTAATGCATCCGCAGGATCTGTTGCAGTAAAAGCCGGATAAGTAACAGTATTGCTCCATCTCTTCTGCATCAGTGTATTTAAGTCAAGCATAGCTGAAGCAGTATTCTGAAACCTTGCATAACATTCCGATCTGATCAAAAACATTTCGGCGGTTGATATACCTGTAAAATATTGATTGTTATTTCCAGTATAACTACCCTTGAACTGATAATACGGAGCTGCCAGGCGGTAGAAAGCTCTTTTACGTAAATCGTTTCCATCGTAGGATGCATATAAAAATGTGTCAACCCTTGCCCTTGATATGGATTGCGTAGTGTAGGTGCTGGTCATTTCAGAATAGAAAATGGTTTCTTTATTAAATCGTTTAAAAGGTGTTGTAGAATTAACCGTCCCGTTTAAATCAGCATCAGCATTATAATCGATCAAACTGTTTTTTATTTGAAGACAAAGCCCTGCATATTTAAATGCACTGTCGTATTGCCGCATGGATAAATAAGTACGGGCCAGCAATCCATAAGCAGCCGCTTTCGAAGGACGCAACACATGCACAGCTAGATCGGGCAGATAGATTGCAGCTTCTTTTGCATCCATAACAATACGATCGTACGACTCCTTTACCGTTGCTCTCTGAGAGGGCTGATTAAAATCTGCACTAAGCCTGAGGACTATTCCAGGATGGATTGATGAAGAATCTTTATCGTATGCTTTAGCATGCGACCAGGTAAGTCCCAGGAAGTAATAGCTTCGGAAAAATAAAGCGGAACCTTTAATATTGTTCCATAGGCTAAGTGTTGATGGGCTAATAGCCAACTTGTCTAATTGTTCAAGGCAATAGTTGGCAATATAAACGGGCTCATATGCCAGTGACCAATCATTCTGAAAATTATATGCCACCGGTTGCCAGCGATAGATACGCTGCCGTTCGTCATCAAACGCATTATACGTAGCCTCCGGAAGAAAATAATCGTCACAGGAAGATTCACTGTAGTTAGGAGTGCGTTGTAAATTCATTTTGGTTGAATTGTCAAGCAATGCTTGTAAATCAGCCATACTCGCTGGAACAACAACCGCCGTATCTGATTTTTTATCAAGATACTTTTTGCATGAATTGAATGAGCAGCAAATAAGAGCAAAGAACAATAATCTGCCTACTGTGTATGTTAATTTGAACATGAGTAAATTTTTTTTAGTTAAAACCTTGCTTTAATACCGGCAGCAACTGATTTTGATTGTGGTAACCCGCCGGGATAATCTGGATCAATCTGGTATTTATTTGCCCTCCAGAGTATACCAAGATTAGAAGCATTTACATACAACTGAATCTGCATGGGCTGCGTTGCTTTTTTATTTTGCCAGTTGTAGCTGAGGTTAATATAACGCAAGCGTATATGATCGCCTTTCAACACATTTATTTCAGCAATAGAATAAAAATTATCCCGGTCATTATTTACTGGGTATTGAAAGGAGGGAACAGTGGTGATTTTTTCATCACCAGGCTTTTGCCATCGCTCGCTATATTCTTTATTACCGTAGCCGTTATTTACCAACGCCGAATAGTTTATGTAAGGCTTACCGAAATAGTACCCGAATTTATAACTGATGTTTACCGAGAGTTCGATTTGTTTCCATGTAAATGTGTTGATGATTGAACCAAAAGAGGTTGGTATGGCCGAACCAACAAAATAGATGTTACTGTTATCGAGCCCTTTTGATAATGCCTCTGAAAAAATAGCTGAATAGTTGGTGCTTAACTGGCCGTTTAAATAACCCAATGGATTACCTGCCGCATCCAAACCTCCCCATTTGTATGCAGCCATTGCATACAACGGTTTCCCGATTACAGGAGTAATGTTCCGGCCCGAACTCAGTAAAGATATTAGTGTGAGTGACCTGCTATCGTTATATTTCGTTGTTTTCGATGTATTGTAATTATAAAGCAAGGTGGTTGACCATTGCAACCGTTTATTAATATTACGGGAAGTGAGCATTACATCTATACCTTCTCCTTTCATATTGGCTGCATTTGTAATGATGTTGTTCTGCTGACCCCATGCAGTGTAATCGTACGGTGTTTGACCGTATAGATCGGTTCCCTTTTTTTGATACCAATCGACAGAACCAATCAGGAATTGATTTTTCGTTTGGAACTCCACTGCAATGTTTAATTGTCTTGCCTGCTCCCAACGCAGTTCGGGATTATTAAGCGTGCTGATAATTGCAGTTGGAAGATTGGTAAATCTATCCACCCCATAATATGCAACGGGGAGGGCGGAACGGCTCAAATCAACATTGCCGCTATAGCCATAGGTGGTTCTCAATTTCAGAAAAGGAATGCCTTTCAAGTTATAAAACTCTTCTCCTGAAATTTGCCAACCTGCACCCACCGACCAGAGCGGTTTCCATTTATCGTTTGTGTTTACACCAAATATATTAGAACCGTCTTTTCTTACACTTGCTGAAAAACTATACCGCTGTTTGAAAGTGTAAGAAACGTTTGTGTAAAAGGAAACAAAGCGGTTTAGCCTGTTCGATAAATTGAACGACCCCGGAATGGTGGCCGTACTACCCGTAATGAATGTTGGGTAGCTGTTAACCATATCTACATTTGAAAAAGTTAACGGATCTTCCTTGTAACCGTAATACCTTGCACCGTTTGATGTTGATTTAACGTCACGGATTTCTGTTCCGGTGATCGCATTCAATTGATGTTGCTCCCACACTTTAGAAAAGTTTAATTGCGTGCGAAAATTCTGACTTCGCAGTAAACTGTTATCAAGGTTGAGAATGTCGCCAACAGGTACAATGTATTTTACCAGTCCTGTAGAACGATCTAATTGACTAAACAGGTTGATCGTATTACGGGCATCGAAACTCTGGATAGACGCATTGGCTTCTGTATTGCTGCGCTGTTGCTGAAACTGGTATTTTATTTCGATCTGAAGTGGTTTAAACAGCTGGTAACTTATACCTGCCGTCGCAAGCATTTCATCAAGCCTTGAAATGCCTTGGTTTTGTTTGTAATCTTCCAACGGAATATATTTCCAGTTGAGTAATTTGCCCTGGCCTGCAGTATCAGTATATGCATCCCTATAGAGATTTGCTACAGGTAAAGGATTGCCATTTTCATTGGCAAATTGTATGTAAGGCACATAACGGCCACTGATATTTGTTACATAGTTATAAGTGGGTTTACCTGTAACCGATTTGCTTGCGGTGTAATAAACCGAAAGATCAATGAGCAGTTTTTTTACCGGACGATAGGTATTACTGAAACGGAAATTGAGTTTTTCGTAATTCGCCGAAAGGTGATCAATGCTTCTGTCATAAGTACCGGAAACAAGCCATGCTAAATTGTTTGAGCCGCCTCTAAGATTTAAAGCATACTGTTGGGTAACAGCGTGCTGATAAAAATACTTCTCATACAGTTGTTTACTATCATTGTTTTTTAATGCATTGATTTGCGTTGCAGAATCAGAAGCAGAGAGTTGACCGTTCCTTCTTTTTAAAAATAATTCCACAGCGGGGGAGAGCGCCTTGTATTGCTGTGAAATACTGTTATCGAAATAACCTTTATTAAAAAGAAATTGCTCCACATCAATATAATCGGCCACGCTCATTTCGGGCAGGGTACTCAAGTTGGGCTTTTGAGTAATAAGCAGCGTGGAATTAAATTCCAGTTTTAGTTTTTGATTAAATAATCCTTTCTTGGTTGTAATAACAATTACACCGTTGCCAGCTCTTGCACCCCATATAGAAGCTGCGGCAGCATCTTTTAATACGGTGATGCTTTCTACATCATTAGGATTGATGTTTCTTATATCGCCTTCGTAAATGAAATTGTCAACCACTACAAGCGGGTCTAAAGGCCCATTAATGGTACTTAACCCACGCACACTTATATTGGTTTTATTTTGTGCATTGCCGTTGCCATAGCCTTCATTAAAGGAAAGGCCGCTGGTGACCGATTCAAGCCTTTTTAAAATATTAGTACCCACCTGCTGGTTAAGCATTTTGTTGTTCACCTGTGTTACAGCGCCGGTTACTTCATTTGGTTTAACTTTCTGGTAGCCGGTGTTTATGACGATTGTTTCAAGATCGACTGTTAAAGGTTTAAGGTTAAGAGTTATGTGTGCGCCTGTGTTGGTAACGGCAATTGACTGTGAAACATAACTGATGTGTGTAATTATTAATGAATCGGGTAAAGAAGACAGCCGTATACTGAAAACACCCTTGCTATCGCTGCTAACGGTGCTGCCCGAACGCAATGCTTTTATCGTAGCATTTGCCACGGGCTGATTATCGGTTGCAGAAGTGAGGAGGCCAGTGATGTTGTGCTGTGCACGCAAGAATTGCGTTGCAAACAGCAACAGTAATAAAAGTTTATAATGCATTGCAATAATAGTTTTGGGTTTACTAATGATCCTGTTTAACAGGAAGATTGATGGGCTTACCTTCAATTGCATTTTTAATGTTGGCAGTTGTTAGTTCTGTTGCGCTGGTAATGGCAAGAACTTTTCCCTGGGGCCCTATCCATACATAGTGAGGCAAATGTGAATGCGGAAAAAACTGCTTGAGAAGAGCGGCAGTGTCAGCAAAAATTGGCAAGCGTTGCAATGCCTTTGTTGTTTGGCTGCGTTTGCTGATGAACTCTGTTATTTGTTCCCTGCTGTTACCGGTAGTTTTTAAATTATTTACCAATATAACCTGTAACTGCCCTGAGAATTTTTGTTGAAGAGAATCGAGCTTGGGGAATTTATTAATACAACTGGTACACCATGTAGCCCAAAAATCGAGAATGGTAAGATTACTTTTTGTATTGGGTAATTGGATTTTAGAAACGGGGAAATTGATGACGTCGGTAAGAATAATGTAGGGGATGGTGTCGCCTACATTTAGCGGTTTATTGCGGGAGTGCGTTTGGGCACAGCAGCTTAGTACAAGGCACGAGAATGCCATTAAGCAAGTATATAGTTTCATTGCAGTTGAAATTGGTTAATGAAGAATGTATAAAACCGGCGGCGGGGCTGAAACCAAACATGAGAAAACGTAATTGCCGCCGGTAAAGCATTAATATGCTTTAACCGTTAAACAGGATTTTTCGGTTTGCAGGCAAAAAGGATAATGTAACCAAGCAGGAATTGGGTTGCAGGTAGCTTACCGGTTAGCAGCATCTGCATATAATAACTTAAGGCAGGGCTCATTTTTGTTTTACCGAAGCGTGAGATGATGCCCCATGTAAAAGGAGAAAATGATGCCCCGCACTTAATGCGGTAGTATGGTGTTCTTTTCAAACTCATTGACGGAGTTTCTCACGCTTCCGGTAATGAGTTGTGAATCATCACGAGGTCAAATATAATTTGATTATATCTAAATAACAAATTTAAAGTATAACAGCTATAAAGAATTTGTTCGGTGAAGAAGTATAGAAACAAGACCGAAACTGTAAAGATTGGAAAGAGGATCCGCCACTTTAGAGAAGTCGCTGAGCTGTCCATATCTGATGTTGCGGACATGACTGGATTTACCTACCCAACAATAGCTTCAATTGAGATCGGGGAAGAGTCAACTATTAGTTATATAATCGAAATATGTAAAGCTCTTGGCGTACACCCCTCAGAACTATTCAATGTGCCTTTCACTTTAAAACCTCGGAATAAATTAAGCCCACAAAAAGAGGAGCGATTTTTTTTGACTCAGAGAATAACATCGCTAACTAGGGATTCTGATTTTTTTGATACTCCTCGTTTTGTAAGAGATGTATCAATACATCTTACTGAAGAATTTAAAATTAAAGCAAACTCAACTTCTATTGCAGTTGTTTTAAAAAGACTAACTGATTCCGGAAAGTTGAAGGTTAAAAAGAGTGGGCGTCAAAACTTGTATCAAAGAAGAAAACGATAACCTCTTTCTACTTGAAGTTTTCAATGTGTGACGCACAAATGTTTCTAACAATTGGAATCATCAATGAAACTCTTTCCACTAAAAATGAAAATTCGTTACTTGTTATTTTGAAATCTAATCTATAACGAGCATCAATATATCCTTGTTTTAACAGTTCAAACAACCTTTTTTCTTCTTTGTCGATTTCTGCTCTAAAAACATGAAAAAGATCCGGCGAATAGGGTTTAGCTTTTTTCCTCAACTTCCAGAGGTTGTGTGTCTTTGGTTTATAATCAGTAAATACCAATAGAGTTGCGTAGTAAAGGCTTTCAGTAGCTTGATGCAAACTAAAAGTTGCTACTCTAAGGCTAGAATCATTACTTGAAAACTTGCTAGCAGCTAAGAAACTCTCCGCTTGAGGAAACCAAGTGTCAAAATACCGCTGAGCTTTCTCTTTCCGCTCTACGACTGTTAATTCTCTAGGTTCTGCCAGCTCAACTGTTTTTTTGTCGACTAGCAGAATGCCCTCGTTAACTATATCTGTCCAGAAATACTCACCCCATTCCAGGCCCTTGTTTACATAATCAATATCGTGTATTTCCAAATTAACCGGAGGTTCCAGAATTTCGGTTAAACTCATGATCTTACTTTCCTGTGTTGAGGCTTTTTCCGGATTATTTTTAGTAACCACCAAAAAATCGTAATCGCTGATATATTCATACCTTATTCCATCAGAAATATAACGGTGCTCCACAAACGTACCCTTGGCATAGCTGCCAAAAAGGATAATCATTTCGGGATTTACTATTTCCTTAATAATACCCGTAATGAAATTGATTTCCTTTTTCTTCTTTTCCGGTAAGTGGGAGAGGGAGGTTTTCATCAGACGTAAAAGTAAGAAAAATAAGAAAGGGTAGTAGATAGGAGTTCAACAAACTACCACAAGTACAGGCGAAAAACTTAAAGAAATTGTTTATTCTTGTAAAAACTAAAATTATGTCTGATAACACAGAAAACAAAGATCCAAAACGTGTAGTGGGCATTTCTGGCTTAAACATGAACAATTCCTCAATATCAAACACTGAAATTATTTCGAGTAATTCAGAAACAGAAAGAGTAGGAATATTCGATATGGTAATGAATAATGCTCATATTGATGGCTTGAAAATTCACGACACTTTTGAACTTTCGGTTGAACAAGAGAAACAATTAGAAAAAGGTGGTGTGACGACAGAACAGGTTCAAGAACTAAAAGATCTTATTAAAGAAGGTCAAGCAGATCAATCAACAGTAGGAAGCAAGGTCAAGGGCTGGATTGGACGTATAGCTGCCTCTTTAATTGCCAAAGGATTATACGACGCCACTTCATTTGGAGAATGGATCAGCAAAATTTTTTAGTTAGGAATTTCAACATTTATAATTCGACAGTTGGTATGAACCAACTTTCATCAATGAAGGTACTATATTATGAAACCTTACTTTGACAAGCTCAAAGAAGCTGAATATAACCTTAATGAAGCTAAACGAAACCTTGCACTAGGAAATAATAATTTTGTCCATTCCTTGAATAATTTTTTATCATCTGTGCAGTCGATAATATGGACATTGAACAAAGCATTCGCCCATAAGGAAGGTTATGACGGTTGGCAAAGTGGTCGGGGTGCCAGGCTCCCGGCAATAGGAAAAGTTTTTAAGGAACTAAGGAATATAAGCTTAAAAGAACAGCCCATTAGAAATGAAAATTTGATTGTTGAACTGGACTTTGGGGCAAAGGGAATTAAAATTCCCCCGCATGCCAGAATAGAAGGCCCGGTGTTCGATACGGTAAAGGGAGTATATATTTCAAATATGGTTACGATTATTCCAAAAAATGGCGCTCCCTATGAAGTTGAACCATTAATAATATATGATTTCAGTGTTAAGACTGAGAGTGACGGGATAGAATATAGACTTGATAATTTTGTAAGCAGCGCAAACAGCTACGTTGCCGCTCTTAGGTTTGAAATTGAAGCGACAGAGAAAAAGTTTAAATAATTATGAAAGAGTGTTTTTCGAAATGCAACCGTTACCAAATAATTAACGACCCTTTCCCCTCAATATTTCAAGTGCACTGTTGAACTCCTCAATGACTTGAGTTTGGGTCATTCCCATTAATCTAAACTCATGGTTAATGATAAAACGTATCAATCGAATAAAGTTTTCTTCCTGTGAAGCACCCTTCAACAAGTTTAAGAATACCCGATGAGCAACGGCATTCTTGTCCTCCAGCGTTTTCCAGTTGACAAGATATACCTCTTTCAAAAATCGAATTGCAGTGCCAAATATCGAATGAGTAGGGTTGTAGTAATATGAAATATTCAATAAACAATGATGATAGTTATTTTCTTTCCCCGCTTGGGATTTTACCCATTCTTCATATATTATGTCGGATGAAAGATCAATTCCGATATATCTCTTTTGAAGTAAATACTCTTCAATTTTTTTTGCATCAATAGCTGGTAAATGTTCAAGGTAATTCTGAGGGGCTACTATATTTTCATGGTAGCCTGGAAATTTCCTGTAGTAAAAAAAGTCATTTGAGATCAGAGAATAATTTTGCTCTAAGCCCAAATAGTTGTCGATGATGATTCTTATCGCTGTTTTGGTTTCACCTTCACTATTATCAAGAAAAGCATTGTAACTGACTCTTTTCGGAATGATCAGAGGTTCAGTAAATTCCTCCAACCATTCTATTACAGCGGATAAATAAGCAATGCTATTTTGATGAAAATCATCCGGATAAAATGTAGGGTGAACTCCTTCTACTGTAACTGTTAGCCACATGGAAGAAGGTTTCGATAACTGTAGATTCGTTAATTCTTCTTTCAGTTGATGTATTATAAAAGGAGAGATGAAGAATTTTTTCGGATAAGAAATTTTTAGATCCTTCGATAATTCATAGAATAATAAAACGGAAGACGAATCTAAGAGGAAATTAGCGTCCATATCCCAGTTGTTATCGTTAAATAGAATTTTAGGGAGCGTCAGAAAACCTTCTGAACTTTTCGAAGTCAGAAATGTATACGCCTTTACAAATTCATCCTTAAATACACTGGCCAGGAGTTCTGAAAATGATACTTCGCCAATATGGTATTTCTTTAGCTGATCATTAATGTGCTGTTTCCTCATGCTACCTTCTGCACCAAAATTTTCAATCAGGCTTTTTTCAAAATCCTTTATATCGTCAGATGCGGTATCAATTTTTTTCATTGTCAGCCCTGAATAAGGGTTGTCAGCCTCTTGAATTATTTCCTCAAAAAGAGCTGTATACTTATTCATTATTCGGATAATCTTGACTTTTTTGTAGTTCAATCCAATGGATTCAGCGATTAAAAATTCATCGCCGACATTTTTTTTCAACATTGATGCTTGTGGTTCTATACTCGATTTTTGCTTTGTTAAATGAATAAAGCTAACCTTGTCGTCAATCGAATATTTGATATAGCTATCAATTTCAACAGTTTCAAAATCCTGAAACAGTCCTTCAGGTAATGAATAGGTATTGGTAATATACGTTTGTCTTGATTGCTTGTTTTCCTTTTCGGAAGCTGATTTATATATCACACCTAAAGCAGCTTTGAAAAACTTATGTTTTAATAAAATGCCAAAAGTATTTATTGCATCTGTCTCTCTTGAAAAATTCACATTGATTAATTCGGGAATAAGGGCTTCCAATTCTGCCGTTTTCGACTGACGTTCATATGCAAGTGACTGTAGCATTAAAAAATGTTCTTCTTCGGGAAATTCCCTTTTACCCAGAATTGAAATTTGCTCAATTTCTTCCCACTCTTCCAAATATTGGCGATGATAAATTTCCCTTGAAAGAAATCTTTTGTCATATTCGCCATTTTCCCGCCACAATTTTAGAAGGCTTAATAGTTCTTCTGTATCAGACTCCTCATAATCCATCAGGCATTTTATATAAAGAGACAAGTTGCTGTTGGTTATCTTCTTGTTAACAAAGGATTTTAAATATAAAATGGCATCCTTCAGCTTGGAAGAATTACACATTGAAATGGCAACATAACGTTTTAAAAGCTCATTAAAAGTAGGTACAGACTTTAATTCTTCAAGTTTTTTATCCAGTTCAACTCCGGAAAGTTCTTTAAGAAAGGCTGTATCAAAATAAACAACAAATAATAACTTGAGTTGATCATTTCCAAACTTTGAATTTTGTAAATGAGTTGATACAAATTGGCTTGCTTCTTCTTTTGAGCTGAAAATCCCTTCAACACTTGAAAAAATGTTTGATAAAACTACTTCGTCGATAATTCCTTCGTGGTCAATATATTCACTTAAGGATATTAACGAATTCATTCGATCTCCTTTCAACCTGTATAAGATGCATTTCATACTTGATTTATAACGTAGATCAAATAGAACGCCTTTGGGATCGAAGTTTACTACATAATCTAATGCTTTGTCTTCAAGGTTCTCTGTTACCAGAATTTGTACCAATGCCATTAAATTAGCCGACACAGGAAAATCAATTTGTCTGTAAGAGTTTTCAAAAGAAGCAAGCGAAAATTTTCCTTCTTTAAAAATATACGCCAGATAATTATAATAGAATATGTGTGTACTAAATTTGCTTTTTATTTCTGTCTCTGAAAATGTCTTGGCGATCAGTTCTGTTATTTGGTGTAAGTAATGCAGGCGTTTATCTTTTTGCATCAAACTTCTCTTAATTATGTAATAGTTCAGGCTGTTGTCGTGATAATAAACGTAAAGATTTACAAAGGCAATTAAGAACCAGTAGTCTTTTGACTCATAAGTTATTTTTTCAGGAATTGGAGGTTCAAGTATATCCAGAGGCAGATATTGGTTCTCAATTATTTTTGCTTCTTCAATATGCTGCTTTGATAGCAACCAGTTGTAAAGCATGGGTATAAATAACTTTCCTGACAATACCTTTTTTGGAACGGTACCCAATTTTTTATCGAAGGATTCTTCATTTAAAATAAAATAAAAAAACCACCCTGATGCGTTGTATTCGTCTTTTTCCAGAATCTCATTAACTAGAGTTCTACTTTTTTCAAAATCGCCATTATTTAAATATGCCAAGGAAGCCCTAAGCTTATATTCAGCGTCCTTTTTATTGTGATTATATGCTTTTATATACAAATCATATTTTTTTTCATTTTCGATTTCTAAATCTTCATAACAAAGTCCTTGTAAGAAATAAATCCTTGCTTCAAGTGAATCGGTCATTTGATTGTTATCTAAAATTGCCTGTTGAAGCAATTGAAGCCTAGTTAAAGCAGTTTTGGGTTGGAAAGATTTGATATTGTCTTTTATTTCATTTAGCTGGCGTTGATATTCGCCTTTTAAAGAAGAATCAATTTCAGAAAGTGTTTTTTGTAAAGTGTTGCTAATTGAATTTGTTCTTTCCAATATTTTGGCAATGTTTTCATTAGAACGAAATTCAGTTTCTAATTTTTTAAGATCTGGATGTTTCGATAAATTACTTTTAAATAGTTCAAAAAAGCTATCAATAACTTCGCTATTGGAAGGCAGGTAAATTTCGCTCGCATATATCTTGCTTTCAACATCAGCAAAAGAAAAATCGTCAAAAAAGCTATAGTTTAATAAACATTCAAACACTTCCTGTGATTCGTAAAATGCAATCTTGTCACCATTCGATGAAGAATATTTATCCCGAAATTGCTCCATAGTGACATTGATGACCTTGGAAAGTTCTTGCGTAAATTGATCGGTGTTTTTAAAATTGGTATCAAAATAATTTTGGCCCATTTTTAAAGCAAATTTCTTTACAAGAGAGAGGGCAATTGTGGGAATATCAATCGTTGGAAGAGACATTTTTGTCATAATTAATTAACTAATAGATTTAGTAAATATAGTCTTAATTTGACCGTTCTTATGGACTTTCAGGATAATAAATGTATCCTGTTGATTTACTAATACCGTTAAAACACGGGCATGCGTCAATGTTTGATTTTATAATTTGAGACTTTTCACATTTTAAAATCAAATTTATGAGTTGCTATCAAAGCGCATCAGCGGTTTTACGAAGTGGCACAACAGGTTTTCTGTTGGTAGTTAAAGTAAAAGTTTTTGCCGGTATTATACCTCCAACTTTGGAAAAAGGTGATCCTCCATATGAGCCAGAAAACGTATTTCCGGTAAGAATTGTCAGATGGGTGCCTTCCAGCGTAACACAGATCGATTTAGAATTAACTCATAATGTAGAAAGTGAAGATCAGTTTGAATTTGTGGAACTTATTTGTAATGAAGGCAAACCAGGCACACAAATTCCAATTACCAGAGAATAAAAAAGTATAAAGACCGCTGCTACTATTGAGTTGGAGAATGAAGAAATATCCAGCCAGATAATTATATTCCACGGACCTCCTTTTAGAATTTTCACATCGGCTATTGCAACGTTTACATAAAAAACGCTGTAATAATTGGCGTTGTAATCAGGCTTATTCAAATTTGCCCAAATCCATCACATGCAAATAGATGCACTAACAAAGAATCCACAACAATTGGTGGACGCAATTAACAAGGCAATAAAGGACGGCGATTTAAAAACCTGGGCTATAGTTGAAAACGAAAAAAGGGATATTCTTTACTCTCATACACCCGAACAATGGGCGCAAAAAGCAATGCCTAAGCCACTTTTCTATTCTGAAGGAGTTCGTTTTATAATAACATGGTGGAATAAAAATGGTGAACCTTCTCCTGAAATTAAAGGATATATAGCGGGCAGATTCACAGAAATTTTACTTGTTCATTTTCGAAATTACTTTGCTAAGTTGGAAACAACGGCTTAATAAATGGATTTAGCATATATGAGAATAAATTGATAATCAAATAATTAAGAACTAATAAAAAAATTCACAAATTTGTGAATTTTTTTATGCAATTTTGTAGAAGTATGTTAGTCACATTTAACGATCCTGAACTGGCTGACCTCTATGAGGGGAAATCTGTAGCAAGCTACAGATCAAATCCTCAATTGATAAACCAGTTCGTAAAAACTGTGAAAAAACTACAAGCAGTTGATAAAGTTGAACAGCTTTTCCAATTCCATAGTTTGCGTTATGAAAAACTAAAAGGGAATCTTCGAGGTCTAAGTTCAGTTCGTATTAACAAACAATACAGGCTTTTATTTAAAGAAATAGGTACCAGTAACGAACCCGAAAAAGTATCAATGTTTGCGATTGAGGAGATCAGCAAACATTACGAATGACTATTATTAGAAACAACTGGCTCTGGAGGCTCACCAGAATAAAAAATGAGCATACTAAATATGGCTACAAAATTGGACAAACTTACCCCTGCATTTGCAATACATCCAGGTGAGGTGATAAAAGACGAATTAGAAGAAAGAGAAATTAAACAAAAGGATTTTGCGGAATTGACGGGAATACAACCCAGCCAATTAAACGAAATTTTGAACGGGAAGAGAGGAATTAATGCGGAATATGCGTTAGTTATCGGCAAGGCTCTGCAAATGGATCCAAAAATTCTATTAAATCTTCAGAATAACTACGAGTTGGATAAAGCGAAAATTAATTCCAAAACCCAACAACGTCTTGATGCAATTGAGCAATGGATGATGATCAAACCATATATTTCTGAAACTTATTTTCGAAAGCAAGGTTATATAACAGGAGATCCGATAAGTGATATTGATTGTGTCAAGAATATTTATAAAATTGACCATTTAGAACAACTTCCAATTATCTACTCACGCCAAGAACATGCTCGATTGCGTAAATCAGAAAAAGCTTCTGTTGAAAAAGTTAATTTGTTTGCATGGATCAATTTAATTATTTATGAATCACATCAGATAATAGTTGATTCTTTTAATCACACAAGACAGAATGAACTTATCGATCAATTAAGGAGAATAATTTACAAGAACGAAAACACAATAGAAAATACCAGGCAAATATTGCATAGTCAAGGAATAAAATTAATTGTACTTGAACAACCTGAAAAATGCGCAGTTGATGGATTTGCATTTTGGAGCAATGGCAACCCAGCAATAGGTCTTAGTTTAAGATTTAATCGAGTAGATTATTTTGCTTTCACCTTATTTCATGAATTGGGTCATGTGTTTCTTCATTTGGTAAATGATAATAAAGCTGAATTTATTGATATTGAAACGGAGAAATTTGTTGACAAGGAATCGAAAGAAGAAGATGAGGCTAATGATTTTGCAAAGAACAACTTGATTTCGCCTCAAAGTTGGGACGCCTTTATTAACTCAAATACCAGAAGTGAAGAATTATCAATTCTGAAATTAGCACAAAAAGAAAGAATTCATCCTGCTGTTGTGAAGGGTCGTTTGTGTCATGAAACAGGAAACTACAGGCTCAAAACAAGATTCAAAAATATAATTCAATAATTACAAGTTTAAAGTCATGGATTTCAAAATTTATCAAGATCAGGCAGGGAAGACAATCCAGAGTTATATAGCAGATGAGAAGATTAATGAGTTTATTCCGTTTTTAGGAATTATCGGTGAGGCAGGCTCTGTGTTAACTGAATTAAAGAAAAAACTACGTGACGGAGAAGGGTATGCAGGCTTTAGAGATAAATTGAAAGAAGAGCTAGGGGATGTTCTTTGGTACGTGTCAACCATTGCAAGTCAACACAAACTCGACCTTGAAGAAATTGCAATAGATAATATCGCAAAAGTAAATGACCGATTTTCAGATTTAGATTTGACAAAATTTAAAATCTATGATGAAACATTTGAAGCGCCTGAGCAATTCCCTCGTGAATTTGAAATAGTATTTACTCCTTTTGAAGAAGGAGGAAAAAGTAAAATGAAAATTACTACCAAAGAAGGAAACCCAATTGGAGATCCATTGACTGATAACGCATATGATGACGATGGGTACAGATTTCACGATATTTTTCATTTTGGCTATGTAGCCTATCTTGGCTGGTCACCTGTAATTCGGAAGCTTTTGAAATTGAAACGGAAAAGCAGTGAAGCGATAGATGAAATTGAAGATGGTGCAAGGGCCGGAATTACAGAAGAATTAATAACCCTATTTATTTACAATCATGCACAAAACCATCGACTATTTAAGTATAGTGATAGAGTAGATACTGAAGTATTAAAAACAGTTCAGAAACTGGTTAACAAAATTGAAGTGAAGGATTGCACCGCAAAGCAATGGGAGATTTGTATCATTAATTCTTATAAGGTGTTTGATGAACTTATTAAAAATAATGGAGGCAGGGTGTTGATAAGTGTAAAAAACAGGAAATTAATTTATCTAGGAAAGAATTAGTTATAATGAAAACCATATCAGGAAATAATTGTTTAGAGGCATGGCTTAATGTAGCAGACTACTTAGTAAAACACCCTGCGAAGGAGGATACTAACGTTATTGTTACAATTGAAAATCCTTGCGATTTTGCAGACCTTGAAAACTGGAAACAGAAATATAATCCAAGCCGCCTCAATGAGAAACACGACAATTTACGTCAAGTAATAAATACGATTTTCCCATATCAGCTTCGAAACTATTTTAAAGATAGACACGACTTTTACAAAAAGTATGAGGCAATATATTCAAAGTCAAGGAATAGAAGTTGGGGTACGTATTTTCAACGTTTAATTTCTTTCGGAAAAGGTTTTAATTCAGATCATCCCAATCAACTTGAAAATGCAATAGGCGCACTTCAAGGAGGTAGCCCACAGAAGTATTTTATCACATTTCATTTAACAGCGTCAAACGTAGAAAGTAATGTTAGACCAATGGGACCACCGTGCTGGCAGTATGGAGAATTGACAGTAAATTCAAGTGGTGCAATTAATTTGACAGTTGTTTATCGAAATCACGATTACTTCAATAAAGCTTTTGGTAATTTCATTGGACTTTCTAAATTATTGGAATTTGTTTGCGAAGAATCAGGTCGAACTCCCGGTCAATTAATTATTCATTCAATTCATGCTTTTAGTAGCGAAGGTTTCCGTAAATTAGCGCTTTTAGCAACACCAGCAATTGAATAATAAACCTTTGGGAATCAATCTCGAATCGGATTTCAACAACTTGTGCAATAAAGTTTTCTCCTGTCAGCTTTGTGATAGGATGAAGAATTCTAAGCGTATACTAGGACGATCTTCTGGCAACATTGAGGCTGATATTATGTTTATAGGTGAAGCGCCTGGCCGATTGGGTGCTGACGGTTCCGGAATTCCCTTTCACGGAGATAAATCTGGGCATAATTTTGAAGAGCTCCTGCAGCAATCTGGTCTCAGTAGAGATGATATTTTTGTAACGAATGCTGTGCTTTGTAATCCTCGAGATTCTGACGGCAACAACGCCACTCCAATAAGTAGTGAAATAAATAATTGTTCCGGTTTCTTATCTGCGCAAATCAAAATTATTAATCCAAAGATTATTGTTACGCTAGGAGCAAGTTCATTGTTGGCATTAAGGCAAATTGCACCTCATAATCTAATTTTAAGAGAACATGTTAGGACCTGCCATGATTGGAATGGTGTGAAACTAATTCCACTATATCATCCTGGGCAAAGGGCAATGATTAGTAGAAGTTTTGCGAATCAACGCTCAGATTACCAATTCGTGGCGGAGCAGTTAAAAAAAACTCGAAAAAATAAGTTAAGTACAATACATGGCAAAACCCAACTAAATGTCTCTTTAATTATTGATTACATTTTTCATAAAAAAAATAGTCTCACGTATTTTGCTCTCCATAAACTTTTTTATCTGATAGAATATAAAAGTGTGCAAGTGAATGGAAGGCGTCTGACCAATAGTTATATCATAAGACAAAAAGACGGCCCATACTGCACAGATCTTCATCTGTTTAAAATACAAAAAGCACTTCCTTATATTAAGTCTAAGCCTCTTAGTAAATCTAATATCATGTTATTTAAAATGTCAAATTCGCTTTTTGACATTAAGTTAATTGACCAGTACGAAATAGATGATAACACAAGGCAAATAATAGACGATATTTTAAATGAGCATGGTGAAAAAAGCAATGCAGCTTTAAAAAGAACAGTGTATTTTACCAGGCCAATGAGGAATCTTTTATTAAAGGAAAGTGAACAAAAACTAAACTTGTATAATTCTCCAATTCAATTTTAAGACTTTCAATTTTTAACAACCTACTCACGCATTAGAAAATTACAATTGAGATCGTTGCTTGCATCTTCTTATTCATTTTTCAGATAGTAATTGTTGCAATTTTCATTTAAATGATGCTAAAATTTTCCCATCAGCATTTCTATAAATGGGCCGATATTGCGCATTCTATTTTACAAGACATCGGCTAACTTTTTCTTGACATCGGCTATTTCTAACTACACGTAATAGTTTTTTACAGCCATTTCATTCTTCTGATGTTTGACTTGTAAACACACTGCTGAGTACCAGCAGATCATTAACAGTCAAACTAATAATTATGAATTTAGAAAATGCTTTAAGCATTGAAAACATGGAGAGCCGTTTTAAACCGTACTCCCCAGGTGTATTGTCGTTTTTATTTGAAAGCAGTTGTATTGATACACAGCCGCCTTTACCTCCAGGAGCAGGTGGCTAATGACAACATGTTTCCCGCAGGAATCTTCTAAAGATTCCTTTTTTGTTATCAGATGTTTCACTCAAACTGGCATTAATGCTACAATCGAATTATTTAGAACAAAGAGATAAACTGATCCATTATTTTACGAACGACTTGAATGTTCGTGCAGATGAATACTTAAACGGGCAATTTCAAATGGTAAGTGCAGGCTTGATAAATTATCTTCCTGATATAGCAATTGAAAGACATGAAACGCTTTTTAAACAAATATTACTGCACAAACGCCTGAGTGCGCTTGAACAGGGTGATCGTAATGTGTTGGAGTATTTGGAAGCCGAAGGTTTTGAAGGTGAATGTGCGAACCTGCTAAAAACAAAACCTGCTATCATCTGCACATTTCATACAGGTTCGTATCGTTTGCTAAATCTTTTTCTTTGTGAACATGAAATTCCCTTTTCACTCGTAGTTGGAAAAGAGGTGATTGAAAAAGAAGGGGATTTATTCGGAACGATGTACAAAAATCTTCCCGCTCATCGATCAAAAGCAGGGTTTAATATTATAGACGCTGAAGCTCAAACTGCAGGTCTGCAAATGCTACGTGAACTAAAGCGAGGACGCAGCCTTGTTTTATATATTGATGGAAACAGCGGCGCAGGAATCGAAACAAAAAAAAATGAAAACTCCTGCGTTGTTAATTTTTTAGATCAACAGTTATATGCAAGAAAAGGTATTGCTTTTTTTGCGTATGCGGCCAACGTACCAATAATTACTGTGATTAGTTGCCGGAAAAGTTGGGACAATATCTGTTTAAAATTCTTTGCCCCTATAAATCCTGACCAGGATAAGCCAAGAGATATTTTTGCAACGGAAGTAACACAGAAAATTTATGATCTCATTTCGCCCATTATCACACAATATCCTGAACAATGGGAGGGGTGGTTGTACATTCATAAAGTTGCAAAAATTATAAGTGTGCCCGTCAATGAAATAAAGAAGGAAAATCCTAAATCAGAGTTCCAAAAAATAGTTTTCAATTCAACCCGATTTGGTATTTTTAAAGTTCATGGGCAAGCCTTTCTTTTGAAAAAACATTCGTACTCTTTCTTTGAGATTTCAACTGACTTGTATGATGTTTTAAACAATTGTTTCGATGAAGCAATTGATAAAGACTGTCTTGATGAAGAACAGCAGCGAATTCTTTACCAGGAAGGGATTATTAATTTTATATAGATTGAAATTTACTAAGCAACCCCGAATCACTGCATTATGACAACACTTATGCCTGGAAGCCGCAAACGTTCATTTCATATTCTTGTGCATATATGTGCATGGATCGTTTATGCCAGCTTTATTTACACCGCCAATTCAATTGCCAAACCGGATGTAAAGATTTTCCCGACCATTTTCTTTTTGCTGCCATTCTGTATTACATTTTATATAAGTATTTACTGTTTGAACCTTTACAAACAAAAAGGTGTGATATGGAGTATTGCCTCTTTTGTAATTGTATTTGTGGTGATGGCGTTTCTTGGTTATATCTATGTTTATTTGTTACTCCCGCAATTTGGTATAGAATTGTACAGTACCAATCGTTTTGCTGATTTTTTGCATGGAGCTGTGTTGGGATATGTGCAGTATTTCTCTTATGCCATGTTGTATTTCTATGTAACAGAATCGTTCAGGAAAGAGCGTGAGGTAAGAAAGCTGGAAGAGGAAAAACTTCGCAATGAACTGGAGAATTCCATTCTGAAACAAAATGAACTGAACTCGGAGAAAGATAAGCTGTTGCTTGAATATGCTTTTCTTCGTGCACAGGTAAATCCACATTTTTTGCATAATACGCTGAATGTTTTGTTTTCGCAGGCATTGGAGTATTCGCAAGACCTGGCAGATAATATTCTTAAGCTTTCGAAGATCATGCGTTATTCCTTAGAAAGCGTGGAGTTTGAGAGTGATAAGGTTTCTATTGGTAAAGAACTTGATCATCTGCAACTATTGATCGAAATCAATAACATCCGTTTCGGACATTCAAAAGTTATTGATTACACGATAGAAGGTGAGGTTGGAGACCAAATGATTCCTCCGTTGTCGATCATTACAGTGGTGGAGAATGCCTTTAAATACGGCGACCTCAAAGACCCGTTGCATCCCTTGTTAATCAGGATAGTCTTAAGGAAGTCGGAAGTTTATTTCTATTGTCAAAACAAAAAAAGAAAGAATAATCTTGATTTGTCATCTCATAACATAGGTATCACTAATCTTCGCAAAAGGCTTGATGTTGCGTTTGCGGGAAAGTATACTCTTAAAGCTGATGACAGCGACGACTTCTATAGTTTTGAATTAACCGTAAAATCATGACCTTATGATAAAATGTGTAATTATTGACGACGAACAACCAGCGATCAATATCCTGAAGCGTTATATTGACCGTATTCCCAATCTTGAGATTGTTGGTACTGAAACAAATCCTCTTGCCGGTATTGAATTGATAAAGAGAGAAAGCCCGGATGTTGTGTTCCTGGATATTCAAATGGATGAATTGAATGGGATAGAGGTTGTGAAGTTATTGGATGAAAAAATTAAAGTTGTGTTCTGTACCGCTTATTCAGAATTTGCTGTTACTAGCTATGAATTTGATGCAGTGGATTATTTGATGAAGCCGATAGAGTTCAATCGTTTTTTAAAAGCTGTGCACCGGGTGGCAGATGTGTTAGCACACCGTACGACTGCAAATCTTGAAGCGATTCCCAACGATTATATTTATATAAAAGCAGGAAGGAGGGGAAAGCTGCTTAAGATCGATCTTGATGATATTGATTATGTGGAAGCGTTGAATAACTATGTAACCTTTCATCGTGGTGCACAATCCACCCTGGCTTATCTTTCATTGAAAGACCTTGAAACAAGGTTGCCTGCCAGCCAGTTTATGCGCATACATAAATCATTTATTATAGCGCTTAAACAAATTTCTTCAATGGAAAATAATGAGCTGATACTTAAAAGCGGGAAAGTAAAGATTCCGATAGGTGCGAGTTACAAGGAAGTATTCCTGGAAAAAATGAAAGATAAGCTGATGGAGAAATAGTGTAAGCCTTTCAACTCTATGCCTATGCAAAAGAATATTACAGCGCCTGCTGCCGTGCTGGTGGTTTCTTCTTATGAATTTGTGCGTGCCGGTATTGTAGCTGCACTGCTGAAGATGGAATCGACATTGGTTGATAGTATTACAGAACACGAGAGCGTTGAAGAGGCTATTGAAGCTTGTTCTCGAAAGCATTTTCCATTGATCGTCATTGATGAAAGTGTCCTTAAAAAAGAAGATTTACATGCAGTTAAAAGGCTTATGAAAATGACAAGTCATTCCATTGTCCTTTGCCAACTCTTCAAGGAGGATGAAGATTCCCGAAATCTTTTAGAACATTGTGGGCTGAGCGGCTTTTTTTATCGCAGCATTGATGCGGAAGTTTTTAGAGAAGATCTGAAGAAATTATTGAAAGGGCTGGAAATGAGCGGAGAGGGGATTTTTGTGATCAATTAATTACCCTTGTTGTTTTTTTGAACCTCACTAAGCTGTTCGCCATTAACAATACTTTGCATTTCTTTTTTCAATTGCCCGGCAACCTCTTGCTGTCTCTTGGTAAGAATTTCATCTTCTAAAGGGAGTGCGTCGGCTGTTATCACAAATGAATTGAACTTGCCAGCAACATCTGTTATTAAAAAGCATTTATTGCCATCAATATCACCTATCTGATTCACATACACACTCACATCGCTCGCTAATTCAACAGTGTATTCCGGTTTATTGCGCTGTTTTGGCATGTTTGACTAGTGAGTTAATGAAGTTATTTCAATTTACATGTATTCTCGGGTCAAGGTAAAAAAGCGTCAGTAAATTTTATGTGAAAGTGCGTTTAACCGATGTGAACAAGTGACAAATCCGTAATTTCCGCAAAATTAATAAGTAAAATTACGTTACGCTTAAAATAATTTGGATATTTCTGTTGCTTGAATGCGGATGACAACTGTGTCTTTTTTGAACCATATGTGTGTTGGCTGGAACAATTGCTGTGCAAAATTCGTATTTAGTTTACAAGTTTGAACGCTCTGAATTTCTTTGATGGGTGTTTTCACCTATTGCAAAAAAAGTGTTTGTATCACAATTTAGTGTTGCAAACATTTTGAAGCGACTAACTTACCATGAGATTAAGCAGCTTGCCCAAATTCCTGCTTTTGCTGTTTATCAGCC